>NZ_LT827010.1:1410000-2010000 GCF_900119315.1 Actinoplanes sp. SE50/110 | reverse complement strand
AGCGCGGCGGCGGCACGGTCAACCCGGCCGAGTTCACCCACGGGACGTCCGCCGACCGGCAGAAGTGGTTCCGCACCGGCTACGACTCGGGCGACCCGACGAAGTGCGACACGTTCGCGCCGGGGGCGGTCAACGAGGGCGACTGACCGCCGCCGCGCTCCGGACATCCGGCCGCCGACCCGCACCTGGCGCGGGACGGCGGCCGGAGCCGTTCCCTGTCGCGGAACCCGGGCGACCGGAGCCGCCGCCCGTCGCGGAACCCGGGCGACCGGAGCCGTTCCCGCGGGAGGGTCCGGGGCGGTCAGGGCTCACGGATCAGGATCGGGACCGCGCGGGCCATCGCGATCGCCGAGACCAGCACGGCGTGGCGCGGCTCCGGGACGTCCAGCAGGCGGCCGGCCCGCAGCGCGGCCAGCGGGGCCAGGACCCGGTCGGCGAGGATCGCCTCCACGGCGGCCCGGTCGCCGCCGGTGACCAGGGCCGTCAGCGTACGCACCTCGGGCAGGAGGATGCGTCCGACGATCCCGGCACCGTCCGCGGCGGCCGCTTTGGCCTGATTGTCCCGCCGGCGCGCGAAACGCTGCTGCGACCAGCCACCGGCCGCTGTCCGGCCTTGCACATAGTGCGTGTCCACCTTGGACATCACCAGCTCGCCGCCGTCCACCACCCCGGCCGCGACCGCCCCCTTACGCGCCAGCAGCAACCCGAACCGGCGCGGCGCCAGGGCGGCGGCGGTCAGCTCGGCCACCGTCGCCGGCTCCCCCACGCCGGGCGGGGCGTGCAGCGACGCTTCGGCCCCGTCGGCGGCGATCAAGGTCAAGCCGATTTCCCGGTACGGCCCGTGCCGGGTACCGAAGTTCTCCAGCCAGCGCCCCACCCGCTCGGGCGCCACATCCACCCATTTCCCGCCACCGGCGGCCGGCCGTTCACCCATTCTCGCCACCCTACGGCGGCCGCATCCGGCCCGCTCCCGCCCCGCGGCAGGGTCACCGTTCTACTCGGATCCCGATGGCACGATCCGGCCCCGCGCCGCAGCGCGGTCGCCATTCTCATCGGGTCCAGTGGCAGGATCCGGCCCCGCGCCGCAGCGCGGTCACCATTCTCATCGGGCCCAGTGGCAGGATCCGGCCCCGCGCCGCAGCGCGGTCGCCATTCTCGTCGGACCCAGTGGCAGGATCCGGGCCGGCCCCGCCCCGCGGCGCGGTCGTGGTTTTTTGTCGGACCCCGGTGGCAGGATCCGGGCATGAGCTTGACCGAGGTGGTGATGGCGCGGCTGACCACGGCTTTCGAGGCGGCCCGCGACCCGGTGCGGGCCCCGGCGATGGCGGCCTACATGCGCGATCAGTTCCGGTTCCTCGGCCTGAGCGCGACTGCCCGCCGTGCCGCCGCCCGCGCCGTCCTGGCCGGCCTGCCCCGCCCCGACGAGGCGGTCCTGGTTGACATCGCCCGGGCCTGCTGGGCTCGCGACGAGCGGGAGTTCCAGCAGTTCGCCTGCGACTTCCTAACCGCCGGCCTGCCGGCCACCAGCCCGGGTTCCCTCGCCCTCGCCGAGGAGCTGATCACCACGAAATCGTGGTGGGACACGGTCGACCCGCTCGCCACCCACTTCACCGGCGGCCTGGTCCGCCGACATCCCGAGCTGTGCCGCCGGATGGACGACTGGTCGGCCGCCGACGATCTGTGGCTGATCCGCACCGCGATCCTGCACCAGCTGCACTACGGCGCGGCGACGGACACCGACCGGCTCTTCGACTACTGCACCCGGCAGGCCGGCCACCCGGATTTCTTCGTCCGCAAGGCGATCGGCTGGGCGCTGCGGCACTACGCCCGCACTGACCCCCAAGCGGTGCGGGCCTACCTGACCGCCCACGCCGCGCGCCTGTCGCCGCTCTCCCTCCGGGAGGCCGCCAAGCACCTGTAGGTTCAGCCGGCCCGTGTGCGAGGCTCATCGAACGACCGGTCCGGCGCTCATCGTGTCGCCGATGAGGCTCATCGAACAACCGATCCGACGCTCATCGCGTCGCCGATGAGGCTCATCGAACAACCGATCCGACGCTCATCGCGTCGCCGATGAGGCTCATCGAACAACCGATCCGACGCTCATCGCGTCGCCGATAAGATTCATCCCGCAGACGTCAGTGACGGCTCGCCGCGCTCGGCAACCCGGCCGGGCGCCCGGTGCTCGTCCAGCGCGTGCCACGCCGAGGAGACGAACGGGGCGAGCGTGACCAGCAGATATCCGATGCCGGCGAGCAGCGCCCCGGTGCGCAGGCCGAGGTCGTCGGCGGCCCAGCCGCCGAGCACGCCGCCGAGCGGGATGCCGGCCCAGGAGAAGGCGATCAGCACGCTCATCACCCGGCCCTGCATCCGGACCGGCACCCGTTCGTAGACGGCGGCCAGCAGGATCGGATTGATCGACGCCATCAGTGTCCCGGCCAGCGCGGCGATCGCCAGGACCGGCCACAGACGGTCGCTCAGCGACAGGGCGAACAGTTGCGCCGGCCCGCCGAGCAGGAAGCAGACGGCGAAGGTGGAGCGGCGCGGCAGCCGGGGACCGACGATCGTCCAGAGGATGTTGCCGGCCACCGCCCCGATCCCGAAGGCGCTGCCCAGCACGCCGAGCGCGGCCGGCCCGTGCGGGCCCTCGCGGACCCAGACCGGGACGAAAACCGTGGCGTACGCCTGGTCGAAGAGGTTCGTCACGAACAGCATCGACATGATCCCGATGATCAGCCGATCCTGTCGCACATGGCGGAATCCGCAGCGCAGCGCCGCCGCGTACCCGCCCTCCTCGTCGTCGGCGGGCGGCTGGCCGGTCGAGCCGGCCCGGACGAACAGTGTGATCAGCAGGGCGCAGGCGCCGAACGAGGCGGCGTCGGCGAGCAGCACCCGGGCCGGGCCGGCCGCCGCCACCAGCAGCCCGGCCAGCGGCAGCCCGAGCAGCGTGGCGACCCGGCTGATCCCGTCGTACAGCGTGGTGCCGCGTTCGGTGCTCAGCCCGGCGGCCGCGATCACCCGGGGCAGCAGCGCCCGTTTGGCCGTGTCGCCGAAGCCGCGCAGCGCCCCGGCCACGGCGATCAGGACGAGCAGCGTGTGGTACGGCACCGCCCCGGTGGCGTAGAGGACCGGGATGCCGATGACCGCGATCATGCTGGCCACGTCGGCGGCGACCGCGGTGGGACGCGGTCCGGCCCGGTCCACGATCGGGCCGCCGAGCAGCCCGGCCAGCACGTACGGCAGCATCTCGGCGAAGCCGGCGACACCGGCGAGCAGCGCCGACCCGGTGCTGGTCAGCACCAGCCAGGGCAGCGCCACGAAGGTGATCCGGCTGCCGAGCAGGGAGATCGCCTCAGCGGCGAGCAGGCCGGCCAGTCCTCGCCTCACCCTCGGTTCCTTCTCCGGGTTCGCCACTGTACGACGACCTGCGGGCATCGAACCAACCTATCCGTGCAAAGCGGCCTTTGGAAGACACAGGTCGATATGTTGTCCAAGAGTCAGGCCGGTGGGAGGTGGTCGATCACGTTGTACCGGTCGAGCCGGAGGGTTCCACCGTCGTCGGTGAACCGGGTGATCGACGCGTTGCGCACCGCGCCCGCGGACTTCTCCACCGCGGCCAGCTCTTCCCAGTCCAGATCCTCGATGACGGCGCGGGTCATCAGCACCACCGCGTCGTGCGCCACCACGAGCACGCGCCGGCCGGCGTGCGCACGGTGCAGATCATCCAGGAACGACGTCAGCCGCACCCGGATGTCCGCGAACGACTCCCCGCCGGGCGGGCAGTACTCCCACGGGCCGGCCTCGGCCAGCCGCGCCGCCTCCCCGGGGAACCGGGCGGCCACCGCGGCCCGGGTCAGCATCTCCAGATCTCCGAGCAGACGATCGACGAGACGATCGTCGGTACGCGGTTCCGGCAGCGCCACGCCCGCCGCTCGCGCCGCGATCCGCCAGGTCTCCCGGGCCCGCAGATACGGCGAGGTCACCACCACCTCGGGACGGGCGTCCGCCGGCTGCCCGGCCAGCCAGGCACCGACCGCCCGGGCCTGCGCCTCGCCCCGCTCGGTGAGCGGCACCTCGGCGTCCGGCCCGCTCAGCGCGATCTCCAGCAGTTCCCCCTCGTCGGCCTGCGGGAAGAGCACGTTGGCCAGGCTCTGCCCGTGCCGGATCAGGATCAGTTCGGCGACCACACCCATGATCGGACCCTAACCGTGACACACCGTCGCCGGGAAGAAGCCCGGGGTAGGCGACCCTGGGCACCCGGGTGCCCCGCCGGCCTGGCGGCAACCGGCTCGCCGGGCGGAAAATCGCTGGCCCGGCGGGCCTGGCGGGTCGCATGATGACGCCGTGACCGTGCTGAGAGCCTTCCCCGCCATCCCTGTCGCCGCCGACGTCCGGCCCGCGCGACAGCAGCCGGCCCGGCACGGAACGGCGGTGCCCGGCCAGCGGTCATGAGCGCCCCGTTCCTGGCCGGCGTCGTCGCCGGATACGGGATCGCGGTGCCGGTCGGCGCGATCGGTGCCCTCATCGCCGGGCTCAGTGCCCGCACCTCGCTGCGGGTCGGCGCGGCCGCCGGCCTCGGCGCGGCCACCGCGGACGGGGTGTACGCGTGCGTCGCGGTCGCCGGGGGCGCGGCGGTGGCCGGGGTGATCGCCCCGATCGCCGGTCCGCTGCGCTGGCTCGGCGCGCTGGTCCTGCTGGCACTGGCGGGCTGGACGGCGTGGGGCGCGATCCGCCACCCGAGCACCGGGGCCCGCGATGAGCGCCCCACGACGCCGCTGCGCGCGTACGCCGCAATCCTGGGTTTGACCCTGTTGAACCCGGCGACCGTGATCTATTTCGCGGCGCTGGTGCTGGCCGACGGCGGCGCCGGCGGCGGGCCGTGGTTCGTGCTCGGCGCGTTCCTGGCCTCGGCGAGCTGGCAACTGCTGATCGCCGGCGGCGGCTCGCTGATCGGGCGGCTGCTCACCGGGCCGCGCGGCCGGTTGATCACCGCCCTGTCGTCCAGCGTGGTGATCGCCGTGCTCGCCGTCCGGCTGCTGACGAGTACCTGAGGCGCGCCCGGGCGGCGGCCACCGTCTGACCGCGAAAGGTCAGGCGCCGCGGAGGAATCCGGCGACCTTCTGGGTGAACCAGTCGGGATCGTCGAGCCACGCGAAATGACCGCCGCCCGGCACCATCGCCAACTCGGCGTGCGGGAACAGGCCGGCGTACTCGGCGGCTGACTTCGGCGGCAGCTGCAGGTCCATCTCCCCGGAGATCAGCAGCACAGAGGCTTGCAGGGCGGCGAGCCCGGCCCGTACGGCCGCGGGGTCGAAAGCGCCCTCGGCGTTGTAGGCCGCGGCCGCGACCCGGTTCTTCTGATCGGCCTCGCGGGCCGAATAGGCCTGCGTCCCGGCATCCCAGCGGCCGTAGATGAACGGGGCCAGCGCCCGGCCGTCGGCAGCGGTGGCCTGACCGGTCTGGATCCGTTCCAGGGCGGCGAACGCCTCCGGGAACCACGGCTCCGCGCGCCGCTCCTCGGCGACCCGCCGCCGGTCCAGGTCGCTGATCTCCAGCGAGACCGCCCGGGGGCTCGGATTGACGAGGATCAGCCGGCGTACGCGGTCGGGGTGCGCGACAGCGTAGAGCAGCGCCAGACTCGCGCCGGCCGAGTGGCCCAGCAGGTCGAAACGCTCCAGGCGGACCCGCTGGCGCAGCGCCTCGATGTCGGGCACCTGACGGTCGCAGCGGTAGGTGTCCGGATCGTCCGGCGGCGGCGAGTCGCCGGTGCCGCGCAGATCCGGGATGAGCAGCAGACGGTGGGCGGACAGGCCGCCGAGGTCGCCGAGATAGGTGGAGGCCTGCATGGGGCCGCCGGGGAGGCAGACCAGCGGGTCGCCGGAGCCGGCGCGGTGCAGGGCCAGCCGGAGACCGTCGGGGGCGATGAAGGTGTCCACCCGGAAATCCTATGCGCGAACGTCGATCCACTGGGGACCCGCCGCGCCCGTCCCCCCGCCGGGACCGTCGATCGCGCGGAATTGTCGGTGGGCCGGTCTAGGCTCACGACCGTGGTTGCGTTCACCGGTGACTTCGAGACCCACCTGACCGCCGGGGCCGGGCAGGTGGCGGCGCTGGCCGCGTTCGCCGCCGAGCACGGCCTCACGTTCCTGCACATCGAGCTGGATCGCGGCGTGACGACCTCGCAGCCGATGCTCACCCTGCGCGGCAGCGGTGGTCTCGCCGACCGGCTCGACGTCGCCCACCAGTGGTGCCGGCGGCTGCGCGAGGCCGGGATCACCCCCACCCGGGTGAAAATCGAGGCGTCGCCGTGGACCGACGGGGTGCCGCAGCACGACGAGGCCGCCGCCGACCAGCCCGCCTACCGCTATTTCGAGCACCATCTGAAGCTGCGCCTCCCACCCGGGATGGCCGATCTGATCGCGCTGACCGACCTCGTCGAGCCGCACGGGGCGCGGCTGTCCCGCAACGCCCTGAAGCGTTCCGCCGACGGCGCCGAGATCCGCTTCGTCAACCAGCGCTGCCATCGCGTCGGGCTGGCGTCGGCCACCTCGCGGCTGGACCGCCTGGTCGCCGCGCTGCGGGACGCCGGCCACGACATCGTCTCGGTCGAGCAGGAATACGTGGTGCACGACGACAACCTGCGGATCGACGACGGCTGGCTGCCCCGGGAGGAGCCGGTCGACACCTCGTGGACGCCGAGCCGGCGCTGACCCTGATGCGCGGCATCGCCCGCGCCGTCGAGCACTCCCCCGGCACCGGGCCGGCGCTGACCCTGATGCGCGGCATCGCCCGCGCCGTCGAGCGCTCCCCCGGCACCGGGCCGGCGCTGACCCTGATGCGCGGCATCGCCCGCGCCGTCGAGCGCTCCCCCGGCGCCGGGCCGGCACCCGGCGCGGTCACCGAGTCCGCGATCGCGACCTACGAGCGGGCCGCGCGGCACGCCGCCTGATGATCCGCGTTCCGCGGCGCCCGGATCCCGGACGGCGGCGTGCCGCCCCGGGAGCGCACCGCGGCGCCGGGCGGACAGGCACGACCCGTGATCAACCGGGAAGCGAGGTTGCTCGGAGGAACCGCGGGCGGAGGCGCCGGGGCCCGCCATGCCCGGGCCGACGTGCCCGCGGGTGGCCGGGCCGCCGGGTCGGTGGCGTTGGGACTACGACCAGGCGTTGATTTGGGTGGCGACCTCGCGGTCGCCGTCGATGCGGACGGCGTCCAGCGGGATGCGGCGGTAGAGGTGCAGGACCAGGTCGCTGGCGGTGCCATGGACACGGGTGACGGGTTCGCCGCTGGCCGCCGGGTCGGCGGTGGCGCCGGCCGGGGACAGGTCGAGGGTCCAGGAGGGGCCTTCGACGGCCTGGTACTGGACCCGGGCCGGGCGGTGCGGCCAGGCGCCGCGCGAACCGAGGCCGGTCGCCAGGAACTCGCTGACCCCGTCGACGGCGATCGCGGCCGGCAGTGGTTCCGCCTTGCCGAGCGCCTCCATCGCGTCGAAGGCGTGCACCGCGGCCTCCTGCACCTGATGCCGGGCCACCGCGGCCACCGTGTGCGGCGCCGCCTCGACCGGCCACCACGCCCAGCACGGCGTGTCCGGCCCGGCGGCGCGCAGGGCGGCCCCGAGCAGCCGGGTCGACTCGCCCAACCACTCCAGCAGGTCGCTCTGCGGGAACGTGCTGCCGTACCGCTCCCGGGGCGGCGGCCCGGACGGGTCCGCCTCGGTCACCACCAGCGCCCAGAAACGCTGCACCTCGCCGAGGTGCGCGACCAGATCACGCAGCGACCAGTCCGGGCAGCCCGGCACCCGGGCTCCCATGTCCGGCGCGGCGGCGGCCGCCTCCCGCAGCGCCGCGGAACGCTCCTCGACCAGCGTGACAAGCTCGGAGAAGGGCGGAGTCGGAGTCATCCCCGGTTTCTACCACCGGAAACGCCGCGTCCCTCCAGAAATGGCATATTCACCCTGAAACGTCGCGACTTCGCCATCCGCCGGAAACCTTCCACCGATCATCACCACGTCGCTACTTCGCCATCCGCCGGTAGACCCTCACCACGACGAAAGGCGGCACCCCGAATCCGGGGCACCGCCTTCGTCGTGTCGGTGTCAGACGTTGAAGCCGAGGGCGCGCAGCTGCTCGCGGCCGTCGTCGGTGATCTTGTCGGGGCCCCACGGCGGCAGCCACACCCAGTTGATCCGGAAGTCCTGGACCAGGCCGCCACCCGGGCCGGTGGTCAGCGCCTGGCGGGTCTGGTCCTCGATCACGTCGGTCAGCGGGCAGGCCGCCGAGGTCAGCGTCATGTCCAGGGTGACCACGTTGTCGTCGTCGACGTGCACGCCGTAGACCAGGCCCAGGTCGACGACGTTGATCCCCAGCTCGGGGTCGACGACGTCCTTCATCGCCTCTTCGACGTCGTCGACCGAGGCCTTCTTCCCGGGCGCCGCCTTCTCACCGGCGACCGCGACACCGGCGACCGCGACACCGGCGACCGCGACACCGGCGACCGGGTCACCGGCAGCCGAGTCACCGTTCGCCGAGTCACCGTTGGCCGAATCGCCGGCGGCGGCCCCGGCCGACACGCCGGCAGCCGGGACCTCGACCGGCTCGCCGGAGGCGGCCGCAGCGGCCCGCTCCTGCGCCAGCCACGCCGGAACCTCGTCGTCAGCGGCCGACGTCACGCCGGCCGGAGCCGACGCCACGGTCCGCGCGGTGTCCCCCTCGGCCGCGTGCGAATGCCCATGCCCGTGGTCGTGCCCGTGGTCGTGCCCGGGACCACCGGCGGCGTGGTCATGCCCGTGGTCGTGGCCGTGATCCCCGTGGTTGTGGCCCTCGTGCCCGTGACCATCGTGGTCGTGGTGGGCGTGGCCGTGGGCCACGGTCTGAACGGATTCGGTATCGCTCATGCCTTCACCTCCGGGCTCGCGCCCACCTCGACGCCGGCCCGTACCGCCGCGTCCTTGAATGCCATCCACGGCAGCAGGGCACATTTGACCCGGGCCGGAAACTTCGCGACGCCCGCGAAGGCGATCCCGTCGCCGAGCACGTCCTCGTCGGGTTCGATGGCGCCACGGCTCTGCATCAGCTCGACGAACGCGTGGTGGATCTCGGCGACGGTCGCCGCGTCCTTGCCCTGCAGCAGCTCGTGCAGCACCGAGGCGGACGCCTGGCTGATCGAGCAACCCAACCCGTCGTAGGAGATATCCGAGAAGTCGGAACTGACCCGGACGGTGATCTCGTCGCCGCACGTCGGATTGACGTGATGCGCCTCGCCATCGAAAGGATCCCGCAGCCCACGCCCATGCGGGTGCTTGTAGTGGTCCAGGATGATGTCCTGGTACAGCGCGTCGAGCAGCATCAGCCGAACACCTTCCGCACCTGGTCGAGACCGCGCGCCAGGGCGTCGATCTCCTCCGTGGTCGTGTAGAGGTAGAACGAGGCCCGGGTCATCGCCGGCACCGCGAAGCGCACGCACACCGGCCGCGCGCAGTGGTGCCCGACCCGCACCTCGACGCCGAGCGCGTCCAGGACCTGCCCGACGTCGTGCGGGTGCACCCCGTCGACGCCGAACGACACGGTGCCGCCGCGTCCCACCGGAGACGCGGGGCCGAAGATCCGGACCCCCGGGACCGATCCGAGCTGTTCCAACGCGTACGCCGTGATGTCCTGCTCGTGCCGGTGGATGTTGTCCATCCCCAGCGCGGTCAGGTAGTCGACGGCGGCGCCCAGCCCGATCGCCTCGGTGATCGGGGGCGTGCCGGCCTCGAACCGGGCGGGCGGCGGCGCGTACGTCGTCTTCGCCATCGTGACCGTCTCGATCATCGAGCCGCCGGCCAGGAACGGCGGCATCTGCGCGAGCAGGTCGAACCTGCCCCAGAGCACGCCGATCCCGGTCGGGCCGAGCATCTTGTGCCCGGTGAACGCGATGAAGTCGACGCCGAGCGCCCGCACGTCGATCGGCAGGTGCGGCACCGACTGGGACGCGTCCAGCATGACCAGCGCGCCGACCTGCCGGGCCCGCTCGACGAGCCGGGTCACGTCGTTGATCGTGCCGAGCACGTTGGACATGTGCACGACCGAGACGAGCTTGGTGCGCTCATTGACCAGCGCGTCCAGCTCGGACTCGTCGAGCCGGCCCTCGTCGGTGATGCCGAACCAGCGCAGCGTGGCGCCGGTCCGCTCGCAGAGCAGCTGCCACGGCACCAGGTTGGAGTGGTGCTCCATCTCGGAGATGACGATCTCGTCACCGGGGCCCAGCCGCAGGAACGAGCCGGCCGCGTGCGCGACCAGGTTGATCGCCTCGGTGGAGTTCTTGGTGAAGATCACCTCGTCGGGCGTGCCCGCGCCGATGAACGACGCGATCCTGGCGCGGGCGCCCTCGTACATCTCGGTCGACTCGGTGCCGAGCGTGTGCACCGAGCGGGACACGTTGCCGTTGTGCCGCTCCTGGTGCGCGCGCATGACGTCGAGCACCTGCACCGGCTTCTGCGAGGTGTTGGCGCTGTCCAGGTAGACCAGCGGGTGGCCGTTCACCTCCCGCTCGAAGATCGGGAAGTCTTTGCGCACCCGCGCGACGTCGTAGCTCATCGAGTCTCTCCTCAGGCCTTGGCCAGGAACTTCTCGTAACCGGAGACCTCGAGCTCCTCGGCCAGCTCCGGGCCGCCCTCCTCGACGATCTTGCCGCCGACGAAGACGTGCACGAAGTCCGGCTTGATGTAGCGCAGGATCCGGGTGTAGTGGGTGATCAGCAGGAAGCCGGTCTCGCCGGTCTCGCGCACCCGGTTGACACCCTCGCTGACGATCCGCAGCGCGTCGATGTCGAGGCCGGAGTCGGTCTCGTCGAGGATCGCCATCTTCGGCTTGAGCAGCTCGAGCTGCATGATCTCGTGCCGCTTCTTCTCACCGCCGGAGAAGCCCTCGTTGACGTTGCGCTGCGCGAACGACGGGTCCATCTGCAGCTTCTCCATGGCACCGCGCAGCTCGCCGGCCCAGGTGCGCAGCTTCGGCGCCTCGCCGTCGATCGCGGTCTTGGCGGTGCGCAGGAAGTTCGCGACCGAGACGCCGGGGACCTCGACCGGGTACTGCATGGCCAGGAAGAGGCCGGCGCGGGCCCGCTCGTCGACGCTGAGCGCCAGCACGTCCTGCCCGTCCAGGGTCACCGACCCGCCGGTGATCTCGTACTTCGGGTGACCGGCGATGGAGTACGCCAGGGTGGACTTGCCGGAGCCGTTCGGGCCCATGATGGCGTGCGTCTCGCCGGACGTGATGGTGAGGTCGACCCCGGCCAGAATCGGCTTCAGCTCACCATCGGGCAGCTTCACCGAAACCTGCAGGTCGCGGATCTCCAGGGTGCTCACGGCTGTACTCCATTGCTCGGTGTCGTGGAAACGTGGATGTCTCCGTCGCGGATCTCGACGGGGTAGACCGCCACCGGGTCGATGGCGGGCGGTCCGGAGGGCTCGCCGGTGCGCAGGTCGAAGCGGGAGCCGTGCAGCCAGCACTCCAGCGTGCACCCGTCGACCTCGCCCTCGGAGAGCGCCACCGAGGCGTGGCTGCACTCGTCACGGACCGCGTAGAAGGTGTCGTCGTCGGCGTGCACCACCGCGATCTCGACGCCGTCGACCTCCACCCGGAGCGCGGTGCCTTTCGCGATGTCGGACGCCGGCCCGACGTTCTCGAAGCTCACTATGCCCCGGCCTCCACCAGACGGGCCTCGATCGCGTCGCCGAGCCGCTCGCGCAGCTCCTCGACCGGGATCTTGTTGATCAGCTCGGCGAAGAAGCCGCGGACCACCAGCTTGCGCGCCTCGCCCTCGGGGATGCCGCGAGCCATCAGGTAGAACAGCTGCTCGTCATCGAACCGCCCGGTCGCGCTGGCGTGCCCGGCGCCGGCCACCTCACCGGTCTCGATCTCCAGGTTGGGCACCGAGTCGGCCCGGGCCCCGTCGGTGAGGATCAGGTTCCGATTGATCTCGTACGTGTCGGTCCCGGTGGCCGCCGCGCGGATGAGCACGTCACCCACCCAGACGGTGTGCGCCGACGTCCCCTGCAGCGCGCCCCGGTACCCCACGTGGCTGCGGCAGTCGGGCACGCTGTGGTCGACCAGTTGGCGGTGCTCGTGGTGCTGGCCGGCGTCGGCGAAGTACAGCCCCCAGAGCTCGGCGTCGCCGCCCCGCCCGGCGTACTCCACGCTGGTGAACTGCCGGACCAGGTCACCGCCGAGGGTGACCTGCACGTGCTGCACCCGGGCGTCCTTGCCGACCCGGAACTTCACGTGCTGGGCCTGCACCGCGTCGGTGTCCCACTCGGCCAGCGTCACGAAGGTCAGCTGGGCGCCGTCGCCGATGATCACCTCGACGTTGTCGGCCAGGGTGACCGTGCCGGTCTGCTGCAGCACGACGGTCGCCTTGGCGAACCGGCCGACCCGGACCACGGTGCGCGCGGCCGCGGCCGCGCCGCCCTTGCCGACCAGCCGGATCACGGCCGCCTCGGTGGGCTCGGCCTCGGCGGCCACCTCGATCACGGTGACGGTGGCCGCCGAGCCGTAGGCCAGGGCGCTGATCCGGTCGAACGGGGTGAGCACCGGGTCGACGTCGGCGGCGGTGGACACCGTGACGCCGGCCGGCAGGTCGCCGTGCTCCACCGACGGGGCCGCGCCGTCCAGCTTGGTGGCCTTGACCAGGTCACGCAGCCGCTTCAGCGGGGTAAAACGCCACTCCTCCTCCAGGCCGGTGAGGGCCGGGAAGTCGGTGACGTCGAAGGAGCGCAGCACCTGCGACTTGGTGCTCGGCGGGGCGATGGTAGTCATTTCGTCCTTTATGTCCGCTGTCGGCCCGGGTGATTAACCCACGGCCCCTTCCATCTGCAGCTCGATCAGGCGGTTCAGCTCCAGCGCGTACTCCATCGGGAGCTCCTTGGCGATCGGCTCGATGAAGCCGCGCACGATCATCGCCATCGCCTCGTCCTCGGTCAGGCCGCGGCTCATCAGGTAGAAGAGCTGGTCCTCGCTGACCTTGGAGACGGTCGCCTCGTGGCCCATGTTCACGTCGTCCTCGCGGATGTCGACGTACGGGTACGTGTCCGACCGGGAGATCGTGTCGACCAGCAGCGCGTCGCACTTGACCGTGCTCTTCGAGTGCGCGGAGCCCTCCAGCACCTGGACCAGGCCGCGGTACGACGTGCGGCCGCCGCCCCGGGCGATCGACTTCGACACGATCGTCGAGGAGGTGTGCGGCGCGGCGTGCACCATCTTGGCGCCGGAGTCCTGGTGCTGGCCCTCGCCGGCCATCGCGATCGACAGCACCTCGCCCTTGGCGTGCGGGCCGGTCATGTAGACGGCGGGGTACTTCATGGTCACCTTGGAGCCGATGTTGCCGTCGATCCACTCCATGGTCGCGCCCTCCTCGCAGGTGGCGCGCTTGGTGACCAGGTTGTACACGTTGTTCGACCAGTTCTGGATGGTCGTGTACCGGACCCGGGCGTTCTTCTTCACGATGATCTCGACGACCGCGGAGTGCAGCGAGTCGGACGAGTAGATCGGCGCCGTGCAGCCCTCGACGTAGTGCACGTAGCTGCCCTCGTCGGCGATGATCAGGGTCCGCTCGAACTGGCCCATGTTCTCCGTGTTGATCCGGAAGTAGGCCTGCAGCGGGATGTCGACGTGCACGCCCTTCGGCACGTAGATGAACGAGCCGCCGGACCAGACGCTGGTGTTCAGCGCGGCGAACTTGTTGTCACCGACCGGGATCACCGTGCCGAAGTACTCCTTGAAGATGTCCTCGTGCTGCTTGAGCGCGGTGTCGGTGTCCAGGAACAGCACACCCTGCGCCTCGAGGTCCTCACGGATCGCGTGGTAGACGACCTCCGACTCGTACTGCGCGGCGACACCGGCGACCAGGCGCTGCTTCTCCGCCTCCGGGATGCCGAGCTTGTCGTACGTCGCCTTGATGTCCTCCGGCAGCTCCTCCCAGGAGGCGGCCTGCTTCTCGGTGGAACGCACGAAGTACTTGATGTTCTGGAAGTCGATCCCGGTCAGGTCGGCGCCCCAGTTCGGCATCGGCTTGCGGTCGAACAGGCGCAGGCCCTTGAGCCGCAGGTCGAGCATCCACTGCGGCTCGCTCTTCTTCGCGGAGATGTCGCGCACCACGGCCTCGGACAGACCCCGCGTCGCGGCGGCACCGGCCACGTCGGCGTCGGCCCAGCCGTACTCGTACTTGCCGAGGGCGGCCAGGTGCTCTTCCTGAGTGACGATCTGGTCAGTCATCGCTATCTGTCCTAACCGTGGTTGCGGGGTTGTGCGTCGAGCCGGCCGGGATGTGCGTGGTGCACACCCCGTCGCCGTGCGCGATGGTGGCGAGGCGCTGCACGTGGGTGCCGATGAGCCGGGAGATGACTTCGGTCTCGGCGTCGCACAGCTGAGGGAACTCGGCGGCCACGTGTGCCACCGGGCAGTGGTGCTGGCACAGCTGCCCGCCGGACGCGATCGTGGTCGCGCTGGCAGCGTAGCCCTCGGCGGTCAGCGCGTCGGCGAGCGCCTCCGCCCGGGTGATCGGGTCGGCGCCGGCCTCGTCGAGGGCGGTGCGGCAGCGGTCCTCCAGCGCGCGGATCTGCGACCCGGCGAACGCGGTGACCGCCTCCGGCCCGTTGTGCTGCGCGATCCAGCGCAGCGCCGCGGCGGCGATGTTGTCGTAGTGGTGCGGCAGGCTCTCCCGGGCGGCGGCGGTCAGCACGAACGCCTTCGCCGGGCGACCGCGGCCGCGGGGCCCGGTGCGCCGCACCTCGCGGGTCTCGACCAGGTGGTCGGCGAGCATCGCGTCGAGGTGCTTGCGGATCGCCGCGGGGCTGAGACCGAGCTGGGCGCCGAGCTCGGCCGCGGTGGCCGCGCCGCGCTCCAGCAGCAGCCGGGCGACCCGGTCACGGGTGCGGCCGTCGGATGCCGCGGCTGACGCCGCCGCACCGTCTTTGGCCAGCACACCGTTTTTCACTACGCCAACGTTACGTATTTCCTCGGGAGCCTGCAAACCCGGCCCCGGTGATCCACCACACCGGCCCAAGGAGCAGGAAAAATCAAGATCGGATTCGCGCGTACGATTCCCCGGGTGAAGTTGTTGCCGACCCTCACCCGCCCGTTCGCCGCCTGGCTGCGCCCGCTCGCCCTGGCGACCCTGGTGGCCAACGTCGCGCTGATCGTCACCGGCGCGGCGGTCCGGCTCACCGACTCCGGCCTCGGCTGCCCCACCTGGCCCAAATGCACCGACGAGTCGTACACGACGACCGCCGCGATGGGCGTGCACGGCGCGATCGAGTTCGGCAACCGGCTGCTCGGTTTCGTGCTGGCCGCCCTGGCCATCGCCGGCTTCCTCGGCGCGCTCGGCCGGCGGCCCCGCCGCCGGTCGCTGGTCCGCCTCTCGGTCGCGGCCGGCCTCGGCGTCCCGATGCAGGCGGTGCTGGGCGGCATCACCGTGCTCACCCACCTCAACCCGTGGGTGGTCGGCTCGCACTTCCTGCTCTCGGTCGCGCTGATCACCGTCTCCTACGCCTTCTGGCGCCGGATCGACGACGGCGACGCCGCACCACGCGCCCTGGTCCCCGCGCCCCTGCGCCCGCTCGCCGCGATCACCGCCCTGGCCAGCCTGGCGGTCATCACGGTCGGCACGGTGGTCACCGGCAGCGGCCCGCACTCCGGCGACCGCGGCGCCAAGCGCAACGGCCTGGACCCGGCCGCCGTCTCCCAGGTCCACGCCGACCTGGTCTTCCTGCTGATCGGCCTCTCGGCGGCGCTGTGGTTCGCGCTGCGCGCGGTCCCGGCTCCGGACACCGCGGTCCGGGCGGCCGCGGTGCTGGTCGCCGTCGAGCTCGGTCAGGGTCTCATCGGCTTCGTCCAATATTTCACGCATCTGCCGGTCGTCCTGGTCGCCGCCCACATGCTCGGCGCCGGCCTGGTCTGGTGGGCGACGCTGGCGGTCCTCTGGTCCCTCCGGACGCGCGCCGCCGTCGCCGGCGACCTCGAGACCACGACGACGCCGGCTCCGGAACCGGTTCCGGCCGCATAGCGAGCCACCATCGAGATCAGGGCCGCATCGCAGATGGCGTACGCGCCGGCCGATGACCGATCGCCGCCCACCGGCGCGACCGGTCACGGCGATCGGCCGCTGCGCGTGCAGAAGGAATCGCCGCGCCCGTCCACAGCCGCCGTTCGGCGCGGTCGGCACGCCGACCCAGGCAGGCTGCCCTCGGTCGTACCGACAGACCGTGGAAGCCGGAACCGGCGGACGGTCAGAGACGCGCGAGGACGGCGTCGGCCAGACGGTCCGCGGCACCCGGAGCGGTGAGCAGGAACAGCCCCGGCTCGCTCAGCTCCAGCTCGATGACCTGCGGCGCCCCATCCGGACCGGGGATGACGTCAACCCGGGCATAGAGCAGCCGCTTCGACCCACCGGGCACCGCGGTGAGCGCCAGCCGGGCCACCTCCCGCTCCGCCTCGGATGCCGTCCGCGGCGTGATCTCCTCGCTGCCCACGTCGATGACGTGCTCGCCGGTCTGGCGCAGCATCGGCCCTTTCCGGATGGCATGGCTGAAGGCCAGCTCACCGGACTCGTCCGGGAAGAACAGCAGCGCCGTCTCCCCCTCGGTGGCGACCGCCGCCAGGTACGGCTGGACCATCGCGGTCCGCCCCTCAGCGGTCAGCCTGCCGACATGCGCCTGAGCCTGCGCCGCTTGAGCGGGCAGGCGGTAGCGAGCGGTGTCCTGGCTGCCGGCCGAGACTGTCGGCTTGACCACCCACTCACCGCTGGACGGCGGGGTCCAGGCCTCCCCGGGCCCGACGAAGCCGGTCGGGATGACCGGAACCCCCGCGGCGGCAAGCTCACCGATGTACCGCTTGTCGGTGTTCCAGACGATGATGTCCGCCGGGTTGAGCAGCCGCGGGACGCTCCGGGCCCAGGCGACGAACTGTTCGTGGCGGGCGACGTAGTCCCACGGGGAGCGGACCACGACCAGGTCGTAGCCCGCCCAGTCGGCGTCCGGCTCGTCCCAGCGGACGGCGTCGACGGCCACGCCGCGCGAGCGCAGGGCGTCGCGCAGCGGGTGGTCGTCGTCCCAGAGGTCGGGGAAGGCCGCGCAGGTGACCAGGGCGACCCGGCGGCCGGTGGGCATCAGCGCGCCATGCTCCGGCGCGCCATCGACCGCCACAGGTCGTTGCTGGGACGCATCTGCTCCAGGAGTTCGCGCTCCCACTCGTTCTCCACCTCGACGCCGGCGTGCTCGCACGCCTCGCGGGCGACACCGGTGTCCTGGGCGAACTGGTCGGACCACTCGCCGTCCCCGCCGACGAGGACGATGCGGGCGCCGCGCTTACCGACGTACTCGATGACCGCCTTGCAGCCGCCGTGACCGGCGGCGAAAGACTTGATCTCGGAGGTCAGCGTCATTACGGAACCTTCTGCCATGTCTCGCAGCCTAAGCAATCAGCGAGGGTTCCCGTGGTACCCGAGAGCCCTTTTGTGACTCCTGTTACCTGCGGGTTTGCCGATAGGACATATAGTTTTAAGCCAATAGCGCCCGATTTGCACGATTACCGGATTCCGTCGAACGAGTGACGGACAGTAGTTGACACGCATCACAATCCGGGCATCGTGTGCGACTTGTCCGTTGCGGTGTGTACCGACCGCGATCTCAGACCAGTGCGTCGACGGCGATCGCCATGAAGAGCACCGTCAGGTAGGTGATGGAGAGCTGGAACAGCCGCATCGGCTTCACCATGCCGCCGTTGCGGGTCTGGTAGACCAGCCGCACCGACTCGCCGAGGAACAGCACACCGGTGATCATCGCGGCCGAGCCGTAGATCCAGCCGAGCCCCAGCCCGGTCCCCAGCGGCCAGGCGGCCAGCGAGGAGGCGACGGTGAGCACGGTGTAGAGCAGGATCTCGAAGTTCACCCGGGCCACCGAGCGCACCACGGGAAGCATCGGGATGCCGGCCCGCGCGTAGTCATCCTTGTATTTGATGGCAAGCGCGTAGAAGTGCGGCATTTGCCAGAAGAAGACGACTGCGAACAACGCCCACCCCATCGGGGCGATCGATCCGGTCACCGCGGCCCACCCGATGACCACCGGAGCCGCCCCGCAGACGCCGCCCCAGAACGTGTTCGCCGGGGTCCGCCGCTTCAGCCAGAGCGTGTAGATCACGTCGTAGTAGAAGATCGAGAACGCGGTGAGTGCGGTCGCCAGCCAGTTGGTCAGCACCGCCATCAACGCCACCGAGACCACCGCCAGCGCCAGCCCGAAGATCAGCACCGCGCGGGGGCTGATCTGATGGCTGGGCAGCGGCCGCCGCTTGGTCCGCTTCATCAGCACGTCGATGTCGCGGTCGATGTAACAGTTCAACGCGCTCGCCGCGCCGCCCGCGAGAGCCCCGCCGACCAGCACCGCGAGGAAGGTGACCAGGTCGGGCCACCCGCCGGCGGCCAGCATCATCGTGGGCACCGTGGTGACCAGCAACAGCTCGACGATCGCCGGCTTGGTCAGAGCCAGGTAGGCCCGGAACACCGCCATCCGCTCACGTCGGGTCTCCTCGCGTGGCGCAGGCTCCGCCACGCCGGGCGACCGTCGCTGGACGGAACGCTCGGTGATCATGCTCACGGACAGCCACCTTCCGGCATTTGGACCAACTGGCGGCCGCATGCCGGGTGTCTGCTGACCCGGCCAAGCCGCCCGGACAGCCTACGCGCCACCGTCCCCGCTGCTCGGGGCACCCGGCGCGGGTGGAGGCCGTCACACCCCTCAACCGTGTGTCCGCTCACAGCGTATGTGCCTACGCCGTTCACTGCGCAGACGTTTAGCCCTACTGGATAGGGTCAAGCCGAAAAGGGTTCCAAAAATCCTGCCCGAGGAGCACAACAGACGTGGGTGCCAACGATTCAGCTCTCCATTGGTCCGACCTCGACCGCAAGGCGGTCGACACGGTCCGGGTCCTGGCCATGGATGCCGTCGAGAAGGCCGGCAACGGCCACCCCGGCACGGCCATGAGCCTGGCGCCGGCCGCCTACCTGCTGTTCAACCGCGTGATGCGGCATGACCCGACCGACCCGCACTGGGCGGGCCGCGACCGGTTCGTGCTCTCCTGCGGTCACTCCAGCCTCACCCTCTACATTCAGCTCTTCCTCAGTGGCTACAGCACCTCGCTGGACGACCTGAAGGCGCTGCGGCAGTGGGACTCGCTGACCCCGGGCCACCCCGAGTACGGTCACACCCCCGGCGTCGAGATCACCACCGGCCCGCTGGGCCAGGGCATCGGCAACGCGGTCGGCATGGCCATGGCGGCCCGCCGCGAGCGCGGCCTGTTCGACCCGCAGGCCGAGCCCGGCCGGTCCCCGTTCGACCACCAGATCTATGCGATCTGCTCGGACGGTGACATCGAGGAGGGCGTCAGCCACGAGTCGAGCGCCATCGCCGCGGTGCAGAAGCTCGGCAACCTCACGGTGATCTACGACGACAACCAGATCTCCATCGAGGACGACACCCGGATCGCCAAGTCCGAGGACGTCGGCGCCCGCTACGAGGCGTACGGCTGGCACGTGCAGACCGTCGACTGGCGCTCGTCCGACCCCTACGTGGAGGACGTGGAGGCGCTCTGGGACGCCATCCAGGCGGCCAAGGCGGTCACCGACAAGCCGTCGTTCATCGTGCTGAAGACGATCATCGGCTGGCCCGCGCCGAAGAAGCAGAACACCGGCAAGATCCACGGCTCCGCGCTGGGCAAGGACGAGATCACCGCCACCAAGGCGCTGCTCGGCTTCACCGACGAGCCGTTCGCCATCGACGACGAGGTGGTCAAGCACGCGCAGCAGGCGGTCGAGCGCGGCAAGGCGGCGCACGCCGAGTGGAACGAGGCGTTCGCCGCCTGGGGCTCGGCCAACGCCGAGGCCAAGGCGCTGTTCGAGCGGCTCGCGGCCAAGCGGCTGCCGGAGGGCTGGGCGGCCGCGCTGCCCGAGTTCCCGGCCGACGAGAAGGGCCTGGCCACCCGGGCCGCGTCCGGCAAGGTGCTGGAGGCGCTGGCGCCGGTGCTCCCGGAACTCTGGGGCGGCTCGGCCGACCTGGCGGAGAGCAACAACACCACGATGAAGGGCGAGCCGTCGTTCATCCCGGCCGAGTACGCGACCAAGGAGTTCCCCGGTCACGAGTACGGCCGCACGCTGCACTTCGGCATCCGTGAGCACGGCATGGGCTCGATCCTCAACGGCATCGCGGTGCACGGCGGCACCCGCCCGTACGGCGGCACCTTCCTGGTCTTCAGTGACTACATGCGCGGCGCGGTGCGGCTGTCCGCGCTGATGAAGCTGCCGGTCGTCTTCGTGTGGACGCACGACTCGATCGGTCTCGGCGAGGACGGCCCGACGCACCAGCCGATCGAGACGCTGACCGCGCTGCGCGCCATCGTCGGTCTCGACGTGGTCCGCCCGGCCGACGCCAACGAGACGGCGTGGGCCTGGCGGGGTGCCCTGGAGCACCACGACCGGCCGACCGCGCTGGCCCTGTCCCGGCAGAACCTGCCGACCCTGGACCGGTCGAAGTACGCCTCGGCCGAGGGCACCCTCAAGGGCGGCTACATCCTGTCCGAGGCGTCCTCGGGCACCCCGAAGGTGATCCTGATCGCTTCCGGCTCCGAGGTGGCGGTCTCCCTGACCGCGCAGGAGCGCCTGGAGGCCGAGGGCACCCCGACCCGGGTCGTCTCGATGCCCTGCCAGGAGTGGTTCTTCCAGCAGGACACCGCGTACCAGCAGGAGGTCCTGCCGCACGGGGTGAAGGCGCGGGTCACCGTCGAGGCCGGCATCCGGATGAGCTGGGACCGCCTGCTCGGCGACGCCGGCGAGGCGGTCTCGATCGAGCACTACGGCGCCAGCGCGCCCGCCAAGATCCTCTTCGAGCAGTTCGGGTTCACCGCGGACAACATCGTGGCGAAGGCCAACGCCTCGCTGGCCAAGGTCGGCGTGATCACCGGTCACACGACCGGCAACTGACAGGAGTTGAAGGTAATGACCGACAGACTGGCAGAGCTGTCCGCGCAGGGTGTGGCGGTCTGGCTCGACGACCTCTCCCGGGTCCGCCTGACCAGCGGCTCGCTCGACAAGATGCGGCGTGAGCAGCACATGGTCGGGGTCACCACGAACCCGAGCATCTTCCAGAAGGCGCTGTCCGACGCGGACGCCTACGACGAACAGCTGCGCGACCTGGCCGCCCAGCGGGTCACCGTGGAGGAGGCGGTCCGGCTGATGACCGCCGCCGACGTGCGGGCCGCGGCCGACGTGCTGCGCCCGGCGTACGACGCGTCCGACGGCGTGGACGGCCGGGTCTCGATCGAGGTGGACCCGCGCAAGGCGCACGAGGCGGAGGCGACCGTCGCCGAGGCCAAGACCCTGTGGTGGCTCGTCGACCGGCCGAACCTGTACATCAAGATCCCGGCCACCATGGACGGCCTGCCGGCGATCACCGCGACCCTGGCCGCCGGGATCAGCGTCAACGTCACGCTGATCTTCTCGCTGGAGCGGTACCGCGCGGTGATGGACGCCTTCCTGTCCGGCCTGGAGCAGGCGAAGGCGAACGGCCACGACCTGTCCAAGATCGGCTCGGTCGCCTCGTTCTTCGTCTCCCGGGTGGACTCGGAGGTCGACAAGCGGCTCGACAAGATCGGCAGCGACGAGGCCAAGGCGCTCAAGGGCAAGGCCGCGATCGCCAACGCCCGGCTCGCCTACGAGGCGTACGAGGAGGTCTTCGGCACCGACCGGTGGACCGCCCTCAAGCAGGCCGGCGCGCACCCGCAGCGTCCGCTGTGGGCCTCCACCTCGACGAAGAACCCGGACTTCCCGGACACCATCTACGTCGAGGAGCTGATCGCGCCCGGCACGGTGAACACCATGCCCGAGTCGGTCATCGTGGCGTACGCCGACCACGGCACCACCCGCGGCGACACGGTCACCGGCAACTACGCCGACGCCAAGCAGGTCTTCGCCGACCTGGCGAAGGTCGGCGTGGACTTCGACGACGTGGTCAAGGTGCTCGAGGAGGAGGGCGTCGAGAAGTTCGAGTCGGCGTGGAAGGACCTGCTCGAGGGCGTCACCAAGTCACTGAAGGCGGCGGCCGGCGGCGCGGAGAACCCGAGCGACGCGGCCTGATTGTTGTCCCGGCGCGGCCTGTCGCGGAACACTCCGCGACAGGCCGCTCCCTTGGCGAAAAACTGGCAGGATGGCAACGTGGGTAATCCGCTGCGCACCGCACAGGACCGACGCCTTCCGCGGATTCCGGAGCCCTGCGCTCTGGTGATCTTCGGGGTCACCGGTGACCTGTCCCGTAAGAAGCTCATCCCGGCCGTGTACGACCTGGCCAACCGAGGCCTGTTGCCCCCCGGCTTCGTGGTGGTGGGCTTCGCCCGGGCCGACTGGGGTGACGGTGACTTCGAGTCGCTGGCCTACGCCGCCGCCAAGAAGGGCGCTCGCACGCCCTGGCGGGAGGACGTCTGGCAGCGGCTGTCGAGCCAGTTCCAGTTCGTGCCCGGCTCGTTCGACGACGACGCCGACTTCGACAAACTCTCCGAGACCCTGGACCAGCTGCGCGAGCGCAACGGCATCCAGGGCAACACGGCCTTCTACTTCTCGATCCCGCCGGCCGCCTTCCCGCTGGTGCTCAACCAGCTGAACCGGACCGGCCTGGCGGACAGCGCGAAACTCGGCGGCTGGCGCCGGGTGGTGGTGGAGAAGCCGTTCGGCAACGACCTGCAGACCGCGGTCGCGCTGAACGCGCTGGTCGACGACGTGTTCAACCCCGCCGACGTCTACCGGATCGACCACTACCTGGGCAAGGAGACGGTCCAGAACATCCTGGCCCTGCGCTTCGCCAACAGCCTGTTCGAGCCGGTGTGGAATTCCAAGTACGTCGACTCGGTGCAGATCACCATGGCCGAGGACGTCGGCATCGGCACCCGGGCCGCCTTCTACGACGCCTCCGGCGCCGCCCGCGACGTGCTGCAGAACCACCTGCTGCAGCTGCTCGCGCTGGTCGGCATGGAGGAGCCGACGAGCTTCGACCCGCAGGAGGTGCGGGCCGAGAAGCTGAAGGTGCTCAAGGCGATCAGCCTGCCGGCCGACATCGCGTCCGGCTCGGTCCGCGGCCAATACCTGCCGGGCTGGGTCGCCGGCGAGCGCGCGGTGGGCTACCTGGAGGAGAAGAACATCCCGGCCGACTCGACGACCGAGACGTACGTCGCGGTCCGGCTCGGCATCCAGAACCGGCGCTGGGCCGGCGTGCCGTTCTACGTCCGGGTCGGCAAGCGGATGCCGCGGCGGGTCACCGAGATCGCGATCCTGTTCAAGAAGGCGCCGCACCTGCCGTTCGACCCGGCCGACGTGGAGATGCTGGGCAACAACCAGCTGGTCATCCGGGTCCAGCCGGACGAGGGCGTGGTGCTCAAGTTCGGATCGAAGGTGCCCGGCACGGCCATGGAGGTCCGCGACATCGCGATGGACTTCCAGTACGGCGAGGCGTTCACCGAGTCCAGCCCCGAGGCGTACGAACGCCTGGTCCTCGACGTCCTGATCGGCGACCGCACGCTGTTCCCGGACGCCGCCGAGGTGGAGCAGTCCTGGCGGGTCATCGACCCGCTGGAGGCCGCCTGGGCGGGTACCACGCCGGAGCCGTACCGCGCCGGCGAGTGGGGTCCGCGGGCCTCCGACGAGTTGCTGGAACGCGAAGGCCGTGCCTGGAGGCGAGCATGATCGGGCTGTGGGACACCACCGGCAACGAGGTGGTCAAGGCGCTGGCCGCGGAGCGGCGCAGCGCCGGCGGCGTGGCCTCCGGGCTGGCGCTCACGCTGATCGCGGTGGTCGAGGAGAAGAAGGTCCGGGAGGCCGAGGCGGCCGCCACGATAGCGGCGGCGGCCCACCCGTGCCGGGTGCTGATCGTGGTCCGCTCCGACCTGGACGGCCGCAGCCGGCTGGACGCGGAGATCGTGGTCGGCGGCCGGCTGGGCCCGGCCGAGGCGGTCGTGATGCGGATGTACGGGCGGCTCGCGCTGCACGCCGAGTCGGTGGTCATCCCGCTGCTCGCGCCGGACGTCCCGGTGGTCACCTGGTGGCACGAGGAGCCGCCGGACTCGATCGCCAACGACTTCCTGGGTGTCGTCTCGGAACGCCGGATCACCGACAGCGCGCAGGCGCCCGACCCGGTGGCCGCGCTGCGCCAGCGGGCGGCCGACTATGCCCCCGGTGACACCGACCTCACCTGGACCCGGATCACGCTGTGGCGCACCCTGGTGGCCGGCGCCTTCGACACCACCGAGGCCCGGGTGACCGGCGCCCGGATCGTGGCCCCGGAGAAGGACCCGACCGCGTGGCTGATGCTCGGCTGGCTCAAGTCCCGACTGGGCATCGAGCCGGTGCTGGAGCACACCGACCGCGCCCCGCGGATGCACTCGGTGGAGCTGCAGTGCGAGAACGGCGACTGTGTCCGGGTCACCCGCGAGGAGGGCACCGCGCTGTTCAGCCGCACCGGTCAGGAGGACCGGTACATGCCGCTGCCGAAGCGGCCGGTCGGTGACGAGCTCGCCGAGGAGCTGCGCCGGCTGGACGCGGACCAGATCTACGCCGAGGCGCTGGGGGCGATGGCGGGGCTGTCCGGGCTGGACAACCGGCCGGCGGCCCGGGTGCACGTGTGGAAGGACCCGGCACTGGCGGCGCGGGCGGCCAGCACCACCGACGCGATGGCCGGCTAGCACATTTTTCGTTCAGGTTGGGCCGTCCGCCACCGGTGGGCGGCCCTTCCGGCAAAGGAGAGCCCCTGTGAGTGAGACCTTGGTCGTGGTGGTCCCGGACGCCGACATCCTGGCGTCCACGGTGGCGGCCCGGCTGGTCGTCCGGATCATCGACGCGCAGGCCGCCCGCGGCTCGGCGAGCGTGGTGCTGACCGGCGGCCGGGTGGCCGCCAAGGTGCTGCGCCAGCTGGGTGAGCTGCCGGCCGCCGCGGCGATCGACTGGTCCCGGGTGGACCTGTGGTGGGGCGACGAGCGTTTCCTGCCGGCCGGCGACCCGGACCGCAACGAGACCCAGGCGCGCGAGGCGGTCCTGGACGCGCTGCCGCTCGACCCGGCCCGGGTGCACGCCATGCCGGCCACCGACGGCCCGGACGGCGACGACGCGGACGCGGCCGCCGCCCGGTACGCGGCCGAGGTGACCGCCGCGGGCGCGCACTTCGACGTGCTGATGCTGGGCGTGGGCGAGGACGGCCACGTGGCGTCCCTGTTCCCCGGGCACCCGGTGCTGGCCGCCCAGGGCGTGGCGGTCGCCACGTACGACAGCCCGAAGCCGCCGCCGACCCGGATCACCCTGACCCTGGACACCATCCGGCGGGCCGGCGAGGTGTGGCTGGTGGCGGCCGGCCCGGACAAGGCGGAACCGATCGGCGCCGCACTGCGGGGCGCTGACCTGCCGGCCGCGCACGCCGTCGGCGTACACCGGACGCTGTTCCTTCTTGACCAGGCCGCCGCCGCGAAGCGCTAAGGCCGGGTCGAGATCTGCTGGACCGCCCAGCTGTTGCCGTCCGGGTCCTCGAAGAAGAAGAACCCGACGTTGTCCAGCGGATGCGGGGTCGGGCCGGGGTTCTCCCCCAGCGTCGTCACGTCGCTGACCCCGACCCCGCGCTCGACCAGCTCGGCGTGCGCCGCCTCGATGTCGTTGACCACCAGTTGCAGGCCGCGCAGCGAGCCGGCCGGCATCTGCGGCACCGCGCCCTTGCCGATCACGATCGAGCAGCCGCTGCCCGGCGGGGTGATCTGCACGATCCGCACCTGGTCGCCCATCACGATGTCGTGGTCGACGGTGAAGCCGAGCTGCTCGGCATAGAACTTCTTCGCCCGGTCGATGTCGGACACCGGAACGACGACCACCTCAAGAGTCCAGTTCATGGCCACCATGCTGCCATCCGTAGACTCCGGCAGGTGTCCGCAACGATTCGCGCCTACCGATCGAGCGACCTTGACGCCATCTACGACATCTGTGTCCGCACCGGCGACGCCGGGCGGGACGCCCGCGGGAAGCACAGCTCGGACCGCCTGCTCGGGGACATCTGGGCCGCGCCGTACGTGATCCTGGAGCCGGAGCACGCGCACGTGCTGGACGACGGGACCGGCCGGGCGGTCGGCTACATCATCGGCACCGCGGACACCGAGAAGTTCGTCCGCCGATACCGCGACGAGTGGCTGCCGGCCACCGCCGACCGGCTGACCGGCGGCGACCCGCGCGACGAGCTGATGCTGAGCCTGCACCGGCGCCCGGAGCGGATGCTGCACCCGGCGCTCGCCGCCTACCCCGCGCACCTGCACATCGACCTGCTGCCGGAATGGCAGGGCCGGGGGCAGGGGCGCGGGCTGATGGCGGCGTTCCTGGCCGGGCTACGGGCGGCCGGAGTGTCCCGGGTGCACCTGGGCATGTCCCCGGAGAACCAGGGGGCGTACGCGTTCTATCACCGGCTGGGTTTCCGCGACCTGCCGGTCGACGACGACCCGGGCGCGCTCTATCTGGGCCGGAACACGGGTCCGCTCTAGCGGCCGCGGCGCTGGCGCAGCTTGGCGAGCGCCTCCTCGAGGATGGCGGCGCCGTCCTCCTCCGAGCGGCGCTCCTTCACATAGGCCAGGTGCGACTTGTACGGCTCGGTGCGGGAGCGCCCCGGCGGCCGCTCCCGGTCCAGTCCGGCCGGCTGCCCGCAGCGGGGGCAGTCCCAGGTGTCCGGGGCCGGCGCCTCGGCGGCGAACCAGATGAGGCTGTCATGGCCCGCGGCGCAGAAGTATTTCACCTGCCGGCGCGGGGCGGGCTCGGTGCGCTCGTCGGGGCGCATCGGGCTGGAGCCGATGCGGCTGCCACGAATGGCGCTGCCACTGGACACGGACGTCACTCCTGTCACTGGGGGAAACCGTCGGGGACGGTGCGAAAAAATGCCGCACGGCCGGAGCTAACCGGCCGCGCGGCAGATTGTACGACTCTACTTACGGGTCAGGAACCCGTCTTGCTCTTCAGCCAGAAACCCATGCCCACGATGCACGCGAACCAGAGGACGCCGACCAGGACCGTGTAGCGGTCCAGGTTCTTCTCCGCGACCGAGGAGCCGGCCAGGCTGGAGGTCACGCCGCCGCCGAACATGCTGGACATGCCGCCGCCCTTGCCGCGGTGCAGCAGGATCAGCAGGGTCAGCAGAATGCTGGTGATGATCAGCAACACGATCAACGTGTACGCGAATCCGATCGGCATGGTCGGGTTCATTCCTCTCGAAGGGCACAGCAGCGGTCCCACAATAGCGGGTGCCCGGCCGTTTCCCACGGCCGGGCACGCGCTCCGCGCAATCAGCGTGCGACGTGCTCCGGGAATCGCACGATGGAGGCGAACTCCTCGGCGTCCAGGCTGGCGCCGCCGACCAGGGCGCCGTCGACGTCCGGCTGCGCCATGATCTGGGCGATGTTCGCGGCCTTGACCGATCCGCCGTACTGGATGCGGACCGCCTCGGCCACGTCGGCGCCGAACTTCTCGGTCAGGCGGGCACGGATCGCTCCGCACACCTCCTGCGCGTCGTCCGGCGTCGCGGTCTTGCCGGTGCCGATCGCCCAGACCGGCTCGTACGCGATGACGATCTGCTTGATCTGGTCTTCCTTGAGCCCGTCCAGGCCGGCGTCGACCTGCGCGGTGCAGTGCGCGACGTGGCCGGACTCCTCACGGACGGCCAGGCCCTCACCGACGCAGAAGATCGGGGTCAGGCCGGCCGCGAAGGCCGCCTTGATCTTCGCGTTGATCAGCTCGTCGGACTCCTCGTGGTACTCCCGGCGCTCGGAGTGGCCGATCACCACGTAGGTGCAGCCCAGCTTCGCCAGCATCGAGCCGGCGATCTCCCCGGTGTACGCGCCGGAAGCGTGCTTCGAGATGTCCTGGGCGCCGTACCGGATCGTGAGCTTGTCGCCCTCGATCGCGGTCTGCACGGTGCGCAGGTCGGTGAACGGCGGCAGCACGACCGCCTCCACCCTGTCGAGCTGCTCGCCGGTCAGGCTCGCCGCCAGCTTCTGGACCAGCAGATTCGCCTCGTAGTGGTTGAGGTTCATCTTCCAGTTGCCGGCGATGATCGGCTTGCGGGTCACGTCACCCATCACTTCTCCAGAGCGGCGACGCCCGGCAGCGTCTTGCCTTCGAGGTACTCCAGGGACGCGCCCCCGCCGGTGGAGATGTGGCCGAACGCGGTCTCGTCCAGGCCCAGCGTGCGGACCGCGGCGGCCGAGTCGCCGCCGCCGACGACCGAGAAGCCGTCGATCTTGGTGATCGCCTCGGCGACGCCGCGGGTGCCGGCGGCGAACGGGGCGAGCTCGAAGACGCCCATCGGGCCGTTCCAGAACACGGTCTTCGCACCGGCGATCGCCGACGCGAACAGCTCCGTCGACTTCGGGCCGATGTCGAGGCCCAGGCGGTCGGCCGGGATCGCGGACGCCGCGACCACGTCGTGCTGCGCGTCCGCGGAGAACTCCGTGGCCGCGACGACGTCGACGGGCAGGACGATCCGGCCCTGCGCCTGCTCCAGCAGATCGGCGCAGACGGCCACCATCTCGTCCTCGAGCAGTGACTTCCCGACCTCGTGGCCCTGGGCCTTGAGGAAGGTGAAGCACATCCCGCCACCGACGAGGAGCTTGTCCACCTTCGGCAGCAGCGCCTGGATCACGGCGAGCTTGTCGGAGACCTTCGAGCCGCCGAGCACCACGACGTACGGCTTCTCGGGGGTCTCGGACACCTTGCGGAGGACCTCGACCTCCTTGACGACCAGGCCACCCGCGAAGTGCGGCAGGCGGGCCGCGACGTCGTACACCGAGGCGTGCTTGCGGTGCACGGCGCCGAAGGCATCGTCGACGTAGAAGTCGGCGAACGCCGCCAGCTGGTCGGCGAACGCCCCGCGAACCGCGTCGTCCTTCGCGGTCTCGCCCTCGTTGAACCGCAGGTTCTCCAGGAGCAGCACCTGGCCGTCCTGCAGCGCCTGCACGGCAGCCGACGCGGACGGGCCGACGGTGTCCTCGGCGAAGAGCACGTCCGACCCCAGCAGCTCACCCAGACGGGCGGCGACCGGCGCGAGCGTGTACTTCGGGTCCGGCGCGCCCTTCGGGCGGCCCAGGTGGGACGCCACGATCACCTTGGCGCCCGCGTCACGCAGGGCGATCAGCGTCGGCAGCACCGCGCGGGCGCGGCCGTCGTCGCTGATGACGCCCGGGTTGCTCTTGTCGAAGGGCACGTTCAGGTCGGCGCGCACGAAGACGCGCCGACCCGAGACACCCTCGCCGAGCAGGTCGTCGAGAGTCTTCAAGATCAGGCTCCGACGAGCTGGACCAGGTTGACGAGGCGGTTCGAGTAGCCCCACTCGTTGTCGTACCAGCCGACGACCTTGACCTGGTTGCCGCCGATGACCTTGGTCAGGCCGGCGTCGAAGATGCAGGAGGCCGGGTCGGTGACGATGTCGGCCGACACGATCGGGTCCTCGGTGTAGACCAGGATGCCCTTGAGCGCGCCCTCGGCGGCGGCCTTGATCGCGGCGTTGACCTCGTCGACCGTGGTGTCCCGGGCGGCGGTGAAGGTCAGGTCGGTGGCCGAGCCGGTCGGGATCGGCACGCGCAGCGCGAAGCCGTCCAGCTTGCCCTTGAGCTCGGGGAGCACCAGGCTGACGGCCTTGGCGGCACCGGTCGAGGTGGGCACGATGTTCAGCGCGGCGGCGCGGGCGCGACGCAGGTCGCTGTGCGGGCCGTCCTGCAGGTTCTGGTCCTGGGTGTACGCGTGGATCGTGGTCATCAGACCCTTTTCGATCCCGATCGTGTCGTTCAGGACCTTCGCCATCGGGGCGAGGCAGTTGGTGGTGCAGGACGCGTTCGAGATGATCGTGTGCTTGGCGGCGTCGTACAGGCCGTCGTTGACACCCATCACGATCGTGATGTCCTCGTTCTTGGCCGGAGCCGAGATGATGACCTTCTTGGCGCCCTTGTCGATGTGCGCCTTGGCCTTGGTGGCGTCGGTGAAGAAGCCGGTCGACTCGATCACGACGTCGGCACCCAGGTCGCCCCACGGCAGGTTGTTCGGGTCGCGCTCGGCGAACGCCTTGAAGGTGTTGCCACCGACGGTGATCTCGTCGGCGGTGGCCTTCACCTCGTGCGGCAGACGGCCCAGGATGCTGTCGTACTTGAGCAGGTGCGCCAGCGTGGCGTTGTCGGTCAGGTCGTTCACGCCGACGATCTGGATGTCGGCCCCGGAGGCGAGCGCCGCCCGGAAGAAGTTACGACCGATGCGGCCGAAGCCGTTGATGCCAACCCGGATGGTCACAGGTGGTCTCCTCATTTCGGTCCGCCGGATTCTGCGACCGGCGGAGAGTCTCGTGCCGACCGTTTTGAGGGGCCCGCACAGGGCGTCCAGCCGCCGCGCCCGAAGAAGCGAGAACGCCACAGCAGAGCCACTTTGGCGAAGTCACAGCGGGGGTTCGGCCGGACTGCCGGCACCGTCGCCGTCACCAGTGACCCTAGCCGAGCCCCCCGGCACCGAACGCAGCGGGGCGCGACCTGAACGTTATCTAAATCCGAACTCGCGGCGCCCCGCCCCGCGCCCGGATCACCGCGTCCACCCCGGCATCAAGGACACGACGGCGGCGGTACGCCGGTGGGCGCCCCGCCGCGCGACGACGGAGGTGATCGAGATCACCCGGCTAGCAGGCCATCATCTCGGGGGTGACCGCCGCCTCCGTGTCGGGGATGCCGAGATCCCGGGCCCGCTTGTCGGCCAGCGCGAGCAGGCGGCGGATCCGGCCGGCGATCGCGTCCTTGGTCAGCGGCGGGTCGGCCAACGCGCCCAGCTCCTCCAGCGAGGCCTGCCGGTGCTCCAGCCGCAGCCGGCCGGCCGAGGTCAGGTGGTTGGGCGCGTCCTCGGCCAGGATCTCCAGCGCGCGGGTGACCCGGGCGGCGGCGGCCACGGCGGCGCGGGCCGACCGGCGCAGGTTCGCGTCGTCGAAGTTGGCCAGCCGGTTCGCGGTGGCCCGCACCTCACGGCGTACCCTCCGCTCCTCCCAGGCCAGGACGCTGGAGTGCGCGCCGATCCGGGTGAGCAGAGCGGCGATCGCGTCGCCGTCCTTGATCACCACCCGGTCGACACCGCGGACCTCGCGCTCCTTGGCGGTGATCCCGATCCGGCGGGCCGCGCCGCGCAGCGCGAGCGCCGCCTCCGGGCCCGGGCAGGTGATCTCCAGCGCGCTGGACCGGCCCGGCTCGGTGAGCGAGCCGTGCGCCATGAAGGCACCCCGCCAGGCGGCCACCGCGCAGCAGACGTTCGCCGAGACCACGTGCGGGGGCAGGCCGCGGACCGGCCGGCCACGCACGTCGAGCAGGCCGGTCTGCCGGGCCAGAGCCTCGCCGTCCTTGACGATCCGGACGATGTAGTGGCTGCCCTTGCGCAGGCCGCCGGAGGCCAGCACGTGCACCTCGCTGGGGTAGCCGTACACGTCGGCGATCTCCCGGCGCAGCCGCCGGGCCACCGCGCCGGTGTCCAGCTCCGCCTCGACGACCACCCGGCCGGAGACGATGTGCAGCCCGCCGGCGAACCGGAGCAGGGACGCCATCTCCGCCCGGCGACAGCAGGGCTTGGGCACGTCGACCCGGCTCAGCTCGTCCTTGACCGCTGCCGTCATCGCCATCGTGTTGTCACCTCATGCGCCGGATCTTGGACAGTGTGTGCCGCACTTACGCCAGTGATTAACGAGCGGCGCCCAATACTGGCACCAGTGCAACACCCAGTGCCTCAGGATCATGCCGTGGGCTCCCGTCCGCAACGGCGACGGGTGCCAATACCAGATCGGCGCCCATCTCCCGGGCGGCGACACGTACCGGTTCGGGTTCGCCTGCCCATTTCACGTCGGCCAGCACGGTGTCCACCCGCAACTCCGGCAGGCACCGGTGCAACGTGGTGAGGTGCCCGGCGGCGGACAGGCCGTGGGTCTCCTTGTCGGTGCCCAGGTTCAGGGTGACCAGCCGGCGGGCCGGGCTCGCCACGATCGCCCGGGCCAGGCCCGGCACCAGCAGGTGCGGCAGCACGCTGGTGTACCAGCTGCCCGGCCCGAAGATCAGCCAGTCCGCCGCCAGCACCGCCGCCACCGCCTGCGGGCAGGCCGGCGGGTCGGCCGGCTCCAGCCGCACGCCGGTGACCCGGCCGCCGGACACCGCGACCGAATGCTGGCCGCGGATAGTGACCGTCTCGTCCGGCCGGGCCGGGTCGGCGCCGATCACGTCCGCCTCGATACCGACCGCGTGCAGGGCCATCGGCAGCACCCGGCCGTGCGCGCCGACCATGGCGGCCGCGTGGTCGAGCGCCCGGACCGGGTCGCCGAGCAGCTCCATCAGGCCGAGCAGCAGCAGGTTGCCGACGGTGTGCCCGGCCAGGGTGTCCTTGCTGCGGTCGGCGCGGCGCTCCAGCCGCGGCCCGCGCACCACCGGGGGCAGCGCCTCGACGGCCGCCCGCGACGGGCCGGCGTCGTTCCTGACGCCCGTCGCCGCCGCCGGCTCGGGCATCGCCGCGAACCGGTGCTGCATCAGTGTCGCGGTCAGCTGCGACGTCGGGTGCCCGTCGGCCAGCGCCGCCAGGGCCTGGCGCAGGTCGCCCGGGGGCAGCAGGGCGTCCCGTTCGACCCGCAGGCGGCCGCTGGAGCCGCCGTCGTCGCCGACCGTCACGATCGCGGTGATGTCCAGGGGCAGCTCGGCCGCGGTGTGCCGGAGCGCGCGCAGCGAGGCGCCCAGCCCGTGCCCGCCGCCGAACGCCACCACCCGGACCGGCCGGGCCGTCACTCGCGCCCCAGGTCGCGGTGCGAGGCGTGGGCCGAGAGGCGCATGGCACTGAGCCGCGAAGTCAACTCCTCGGTTATCGCCACGCTCCGGTGTTTTCCACCGGTGCACCCGATCGCGACCGTCAGATAGCGCTTGCCCTCGCGCTCGAAGCCGGGCGCGGTGGCCGCGATCAGCCCCGCGTAGGTGGCGACGAAGTCGGTGGCGCCCTCCTGGCCCAGCACGTAGCTGCTGACGCCCTCCTCCAGGCCGGTGTGCTCGCGCAGCTCGGGGACCCAGAACGGGTTGGGCAGGAAGCGGGCGTCCAGCACGTAGTCGGCGTCCGGCGGCAGGCCGTACTTGAACCCGAAGGAGAGAACGGTGATCCGCAGCTTGCGGGCGTCCTCCCCGCCGAACAGCTCCTCGACCCGGCGGCGGAGCTGGTTGACGTTCAGGTGGCTGGTGTCGATGATCACATCGGCCTGCTCACGGGCCTCGGCGAGCAGCTTGCGCTCGGCGGCGATCCCGTCGGCCAGCCGGCCGTCGCCCTGCAGCGGGTGCGAGCGGCGGACCGACTCGAAACGCCGGATCAGCACCTCGTCGTCGGCGTCGACGAAGACCACCCGCGGGGAGAAGCCGCGCTCCTTGAGGGCGCGCACCGCCCCGGCCAGGTCGGTGGAGAAGGCGCGGCTGCGCACGTCCAGCACCATCGCGGTGCGCCGGGCGGCGCCGCCGGCCGCGAAGGCCAGCTCGGCCATCTCCAGCATCAGCGCCTGGGGCAGGTTGTCGACCACATAGAACCCGACGTTCTCCAGGGCCCGGGCCACCGTGCTGCGCCCACCGCCGGACAGCCCGGTGACCACCACCAGGTCGGTGCCCGCCTCGTCCGGGTCGACCACGCCGTCGGCTCCGAACCCGGGCATCGCTTCCGTCACGCACGCCTCCCGCGTCGCTCGGCCCGCACCTCACCAGCGGGCCTTGTCGTCCGTTTCGTCGGGGGGCTTCCCTCCCGAGCGGACACAACATCGTAGTCCGATGGGTACCGGTCCAGCCGCCGGACAGGTTGTCCGGCGGAGGCCCTCACCCGCCGCCGGGCCCGTTCAGCGCGGCCAGCACCGCCTCGGCGGTCCGCCGGCCCACCCCCGGCACCTCGATGATCTCCTCCGGGGTCGCCGCGGCGAGCCGCTTCACCGAACCGAAGTGCCGCAGCAGCGCCTTGCGCCGGGTCTCGCCCAGCCCGGCCACGCTGTCCAGCGCCGACTCGGTCATCCGCTTGGAACGCCGCTGCCGGTGGAAGGTGATGGCGAACCGGTGCGCCTCGTCGCGCACCCGCTGCAGCAGGTAGAGCCCCTCGGAGGTGCGCGGCAGGATGACCGGGTAGTCGTCGCCCGGCAGCCACACCTCCTCCAGCCGCTTGGCCAGCCCGCACAGTGCCACGTCGGTGATGCCCAGGTCGGCCAGGACCGCGGCGGCCGCGTTCACCTGCGGCTGGCCGCCGTCGACCACGACCAGCTGCGGGGGGTAGGCGAACCGGCGCGGCTTGCCGGTGAGCGGGTCGATCCCCGGCAGGTCGGCGGTCTCCAGCTCGCCGGTCGCCTCGCCGAGCTCCTCGGCCGGCGGCTCCGGCTCGTCGCGCGGCGCGTCCGCCCCGGGCTGCGCCCGGTATCGCGCGAACCGGCGGCGCATCACCTCGCTCATCGCGGACAGGTCGTCCATCCCGCTGCCGTCGGCGTTGCCGCGGATCGCGAAGCGCCGATACTCCGACTTGCGGGCCAGGCCGTCCTCGAAGACGACCATCGAGGCGACCACGTCGGTGCCCTGGTTCTGCGAGACGTCGTAGCACTCGACGCGCAGCGGCGCCGACTCCAGTCCGAGCGCCTCGGCGATCTCCTCCAGGGCCTTGTTGCGGGTGGTCAGGTCGCCGGCCCGGCGCAGCTTGTGGCGCTGCAACACCTCGCCGGCGTTGCGCGCCACGGTGGCCATCAGGTCGACCTTGTCGCCGCGCTGCGGCACCCGCAGGCTGACCCGGCTGCCGCGGCGCGCCGACAGCCAGTCGGCGAGCGCCTCGGCGTCCTCGGGCAGGGCCGGGACCAGCAGCTCCCGCGGGACGTCGGTCTCGCCGGCCGACTCACCGTACATCTGGGTGCAGAAGTGGTGGACCAGGTCGCCGGTGGACAGATCCTCCACCTTCTCCACCACCCAGCCGCGCTGGCCGCGGATCCGGCCGTCGCGCACGTGGAAGACCTGGACGGCCGCCTCCAGCGGGTCCTCGGCGAAGGCCACCACGTCGGCGTCGGTGCCGTCGCCGAGCACCACGGTCTGTTTCTCCATGGCCCGGCGCAGCGCCGCGATGTCGTCGCGCAGCCGGGCGGCCCGCTCGAACTCCAGCTCCTCGGAGGCGGCCATCATGTCGCGCTCCAGCCGCTTGACGAAGGCGTCGGTGCGGCCGGCCATGAAGTCGCAGAAGTCGTCGACGATGACCCGGTGCTCGGCCGCGGTGACCTGGCCGGTGCACGGGGCCGAACATTTGCCGATGTAGCCGAGCAGGCAGGGGCGGCCGATCTGACCGGCCCGTTTGAAGACCCCGGCCGAGCAGGTGCGTGCCGGGAAGACGCGGAGCAACAGGTCGAGGGTCTCGCGGATGGCCCAGGCGTGCGAATAGGGCCCGAAGTAGCGGACCCCTTTGCGCTTGGCGCCGCGCATCACCTGCAGCCGGGGGAACTCCTCGTTGAGCGTGACGGCGAGGAACGGGTACGACTTGTCGTCGCGATACTTCACGTTGAAGCGGGGGTCGAACTCCTTGATCCAGGAGAACTCCAGCTGCAGCGCCTCGACCTCGGTGCCGACGGTGACCCAGTCGACCGCGCCGGCGGTGGTCACCATCTGCTGGGTGCGCGGGTGCAGCGACCAGACGTCGGCGAAGTAGGAATTCAGCCGGTTGCGCAGGCTCTTCGCCTTGCCGACGTAGATCACCCGGCCGGACGGATCGCGGAAGCGGTAGACGCCCGGAGCGTCGGGAATGGTACCGGGCGCCGGACGATAAGTGGACGGGTCTGGCACAACCACAACAGTAGTGCCTGGGACTGACATGATTGCCCGACCGGAGGTCCGGTGCCGCCGCCACGGCGCCGGATCTCCGGCCTGTGCCCGCAATCGGGCGCCGCGGCCCGTGCCTGGGTCGGGCCGCGACGCCCGACGTTCGGCTCAGGCCGCGACGATCTTGTCGCCGTCCACCTTGACCTTCGTCTCGGCCAGCGGCTTCGGCGCCGGGCCACCGGCCACCGAGCCGTCCTCGATGGAGAACTTCGCGCCGTGGCACGGGCAGTTGATCGTGCCGTTCTTCACCTCGCTGACCTCGCAGCCCTGGTGGGTGCAGATCTTGGTGAACGCCTTGAAGGTGCCCTGCTTGGGCTGCGTGATGACGTAGTCGCCCTGGATGATGCCGCCACCCGAGGGCACGTCGGCCACCAGCGCGAGCTCCGCCCCGGCCGCCGAGCCGCCCCCCTTCGACCCGCCGGTGCTGCCGCCGCCGGTCGCGCCACCGGCCTGCGCGCCCTTGCTGCCGGCCGGCGCCGGCTCGGCGGCGAAGTCGCTGCCGTTCGGGTTCGTCGTGGTGGTGCTGGTGCCACAGGCGCTCAGGACGGCGGCCGCGCCGAGGCCGCCGGCGCCCAGCAGAACGACGCGGCGCGTCGATGCGGGGCCCGCCGGCTCCGCCTGGGTGTCGACGCCGGTCCCGGTCTGCACGTCAGTCATGTATCGCCCCTCCAGTACCTGGTCCGCGCCCGATGTCACGCGGAGTCATCCCTGAGTACGCGGCCGCCACCGCGATCGGTTCATGCGTCCGGCGAGATTAACCGCCGAAGATTGCGGCGTCTTTCCCCGTTTCGTACGCATACCGTCAGCCCGTTCGCCCGAGGCGACCGACGACCGCCGATGCCACGACCCTATGAGCCGCAGCATCCGGGACAGCTGTGCGTCATCTAAGAAACTTCTAAAATCAACTTTCCCGCAGTGGCGCATTCCGGGGTCGCGCGCGCCCGTGCGGTGCCCCGGCTGCCGCCCGGACGGCGAACCCTACGGCGATGTCCCGCTGATCCTGGATCAGCTCCGCACGAACGCCGGACCAACCGGCTCGCCGTTCGGTTCTCCCGGACTCAGCCTTACGGGGACACCGAGCAGGCGCGACGGCCGGGGCCCAGAGCCACGACCGCCGCGCGTCGGCGTACCGCCGATCGGCTTCTCAGACGGCCGCCTTGGCCCGCGACCGCGTCGCCCGCGCCTTCGCCGCGGGGGCCTTCTCGCCGTTGGCCTTGGCCGCGCGGGCGACCGCGGCCGGTGACCCGGCGCCGGAGCCCGACAGCCCCAGTGTGTGCCGCAGGAACTGCCCGGTGTGACTGTCCGGCACCTCGGCGAGCTCCTCCGGGGTGCCGGTGGCCAGCACCAGGCCGCCCTTGCTGCCGCCCTCCGGACCCATGTCGATCAGCCAGTCCGCGGTCTTGATCACGTCGAGGTTGTGCTCGATGGTGATCACCGTGTTGCCCTTGTCGACCAGGCCGTTGAGGACGATCAGCAGTTTGCGGATGTCCTCGAAGTGCAGGCCGGTGGTCGGCTCGTCGAGCACGTAGACGGTCCGTCCGGTGGAGCGTTTCTGCAGCTCGGAGGCGAGCTTGACGCGCTGGGCCTCGCCGCCGGAGAGGGTGGTGGCGGGCTGGCCCAGCCGGACGTAGCCGAGGCCGACGTCGACCAGGGTGCGCAGGTGCCGGTGGATGGCCGGCAGCGCCGAGAAGAACTCGGCCGCCTCCTCGATCGGCATCTGGAGCACCTCGGAGATCGTCTTGCCCTTGTAGTGGACCTCCAGGGTCTCCCGGTTGTACCGCGCGCCCTTGCACACCTCGCAGGGGACGTAGACGTCGGGCAGGAAGTTCATCTCGATCTTGATGGTGCCGTCGCCGGAGCAGTTCTCGCAGCGACCGCCCTTGACGTTGAACGAGAACCGGCCCGGGCCGTAGCCGCGCACCTTGGCCTCGGCGGTCTCGGCGAACAGCTTGCGGACGTGGTCGAAGACGCCGGTGTAGGTGGCCGGGTTGGACCGCGGGGTGCGGCCGATCGGCGACTGGTCGACGCCGACCACCTTGTCGACGTGCTCCAGCCCGGTGACCTTGATGTGCCGGCCGGGCACCTGCCGGGCGCCGTTGATCTGATTCGCCATCACGGTGTGCAGGATGTCGTTGACCAGGGTCGACTTGCCGGAGCCGCTGACCCCGGTGACCGCGATGAACTGGCCGAGCGGGAACGGGACCGTCAGGTTGCGCAGGTTGTGTTCGCGGGCGCCGTGCACCACCACCTCGCGCCCGGCGGTCTGCGGGCGCCGGGTGGCCGGCAGCGGGATCGACCTACGGCCGGAGAGATAGGCGCCGGTCGGCGACTTCTCGTTCGCGAGCAGACCCTCGACGGTGCCGCTGTGCACGATGTGGCCGCCGTGCTCGCCGGCGCCCGGGCCGATGTCGACGATCCAGTCGGCGGTCCGGATGGTGTCCTCGTCGTGCTCCACCACGATCAGCGTGTTGCCCAGGTCGCGCAGCCGGACCAGGGTCTCGATCAGCCGGTGGTTGTCCCGCTGGTGCAGGCCGATGGACGGCTCGTCCAGCACGTAGAGCACACCGACCAGCCCGGAGCCGATCTGGGTGGCGAGCCGGATGCGCTGCGCCTCACCGCCGGAGAGGGTGCCGGCGCCGCGGTCCAGCGACAGGTATTCCAGGCCGACGTCGACCAGGAAGCGCAGCCGGGCGTTGATCTCCTTGAGCACCCGCTCGGCGATCATCTTCTGCCGGTCGTCGAGCTCCAGCCCGGCGAGCAGCTCGGCGCAGTCGCCGATGGACAGGTTGCAGACCTCGGCGATGCTCCGCCCGGCCACGGTGACCGCGAGCACCTCGGGCTTGAGCCGGGCGCCGCCGCAGACCGAGCAGGGCACGTCGCGCATGTACCCCTCGTACTTGTCGCGGGACCAATCGCTCTCGGTGTCGTTGTGCCGGCGCTCGATCCACTGCACGACGCCCTCGAAGCCGGTGTAGTAGGACCGCTCGCGGCCGTACTTGTTCCGGTAGCGCACGTGGACCTGGTCCTCGGAGCCGTGCAGGATCGTCTTCTGTGCGCGGGCCGGCAGCGCCCGCCACGGCGTGTCGAGCTTGAAGCCCTCGGCCTTGGCCAGCGCCTCCAGCAGACGCAGGAAGTACTCCTGGGTGGTGCCGCCGGCCCACGGCTGGATCGCCCCCTCGGCGAGGCTCTTCTCCTCGTCCGGGATGATCAGCTCGGGGTCGACCTCCTTCTTCGTCCCGAGGCCGGAGCACTCGGGGCAGGCGCCGTAGGGCGCGTTGAAGGAGAACACCCGGGGCTCCAGGTCCTCGATCGCCAGCGGGTGATCGTTGGGACAGGCCAGGTGCTCGGAGAAGCGGCGCTCGCGCTCCGGGTCGTCCTCGGCGAGGTCGACGAAGTCGAGCAGGACGATGCCGTTGGCCAGGCCGAGCGCCGACTCGACCGAGTCGGTCAGACGCTGCTTGCTGGACGCCTTGACGCTGAGCCGGTCGACCACCACCTCGATGGTGTGCTTCTCCTGCTTCTTCAGCTTCGGCGGCTCGGTGAGCTGGTGCACCACGCCGTCGACCCGGGCCCGGGCGTAGCCCTTGGCCTGCAGCTCGGCGAACAGGTCGACATATTCCCCCTTGCGGCCGCGGACGACCGGGGCGAGCACCATGAACCGGGTGCCCTCGGGCATCGCCAGGACCCGGTCGACGATCTGCTGCGGCGTCTGCCTGCTGATCCGCTCACCGCAGACCGGGCAGTGCGGGATGCCGGTGCGGGCGAACAGCAGCCGCAGGTAGTCGTACACCTCGGTGATGGTGCCGACGGTGGAGCGGGGGTTGCGCGAGGTCGATTTCTGGTCGATCGAGACGGCCGGTGAGAGGCCCTCGATGAAGTCGACGTCGGGCTTGTCCATCTGGCCGAGGAACTGCCGCGCATACGACGACAGCGACTCCACGTACCGTCGCTGCCCCTCGGCGAAGATGGTGTCGAACGCGAGGCTGGACTTGCCCGAACCGGAGAGCCCGGTGAAGACGATCATGGCGTCGCGGGGCAGGTCCAGGTTGACGTCGCGCAGGTTGTGCTCGCGAGCGCCACGAATAGTCAGTCGGTCGGCCACTACTAGCCTCTCCGTACAGGTGTTTGAAAGCAGACAGGCCACTCTAACGACGGGGTATGACAAAAACCGTCGACCTAGGTGCAGCGCCTCTCACATGGCGGACATTCCCGCGGAGCGGACCCGGGAACGTCACTCCTGCGGGTGAGCCGGGACGGTCCAGATCTCCACGCCGCCGACGGGCTGCGGCGGCCGGCCCAGCGCGTCGACCAGGGTGGCCCGCAGCACGTCCACGTTCTTGGCCTGTGGGACCAGCACCACCACCGCCGCCCGCCAGTAGGCCAGGTCAGCCGCGATCCGCTCCCGGTCGGCGCCGGTCAGCACCGGCCGGCGCCCGGTCAGCTGCGCCTGGACGAGGATCGTGTTCGTGAAGGTGGCCGGGGCGCGCCAGGACCCGGTGGTGTCCGACGGGGGGTTGACCGGGCCCATGAAGTAGCCGCCCGGCACGGCGAAGTCCAGGTTCTCCAGGGTGGCCCAGCGCTGCCCGGTCCGGCCGTAGGTGACCTCCGGCAGCGGCACCGGCACCAGGGTCCGGCCCGCCGGCACGTACTGCTTCCAGATGCCGGCGGTCAGGAACGGCGGCAGCGGGTCGCCCGCGACCACCGGCAGCGGCTTCGGGATCAGCGGGACCAGCGCCAGTGTCAGGCCGATCCAGAACCGGCGGCGGTGCACCGGGGTGAGCTCGCCCACCCGGTCGACGGCGAGGGCCAGCAGGATCCCGGCGATCGTCGCGGGCACCATCGCGAACCGGCTCACGCTCACCAGGTCGATCACCGGGAGGTGACTGATCAGGGCGAACGGCATCGGGATCCAGGTGCGGAAGCCGGCCACCTGCAGCCTCGGCCCGAACGACATGACCAGCAGCACCAGCCCGGCGATCGCCGCCGACCGGGCCGCCGCCGACCGCCACAGCATCCGCATCGCCACGATGATCATGACGAGGCCGAACGGTCCGAAGAACGTGTTGTCCTCGGTCGGGCTCAGGCTCAGCCGCCGGGCCACCGGCCCGATCCCGGCCACCGCCTGCCGCGGGTACGCCCCGATCGACAGCAGGTCGGTGACGATCTTGTCGGGCTCGAACGGCTGACCGTGGTAGTTGCCGGCGGCGAAGAACTGGTACCACAACGGATACGCGCAGAGGGCCGACGCGGTCCCGGCGGCGACCGCGAGCCCGGCCACGAACCGCCCGGCCACCGCCCGCGCCTCGTCGCGCCGCAGCAGCGACCAGGACACCACGAAGACGCCCAGGGTCAGCGCGGTGAAGAGCAGTGTCTCCTCGTTGATGAAGATCTGCAGGACCAGCAGCAGCCCGAGGATCAGCCCGCCGCGGACCGCCCGGCCCGGCTCCCGCAGCCGCAGCACCTGCCAGACGATGAACGGCACCAGATACTGGTTGACGAAGTTCACGTGGCCGCTGGCGTGCGAGATCATCGCCGGCGCGAACCCGCACCAGAACGCCCCGAGCACCGCGGCCCGCCGGCTGGTCACCAGGTGCCGGGCGAACAGCCAGTACCACGCGGCGGCGGTGCCGAACAGGCCGAAGGTGATCAGGAAGACCACCGAGAAGCCGCCGCCCAGGAAGTGCGTGACCGGGGCGAGCGGCAGGCTCAGCGCGAGGATCGCCGTGTTGGCCATCATGTTCACGCCGACCGGCGCGTTGAGGTGGCTCTCGAAGAACAGCGGCGCGCCGTGGAACACCACCCGCTCGCCGTGGGCCAGCATGAATAGGAAGATCCCGTGGTCGTCCCGGTTGCCGGCGAGCACCCGCCCGTTCGGATCGATCCACAGCTGGATCATCACCAGCCCGGCCAGCGCCAGGAAGCTCAGCAGGACCCAGAGATCGGTCCGCCGCCAGCCGCCGAAGCCGCTCCGCGCCTCCGTGACGACCGTCTCGTCCCGTTTCCCCGCCACTTCCTCCACCGCACGCACCGGCCGGATTCTGCCAGAGGGGTGCGACAAGCCCGTCCCTAGGTGTTGGCGAACCGGTTCATCACCCCGGCGTCACCGGTCCCGCCGCCGCGGCGCGGTCGCCAGCCGCACCGTGCGCCGCCGGCTCTGCACCACCACCTCCCGGTGCAGCTTGCGCCAGCTGGCCAGCCGCCGCGGCGGCAGCGACCCGTCGCCGAGCGCCGCCTGCACCGCGCACCCCGGCTCGGACTCGTGCCCGCAGTCGTCGAACCGGCAGTGTCCGGCCAGCTCGGTCACGTCGGCGAACGCCCGCTCCAGCCCGGAGCCGGTGTCGAGCAGGCCGACGCCACGGATCCCCGGAGTGTCGATCACGCCACCCCCGCCCGGGATGGTGACCAGGCTCCGGTACGCCGTGGTGTGCCGCCCCTTGCCGTCGGCGTCCCGGATCGCCTGCACCGGCATCACCGACGCCCCGGCCAGCGCGTTGGCCAGCGTCGACTTGCCGGCCCCGGACCGGCCGAGCAGGGCCAGCGTGCGGCCCGGGCCGGCCAGCTCGCGCAACGGTTCCAGCCCGGTCCCGCGCTGCACGCTCACCGGCAGCACCGGGACGCCGGGGGCCAGCTCGCCGAGCTGCCGGGCCACCGCCCGCGGATCACGGGTGGTGTCGCTCTTGGTCAGCACCAGCACCGGGTCGGCGCCGGACTCCCAGGCCAGGGCGAGCAGCCGCTCCACCCGGGCGTCGCCGGGCTCGGGGAAGATCGGCTCGACCACCGCCACCGTGTCCATGTTGGCGGCCAGCACCTGGCCGGACGAGTCCTTGTCGGCGGTGCGGCGGATCAGCGTGGTGCGCCGGGGCAGCACCAGCTCCAGCGTGACCCGGCGGTCGGGCCAGTCGCGCAGCACCACCCAGTCGCCGGAACACGGCAGCCGGGACGGGTCGCGCGCGGCGTCGAGCAGCGCGTTGCCGCCCAGCGAGGCCCGGGTCACACCGTTCGCGGTGAGCACGGTGCTGACGCCCCGGTCGGCGCGCAGCACCCGGCCGGGGCGGCTGTCGGCCCGGTCGTAGGGACGGAACGCGGAGACGAAGAGCTCGTCCCAGCCGAGCTGGGACAGGTCATACGACATGGTGAACCCTTTACGGTCGTGAGGGGGCGGAGGCCCCCGGGTGAAGGGACGCGGCAACCACGATCAGCACGTGCCTCACCTCCTCCGCGGGTTCGATCAAGTGGCGCGTCTTGTGGATCGACGGTACGACCGTCCGGAGTCCGCGGGAAAGTGAATTCCGCGGCTAGGCTCGTGCCGTGACGATCGATCCGCTGGTCCTGATGACCGACGTGGACCAAGCCACCGACAACCTGCTGCGCGCCGCCGGGGAGCTGGACGACTCGGCGATCGGCGAGCCCTCCGCGCTGCCCGGGTGGACGGTGGGCCATGTGCTCACCCACCTGGCCCGCAACGCCGAGGCTCTGACCAACCTGCTGACCTGGGCACGGACCGGGGTGGAGACCCCGGCGTACGCGTCCCGCGAGGCCCGCGACGCCGCCATCGAGGCCGGTGCCGGGCGGCCGCTGGCCGACCAGCTCGCCGACATCCGCACCGCGCACGAGCGGTTCGCCGACGCCGCGGCCGCGATGCCCGCCGAGGCGTGGACGTTCCGCTACCCCTCGTTGATGCCGTCCGCGGCCGTGGTGCCGTGGGCGCGCCTGCGCGAGGTCGAGGTGCACCACGTGGACCTGGGCCGCGGCTACACGCCGGCCGACTGGTCCGACGCGTTCGCACTGCGGCTGCTCCGCGAGATCGCGGGCGACCTGCCGGAGTCCGCGCCGCCCATGGTGCTGCACCCGGCCGGCGTCGACCACCCGCTGCTGATCGGCTCCGGTGACGGCCCGGCGATCGGCGGCCCGACCCGGTCGATCGCGGCGTGGCTGGCCGGCCGCGCCGACGGCGCCGACCTGACCGTCTCCCCGGACGGGGAGCTCCCGCAACCAGCGAGGTGGAAGTGACGTACGACGGCACCGCTCCCGGCACCCGCGACCTGGGCGGCGGTCTCACGCTGCGCAAGGTCTCGGTCGGCCCGATGGACAACAACGCGTACCTGTTGAGCGCCGGCGGCGAGCAGCTGCTGATCGACGCCGCGAACGACGCCGCCACCCTGCTCGACCTCGCCGGTCCGGCCGGGCTGGCCACCGTGGTGACCACCCACCAGCATCAGGACCACTGGTTCGCGCTGGACGAGGTGGTCAAGGCGACCGGCGCGGCGTCGCTGGCGCACGAGGCGGACGCCGGCCCGCTGCCGGTGGTCACCCGCACCCTGCGCGACGGCGATACGGTGACGGTCGGTGGCCACGAGCTCGAGGTGATCCACGTGGTGGGGCACACGCCCGGCTCGATCGTGCTGGCCCTTCCGGAGCCGGGCGGCGGCCGGGTGCACCTGTTCACCGGCGACAGCCTGTTCCCCGGCGGGGTCGGCAACACCCGCGGGGTGAAGGAGAATTTCGCGTCGCTGATCGAGGACGTCGAGCGCAGGCTGTTCGACCGGTTCCCGGACGACACCTGGTTCTATCCGGGCCACGGCAAGGACTCGACGCTCGGCGCCGAGCGCCCGCACCTGCCCGAGTGGCGCCGGCGCGGTTGGTGAAACCCCGGGTCCCGGGCAATTGGCGTGCCCGGGACCCGGCTCACCAGGTCAGCCCCGGCCCTGCTTGGCGTTCGGGTTGACGTGGATCCCGGCGGTGAAGGCGACGATCTGGTCGCGGCTCCAGTGGATGCCGTCCCAGACCTGGACCTCCAGGTTGATCCCGTTCGGCTGCTTGACGAACAGGGTGATGCCGTCACCGGCGTCGGACCGCTTGGCGAAGAAGCCCTCCCGGCCGCCGACGCTCACCTTCTCCGGCTTGCCCGGCATCGCGCCGTGCTCGTCGACCGACTGCAGCATCACGGCGACCTTGCCGACGTAGCTGTTCGGGTCGGAGTCGGCGACGTCACCCTGCGGCACGGCGCTGTTGTGCGGCTTGGCGCCGACCGGGGCCAGGGTCAGCGAGGACTCGGTGACGCCCTGCACCTCCCAACCGGCCGGCACCCTGTCCACCGAGAAACCGGCAGGCTGCTTGCCGGTGTAGGACACCAGGTCGAACGCCGCGGTACCGGCCGGCGCGCTGGTCGCGGCCGCCGTGGTGCCGCCGGCCAGGGGGGTGCCGGCACCGGACGGCCCGCCGGCTGAGCCGAAGCCGACGGCCGCGGCGGCGACCGCGACGACGAGGGCGGAGCCGGCCGCGGACTGCAGGATCCGGCGGCGGCGCAGCGCGGCGCGGCCCCGGGCCAGGTCGGCCTCGGCCTGGACGGTGGTGGGTGCGCCCGGCGACCCGGCGAGGTCGGCGAGCTGGTCACGCAAAGTGGTCATGAGATGTGCCTTCTCAGCGTTGAACGGTGGTCAGGGACGGGCCGATGACGGCCCGGAGCCGGTCGAGGGCCCGGGCGGTCTGGCTCTTCACCGTGCCCTCGGAACAGCCGAGGGCGTCGGCGGTGGCAGCGACGTCGAGGTCGTAGAAATAACGGAAGACCAGGGCCGCCCGCATCCGCGGAGGCAGCTGCCGCAGGGCCGCGCGCAGCCCGTCGGTCGTCTCCCCGGTCCCGCCCGGGTCAGCCGCGGGCACGTCCGGCACGTCTGCCATCGACTCCTCCCGCCGCCGCCACCAGCGCCGCCGTTCGTCGGTCAACGCGTTGACCAGCACCCGGCGCAGATATCCGTCCGGGTTGTCGGCCCGCTGGAACGCCGGCCACGCCACGTACAACTTGGTCAGCACCGACTGGACCAGGTCCTCGGCCAGGTGCGCGTCCCCCGCGGTGAGCAGAGTGGCGGTCCGCACCAGGCCGGATCTCCGGGACACCACGAAGCGGTGGAACTGTTCGTCGCGCTCGCTTCTCACGAGTCCTCCTTCGCTGTCACACCTCCCTGACGGTCCCGGCCACCCCCGGGTTGCACGCCCGGCGGAAACAGGCGGCGAACTCGTCGCCGTCGCCGTCCGGGGACCGGCCCGCTCCACCGGAGAAGCGACGCGACCCGTGACCCGGCACAGTGGACGATGTGAGATCCGTCTCCGCCGCGAAAAGGCGGCTCTGCTGCGGCAGCCGGAACGTGGACGCGTGCCGGCGGTGAGCACCGCCGGCGCCGCTGCCGACTCCGGCGGCTTCCGGTGATCCACGGGTAACGCGCGTACGCTGGCGTCAGGGTCCGTCCTGTCGATCACGCGGGACCAGGGAGGCGTCGATGAATCTCAGACACGACCCGTCGCGGTGGGGCGTGCCCCAGCAGCAGCCCCCGGTGCCGGCTCCCGGGCCGCTCTTCCCCGGCTGGCTCGAGGAGCGCCTGTTCGACCAGCGGATCGTGATGCTCCGCGGGCATCTCAGCAGCGAGGCGTCGACCAGCATCTCGGCGGCGCTGCTCACCCTGGACGCGGCCGGCCAGGCGCCGATCCAGCTGCACGTGGCCTGTCCGGGCGGCGATCTGAGCGCGGCGCTCGCCGTGGTCGACGTGATCGACGCGCTGGTGTCGCCGGTGCACGCGCTGGTCACCGCGGAGGCCGGTGGGGCGGCCCTGGCCGTGCTGACCGCGGCCGACCGACGGGCCGGCTATCGGCACGCCCGGTTCAAACTCAGCGAGCCCCGGGCGGCCGGGGTCACCGGAACGGCTGACGAGGTGGCCGCGGCGGCCGGGCAGCACCTGCGCGAACTGGAGGAGGTCGTGGTCCGCCTCGCCGAGCTGACCGGGAAACCGCGCAGCCGGATCGAGGACGACCTGTCCGGCGGCCGGAGTCTGAGCGCCACCGAGGCCCTCGACTACGGCCTGCTCGACGAGGTCATCACGCCGAAGGCCCGCTGAGCGCCACCACCGCCACCGCGCCCACTCCCCCGCGCCGCGCGCCCTTGACCGAGCCGCCACCCGCCGCAACCGGGACAGGGCGCCGCCCGCGGTAACCGGGACAGGCCACCGCCCGGCCGCAACCGGGACAGGGCGCCGCCCGCGGTAACCGGGACAGGCCACCGCCCGGCCGCAACGAGACAGGCCGCCGCCCGCGGTAACCGGGACAGGCCACCGCCCGGCCGCAACGAGACAGGCCACCGCCCGCGGTAACGGAAACGGCCCCGGGCGCATGCCCGGGGCCGTTCCGTCAGAACTGCGGGATCAAGAGGCGACCTTGACGCCCATCGAACGCGCGGTGCCGGCCACGATCTTGATGGCGGCGTCCAGGTCGTTCGCGTTCAGGTCGGGGAGCTTGCGCTCCGCGATCTCGCGGACCTGGGTGGCACTGAGGGTGCCGACGTTCTGGGTGAGCGGGTTCGACGCGCCGGACTGGATACCCAGCGTCTTCCGGATGAGGAAGCTGGTCGGCGGCGTCTTGTAGGCCAGCGTGTGGCTGCGGTCCTCGTAGACCGACACGATGACCGGGATGATCTCGCCCCGGTTCTTCGCGGTGGCCTCGTCGTACTCGACCTTGACGGCACGCATGTTGGCACCGGTCGGGCCGAGCATCTTACCGAGGTCGACCATCGCGGCGTTACCCGCCTCAAGCGCGAGGGTTACCTCATGGGTCTTCTTCTTGGGAGGCATCGGGTAAGGCTCCTTAGGGTGAGCTGCGGGCCGAGACAACGCAGCTCGCCAGCATCAACGACACACGACAACCCCGAGACCTTACTACCGCTGTGACGAGAGGGTCAAAACGGCTGGTAAGCGGGGTCTCGGGTCCGCCGACCAGTGTAGCTCGCGGTCCCGGGGACTCCGGGACCACCCCGGATCAGTACTTGTCGCAGAAGCAGTCGGCCATCAGCGACCGCACCGAGTCGACGTACGCCGGATTGGGAAGTTTCTTGGTCTTGAGGTTCTGCAGCACGGCGTCCGGGCCCGCCTGGTAGGCCGCGATGGTGATGTTGAGCAGGCACCACGAGCTGTGCGTCCGGCACTTGCCGGGGCTCAGGTCGAAGACCTTGTCCTGGTCGAAGGCCTTCTGCGACATGTACCGGGTCAGCCAGGCGAGATAGTTGGCGCCCGCGGTGGCGTTCTCCTGGTAGTTCGACACGTTGTAGCTCACCCCGAACCGGCCGTTGATCATGTTGACCGTGTCCGGCATCAGCTGCATCAGGCCCTGCCCGCCGTCACAGTTGAAGACGTTGGTCTGCCAGCCGCTCTCGTGCCAGGCGATCGCCTTGACCAGCGGGTAGTTCAGCTTCAGCTGGGGCGCCTCGTGCGTCCAGTAGGTCTTGCCGGCCGCCGTCTTCAGCGCCGCCTTCACCTTGGTCTTGGCGACCGCGGTGCCCTTCTTGGTGGAGCAGGCGGACACCTCGAAGTTGTTCACGTCCTCCGGCGGGGTGGCCGCCCTGGTGGTCGGCTTCCTCGTCGGGGTGGCCGTCGGCGGGGTCGGCGAGGGGGTGGTTTCCGCCGGCTCCGGACTGCTCTGCTCGGGCGCCGGCGAGTCGGACGGCACCGACTGCGCCACCGGCGCGCTGCCCGCCGACTTCTGGTCGTCCCCACCACCGAACAGGCCGCAGCCCGCCGTCATCGCCAGCATCGCCACCACGGCGAACAAGCGCACCTTCATCGACGTAGTCCTCCCCGTAGGTATATCGATGAAGACGCTAACAGTGGCGATCTCTTTGCATGGGGCGCGGGAATATCTCAAAAAATTTTCCCGACCCCCAGACATGACCCCGTGTCACGATCGGCAACCTGGACCGGGGACAATGGGTGCCATGCAGACCCGCACCGACCTCCGTAATGTCGCCATCATCGCTCACGTCGACCATGGCAAAACCACCCTGGTCGACGCCATGCTCCGACAGGGCGGTCAGTCCCACGCACGTGGAGAGATGGCCGAACGCGCCATGGACTCCATGGACCTGGAGCGGGAAAAGGGCATCACCATTCTCGCCAAGAACACCGCGATCAGTTACCAGCCGGCCGAGGGCGACCCGGTCGTCATCAACATCATCGACACTCCGGGCCACGCCGACTTCGGTGGCGAGGTGGAGCGCGGCCTGACCATGGTCGACGGCGTGGTGCTGCTGGTCGACGCGTCCGAGGGCCCGCTGCCGCAGACCCGCTTCGTGCTCCGCAAGGCGCTCTCCGCCAAACTGCCGATCATCCTGGTGATCAACAAGGTGGACCGGCCGGACGCCCGGATCAAGGAGGTCGTCGACGACACGTACGCCCTCTTCTTCGACCTGGACGCCGACGAGGACCAGATCGAGTTCCCGATCGTCTACGCCTGCGCGCGCGACGGCATCGCCTCGCTGAACCAGCCGGCCGACGGCGCCGTCCCGAGCGACAGCGCCGATCTGGAGCCGCTGTTCAGCACGATCCTGAACACCATCCCGGCGCCCACCTACACCGAGGGCGCCCCGCTGCAGGCGCACGTGGTCAACCTGGACGCGTCGCCGTTCCTGGGCCGTCTCGCGCTCTGCCGCGTGCACCAGGGCACCATCCGCAAGGGTCAGACCGTCGCCTGGTGCAAGACCGACGGCACGATCGCCAACGTCCGGATCTCCGAGCTGCTGATCACCGAGGGCCTGGAGCGCAAGCCGGCCGAGAGCGCCGGTCCGGGCGACATCATGGCCGTCGCCGGCATCCCGGAGATCATGATCGGCGAGACCCTGGCCGACGCGGAGAACCCGATCCCGCTGCCCCTGATCACGGTCGACGAGCCGGCCATCTCGATGGTCATCGGCACCAACACCTCGCCGCTGGTCGGCAAGGTCAAGGGCGCCAAGGTCACCGCCCGCATGGTGAAGGACCGGCTGGACAAGGAACTGATCGGCAACGTCTCGCTGCGCGTCCTGCCGACCGAGCGTCCGGACGCGTGGGAGGTGCAGGGCCGTGGCGAGCTCGCCCTGGCCATCCTGGTCGAGCAGATGCGTCGCGAGTCGTACGAGCTGACCGTCGGCAAGCCGCAGGTGGTCACCAAGGTCATCGACGGCAAGGTGCACGAGCCGGTCGAGCGTCTGACCATCGACGCCCCCGACGAGTACATGGGCGCCATCACCACCCTGCTCGCCACCCGCAAGGGCCGGATGGAGCACCTGACCAACCACGGCACCGGCTGGCTCCGGATGGAGTGGCTGGTCCCGGCGCGCGGCCTGATCGGCTTCCGCACCGAGTTCCTCACCGAGACCCGCGGCACCGGCATCATGCACCACCTGTACGAGGACCACGAGCCGTGGTTCGGCGACCTCCGCACCCGGCAGAACGGGTCGCTGGTGGCCGACCGGGCCGGCGCGGTCACCCCGTTCGCGATGATCAACATCCAGGAGCGCGGTCAGCTCTTCGTCGAGCCCACCACCGAGGTCTACGAGGGCATGATCGTGGGTGAGAACTCCCGTGAGGACGACATGGACGTCAACATCACCAAGGAGAAGAAGCTCACCAACATGCGCGCCGCCAGCGCGGACAACACCGAGAAGGTGATCCCGCCGCGCAGGCTGTCGCTGGAGCAGTCGCTCGAGTTCTGCCGCGAGGACGAGTGCGTGGAGGTCACCCCGAACGCGATCCGGATCCGCAAGGTCGTCCTGGACCAGACGGCCCGTGCCCGCACCGCCGCCCGGCGCAAGCACCAGTAACCCGCGCTTCCCCCCGGAACGCCCTCGCCGATCGGCGGGGGCGTTCCGCTTTTCCACACCGGGCCGACCGTTCCGGGGTGGCGCGACGCCGCGCCGTCCGTTCCGGGGTGGCGCGACGCCGGGCCGACCGTTCCGGGGTGGCGCGACGCCGCGCCGTCCGTTCCGGGGTGGCGCGACGCCAGGCCGACCGTTCCGGGGTGGCGCGACGCCAGGCCGACCGTTCCGGGCGGGACGACGCCGCGCCGACCGTTCCGTGGCGCGGCCGGAAAACTTCGGAAGTCGAACCGGATGCCACGAGCCCGGGCGAACGGGTCGCCCGGGCTCGAGTGCGGATCGTGGTTCAGCGCCCGGCGGTGATCAGGTCACTTTTCCGGTCTCGCGCCGATTTGGCCAGGCTGGCGACGGTGGCGGCGCCCAGCGTGCCGAGGATCACCAGCAGGGACAGCCAGATCGGGATTTCCGGCGCCCAGTGCAGGCCGTCGCCGCCGTTGATGAACGACAGGCTGTTGGTGTGCAGGGCTTCGAGGAACAGTTTGACGCCGATGAACGCGAGCACCACGGCCAGGCCGACGTTCAGGTAGACCAGGCGTTCCAGCAATCCACCGAGCAGGAAGAACAACTGCCGCAGACCCATCAGCGCGAAGACGTTCGCGGTGAAGACCAGGTACGGCTCCTTGGTGATGCCGAAGATGGCCGGAATCGAGTCGAGCGCGAAGATCAGGTCGGTGGTGCCGATCGCGATCATCACGATCAGCATCGGCGTGAACAGGCGTTTGCCGGCCGCGGTGACCACCCGGAACTGCCCGTCGCCGAAGGACGAGGAGAGCGGCAGCGCCCGCTTCGCCCAGCGGATCAGCAGGTTCTCCTTGAATTCGTCCTCGTCGCCCTCGCCGCCCTTGACCAGGGTCACGGCGGTGTACACCAGGAACGCACCGAAGATGTAGAACACCCAGGAGAACTGCGAGATCAGCGCGGCCCCGGCGGCGATGAACGCGCCCCGCATGACCAGTGCCAGAACGATGCCGATCAGCAGCACCTTCTGCTGGAAGCGGCGCGGGACCGCGAACCGGCCCATGATGATGACGAAGACGAAGAGATTGTCGACGCTCAATGAGTATTCGGTGAGCCAGCCGGTGTAGAACTCGCCCGCGGCCCGCCCCCCGGAGACCGCCCACACACCCACCCCGAAGAGCAGCGCGAAGGCGACATAGAAGGCGACCCAGCCACCGGCCTCTTTCATGGTCGGCTCATGTGGCCGGCGCCCGATGATCAGAAGATCGACGGCTAGCACGGCCACCAACGCCACCAGGGTGGCGAACCAGATCCAGGCTGAAACGTTCAAGACGAACCTCCGGCAGACACGAGGCGCCGCTGTCCGATTGTCGAGATCATCGACCTCAGGAACGGACAGTGACGTGCGGCTGTCGGAGGTCTCTTCCGCCGCGGAACTTCGCCGCGACCCCCGGCCCCGGGTTCACCCGCTGGTCACCCGAGCGAGCGTTCCGTGTTGACGAGACCGGGGCGGGGGAATACTCCCCTCCCACACTGCCATTGTTGCGCATCCGACCCCCGATCGACACCTCGGGAGCCGAAGAGTGGGCCGACTCGCTTTCCAAACCACCCGGCCCGCCGATTACCACCCGGTAACCCCCGAGCCGGGTCACCTTCACTTACACAACAGGGCGATCAAGGCCCTCAGCAGTCACTTCGCTCGCGCCGTTCACTTTCCGTCCACTACCCGCCACTCCGCGCCGACCGCCGTGACGCAACGACCGAACCCGCCCATCGCCCGTTTCACTCATGTCACGCGCGCCTCGGGCGGTCCACCGACTGCAAGATCGCATACCGAAAATCACACTGCGTTAACTTCCGCGGCGGTACGGCCACCGGCCCACCTCCGCCCGCTTCCTCAAAAGAGGCCGTTAAGCTGCAGAGACTTCATCCGCGGCCGCGTCTCCCACTGGCGCCGCCCGGCCGGACCGGATACTCTCGGGCATCCTAGTAGGCTAGCCATCTGGTGCGTATGGGACGCTTGCGGGCATGATCCTCGAAGTCACACTTATCGACATCCTCCCCGGCCGGGAGGACGATTTCGCCGCCGCCTACCAGCTCGCCCGCCCCCTGATCGCCGGCGCCGAGGGCTGCCACGGTCTGCGACTCAAGCGCGGCCACGAGTCCTCCAACCGCTTCCTCCTCCTGGTCGAATGGGACTCCATGGACGCCCACGACCACAATTTCCGCCGCACCGAACGCTTCGCCCAGTGGCGCGCCTCGATCGCCGCCACGCTCGCTCAGCCCCCGCTGACCGAATACTTCACCGACCTGCCCGCCTTGGCCGGTCGCCCCGACGCCGACCACGACTTCTTCGCCTGACCCGCCCCGCGGCCTCCACCGGACGCCCAACATGTGACCGCCATCCTCAACCCGGCCTTCCGGCGGCCTGAGCCATCACAGCGGCACGACCGGCGACCAGTTGGGCTCAACCACCGCCACCTCACCGACGCCGCCACCGGCCGGCACCAGACTCGCCTCAGCCCTCAGGGCCCCCGACCGGCCCACCTGCCATCTCCACATCCAGCCTGCCGCCGAGAGGCAGCGCGGGCAGCGCGGGCAGCGCGGGCAGCGCGGGCAGCGCGGGCAGCGCGGGCAGCGCGGGCAGCGCGGGCAGCGCGGGCAGCACGGGCAGCACGGGCAGCACGGGCAGCACGGGCAGCACGGGCAGCACGGGCAGCACGGGCAGCACGGGCAGCACGGGCAGCACGGGCAGCGCGGGCAGCGCGGGCAGCGCGGGCAGATATGGCTCCGTACGAATCCCGGCGGCCGGAACCCAGCATGCCGATGCCGTGCCGACGCCGACCGGCCGTATCGTCACTCGACCGGTGGAGTCCACGACCCCTGCCGTGCCCTCCCAGGGCGACCACGGTCGCGATCGGCTTCGCCTGCGCACCCTCCGCAGTGGTCGCTGAGCAGCCAAAACGCTCTAAAATGGCCGCTGTCGAGTAGCCACGGACGCTTGTTTCCCGGGCCGGAATGCGTACTTCGACGGGCTGTCACGTGCACCACTGGTCTAAGGTGGTCTCGGCGGGCCCGGGAAGTGACCGATCCGAAGTGCCGGCTCCGGGGATTGGCCGGCCGCGCTGGAAACAGAGACGCTCCCCGACTTGTCCTCCCGGGCCCGCACCATTCCCTCGCCCGATCCGGGCCACGGTCAGCCCACCCCACAGGCCACAAGCCCGTGCCCACAACGCTCCCCACCAGCCAAGGTTACGGACGGGGCGCCCCCGAAGACATCGAGACTGACGGGCTTCGGAAGGCGACCCCGCGCGAAACCGCCCCACCTGGCGCCACACCGAGGCACCAAAGATCCGGACGGCGTTACTTCACCCCAGCGGCATCCATTCCCCGCAGCTCCTTCTTCAGCTCGGAAACCTCGTCCCGGATCCGAGCCGCAAGCTCGAACTGCAGCTCCCGGGCCGCCCCCAGCATCTGCTCGTTCAGGTCCTGGATGAGCTGCGCCAGCTCGGCCCGCGCCATCCCCTCGCGGGCCGGCCCGTTGCCCGCCCGGGCCTTGGATCGGGTTTCCGGAACCGGGGCCTTGCCGCGGGACATCTGCCGCCCCGCGCCCCCCACGATCGCCGAGTCGGTGTCCTCCGCCTCGCGGTAGATGTCGTCCAGGATGTCGTGGATCTTCTTCCGCAGCGCCTGCGGCTTGATCCCGTTCGCCTCGTTGTGGGCGATCTGCTTGGCCCGCCGGCGGTCCGTCTCGTCGATCGCGTCCCGCATCGACGGCGTGATCTTGTCGGCGTACATGTGGACCTCGCCGGACACGTTGCGCGCCGCCCGCCCGATCGTCTGGATCAGCGACCGGCCGCTGCGCAGGAAGCCCTCCTTGTCCGCGTCGAGGATCGCCACCAGCGACACCTCGGGCAGGTCGAGACCCTCCCGCAGCAGGTTGATGCCGACGAGCACGTCGTAGTCGCCTTTTCGCAGCTCCTTGAGCAGCTCCACCCGGCGCAGCGTGTCCACCTCGGAGTGCAGATAGCGCACCCGGATCCCGTTTTCCAGCAGGTAGTCGGTCAGGTCCTCGGCCATCTTCTTGGTCAGTGTGGTGACCAGGACCCGCTCATCCCGCTCGGTGCGCAGCTTGATCTCGTGCATCAGGTCGTCGATCTGTCCCTTGGTGGGTTTCACCACGACCTGCGGGTCGACCAGACCGGTCGGCCGGATCACCTGCTCGACGAACTCTCCCTGTGCCTGCTCCATCTCCCAGTTGCCCGGGGTCGCGGAGAGGAAGACCATCTGGCCGACCCGCTCCAGGAACTCGTCGAACCGCAGCGGCCGGTTGTCGGCGGCGCTGGGCAGCCGGAACCCGTGCTCGATCAGGATCCGTTTCCGGGAGGCGTCCCCCTCATACATCCCGCCGATCTGCGGGATCGAGACGTGCGACTCGTCGATGACGGTGATGAAGTCGTCGGGGAAGTAGTCGAGCAGGGTGTAGGCCGGCTCGCCGAAGGTGCGCCCGTCCATGTGCATCGAATAGTTCTCGATGCCGTTGCAGAAGCCGACCTGGCGCATCATCTCGATGTCGTAGGTGGTGCGCATCCGCAGTCGTTGCGCCTCCAGCAGCTTGCCCTGCCGCTCGAACTCGGCCAGCCGGTCGGCGAGCTCCGCCTCGATGTCGCGGATCGCCCGCTCCATCCGCTCCGGGCCGGCCACGTAGTGGGTGGCCGGGAAGATGATCAGCTCGTCGACCTCGCGGATCACCTCACCGGTGAGCGGGTGCAGGTAGTAGAGCTTCTCCACCTCGTCGCCGAAGAGCTCGACCCGGACGGCGAGCTCCTCGTACGCCGGGATGATCTCCAGGGTGTCGCCGCGGACCCGGAACGTGCCGCGCTGGAAGGCGACGTCGTTGCGGGTGTACTGGATGTCGACCAGGCGGCGCAGCAGCTTGTCCCGGTCGATCTCGCCGCCGACCTTCACCTTCACGGCGCGCTCGATGTACTCCTGCGGGGTGCCGAGGCCGTAGATCGCGCTGACGGTGGCGACCACGATGGTGTCGCGCCGGGTGAGCAGGGACATGGTGGCCGAGTGCCGGAGCCGCTCGACCTCCTCGTTGACCGAGGAGTCCTTCTCGATGTAGGTGTCGGACTGGGCGATGTACGCCTCGGGCTGGTAGTAGTCGTAATAGCTGACGAAATACTCCACCGCGTTGTGCGGGAGGAGCTCGCGGAACTCCTTGGCCAGCTGGGCGCAGAGCGTCTTGTTGGGCGCGAGCACCAGGGCGGGCCGCTGCAACCGCTCGATCAGCCAGGCGGTGGTCGCGCTCTTACCGGTGCCGGTGGCGCCGAGCAGCACGGTGTGCCGGTCGCCGCGGCGGACCCGCCGCTCCAGCTCATCGATCGCCGCGGGCTGGTCACCGGCCGGCTGGTAGTCGCTGACGACCTCGAACCGGCCGTCGAGTCGTGGGATGTCGAGCGCCATGCACACACCGTACGTCGGGGGTCTGACACTTTTTTCGCACCCGCCCGCCGACCGCCCGGCGAACCACTGCCGCGGGATCGTGCCGATGGTGCACATTCGGCCGTGGCGTGCGGCATTGTCGGGTCTTCACCCGGCCGCCTACCCTGGCGGGGTAGGCCGCTCGCGGCGGCCGCCGAGCACGGTCGGGACCAGCCAACGGTCCAGCCGTGCCGCACCACGGTCGATGCGCCCCGGCACCCGGCGCGCGCACCCGGGGAGGTCGCGCCTTGCGACTGGCCGCCGCGAGCGCCGCTAATCCGCCCGAGGCGAGCTCTCGCCGGCAGCCGGCTGCCAGCCCGTCGCGGTCGCCCAGGCCTCGGCCGCCGCAGCCTCCTCGTCGAACCACGGCTCCTTCGCCGCCGCATACCCGGCCCGGTCCGGGAAGCGCAGCGCCAGCTCGGCCTTCGCCGCCGCGTAGGCGTCCCGCGCCGCCGGCACCGCCCGCAGGTGGTCCCGCATCAGCAGGGCGAACCGCCACCCCGGCGATCCGGCGACCCGCACGTGCAGAATCACCGGCCGTCCCGGATCCGACGACCCGTGCACCCGTTTCGGCCACGTCTGCCCGGGCAGTCCGCGCGCGTTGTCGGCCCACTCCCCCGATCGCGCCGGGAATCCGGCGGCGGCCAGGCGACCGGCGAGCGCATCGGCCTCGTCGAGGGTTCGCACGGACAGCATCAGGTCGATGATGTCCTTGGCCGGCAGGCCCGGGACGGCCGTCGATCCGATGTGCCGCACGTCGGCGTCGCCGAGCTGGTGCCGGATCCGCGTGATCAGTCGCTCGGCGGCCTGCGGCCAGCCCGGATCGGGCGGTACGATGTGCAGTTCGGGGGCTTTGCGGGCGGCGGTCCCGGCCCGGACGTTCCGCTCGAAGGGGAGCAGCCGGTCACGCCACAGCGCGTCGACCCGGGCGCGCAACGCAGCAAGATCATCCTCGTTGGGCAGGATCACGTCGGCGGCGGCCTGCCGGGTGGCATCGTCGGCCTGGGCGCCGATCCGGGCGGCGGCCTCCGCCGCCGACATGCCACGATCGCGGACGAGACGCCCGATGCGCACCTCACGGTTCGCCGTCACCACGACGACCAGGTGGTACGTCGGTGCCAGCCCGGTCTCCACCAGGAGCGGTACGTCGTTGACCACGATCGCGCCGGCGGGCGCCTCCTCGATCATCTCGGCGGTGCGCGCCCGCACCCGCGGGTGGATGATCTGCTCCAGCCGGCGGCGGGCCGGCTCGTCGCCGAAGACCTTGGCCCCGAGCGCCGGCCGGTCCAGCCCGCCGTCCGCACCGAGAATCCCGTCGCCGAACGCCGCCACGATCTCGGCGAGCCCGTCCGTCCCGGGCGCCACCACCTCACGCGCCAGCCGGTCGGCATCGATGATCACCGCTCCGAGTTCCGCCAGCCGCGCCGACACCGCACTCTTGCCCGCGCCGATCCCCCCGGTGAGCCCGACCCTCAGCACGTGGTGCCCCCAGCACGACCGACCATCAGCATGAGGCCAGTATCCCGGCCGGCCGCCGCCCGCCGCACCGCACCCCGATCACGCTGGGCCGGATGCCGCGCCGCACCCCGATCACGCCGGGGCGGATGCCGCGCCGCACCCCGATCACGCCGGGGCGGATGCCGCGCCCTCGCCGCCGGAGCCCCTGGGAAGTAGCTGCCCACCCGCTACCGAGACCGTTCCACCGAACCGGAGGCAGATGCCCGTGACGGGGGCAGGGACCCCCACCCACCGGAGACGGGGCGGTGGGCCGGGGCCGGAAATGCGGAAAGACCGCCCCGGCCGAAGCCGGGACGGTCTTTCTTTGTCGCTGTCACCGATGCGGACTCAGGCCGTGGCCCGGGTCAGCGTCAGTTCTTGCCGCCGGCAAGCTTCTCGCGCAGGGCGGCGAGAGCCTCGTCGGTGGCCAGGGTGCCCGCGGGCTCCTCGGCGGAGCGCGCCGGGGTCGACGTGCTCGACGAGGTCGAGGACGAGGTGGTCACGCCGCCGGCCGGAGCCGGGTTGAGCGCGGCCTCGGCGTCGGCGTCGCGGGACGCCTGCACCTGCTTGGTGTGGGCCTCCCAGCGCTCGCGGGCGTCGGCGTACTGCTTCTCCCACGTCTCGCGCTGCTTCTCGAAGCCCTCGAGCCACTCGCCCGTCTCCGGGTCGAAGCCCTCCGGGTAGATGTAGTTGCCCTCGGCGTCGTACGTCGCGGCCATGCCGTAGAGGGTCGGGTCGAAGTGCTCCTCGCCCTCGACGAAGCCCTCGTTGGCCTGCTTGAGCGACAGCGAGATCCGGCGGCGCTCCAGGTCGATGTCGATGACCTTGACCAGGACGTCGGAGCCGACCTGGACGACCTGCTCGGGCAGCTCGACGTGACGCTCGGCCAGCTCGGAGATGTGCACCAGGCCCTCGATGCCGTCGTCGACGCGGACGAACGCGCCGAACGGGACGAGCTTGGTGACCTTACCGGGCACGATCTGGTTGATCGCGTGGGTCCGGGCGAACTGACGCCACGGGTCCTCCTGGGTCGCCTTCAGCGACAGCGAGACGCGCTCGCGGTCCAGGTCGACGTCCAGCACCTCGACCTCGACCTCCTGGCCGACCTCGACGACCTCGGAGGGGTGGTCGATGTGCTTCCAGGAGAGCTCGGAGACGTGCACCAGGCCGTCCACACCGCCCAGGTCGACGAACGCGCCGAAGTTGACGATGGAGGACACGACGCCCTTGCGGACCTGGCCCTTCTGCAGCTTGTTGAGGAACTCGGTGCGAACCTCGGACTGCGTCTGCTCGAGCCAGGCGCGGCGGGACAGAACCACGTTGTTGCGGTTCTTGTCCAGCTCGATGATCTTCGCCTCGAGCTCGCGGCCGACGTACGGCTGCAGGTCGCGGACGCGACGCATCTCGACCAGGGAGGCCGGCAGGAAGCCACGGAGGCCGATGTCCAGGATGAGACCACCCTTGACGACCTCGATGACCGAGCCGCGGACGACGCCGTCGTCCTCCTTGATCTTCTCGATGGTGCCCCAAGCCCGCTCGTACTGAGCGCGCTTCTTCGAGAGGATCAGACGGCCTTCCTTGTCCTCCTTGGTGAGGACGAGGGCTTCGATGTGGTCACCGACCGACACCACTTCCGCGGGGTCCACGTCATGCTTGATCGACAACTCGCGCGAGGGGATGACGCCCTCGGTCTTGTAGCCGATGTCGAGCAGGACCTCGTCCCGATCGACCTTGACGACGGTGCCTTCGACAATGTCGCCGTCGTTGAAGTACTTGATGGTCTCGTCGATGGCCGCGAGGAAAGCTTCCTCAGAGCCGAGGTCGTCGACGGTGACCTTGTTGGCGCTCGAGGTGGCCTCGATGCTGCTCGTCATGTGGACAGTTGCTCCGAACGGATGGATTCGTGGTGTCTCCCGCGCTCGACGGAACTGCCACCGGAAGCGGCACGAACGAACGAGACGACCAACCCAGGAGCAGTCTGATCATTGCCAGTCGATCATGCCGAGACCGGCGACCACGGAACCTGCTCCCTGCCGAGGCACACGTTCCGCGAGCGCATCGACTAGCTTACCGTGCGCATTACCACAGGTTGCAAGCCCTCCTGAGGAGCGCGGCACATTGTTCGGGAAGAACCCGTCAGCATGCCCGTTTTGAACCGAATCAGGACGGCCGCCACGCCTGTCGTACCGTTGCCGAGTGACCGAGATCCCCACGATCGAGAAAGCCGCGTCCGCCCGGCCGGCCGCCGACGAGCGCTCCCGGGCGTTCGAGGATGAGACGCGCCACGCCAACCGGTCCTGGTGGGACCTGGACGCCGACGACTACCAGGACGAGCACGGGGCCTTCCTGGGCGACGTCGACTTCGTCTGGTGCCCGGAGCGGCTGCGCGAGGCCGACGCGGGGCTGCTGGGTGACGTACACGGCAGGAAGGTCCTGGAACTCGGTGCCGGCGCCGCGGCCGGAGCCCGGTGGTTGCGCCGGCAGGGCGCCGAGGTCGCGGCCATGGACCTGTCCGCCGGGATGCTGCGGCACGCCCGGGCGGCGGCCGCCCGCAGCGGTGTCGAGGTGCCGCTGGTCCAGGCCGACGCGCTGGCGCTGCCGTTCCGGGACGGGGCTTTCGACATCGTCTGCACCGCGTTCGGCGCGATCCCGTTCGTGGCGGACTCGGCCGCCGCGATGCGCGAGGTGGCCCGGGTGCTGCGGCCCGGCGGCAGTTGGGTGTTCTCGGTCACTCACCCGATGCGGTGGATCTTCTGGGACGAGCCGGGCGAGGACGGGCTGGTGGCCCGCAACTCCTATTTCAACCGTTCGCCGTACGTCGAGCGGGGCGACGACGGCCGGATGACGTACCTGGAGCAGCACCGGACGCTCGGCGACCGGATCCGCGAGCTGGTCGCCGCCGGGTTCGTGCTGCGGGACCTGGTGGAGCCGGAGTGGCCGGAGGGCCACGAGGGGATCTGGGGCCAGTGGAGCCCGCTGCGCGGCCGCCTCTTCCCCGGCACCGCCATCTTCGTGTGCGACCTGCCCGGCTGAGGCCGGCGACCTGCCCGACTGAGGGCCGGCGACCTGCCCGACTGAGGGCCGGCGACCTGCCCGACTGGGGGCCGGCGACCTGCCCGGCAGAGGGAGAGCGACCCGCCCGGTTGAGCCCGAACCAGCGGGGTATTCGCCGGACATGGCAGAAGAGAACCTGAAAAAGGGCGACAAGGTCACTTGGCGCAGCCACGGCGAGACCGTCCACGGCCAGGTCGAACAGAAGATCACCAAGCGCACCGAGGCCGCCGGACGGACGGTCGCCGCCTCCTCGGACGACCCGCAGTACCGGGTGCGCAGCGACAAGACCGGCCGGGACGCGGTGCACAAGCCCGGATCGCTGCACCGTGGCTGACCTCTACGCCGACTTCCGCGCAGCGGTCACCATGACCCCGGCCGCCTTGCGCACCTGGCTCGGCACCGAGGAGTCGAAGGAGGTCGGCCAGAAGTCGTCGGCGGGCGCCGAGTCGGTCGGCCACGACTCCGGCCGCCGGATCCTGCGTCTGCTGGAGAAGAAGAAGTCCGAGCTGACCGCGGACGACGAGGAGCACATGCGCAAGGTCGTCGGCTACGTACACCGCCACCTCGCCCAGCGCCCCGCCGGTGACGTCCGGGAGACGAAGTGGCGTTACTCCCTGATGAACTGGGGGCACGACCCGCTGAGGGACTGAACGACCGGCCGCGACGGTCAGGACGCCGGCTGGAGCAGGCCCGCCAGCAGAATCAGCGTCGCCGGGACCGCCCGGTAGTAGACCCAGGTGCCGCGCCGGTCGCTGTCGACCAGGCCGGCCTCGCGCAGAATTCGCAGGTGGTGCGAGATGGTCGGGCCGGTCAGGTGGAAGGCGCTGCTCAGGTCGCAGACACAGGCCTCCCCGTCGGGCGCCGAGGCGATCATCGACAGCAGCCGGAGCCGGACCGGGTCGCCGAGAGCCTTGAACATCGCGGCGAACGCGGTGGCCCGCGGCGCCTCCAGCGGCGCGGCGGCCAGCCCGGGCCCCTCGATCAGGATCGCGTCATCGAACTCGATCCCCAAGCCGCCGGCGGGCCGGGGCACGGCCGTGATCACGGTCTGCTCCATCGACATCTGTTCAGCCTGTCAGATCACGGCAACGTCCGAGGCCTCCGGGTCACCGAAAAGTGCCGGAGACCCCCGAACGAGCACAAAAGTGGCTAGTGGTCCGCACCGTTCCAGTCGCGGCCGGTACCGACCGACACCTCCAGCGGGACCGCGAGCGGGTAGGCCCCGCCCATCTCCCGCCGGACCAGCTCCTCCAGCGGCTCCCGCTCCCCCGGCGCCACCTCGAAGACCAGCTCGTCGTGCACCTGCAGCAGCATCCGGGAGGTCAGCCCGGAAGCCCGCAGCGCCGCGTCGACCTTGAGCATCGCGACCTTGATGATGTCGGCGGCCGAGCCCTGGATCGGCGCGTTCAGCGCCATCCGCTGGGCCATCTCGCGCCGCTGCCGGTTGTCGCTGCTCAGGTCGGGCAGGTAGCGCCGGCGGCCGAGGATGGTCGCGGTGTACCCGTCCTTGCCGGCCTGGGCGACGACCGACTGCAGGTAGTCCCGGACGCCGCCGAAACGCTGGAAGTACTCCTCCATCAGCGTCTTGGCCTCGTCGTTGGAGATGGTGAGCTGGTTGGACAGGCCGTAGGAACTCAACCCGTACGCCAGGCCGTAGTTCATCGCCTTGATCTTGCGGCGCTGATCGGCGGTGACCTCGCCGAGCTCCACCTGGAAGACCGACGACGCGGTGACCGCGTGGAAGTCGGCGCCCGAGTTGAACGCCGCGATCAGCGCCGCGTCCTCGGACAGGTGCGCCATGATCCGCATCTCGATCTGGCTGTAGTCGGCGGTCATCAGCTGCTCGAACCCACCGCCGACGACGAACGCGCGGCGGATCCGCCGGCCCTCCTCGGTGCGGATCGGGATGTTCTGCAGGTTGGGGTCGGTGGACGAGAGCCGGCCGGTGGCGGCGACCGTCTGGTTGAACGTGGTGTGGATGCGCCCGTCGTCGGAGACCGACTTGAGCAGCCCGTCGACCGTCGACTTGAGCTTGGCCATGTCGCGGTAGCGCAGCAGGTGGGCGAGCAGCGGGTCCTCGGTCTTGGCGAACAGGTCCTGCAGGGCGTCCGCGTCGGTGGTGTAGCCGGACTTGATCTTCTTCGTCTTGGGCAGGTTGCGTTCGACGAAGAGGATCTCCTGCAGCTGCTTGGGCGAGCCCAGGTTGAACTCCCGGCCGTGCACCTCGTGGGCGGCCTGCTGAGCGGCTTTCACCTCGGCGCCGAAGGTGGACTCCAGCTCGGAGAGATACTCCGTGTCGGCGGCGATGCCCTTGCCCTCCATCTCGGCGAGCACCACCGAGAGCGGCTGCTCCACCTCGGCGAGCAGGCGCTGCGACTCGCCGCCGTCCTGGGAGAGCTCGGCGATCAGCACGTCGGCCAGGTCGAGGGTGGCCCGGGCGCGCAGCATCACCCCCTCCTCGGCGGCGGTGTCCTCGGCCTCGTCACCGAACGACAGGGCCAGCTGGCCGCCGTTGTCGGGAGCGTCGACCTTCAGCTCGCGCTTGAGGTAGCGCAGGGCGAGGTCGGTCAGGTCGTACCCCCGCTGGTCGGGCTTGGCCAGATAGGCGGCGAGCGCGGTATCGGTGGTGACGCCGGCCAGCTCCCAGCCGTGCGCGCGGAAGGCCAGCAGCGCCGGTTTGGCGTCGTGGATGACCTTGGGCCGGGCCGGGTCGGCGAGCCAGGCGGCGACCGCCTGCTCGTCCGCCTCGTCCAGCGCGGCCGGGTCGAACCAGGCGGCCGGACCGCTGCCGGTGGCCACCGCGATGCCGGTGACCTGGCCGGTGCCGCGGCCGAAGGCGCCGGTCACGGCGACGCCGACCGGAGCCGCCGCGGCGTGCTCGGTGAGCCAGCCGGCCACCTCGCCGGCGCGCAGCACGCGGGCCTCCAGGTCGAAGCCGGACTCGGCCTCGGGCTCGACGGCCTCCAGGTACGAGTAGAGGCGCTCGCGCAGGACGCGGAACTCGAGCGCGTCGAAGACCTGGTGCACGGCCTCGCGGTCCCACCCGGTCCAGCGGACGTCCTCGGGACGCAGCGGCAGCTCCAGATCGCACACCAGAGCGTTGAGGTCGTAGTTGCGGATCACGTCGGCGAGGTGGGCGCGCAGACTCTCGCCGGCCTTGCCCTTGATCTTGTCGGCCTGGGCGATGACGCCGTCGAGGCCGCCGTACTCATTGATCCACTTGGCGGCGGTCTTGTCCCCGACGCCGGGGACACCGATCAGGTTGTCGCTGCTCTCGCCGACCAGGGCGGCCTTGTCCCGGTAGCGCGACGGCGGCACGAAGTATTTCGCCTCGATCGCCTCGGGGGTCATCCGCCAGACCTCGGAGACGCCGCGGACCGGGTAGAGGATGGTGACGTGCTCGTCGGCCAGCTGGAACGCGTCCCGGTCGCCGGAGGAGATCAGCACCTCCATGCCGGCCGCGCGGGCCTGGGTGGCGAGGGTGGCGATGACGTCGTCGGCCTCGTAGTTCTCCTTGGTGACCACCGGGATGCGCAGCGCCTGCAGCACCTCCTGGATCAGGCTGACCTGGCCCTGGAACGGCGCCGGGGTCTCCGAGCGGCCGGCCTTGTATTCCGCGTATCTCTCGGTGCGGAACGATTTCCGGGAGAGGTCGAAGGAGACCACGATGTGCGTCGGCTTCTCGTCGCGCAGCATGTTGATGAGCATCGACGTGAAGCCGAACACCGCGTTGGTGGCCTGCCCGGTGACCGTGGAGAAGTTGTCCACCGGCAGCGCGTGATAGGCCCGGTAGGCCAGCGAGTGGCCGTCCAGCAGCAGCAGGCGGGGGGTCGTCGCGTCGTCGCTCACGTCCAGGAACTCTAGACCGACCGTACGACAGAAACGGCGACCGCCCCGCCCGCTTCAGAGCACCTTGCTGAGGAACGCCTTGGTCCGCTCCTGCTGCGGGTTGGTGATCACCTCGGCCGGAGCGCCCTTCTCCACCACCACGCCGCCGTCCATGAAGACCACCTCGTCGGCCACCTCACGGGCGAAACCGATCTCGTGGGTCACCACGACCATCGTCATGCCGTCCCGGGCCAGGCCCTTCATCACTTCGAGCACCTCACCGACCAGTTCCGGGTCGAGGGCGCTGGTCGGCTCGTCGAAGAGCATCACCTTGGGCCGCATGGCCAGCGCCCGGGCGATCGCCACCCGCTGCTGCTGACCGCCGGAGAGCTGCCCCGGGTAGTTGCCGACCTTGGCGGCCAGGCCGACCCGGTCGAGCAGGGACAGGGCGCGCTCGCGCACCTCACCCTTGTTCTCCCCCTTGACCCGGCACGGGGCCTCCATGACGTTGTCCAGGACGGTCATGTGCGGGAAGAGGTTGAAGCGCTGGAAGACCATGCCGATCGACTGCCGCTGCCGGGCGACCTCACGCTCGCCCAGCTCGTGCAGTTTGCCGCCACGCTCCCGGTAACCGACCAGCTCGCCGTCGACCAGGATCCGGCCGGCGTTGAGTTTCTCCAGGTGGTTGATACAGCGCAGGAAGGTCGACTTGCCGGACCCGGACGGGCCGAGCACGCAGCTCACCCCGCCCTGCGGCACGACCAGATCGACACCCTTGAGAACCTCCAGAGCCCCGAAGGACTTGTGGACGTTCTCCGCACGCACCATCTCGGTCACGGCGCCCCCTCCCCGGTGACGGTCATCCGGCCACCCTGCTCCACCTGGATGTCCCGGAGCCGCTGACGGGCCTGTCCGGCCGCGCCGTACCCCTTGCCGAAGTGCCGTTCCACGAAGAACTGGACGATCATCAGCACGCTGCAGATGATCAGATACCAGATCAGCGCGGCCACCAGGCAGGGCAGCACGATGAAGGTCCGTGCCTCGACCTGGGTGAGCTGGAAGAACAGCTCCCCGGCCACCGGCACGTAGGCCACCAGCGAGGTGTCCTTGACCATCGCGATCACCTCGTTGCCGGTCGGCGGCACGATCACCCGCATCGCCTGCGGCAGCACCACCCGGCGCAACACCTGGCCACGGGACATGCCCAGGGCCACGGCGGCCTCGGACTGCCCGGTGTCGATCGACTGGATGCCGGCCCGGACGATCTCGGCCATGTAGGCCGCCTCGGAGAGCCCGAGCGCGATCATGCCGGCCACGAACCCGGCGAGCAGGTCGACCGACCTGATGCTGAAGAACTGGCCGTCGAAGTTGTCGATCCCGAACAGCCGGCCGATCTGCCGGTCGAACGGCAGGCCGAAGCCGATCCGGCTCCACAGGATGTTCAGGTTGCCGAAGATCACCGCGAGCACCAGGCGCGGCGCGGCCCGGAAGAACCAGGTGTAGGCCCAGGCGACCGAGGACAGCACCTTGTTCGGCGAGAGCCGCATGATCGCGATCACGACGCCCAGGGTGACGCCGATCAACATCGACAGGATGGTCAGCAGGATGGTGCCCCGCAGACCCTCCAGAACCGGCTCGGTGAACATCACGCCGCGCTTGCCGGGGGCGTACGAGGAGAAGATGAACGACCAGTTGAACGCGTGGTTCGTAATGATCAGATGCAGGAACATGGCGACCAGCACCATGAGGACGACGATCGCCGCCCACCTGCCGGGATGCCGGACGGGCACGGCCTTGATCGCTGCCGGCCGTGCCCGCTCGGACTCTGTCGCTTGTGTCATGCCCGGGCGACGATCAGCTCGCCGGGTTCACCGCGGGAGTGGTGATCCCGCCGGCCGCGACGCCCCACTTGTCGAGGATCGTCTTGTAGGTGCCGTCCGCGATCAGCGACTTGACCGCCTCGGCGATCACGTTCGCGAACTCGGTCTGCTTCTTGTCCACGACGTAGCCGTACGGCGCCGAGTCGTAGATGTCGCCGAGCAGCGCCAGCTGACCGTTGGTCTGCTTGACCGCGTAGGCGACCACCGGGGAGTCGGCCAGCATAGCCTCGTCCTTGCCGGTGACCACGGCGTTGGTGGCGTCCGACTGCTTCTGGTACTGGTCCACGGTGATCTTGGCCTTGCCCGCCGTGGTGCACTTCTTCGACCGGGCGGTCAGGTCGTCCACCTGCACGGTCGCGGTCTGCACCGCGATCTTCTTGCCACACGCGTCGTCCAGGCTCAGCGTGGAGCCCGCCTTGGCGGCCCACTGGGTGCCGGCCGAGAAGTAGGAGATCATGTTGACCACTTTGAGGCGGTCCGGGTTGATCGTGAACGACGACACCCCGACGGTGTACTTCCCGCTGCTGACGCCCGGGATGATGCTGTCGAAGGTGGCCGACTGCCACTCGGTGGTCAGGCCCAGCTTCTGGCCGACCGCGTTGAACAGGTCGACGTCGAAACCGGTGACCGTCTTGCCGTCGGTGTCCAGGAACTCACTCGGCGCGTACGACGAGTCGGTGCCGATGACCAGCTTGCCGGCCGCCTTGATGTCGGCCGGGACCTTACCCGCGAGCGAGGTGTCGGTGGAGGCGCTCGGCGCGGCAGCCGAGCCGCTGCTCGTGTCGGTCTCCTTGCCGCAGGCGGACAGCGACACGGTGAGCGCCGCCGCCACGGCCACACCGAGGATCGCCCGCCGGCCGGGGGTGATGCGGAACATGGGTACTCCTAGAGGGGGGGTTGTGCAGATGGTTAGGCGACGCCGAGGTAGGCGTCCTTGACCGCGGGGTCGTGCAGGAGCTCCTGACCGGTGCCCTGCTTCACGATCCGGCCGGTCTCCAGCACGTACGCCCGGTGCGCCCGGGAGAGCGCCTGCTGCGCGTTCTGCTCGACCAGCAGCACCGTGGTGCCCTGCTGGTTGATCTCCACGATGATGTCGAAGATCTGCTGGATCAGCATCGGCGCGAGGCCCATCGACGGCTCGTCGAGCAGCAGCAGCTTGGGCCGGCTCATCAGCGCCCGGCCGACCGCGAGCATCTGCTGCTCGCCGCCGGACATCGTTCCGCTGACCTGCTTCTCCCGCTCCTTGAGCCGGGGGAACAGGGTGAAGGCCCGCTCCATGTCCTCATTGATCTCGGCACGGTTGCGCCGGGTGTAGGCGCCCATCTCCAGGTTTTCGCGCACCGTCATGCCGGGGAAGACCCCGCGGCCCTCCGGCGACTGCGACACCCCGCGCACCACCCGCAGGTCGGCGCGCAGCTTGGTGATGTCCTCGCCGTCGAACATGATCGAACCCTGGGCGACCGGGCGCAGGCCGGAGATCGCCCGCATGGTGGTCGACTTGCCCGCGCCGTTCGCGCCGATCAGCGCGACGATCTCACCCTGGCCCACGGTCAGGCTGATGCCGTGCAGGGCCTGGATCCGCCCGTACAGCAGCGTGATGTCCTTCAGCTCAAGCAGCATCGGTGGGCACCCCCAGGTAGGCGGCGATGACCGCCGGGTTGTCGCGCACCTCGGCCGGCGTGCCCTCGGCGATCTTCTTGCCGAACTCGAGCACGACGATCCGGTCGGTGACGCCCATCACCAGGCGCATGTCGTGCTCGATGAGGAGCACGGTGACGCCCGAGTCCCGGATCTTCCGGATCAGGTTGAGCAGGTCCTCCTTCTCCGCCGGGTTGAAGCCGGCGGCCGGCTCGTCCAGGCAGAGCAGGGTGGGGTTGGTGGCCAGCGCGCGGGCGATCTCCAGGCGGCGCTGCTCGCCGTAGGAGAGGTTGCGGCTGACCTCGCCGGCCCGGTGCGCGATGCCGACGAAGCGGAGCAGTTCCAGCGACTTGGCCCGGCCCTCGCGCTCCTCCCGCCAGAAGCGGGGCAGCCGGAACAGGGCGCTGAGCACGCTGGTCTTGAAGTGGGCGTCGGCACCCACCATCACGTTCTCCAGCGCGGTCATCTCCGGGAAGAGCCGGACGTTCTGGAACGTCCGGGCGATCCCGCCGCGGGTGATCTCGTGCTTCTTCTTGCCGATCAGCGACTGGCCCTGGAAGCGGATCTGACCGCTGGTCGGGCTGTAGACACCGGTCATCGCGTTGAAGCAGGTGGTCTTGCCGGCGCCGTTCGGGCCGATCAGACCGAAGATCTCACCGCGGCGCAAGGCGAAGCTGATCCCGTTGAGGGCCACGACGCCGCCGAAGCGCAGCGTGACGTCGTCCATCTCCAAAAGCACGTCGCCGGCCGGCTTGACGTCCGGGTCGGGCTTGCTGAAGGAGACCGGCTCGCTGTTGGCCCGATCGGCCTCTTCGGGCGTCTCGATGTGCGGCTCGCTCATTGCGGCGCGGCCTCCTTCTCCCGGTCCTTGAGCTCCATCGCGCGGCGACGGCTCGGGATCAGACCCTGCGGCCGCACCACCATGATCAAGATGATCATCGCGCCGAACAGGGCGAAGCGGTACTCGTACAGGTCGGTGTGGAACACCGGGTCCTGGATGCCGCGCAGGCGGTTCGGAATGTACGAGATCAGCGCGCCACCGAGGATCGCGCCGGCGATGTTGCCGGAGCCACCCATGACCACGCCGGCCAGCACCAGGATCGAGAACTGCAGGACGAACGTCTGCGAGTTGATGAAGCCGGTCTCGCCGGAGAACAGCACGCCGCCCAGGCCACCGATGAACGCGCCGATCGCGAACGCCCACAGCTTGAACTTGATCGTCCGCACGCCCATGATCTCGGCGGCTTCCTCGTCCTCGCGGATCGCGAGCCACGAGCGGCCGACCCGGCTGCGGTCGAGGTTGCGTACTCCCAGCACGACCAGGATCACCACGGACAAACCGAGCCAGAAGTACGGGATGGCGTCGGTGACCCCGAAGAGCGGGCTGCCGTCGGAGAGCTTGCCCGGCGGGTGCGGGATGCTGGAGAAACCGCGGTCACCACGGGCCCAGGTGGCGCTGGTGGCGATGATCCGGATGATCTCGGCGAAGCCGAGCGTCACGATCGCCAGGTAGTCACCCCGCAGGCGCAGGGTCGGCCAGCCCAGCAGGACACCGGCCAGCATCGTCACGGCCAGCGAGGCCGGGATCGCGACCAGCCAGCCGTACTGCGTGTGCAGCACGCTGTCCGGCGAGGTGAGCAGCGCCGTGACATAGGCGCCGACCGCGAAGAAGCCGACGTAGCCCAGGTCGAGCAGGCCGGCGAAGCCGACCACCACGTTCAGGCCCAGGGCCAGCAGCACGTAGTACGACATCTCGAACAGGGCGGTGGGCCAGTCCACGCCGGTGGTGACGATCTGCGGCCCGATCCCCGGAATCCGGTCGACGTACGGCAGCAGGTAGGCCAGGACCACGAAGCCCAGGATCACGGCCCAGCGCACCGGAGCGGGCTGCCGGCCCAGCCAGCCGCGCAGCTGGCGGCTGGGCTTGGGGGTGCCGGTGACCGGCTTGTCAGCGACGGCACTCATGCGCGCGCCCTCCCGAGAGACTCACCCAACAGACCGGTCGGGCGGAACAGCAGGATCAGCACCAGCGCCACGAACGACGCGAGGTGCAACCACTGGGTGCCGAACAGGCCGGCCGCGTAGTTCTGCAGCAGGCCCAGCAGCAGGCCACCGAGCAGCGCGCCGCGCAGGTTGCCGATGCCGCCCAGGACGGCGGCGGTGAACGCCTCGATCCCGAGCAGGAAGCCGGCGTCGTACTTGGTGACGCCGATCTTCAGGTCGTACATCACCGCCGCGATACCGGCCATCAGGCCGCCCAGGAGGAAGACCAGCGCGATCACCCGGGACTTGTTGACGCCCATCAGGGCGGCACTGTCCGGGTTCTGTGCGACCGCCCGGATGCCACGACCCAGCCGGGAGGTGTTGATGAAGCGGTCCAGCAGGAACATCATCACCAGGGCCAGCCCGATGATCAGGAGCTGCAGGTTGGTGATGTGCGTGTTGCCGATGCTGATCACGTCTTTCGGCTGGATCAGCGGGGGCACACCGCGCGGATTGCGGTGCGTGGCCACGCCGACCACCTCGGAGATGACCAGCGAGGCGCCGATCGCGGTGATCAGGAAGGCGAGCGGGGGGGCGTTGCGCTTGCGCAGCGGCCGGTACGCGACGAGCTCGACCGCCAGCGCGGTGAGACCGGAGGCGACGATCGCCACGACCAGCCCGATGACCAGGTACAGCAGGACCCCGCCGACCGACGGGGTGGCCGAGTTCTGGTCGAGGCCGAGCCAGCCCCAGACGATGAGACAGGCGTAGGTGCCGAGGAGGAAGACCTCGGAGTGGGCGAAGTTGATCAGCCGGAGCACGCCGTAGACGAGGGTGTAGCCCAGGGCGAACAGGGCGATGATGGCGCCCTGCGCAAGGCCGGTAATCGTCAGCGGCCCGAAGTTCTGAATCAGACCGGAAACATTCACAAGTGGGCTCCAAAACGACGAGGTCGGTGCGGCCGGAGATCATCCGGCCACACCGGCCCTACAGAGAGTTACCGCAAAGCGATCAGGAGGCCTTGATCTCCTGGTCGGCCTTGGTGTCGCCCGACTCGTCGAACTTGAAGGCCCAGACCTTGATCAGGGTCGGGTCGAGCTCGCCCTTGTCGGTCCACTTGTACGTGTTCGCGATGCCCTTGTAGTTCACCGTCGACAGGTAGGTGTTGAGCTTGTCCGCGGTGGTGTTACCCGCGTCGATGCCCTGCAGGAGGATGTTCGCGGCGTCGAACGCGACGTCCGAGTACGTGCCCGCGGCCTCGCCCCACTTGGTCTTGTAGGCGTTGTTGAAGTCCTGGCCCGCCTGCTCCGGCGGGGAGCAGGGGCAGGTCACCACGGTGCCGACCGCGGCGGCGTTGCCGGACGCCTTGGCCAGGCCCGGGTCCTTCATGCCGTCGCCGCCGAGCAGGGTGCCCTTCCAACCGGCCCCGGTCAGCTGCTTACGGATCAGACCGGCGTTGGTGTAGTAGCCACCGTAGAAGAACGCGGTCGCGCCGCTCGAGGTCACCTTCTGGACCAGCGCCGAGAAGTCGGCCTGCTTGCCGTCGCCCTCGGTCTTGTCCGACTGGACGACCAGGCTGCCCAGCTTGGTCTTCACCACGTCGGCCAGGCCGGCGCCGTACGCCGACTGGTCGTCGGCCACGAAGACCTTCTGCGCCTTCAGGACGTCCTTGATGTAGGACGCGGCGGCCGGGCCCTGCGCGTCGTCGTTGGCGACGGCGCGGTGGAAGATCTTCCAGTTCTTGGTCGACAGCGAGGTGCGGGTCGCCGACGGGGTGATCGTCGGGATCCCGGCCTCCTGGAAGATCGGGTCGGCGGCCTCGGACTCGCCGGAGAACGGCGGGCCGACGATGCCGAGGATCTTCTTGTCGGTGACCAGCTTCCGGGCCACACCGGGAGCCACCTCAGCCGCGCCCTGCGAGTCGAACTTCTCGACGGTGATGCAGGTCGAGCCCTTCTTCTCGTTGTACTGGTTCACGGCCAGCTCGAAACCGTGCTCGATGTTCACGCCGAGGTTGGCGGCCGAACCGGTGAGCGCGCCGAAGAACGCGAGCTTGTAGCCGCAGTTCGAACCTGACGCCGTGTCGCTGCTCGTATCCTTGTTACAAGCTGCAGTACCGGCGAGCAGGCCGATCAGGGCCACCCCGCCGATCGCACGCGCGAGAACCTGCTTCAAGGTTGGAACCCTCCTCATAACCGAACCCACCGGGCCACCGCACCCGGATTGGCTCTTGCCAACCCCGCGGTGCCGTCGGCCCGTCATGGGGCGGGACGCTATCCCAGGTGAGTCACGGGTGGATAGCGTTCGAACCGGCTTTCACCGAACCGTTACGTCCGGTGATCGGATGCACGAGGAGAGTGTTACGAGCGGCTGCCTGTCAAGGTCAACTCGGCTGAGGAGCGCCGCCGGATTCCTGTCCCTCGGCGAGGATCCGGTCTGCTACCTCGCGCATGGTCATCCGGTGATCCATCGCGGTGCGCTGGATCCATTTGAAGGCCTGCGGCTCGGTCATCGCGTACTTCGTCATCAGCTCGCCCTTGGCGCGCTCGACCGACTTGCGCGTCTCCAGCCGGTCGGTGAGGCCGGCGACCTCGGACTCCAGGGCGGCGATCTCCGAGTACCGGGAGAGGGCGATCTCGATGGCCGGCACCAGGTCGGATTTCTGGAACGGCTTGACCAGGTAGGCCATCGCGCCGGCGGCCCGGGCCCGCTCGACCAGGTCCCGCTGGCTGAACGCGGTGAGGATGACGACCGGCGCGATCCGCCCGCCGGCGATCCGCTCGGCGGCGGCCAGGCCGTCCATGATCGGCATCTTGATGTCCAGAATCACCAGGTCGGGCTTCAGCTCCTCGGCCAGCCGGACGGCCGTCTCACCGTCACCGGCCTCACCGACGACGTCGTAGCCCTCCTCGACGAGCATCTCGGCGAGATCCAACCGGATCAGGGCCTCGTCCTCGGCGATGAGCACCCGCCTGCGCTCGGCGCCAGCCTGCGTGTCGGCCACGGAACCTCTTCCCCCAAACCTCTTCTGACGCGACACCCCGGTATCTGGGTGTCACCGTCCTCAGCGTAGTAGGTAGGCTGTCTCTCGCTGAGCTTGGCATCACCGCTTCCAGCGGTGCCGCCCAATGACCTGTCCCCGTAGACCAACCGGCAGAGTCGATGGACTCAAAATCCATTCAGTGTGGGTTCGAATCCCACCGGGGACACCAGAAATACCACCTCGCGCCGCCGCTGGCGAGTCGCGCATTCATCGGTGATACGCGACACATCTCGCCGAAACATTCAGGGACGTCAGCACTGCCGTCGGGGATGGCGTGGGACACACCGGAAACACAACGCCGCGATCATCCGGGAAAAGCCTTTTCTGCGCCGGGCCGCGGCCCGGTCCGGCAATTTTCCGGTACGCGGTCACCCCGTCCGAAAAGCGTCCCATAATCGTCGGCCGGCCCTGGCCAATCTGAGCGTTCGCCCCGCCGTCGCCTGCCCCGGGTGCTGTCATGGCAGGGACAGCATCACGGGAGGCCTCATGTTGTGGTCCGGTTCCTCACCACTGACCGCCGCGCGGGCGGGCATGTGGGGGTTCCTGATGTTCGCCGGGGCCGCGTGGCTGGTCGTCGGCTGGAGCGTGCTGCGTCTGGAACCGACCGACCTGGCCCGGGTGGCCGGCCCGATCGTGCTGTTCGGCGCGGTCTGCGAGGGGCTGCGCGCACTGGCCGGCACCCGGACCTGGTGGCTGAACGCGGTGCTGACCGTGCTGTTCGCCGCGACCGGGACGGTGATGCTGCTCAGCGACGACACCGGCTGGACCACCACGGCCTCGCTGATCGGCTGGTATCTGCTGGTCCGCGGCGCCGTCGACGTGGCTGTCGGGATCATGACACGGGGCGTCGACCGGGTGTGGAGCCTGGTGGTCACGGTCGGCGTGCTGGAGACCGCCCTCGGATTCCTGGCCGCGAGCCCGCTGGCCCGCGGCGCGCAGACGATCGTGGTGATCCTCGGCGCGCTGGGGGTGTTGCGGGCGATCGCCGACCTGGTCACCGCCCTGCGGCTGCGGGAGATCGCGGCCAAGGGCCGGGACCTGCTGGAGTTGCCGCCGGAACGGGCGACCGGGCTGACCGGCTACTCCGCCGGGCACGCCGACTATGAGGGGCCCAAACACCGGGCGAGGCAGGGCGCCACCGAGTCGTTCCACGACCAGGTGGTGCGGACCACCGCCGACCTCGACAGGATGCTGGCCGAGGCCGGGATCACCGGGCCCCGGGTGCCGAAGAAGAAGGCTCCGGACATCCAGGACCTGCCGCCGGCGCCCGACACGCTGGAGGGTATCGAGAACGCCGCCGCGCCGGAGAAATCCGCCGGCGGTCACTAGGAAAGTCCCCGGCTCCGCCGGTGGTGGATCGCAAGTCGGCCGGTCGCCAGGCCGGATCCGCCACCGGCGGAGCACCAGTGGACGGGTCAGGCGCCGACGCGGCGCAACAGGCCTTCCTGGACGGCCGAGGCGATGTGCCGGCCGTCACGGGTGAACATCCGCCCGCTGGCCAGGCCACGGGAGCGGCCGGCCGACGGGCTGGCGCTGTCGTAGAGGAACCACTCGTCGGCCCGGAACGTGCGGTGGAACCAGAGCGCGTGGTCGAGGCTGGCGCCGACCACTCCACCGGGCCCCCACACCTCGCCGTGATAGGACAGCACCGCGTCCAGCAGCGACAGGTCGGAGGCGTAGGTCAGCGCGCAGGCGTGGATCAGCGGGTCGTCCGGCAACCTGCCGTCGATCCGCATCCAGACCCGCTGCTGCGGCTCGGCATCCCGGTCGCCGGGCGGCACCCAGCCGGGTTGGCCGACGTATCGCACGTCGACCGCCTGCGGGCTGGCGTTGAACGCGGCCCGCCGGCTCGGATACCGGGCCACCCAGTCACGCATGGTGGGCACGTCCTCCGGGGCGGGCACCCCGGACGGGGCCGGCTCATGGTGGTCGAGACCGTCCTCGAGCGCCTGGAACGACGCCGACATGAAGAAGATCGTCTTACCGTACTGCTGGGCGGTCGACCGGCGGACCGAGAACGAGCGCCCGTCCCGGATCGTCTCCACGTGGAAGGTGATCGGCTCGGTCGGGTCCCCGGGTCGTACGAAATAGCCGTGCAGTGAATGGACGATGCGGGCCGGATCGACGGTGCGGCCGGCGGCGACCAGCGCCTGCCCGGCGACCTGGCCGCCGAACACGCGCTGGGCACCGGTCTGCGGGCTGTCCCCGGTGAAGGTGGCCGCGTCGACCTGCTTCAGGTCGAGGATCTCCAGAAGCTGGTCGACGGCGGCCTGGCCCTGCAGAGGCTGCTGCGTCATACGGCGGACGGGTCCACGAGGGAGCCCAGCTGGTGCACGCGCAGGGTGTTGGTGGAACCCGGGGCGTTCGGCGGGGAGCCGGCCACGACGACCACGTACTCGCCCGGCTTGGCCAGGCCCAGGCCCAGCATCTTCGCGTCGACCTGGCGGAACATGTCGTCGGTGTGCTCGACGAAGTCGGTCAGGAAGGTCTCCACACCCCAGCTCAGGGCCAGCGTGTTGCGCACCTCGGAGACCGGGGTGAACGCGTAGAGCGGCAGGTCGCAGTGCAGCCGGGCGAGACGGCGCACGGTGTCGCCGGTCTGCGAGAAGGCCACCAGCGCCTTGGCGCCGATGTTGCGGGCGATCTGCGAGGCGGCGATGGTGAGCGCGCCACCGTGCGTCTTCGGGTCGTGCTGCAGCCGGGCCACGCCCAGGCCGCCGCCCTCGGTGGTGGCCACGATCTTGGCCATCGTGCTCACCGTGAGCACCGGGTACTTGCCGACGCTGGTCTCGCCGGAGAGCATCACCGCGTCGGCGCCGTCGAGCACCGCGTTGGCCACGTCGGAGGCCTCGGCGCGGGTGGGGCGGGAATTCTCGATCATCGAGTCGAGCATCTGGGTGGCGACGATGACCGGCTTCGCGTTCTCCCGGCACAGCTGCACGGCGCGCTTCTGCACCAGCGGGACCTGGTCCAGCGGCAGCTCGACCCCGAGGTCACCGCGGGCGACCATGACGCCGTCGAAGGCCAGCACGATCGCCTCCAGGTGGTCGACCGCCTCCGGCTTCTCCACCTTGGCGATCACCGGGACACGGCGGCCCTCCTCGTCCATCACCTTGTGGACGAGCTTGATGTCCTCCGGCGAGCGGACGAACGAGAGCGCGACCAGGTCGACGCCGAGCTTCAGGGCGAAGCGCAGGTCCTCCTCGTCCTTGTCGCTCATCGCCGGGACGCTGACCGCGACGTTCGGCAGCGAGACACCCTTGTTGTTGCTGACCGGGCCACCCTCGGTCACCAGGCACTGGATGTCCTTGCCGTCGACCACGCCGGTGACCTCGACGGCGACCTTGCCGTCGTCGATCAGCAGCCGGTCGCCCGCCTTGACCTCCAGCGGCAGCGGCGTGTAGGTGCAGGAGACCCGGTCCTTGGTGCCGAGGATGTCGTCGCTGGTGATGACGACCCGGTCACCGGTCTCCCAACGGTGCGGGCCGTCGGCGAACTTGCCGAGCCGGATCTTCGGACCCTGCAGGTCGGCGAGGATGGCGACCGGGCGGTCGGCCTGCGTGGCGGCGGACCGGACCAGCTCGTACATCTCCCGGTGGTTCTCCCGGGTGTCGTGGCTGAAGTTCATCCGGGCCACGTTCATGCCCGCCTCGACCAGGCCGAGCATCCGCTCGGGTGACTTGGTGGCGGGGCCCATCGTGCAGACGATTTTTACGCGGCGTGTCACGGCCATCAGGCTAGTCCTTCTCCTGGGGCGGCTCGGCGAGCGACCCCCGTCCTCGGCATGAATTGCGGGTGTCGACGGCGAGGTAAACCCGGGAAAACACGGGAACGCTACGTCGTCCGCGGGCTTCAGCGACCGCCGGACCAGCTTATCGGTCGCCTTCCGGCGACCGCCGTCACATGCCACAACACCTTTCCGGGTACGTCGATCAAGGAGCCGACCTGCACAAAGAGGCCCGTCACCCGCGCTTTCGGGTGACGGGCCGCAGTGAACGTCGACTCAGACCGACAGGGGCTGCTGGTCGGAGCGGACCGGTGCGGGCAGTTCCCCCGCCGAACCCAGGTAGTCGTGGATCGCCGACGCGGCCGACCGGCCCTCGGCGATCGCCCACACGATCAGCGACGCGCCCTTGTGCATGTCGCCGGCCACGAAGACCCCCTCGGCCCCGGTCTGCCAGCCGGCGTCCGCGTCCAGCACGTTGCGCCGGTTGCGGGTCAGCCCGAACTGGGCCAGCAGCGGCTGGTCCTCGGTGCCCTCGAAGCCGATCGCCAGCAGCACCAGGTCGGCGCGCAGCTCGCGCTCCGAACCCGGGACCACGGAGACCGTGCGGACCCCGTCGATCCGGCGCACCGACACCTCGGCCAGCCGGATCGCGACCAGGTTGCCGTCCGCGTCGCCGACGAATTCCTGGACCGCGACGCCGAAGACCCGGTCGCCACCCTCCTCGTGCGCCGCGTAGTTGCGCAGGATGACCGGCCAGGTGGGCCACGGGTCCTTGACGCCGGTGCGGAACTCCGGGGGCAGCGGGTACTGGTCGAGCTGGGTGACCGAGGCGGCGCCCTGACGGTGCGCGACGCCGAGGCAGTCCGCCCCGGTGTCGCCGCCGCCGATGATGATCACGTGCTTGCCCTTGGCGTCGATCGGCGTGGTGTCCTGCAGGCCGGCGACGATCCGGTTGGCCGGGACCAGGTGGTCCATGGCCAGGTGCACGCCGTTGAGGTGGCGGCCCGGGGTTTCCGGGGTGTCCCGGCCGGCCAGCGCGCCCGCGGCGAGCAGCACCGCGTCGTACCGCTCGCGCAGGTCGTCGGCGGTGATGTCGACACCCACCTCGACGCCGGTCTGGAACTCCACGCCCTCGGCGGACATCTGGGCGAGCCGCTCGTCGATCACGTGCTTCTCGATCTTGAAGTCCGGGATCCCGTAGCGCAGCAGGCCACCGATCCGGTCGTCCCGCTCGTAGACGGTGACCGCGTGCCCGGCCCGGGCCAGCTGCTGGGCGGCGGCCAGACCGGCCGGGCCGGAGCCGACCACCGCGACCGACTTGCCGGACGCGGCCGGCGCCGGCTGCGGCACCAGACCCCGCGCGAACGCGTGGTTCGCGATCTCGACCTCGACCTGCTTGATCGTCACCGGGTCGTCGGCGATGCCCAGCACGCAGGCCGCCTCGCACGGCGCCGGGCAGAGCCGGCCGGTGAACTCCGGGAAGTTGTTCGTGGCGTGCAGCGACTCGATCGCCGCGTCCCACGCCCCGGTGCGCACCAGGTCGTTCCAGTCCGGGATGCGGTTGCCCAGCGGGCAGCCGTCGTGACAGAACGGGATGCCGCAGTCCATGCAGCGGGTGGCCTGGTCGCGGATCAGCTCCTCGCCCGCGGGCGGGTAGACCTCTTTCCAGTCCATGATCCGCACCGGGACCGGACGCCGCCGGGGCAGCTGGCGCTCGTAGCGCAGGAAACCGTTCGGATCAGGCACCGGTGACCCCCATGACCGCCTCGTCCACGTTGTGACCGGCGGCTTCGGCGGTCCTGATCAGCTCCATCACACGCTTGTAGTCGCGCGGCACCACCGCGGTGAACCGCTCGACCGCGGCCGGCCAGTCCTTGAGCAGACGCTCGGCCACCGCCGACTCGGTCTCCGCGTGGTGCTTCTCGACCAACGAGCGCAGCGTGTCGCGCTCCTCGTCGGTCAGCGGCGCGAGGTCGACCAGCTCCGGGTTCACCAGATCCTGGAACAGGTCGAGCACGAACGCCTTGCCACCGCTCATGCCGGCCGCGAAGTTGCGCCCGATCGGGCCGAGCACCACCACCGTGCCACCGGTCATGTACTCGCAGCCGTGGTCGCCGACGCCCTCGACGACCGCGGCGCCGCCGGAGTTGCGGACGGCGAACCGTTCGCCGACGCGCCCGCGCAGGAACAGCTCGCCCGCGGTCGCTCCGTACAGGATCGTGTTTCCGGCGATGGTGTTGTCCTCCGCCGTGAACGGCGCGTCCTCGGCCGGCCGGACGATCACCCGGCCGCCGGACAGGCCCTTGGCGACGTAGTCGTTGCTGTCGCCGATCAGCCGCAGGGTGACACCGCGCGGCAGGAAGGCGCCGAACGACTGGCCACCGGTGCCCCGCAGGGTGAACTCGATGGTGTCGTCGGGCAGGCCGTTGCCGCCGTAGCGCCGGCTCACCTCGCCGCCCAGCATGGCGCCGACACTGCGCTGGTCGTTACGGGTGCGCAGCGCGGCACGGACCGGCTTGCCCTTGATCAGGGCCGGCTGGGCCAGCGCGATCAGCTCGTTGTCCAGAGCCTTCTCCAGGCCGTGGTCCTGGGCCACCACGCCGCGGCGGGCCGCGTTCTCGGGCAGCTCGGGAACGTACAGGATCGGCGCCAGGTCGAGACCCTTGGCCTTCCAGTGGTCGATCGCCTCGGTCACGTTGAGGATCTCGGCGTGCCCGATCGCCTCCTCGATGCTGCGGAAGCCCAGCTCGGCGAGGAGCTCACGGACCTCCTCGGCGAGGAAGAGGAAGAAGTTCTCGACGAACTCCGGCTTGCCGGTGAACCGCTCGCGCAGCACCGGGTTCTGCGTCGCGATGCCGACCGGACAGGTGTCCAGGTGGCAGACCCGCATCATGATGCAGCCCGAGACGATCAGCGGCGCCGTCGCGAAACCGAACTCCTCGGCTCCGAGCAGGGCCGCGACCACCACGTCCCGGCCGGTCTTGAGCTGGCCGTCGACCTGCACGGTGACCCGGTCCCGCAGCTTGTTCAGCAGCAGGGTCTGCTGCGCCTCGGCCAGGCCCAGCTCCCACGGGGTGCCGGCGTGCTTGAGCGAGTTCAGCGGGGACGCGCCGGTGCCGCCGTCGTGGCCGGAGATCAGGATGACGTCGGCCTTGAGCTTGGCGACCCCCGCCGCGACCGTGCCGACGCCGATCTCGGAGACCAGCTTGACGTGCACCCGGGAGGCCGGGTTGACCATCTTCAGGTCGTGGACCAGCTGCGCCAGGTCCTCGATCGAGTAGATGTCGTGGTGCGGCGGCGGCGAGATCAGGCCGACGCCCGGGGTGGCGTGCCGGGTCTTGGCGATCCACGGCCACACCTTGTTGCCGGGCAGCTGGCCGCCCTCGCCGGGCTTCGCGCCCTGCGCCATCTTGATCTGCAGGTCGTCCGCGTTGACGAGGTATTCGCTGGTCACACCGAAGCGGCCGGACGCGATCTGCTTGATCGCCGAGCGCCGCTCCGGGTCGTACAGGCGCTCGACGTCCTCGCCGCCCTCGCCGGTGTTCGACTTGGCGCCGAGCCGGTTCATCGCGATCGCCAGGGTCTCGTGCGACTCCGCGGAGATCGAGCCGTAGCTCATCGCGCCGGTGGAGAACCGCTTGACGATCTCGGCGGCCGGCTCGACCTCGTCGATCGGAACCGGCGTACGGTCGCTGTCGAACCGGAACAGCCCGCGCAACGAACCCGCGGCGCCGGCCAGCTCGTCGACCTTGCTGGTGTAGCGCTTGAACACGTCGTACTGCTTGCTGCGGGTGGCGTGCTGCAGCAGGAAGACGGTCTCCGGGTTGAACAGGTGGATCTCACCCTCGCGGCGCCACTGGTACTCGCCGCCGACCTCGAGGCGGCGGTGCGCCCGCTCGGCCGGGTTCGCCGGGTACGCCTTCTCGTGGCGCGCCTTGACCTCGGCGTGGATCTCGGCCAGGCCGACCCCGCCGATCCGGCCCGAGGTGCCCGCGAAATACCGCTGGAGCAGCTTGTTGTCCAGGCCGACGGCCTCGAACACCTGTGCGCCGCAGTACGAGGACACCGTGGAGATGCCCATCTTCGACATGATCTTCAGGACGCCCTTGCCGAGCGCCTTGACGTAGTTGCGGACCGCCTTGCGCGCCTCGATGCCGGCCAGCGCGCCGGTGGCGATCAGGTCGTCGACGCTCTCGAAGGCCAGGTACGGGTTGACCGCGGCCGCCCCGAAGCCGATCAGCACCGCCGCGTGGTGCACCTCGCGGCAGTCACCGGACTCCACCACCAGGGCCACCTGGGTGCGGGTCTGCTCGCGCACCAGGTGCTGGTGCACCGCGGCGGTGAGCAGCAGCGACGGGATCGGCGCCAGGTCGGCGTTGGAGTCCCGGTCGGAGAGCACCAGGATCCGGACGCCGTCCTCGATCGCCTCGGAGACGTGCCGGCAGATCTGGGTGAGCCGGGCCTTGATCCCGGCGGCGCCGTCGCGCAGCGGGTACAGGCCGGAGACCCGGACCGCCTTGAAGCCGGGCAGGTCGCCGTCCTCGTCGATGGAGAGCAGCTTGGCCAGCTCGTCGTTGTCGATCACCGGGTACGGCAGCACCACCTGACGGCAGCTGGCCGGACCGGGCTTGAGCAGGTTCGCCTCCGGGCCGATCGTGGTGCCCAGGCTGGTGACCAACTCCTCCCGGATGGCGTCCAGCGGCGGGTTGGTGACCTGCGCGAACAGCTGGTGGAAGTAGTCGAACAGCAGGCGCGGCCGGCTGGACAGCGGCGAGATCGGGGTGTCCGTGCCCATCGAGCCCAGCGGCTCCGCGCCGCTGCGGGCCATCGGGCCGACCAGGATCTTCAGCTCCTCCTCGGAGTACCCGAACACCTGCTGGCGGCGCAGCACCGAGTCGTGCGTGTAGATCACGTGCTCGCGCGGCGGCAGGTCGGCCAGCTCGATCAGCCCGGCGTGCAGCCACTCCGCGTACGGCTCGGCGGCGGCCAGCTCGGCCTTGATCTCGTCGTCGTGCGCGATCCGTCCGGCCGCGGTGTCGACCAGGAACATCTTGCCGGGCTGCAGGCGACCCTTGGCGACCACGTCGGCCGGGTCCAGGTCGATCACCCCGGCCTCGGAGCCGAGCACGACCAGGCCGTCCCGGGTGTGCCACCAGCGGCCCGGGCGCAGGCCGTTGCGGTCCAGCACCGCGCCGATCACGGTGCCGTCGGTGAAGGCGACCGCGGCGGGACCGTCCCACGGCTCCATCAGGCTCGCGTGGAAGCGGTAGAAGGCACGCCGCGCCGGGTCCATGCCCGGGTCGTTCTCCCACGCCTCCGGGATCATCATCAGCATCGCGTGCGGCAGGCTGCGACCGCCCAGGTGCAGCAGCTCCAGCACCTCGTCGAAGCTGGCCGAGTCGGACGCCTCCGGCGAGTTGATCGGGAACAGCCGCTTGATGTTGCCCGGCAGGTTAGGCGTGGACAGCAGCGCCTCGCGGGCGGCCATCCAGTTCTTGTTGCCGCGGATCGTGTTGATCTCGCCGTTGTGCGCGATCAGCCGGTACGGGTGCGCCAGCGGCCAGGACGGGAACGTGTTCGTCGAGAACCGGGAGTGCACCAGGGCGATCGCGCTGGTGACCCGCTCGTCGGTCAGGTCCGGGAAGAACTCCGGCAGCTGCTCGGGCGTGAGCATGCCCTTGAACGTGATCGTCCGCGAGGACAGCGACGGGAAGTACGCCGCGACGCCGCGCTGCGAGCTCTCCCGCTCCGCCTGCTTGCGGATGCAGAACGCCACCCGGTCCAGCTCGATGCCGGTCAGGCGCTCGCCGGCCCGCCCGGCCGGCGAGTCGACCAGCCGGTGCGCGGCCAGGAACACCTGGCGGATGGCCGGGCGCGCGTCCTCGGCGGTGGCGCCCAGATCGGCGGGGTTCACCGGGACGTCGCGCCAGCCGAGCAGATCGCCGCCCTCGACCAGGGCGTACTTCTCGAAGACTTTGATCGCCCGGGCCGCCTCATCCGGATCGGTCGGCAGGAATGCCAGACCGGTCGCGTAGGCGCCCGCCTCGGGCAGGTCGAAATCGGTGACCGCGCGGTAGAACTCGTCCGGGACCTGAATCATGATCCCGGCACCGTCGCCGGTGTTCTGCTCGGCGCCACGCGCGCCCCGGTGGTCCAGGCGGATGAGCGCCGACAGGCCTTTGGCAACCACGTCATGGCTACGACGGCCGTGAATGTCGGCAACAAAGGCCACGCCGCAGGCGTCACGCTCGAACGCCGGGTCGTACAACCCCTGGGGATGCGGATATGCCACCGGGCCTCCTGTCGTCTCTGGTGTTTCGGATCAAGGTCGGGACGACGTCGGCCCTGCAAAGTCTCTTGAGTCTACGTTAAGAGACACTGATCTCCGCCAGGTGCGGATTGATCACACCTTGCGCCGGGATCTCGGCATTGTGTGGACGAACTGAATAGCACAGCCGGACCGGCGGCCGGTAGTCTCGCGCGATGGCACGAGCGGAATCCGACCACTTCGACCGGCTCGAACAGTTCTACGATGCTTTGCCCCGGCCGTGGGCGCGGACCGAGGAGATCGGTTCCCTGGTGCTCTTCGTCCGCGACGGCGAGGGCTGGCCCTACTATGCCCGGCCCCGCCGCGGCGCGCCCACCCCCTCCGCGGCCGACCTCACCGCGGCCCGCGCCCGGCAGCGGGAGCTGGGCGTCCCGGAGTCCTTCGAGTGGGTTCACGAGACCACCCCCGACCTGCTCGCGGTGGCCCGGTCGGCCGGCCTGGAGGTGCTGCTCGCGCCGCTGCTCAGCCTCGACCCGCAGGCCCTGGTCCCGGACCTGCCGGTGCCCGGCGCGACGATCCGGCTGCTGGACCCCGACGACCCCGATCTGGCCGCCCGGCTGGCCGCCTCGCGGGCCGTCGCGCGGCTCGCCTTCGCCGCGCCGGCGTATCGCACCCCGGCCGAGGTCGCCCTGGTCATCGACGGTGCGGGCGGTACCGAACGGGATGCCGCGGCGGGCCTGGGGGTCAGCGAGGAGCAGGTGCGGCAGACGCGCGAGATGCTGGCCGGCGGGGATTACGAGATGGCGGTCGTCGAGTCGCCGGCCGAGGGCACCCTGGCCACCGGGATCAGTCAGCGGGTGGGCGACGTGGCGGAGATCGCCGGGGTGGCGACGCTGCCGGCCGCGCGCGGGCGCGGCTACGCGTCCCAGCTCACCGCGACGCTCGCCCGGAATCTGCTGGGCCGCGGCGTCGAGCTGGTCTTCCTCTCGGCGGGCGACGACGACGTGGCGCGGCTGTACACGCGGGTGGGTTTCCGGCGGATCGGGACGGCCTGCATCGCCGAACCGGCGGCGGCGCCGCTGTGATCGGGGAATGGCTCACACTTCCCAACTTCTGAGATCGATCCGCGGCTACCGGCGCGCCGCCCTCTCCCGCGGCGGCCGGGAAAACGACTGTGAAGTGGATCATTCGTCCCAGAATTCGGAAGCATAGCGGGGCTCTAGCCTAAGAATCTTCGGCCATGGCCGGCTTTGCAGCGTACGAAGTTCGGCTCTCGATCCACCTGTGGACAACCGGCTTCACGGCCCGTCGCGTTGTCCACAGGGTCCGGGCGGGCCGGACGCGAAGCGGGGATCCTGGCCGCATGGCACACACCCCTCCAGGCCACCGGTCCGGGCCGGACGACTCCGGATCAGTCCGGTGGCGACCAGTCCGACACCGGGTCGAGGGTGCGCCCCAGGATGCGGGGGCGCATGTGGTTCAGGGCGGCGTCCCGGGCCCGCAGCGCCAGCCGCCCCCGAGCCTGGACCACCGCGGACATCCGGCGGTTCTGCCGCACCACGGTCGTGGTCCGCGGCTGCCGCAGCCGGGTGTATCCGGCCATCGCCCGCAGCAGCGCCTCCCCCGGCGCGGCGTCGGCCAGCAGCGCGCGCAGGGTCGCCGCGTCCTCGAAGGCGAGGCACGCGCCCTGACCCAGGTGGTGCGGCATGGCGTGCGCGGCATCACCGATCAGCAGGACGCCGCCCGGACCACTGGGAAAGGCGTAGGTGCGGGGCAGCGGCCGCAGCTCGCGGACACCCTGCGGGACGAGCTCCTCCGGCCGGGTCAGCGACAGCAGCTCACCGACCGGCTCGTGCCAGCCGGCGAACCACCGCTGCAGCAGGGCGAGCTGGGTGGCCGGCGGCTCCGGGCGGGCCGCACCGGCCGCCGTCGCGACCCAGTAGATGCCGCCCTTGCCGGCGGCGTGCGCGCCGAGCGGGATGCTGACGAAACGGTATCCGGCGCCGAGCGTCTCGCCGCCCAGCGCCCGGCCGCCGATCAGTCGCGGCACCCGGTATCCCGGGATGACCGCCTGCCAGGCGGCGAAACCGGAACCGACCGCGACCGACTCCGGCGCCAGCGCGGCGCGGATCCGGCTGTCGATGCCGTCCGCGGCGACCAGCAGGTCGGCTTCGATCAGGGTGCGGCCGTCACCGACCGCCGGGCGGTCCCGCGGGCCGGTGCGGACCGTGGTCACCTCGAAACCGGTCCGGATCTCGGTGTCGCCGAGGCCCGCGACCAGCGCGTCGTAAAGGTCCTCCAGGTGCGCCACGGCCGGGGCCGGGCCGCCGGCGCCGGTCCGCTGGCGGGGCGGCACCAGCCACTGGCCGTCCGGGCGGCGGACGCCGCCGTCCGGCAGCGGGGCGGCCGAGGCCGACCAGGCACCGTCCGGGTCGAGCGAGTCCAGGGCACGGCGGCCGTTGGGCCAGAGGACCACGGCGGTGGGCGGGGCGGCGATCCGCTCGGCGCGCTCCACAAGCGTGACCTGCCAGCCGGTGCGCGCCAGCGCGCCGGCCGTGGCCAGACCGGCCGGTCCCGCGCCCACCACCACGGCCGTCCGCATGCGCCGCTCGCCTTTCCGCGATCCGCCGGTCAGCGGTCGCCGGCGGGGCGGTCGGCCGTTTCCACCGGCCCGGCGGGCTCCTCCGGCTCGCCCGACCTGTCCGCACGATCGACCACCGGAGCCGCCGGGGCCGCCGACGAGGCGGGCTCGTCGGCGCGGTCGACCACCGGCGTTGCCTGCGGCGCGGAGTCGTCATGACCGGCGGTGGTCTCCGGAGGGAGCACGCCGGTCTCCTGGTACGCCCGGAAACGGTCCTCGGTGACGATCTGATAGGCGACCGGCGCCTTCTTCACCGCCGGGGTGGCGTCGACGTCGACGGTGGAGACCCCGCCCTCAGCGGCGGAAGCGGCGGGGGCGGCGGCGACCGGCTCGGTGTCCGGGGCGTCGATCGGCACCGCGTACGCCCGCGGGCCACGCACCACGATGAAGTAGATCAGCGCGCCGAGGAAGACGACGATCGAGGTGAAGACGTTGAGCCGGATGCCGAAGAAGTGGTTCGCCTCGTCGGTGCGCAACGCCTCGATCCAGCAGCGGCCCGCGGTGTATGCCATCACGTACAGGGCGAAGGCCCGGCCCCGACCGAACTTGAATCTCCGGTCCAGCAGCCACACCAGGCCGCCGACGCCGAGGTCCCAGATCGCCTCGTACAGGAAGGTGGGGTGGTAGAGGTCGGGCAGCGTGATCGGCTGGCCGTCGACCTGCGAGGCGTGCCCCGGGTTGGCCGAGTCCATCTCGTGCACCTGCAGGCCCCACGGCGCGGTGGTGACCTTGCCGTACAACTCGTTGTTGAACCAGTTGCCGAACCGACCGATGGCCTGCGCGATCGGCAGGGCCGGGGCGAGCGAGTCGGCGAAGATGCTCAGCGGCAGGCCGATCTGGCGAGCCGCGATCCACGCGCCGAGCGCGCCGCCGGCCACCGCACCCCAGATGCCGAGGCCGCCCTCCCAGATGTACAGGGCGCGGACCGGGTCACCACCGGAGCCGAAGTAGTCCTGCGGCGAGGTAATCAGGTGATAGATGCGGGCGCCGATGATGCCGAACGGCACCGCCCACACCACCAGGTCCAGCGACACCCAGGGCGCGACACCCCGGTGACGCAGCCGCTGCTCCATGAGCAGGGTGCTGACGACCATGCCGGCGATGATGCAGAGCGCGTAGGCCCGGATCGGCAACGGGCCCAGGTGCCACACCGACGTGGTGGGACTGGGGATGAGGGCGAAGTTCACGGGTGCAGGCTACCGTCGCGCGACTCGTTGGCAATGCCCCGGGGCGGTCCCGGCTCAGGGCCAGAGCTGTTCCCGGTGCCACCCGTCGGAGGTCCGGCGATAGCGCAGCCGGACGTGCCGCCGGGATGCGTCACCCTGCCAGAATTCGACGCTGTCCGGGGCCACGGCATAGAGGACGTGACTGGCCGGGACGAAATCCGGATGCTCGGCGAGCAGTCGCTCCGCTTCGGCGGCGGCCAGGCCCACGTCGGCCGGGTCGGCGATCACGTCGCTCTGCGCGCTGTTCAGGGTGGCCAGCCGGCTCCCCTGGGGGCGGCCGAGGAAGTCCGCGGCGGCGGCCTCCGGGCCGAGGTCGACCACGGTGCCGCGGACCCGGATCTGCCGGCCCTGCTCGTGCCAGTGCAAGCCGAGGGCGGCGGCCGGGTTCGCGGTGAGCTGCCGGCCCTTGGCGCTGGTCCGGTTCGCCACGAACTGCCAGCCCCGGGCGTCCAGGTCGCGCAGCATCACCACCCGGGTGTCGGGCCGGGCCTGCTCATCGACGGTGCTGAGGAACATGGTGTGCGGCTCGCGCACCCCGGCGACCACCGCCGCCCCGAGCCAGCACCGGAACAGCTGGAACGGGTCGTCCGGGGTGTCGCCCGGGTCGAAGCGGGGCAGGTCGCCCGCCATGACCGGCAGGCTCCGCAGCAACCAGCCGATGTCCCCCATCAGCTCGCGGCGTCGAAGCGGCCGCGCACGCCCTCGGCCAGCTCGGTGCTGAGCGCCCGCAGGCGGTCCAGCCCGGCCGTGCGGTCGGGCGCCTCCAGCACGCAGCGGATCAGCGCGCTGCCCACGATCACCCCGTCGGCGAAGGCGGCCACCTCGGCGGCCTGCGCGCCGTTGCCGACGCCCAGCCCCACCCCGACCGGCAGGTCCGGGTCGATCGCCCGGATCCGGGAGACCAGGTCGGGCGCCTGCGAGGAGACCGTCTTGCGGGCGCCGGTGACGCCCATCAGCGCGGTCGCGTACACGAAGCCCCGGCAGTTGCCCAGGGTCATCGCGATCCGCTCGTCGGTGGAGGACGGGGCGACCAGGAAGGTGCGGTCGATCCGGTGCCGGTCGGAGGCGGCGATCCAGTCGCCCGCCTCGTCCGGGATCAGGTCGGGCGTGATCAACCCGGTGGCCCCGGCCGCGGCGAGGTCGCGGGCGAACGCGTCCACCCCGTACTTCTCGATCGGGTTCCAGTACGTCATCAGCACGACCGTGGCGCCGGCCGAGGCCACCGCCTCGATGATCTTCAGCGTGTCCCGGGTACGGACCCCGCCGGCCAGCGCGATGTCACTGGCCTTCTGGATCACCGGGCCGTCCATCACCGGGTCCGAGTACGGCAGCTCGACCTCGATCACGTCGCAGCCGGCCTCGTGCATCGCGATCATCTGCTCGATGCTGTAGTCGATCGTCGGGAAGCCGGCCGGCATGCAGCCGACCAGCACCGCGCGGTCCTCCGACCGGGCCTTGGCGAAGGTCTCGGCGATGCGCACGGTGCCGCTCACGTGTTCTCCCCGGGGACGACCGTCTCGACCGGGTCGAGGATGCCGAAGTACGCGCCGGCGGTGTGCACGTCCTTGTCACCGCGGCCGGACAGGTTGACCACGATGGTCGGGGTGCGGCCCAGCTCCTCGCGCAGCCGCGGGGCGATCTTCGCAACGCCGGCCAGCGCATGCGAGCTCTCGATCGCCGGGATGATCCCCTCGGTGCGGCAGAGCAGCTGGAACGCGGCCATCGCCTCGGCGTCGGTGACCGGCTCGTAGCTGGCCCGGCCGGTGTCGTGCAGCCAGGCGTGCTCCGGGCCGACGCCCGGATAGTCCAGGCCGGCCGAGATCGAGTGTGACTCGACGGTCTGCCCGTCCTCGTCCTGCAGCAGGTAGGTGCGGTTGCCGTGCAGCACGCCGACCGACCCGCCGGTGATCGACGCCGCGTGCCGGCCGGTCTCCACGCCGTCGCCGCCGGCCTCGAAGCCGTACAGCCGCACCGCGGAATCCGGCACGAACGCGTGGAAGATGCCGATCGCGTTGGAGCCGCCGCCGACGCACGCCGCGACCGCGTCCGGCAGCCGGCCGATCTGGTCCAGGCACTGCTGCCGGGCCTCGACGCCGATCCCGCCCACGAAGTCCCGGACGATCTCCGGGAACGGGTGCGGGCCGGCCGCCGTGCCGAGCAGGTAGTGCGTGGTCTCGACGGTGGAGACCCAGTCGCGCAGCGCCTCGTTCAGCGCGTCCTTCAGGGTGCGCGAGCCGTTGGTGACCGGCACCACGGTGGCGCCCAGCATCCGCATCCGGGCCACGTTGAGCGCCTGCCGCTCGGTGTCGGTCTCCCCCATGTAGACCACACACTCGAGGTCGAGCAGGGCGGCCGCGGTCGCGCTGGCCACACCGTGCTGGCCGGCGCCGGTCTCGGCGATCACCCGCGGCTTGCCCATCCGCTTGGCGAGCAGCGCCTGACCCAGCACGTTGCGCACCTTGTGGGCGCCGGTGTGGTTCAGGTCCTCGCGCTTGAGCCAGATGTCGGCGCCGAGCCGCTCGGACAGCCGCGTCGCCCGGTAGAGCAGCGACGGGGTGCCCGCGTAGTTCAGCAGCAGATCCGTGAACTGCGCCTGGAAGGCCTCGTCCACCTTGGCCGAACGGTAGGCCGCCTCCAGCTCGTCCAGCGCCTTGATCAGCGCCTCGGGGACGAACCGGCCGCCGTACCGGCCGAAGTGGCCGGCCAGGTCGGGCAGCGTCGGGACGGTCATCGGACCGGCCTCGGGGTCGCCGGATGGTTGCCGGCGTTGACCAGCTCGGCCACCGCGTCCCGCGGCGACTTCTGGGTCACCAGGCCCTCGCCGACCAGCACCGCGTCGGCGCCGGCCGACGCGTAGCGGATCAGGTCGTGCGGGCCGCGGACGCCGGACTCGGCGATCTTCACGACGTTCTGCGGAAGGCCGGGGGCGATCCGCTCGAAGACCGACCGGTCCACCTCGAGGGTGCGCAGGTCACGGGCGTTCACGCCGATCACCTTCGCGTTCGCCTCCAGGGCGCGGTCCGCCTCCTCCTCGTTGTGCACCTCGACGAGAGCGGTCATCCCCAGCGACTCGATCCGCTCCAGCAGGCCGACCAGCGCGTTCTGCTCCAGCGCGGCGACGATCAGCAGCACCATGTCGGCGCCGTGCGCCCGCGCCTCGTGCACCTGGTAGCTGGAGATCACGAAGTCCTTGCGGAGCACCGGGATCTTGACCGCGGCACGCACCGCGTCCAGGTCGTCCAGCGAGCCGCCGAACCACCGGCCCTCGGTGAGCACGCTGATGCACCGGGCGCCCCCGGCCGCGTACTCCCCGGCCAGCTCGGCCGGGTCGGGGATGTCGGCCAGCGCGCCCTTGGACGGCGACGCCCGCTTCACCTCGGCGATCACCGCCACGCCGGGCTTGCGCAGCGCCGCGTAGGCGTCGATCGCCGGCGGCGCGGCCGCCGCGAGCTCACGCACCTGCTCCAGCGGTGTCCGCGCCTGGCGTGCCGCCACATCCTCGCGCACACCGGCGAGGATCTCCTCGAGAACGTTCTGCGGCCGCACGGGTCCGCCACTGCCCGCTTCCGCCTGATCGGATGTCACCGTAATGACTCCCCTCTCCGGGTGTCTTCGGCCCGATGCTAGGCGGCCAGGCCTCTCCCCGGGCTCCCGGGGTATGGCGCGCCTCACGAGGTGGACTGGGGCATAATGCCAGGCTGCCCGCTTCGGCTGTCACGTCGCTCACATCCGGCGAGCGGCCCTCCCCCGCGTGTGCTGGGACCCCTCCCCCGATCGGCCCACCCCCACGCAGCGTTGACACGGGCGTCACCGAGCGGAAATACGACTCCGGCATCGTATGTCTCGGGCAGACTTGTCCACGGCGTCGACGGCGCCGCCACCCGGACGATGATGCGGAGTCGACCAATGGCCACTGATCAGAACGGTTTCGCCGAGGTTTCGCGGGCCCTCGTCGCCATCGCCGCTGACGTCGTGACCGGCGTGCAGCGCGTGGTGGTGGGTCCGGACAACATGCGCACCGCGCGGGACAACGCGTGGTCGGCCATCGAGGCCGACCGGGCGCGGGCCGCGGCCCGCGCCGAGACCAGCCGGGCGGTCGCCGCCATGCTGGCCTCCGGCCGGACCCGACGGACGGTCGCGGCCACCCGCCACCGCACCCGGCAGGTCGCCGCCACGGTCCGCTGATGATGCGGAAAGTCTCTTAAGCGGTCGGATCGTCCCCGCGGTCCAGCGCGTCCCAGACCGCCCGGTTGCCGTCGGGCGCGGAGACCGCGCTGACCTGCGGCTTGCGCTCATATCGGGCGGACATCGCGGCCCACTCGTGGCCGTGGCGGGCGGCGAGCACCCCGCCTGCCGCGACCACGAGGCCGCCCAGCACCGCCGTGACCGCCCAGACGACCGCCCCGGCGCCGGCCGCACCGACCGGCATCCCGGCGCGGGCCAGCAGCGCGCCCGCCGCGATCCCGGCGCCCGCGGCGGCCAGCAGGACGCCCAGCGCCCGCCGGGCCACCCCCCGGGTGGCCAGCAGGGCGCCGGCCCCGGCCAGCGCGACCACGGCCAGCCCGATCAGCCACGGCTGGTCGTCGGCGCCGGTGCGCCCGGTGCTCAGATCGGACAGGCCGGGGCGGTGTTCCACGGTCAGCGACCACGTCCGGGTGACGGCGTACAGCGTCAGCCCGGCCCCGGCCAGGCACCCGAGCACCGACGCGGCGTGCGAGCGGCGGCTCATCGGGCGGCGCGCCGGGTCTCCGCGGCGGCGATCGCGGCCAGCACGGCGGCCGCCTTGTTCCGGGTCTCCTGCTCCTCGGCCACCGGGTCGGAGTCGGCGACGATGCCGGCGCCGGCGCCGACGTACGCCACCCCGTCCTTGACCAGCGCGGTCCGGATGGCGATCGCCATGTCCATGTCCCCGGCGAAGCCGAAGTAGCCGACCGTGCCGCCGTACAGCCCGCGACGTGTCGGCTCCAGTTCCTCGATGATCTCCATGGCCCGCACCTTGGGCGCGCCGGACAGCGTGCCGGCCGGGAACGTCGCGGCCAGCGCGTCGAACGCGGTCCGGTCCGCGCGCAGCCGGCCGACCACCGTGGAGACGATGTGCATGACGTGGCTGTACCGCTCGATCCGGGCGAACTCCGGCACCTCGACGCTGCCCGGCTCGCAGACCCGGCCCAGGTCGTTGCGGCCCAGGTCGACCAGCATCACGTGCTCGGCGCGCTCCTTCGGGTCGGCCAGCAGCTCGGCGGCGAGCGCGGCGTCCTGCTCCGGGGTGGCGCCGCGCCAGCGGGTGCCGGCGATCGGGTGCAGCAGCGCGGTCCGGTTCGCGCTGACCTTGAGGTGCGCCTCCGGCGACGAGCCGACGATGTCGAAGTCGTCGAAGCGCAGCAGGTACATGTACGGGCTCGGGTTGGTCGCCCGCAGCACCCGGTAGATGTCCAGCGCGTTCGCGTCGGTCGGCCGCTCGAACCGCTGGGCCACCACGATCTGGAAGCACTCGCCGGCCCGGATCGCCTCCTTGGCCTGCTCCACCGCTTTCTGGTAGTCGCCCGGCGCGGTCCGGCTGACCGGCTCGCCGGGCGGGCGGCGCTCCACCGTGGAGACCATCGGCGGGGTGGGCCGGGACAGCGCGGTGGTCATCGCGTCCAGCCGGCCGACCGCGTGGTGGTACGCCGCGCGCCGGTCCGCCTCGCTCGCGTCCTCGGCCAGCACCGCGTTGGCGACCAGCAGCGCCGAGCCGTCGTGGTGGTCGAGCACCACCAGGTCGGTGGCGAGCATCATGCCCAGCTCGGGCAGCGGCACGTCGTCGGCCGCGGTGGCCGGCAGCCGCTCGAAGCGGCGGACCAGGTCGTAGCTGAGATAGCCGACCATCCCGCCGGTCAGCGGGGGCAGGCCGGCGTCCGGAACGGCGCCGCCGGTCAGCGCGGCCACCGTCGCCCGCAGCGCGGCCACCGGGTCACCGTCCAGCGGCACCCCGTCCGGCGGCGTGCCCAGCCAGGCCGCCTGGCCGTCCCGCTCGACCAGGGTGGCGGCGCTGCGCACCCCGATGAACGAATACCGCGACCAGGCCAGGCCCTGCTCGGCCGACTCCAGCAGGAAGGTGCCCGGGCCGCCGGCCAGCTTGGTGTAGACGCCCACCGGCGTCTCCCCGTCGGCCAGCAGTTTCCGGGTGACCGGCACGACCCGGCGGTGGATCCGGACGAACGCCGCCTCGTCCGGAAGGGTCGCTCCGCTGGTCACTGGCCCTCCCGAGGCAGCTCGTCGAAGAAGCAGTTGTGCGCTCCGGTGTGGCACGCCGCCCCGGTCTGCTCGACGGTCAGCAGCAGCGCGTCGCCGTCGCAGTCCAGCGCCACCCGGCGGACCCGCTGGTGGTGCCCGGAGGTGGCGCCCTTCACCCAGTACTCCCCGCGGCTGCGCGACCAGTAGGTGGCCCGGCCGGTGGTCAGCGTCCGATGCAGCGCCTCGTCGTCCATCCAGGCCAGCATCAGCACCTCGCCGGTGCCGTGCTCCTGGACGATCGCGGCGACCAGGCCGTCGGGGGTGCGTTTGAGCCGGGCGGCGATCGACGCGTCTAGTGAGGTCTCTGCATCTGACACGATCACGATTCTCCCCCACCGCCGGCGCCACCCGGCACCGGCCGGGGAGGGGCCACGATCCGGGCACAGGGGATGTGCCGGGCCGATCGGGACGGTACCGTCGGCGGGGCGCCGCACCGCCACAGATGCCCCGGCGCCCGCCGCCGGTGTGTCTGCGCAGCTCCTGGCCTCGGTGGCGCGCCTCGCGACGGGAGTGGTCACATGGAGCCGACGTCCAGCCCCGACAACCCCCGGCCGGCCCCGGGACTCGCCCGTTTCTGGCAGGTCCGGCCCCACCCGGACAGCGCCGCGGAGATCCCGGTGGCCGCCCCGACGGAGCACCGCCGGCCGGTCGACCCGCTGGAGCTCGGGCTGCCCACCGACCTGCTGACCGGCGCATCCATGGCGTTCAGCGTGCGTGGCGCGTCCCCGTTCGGCCCGGTCGCCGCGGCCGACGGGCCACACGGCGCCAACGGCTCCGCCGGGGAACCGGGCGATCCGCCGGCCGGCGATCCGTTCGGCCTGAACCGGGCCGCGAGCCGGGGCCCCGGCGCCGCCCGGGGTGACCACAGCGGCCGCCCGCCGGCCCGTTCCCGGCACGGCGATTCTGATCACTCGACCCCTTCGGACCCTGAACCGGAGGGCACCCAGGACGTAGAGTCCCAGGAGCCCGCGGCCGGTTCACCCGTCCGGGAGACCTCTTTCGGGGGATTCCGGCTCGGCGGCACCGGGCGCTTCCTCTTCGGCGGACGGACCCACGACGCGCAACCGGGCGTCAACGGGCACGGCCCCGCGGAGGAGTCATCGGCCGCGGAGGAGACTCCCGGCGACGCTCAGGTCGCCGAAGCACCGGTCGACGAGGAGTCCACCGGGACCGCTCCGGAGGACGAGCCGGCGGACGACGCTCCGCCGGAGGCCGGGCAGGACACCGCCGACGCGGCGGAACGCGACGAGAACGGACGTGAGCACATGAACGGACGGGCAGGAGCCCCCGGGTACGCCCAGGCCCCCGACATGCCGGGCCCGGCGGAGGCACCCGCGGCGGACGGCCCGCTCGACGACGCCGCCGAGCCGCACCCGGCCGCCGGCTGGGCGTCGGTCCCGGTGCCGCCGCCCACCTCGGGCGCGCCGGCCGGGTCCACCGGCCCGGTCTCCGGCGCACCGGTGTCCCCCGGCTACGCCCCGGCGCCGTACCTGGCCACCGACTTCACCCCGGACCACCCGGCGGTCCCGGAGCCGACGGCCGCGGAACAGCCGGCCCATGACCCGGCCGCGTCGGCCGCGCCGGTCTCCCCCGCGCAGCCCGGCTTCCCCCCGTTCCCGCCGGCGCCCCCGGCCACCGGCTCGGCCAGCGTGCCCGCTCCCGACCTGCGGTTCCCGCTGCCGCCGGCCGCTCCGCCGACGCCGGCCACGCCGCAGATCCCGGCCAGCCGCACCCCGGTCGACCAGCCGCCGGCCGCCCCGGACACCAGCTTCGCGTTCGGCTCGCCGGCCACCACCGGTTACAGCCTGGGCCGCTCCGGCGAGGTGTACGGGGTCGCCTCGGTCACCCCGGCCGGCCCGTCCGCGCCGCAGCCCGGCTCGGTCACCCCGCCGCCGCTGGAGTTCCAGCCGTTCCCGGAGTCCGGCCTGAGCGGCATCTCGGTCGGCACCGGCCGCCGCGGCCGCACCGACGACGCCCCGCACGGTGCTCCGGACGGGACGCCGCTCGACGGGACCCCGCTCGACGGTGCCGCCGACACGACCCGCGGCCTGGCCGACGAGACGCTGCGTGGCGCGTCCGGCAATGCCGGCCGTGGGCTGATCGACGACGTCTACCGCGTCCCGGCGCCTGACGCCCCCCGCGGCCTGACCGATGAGGCCCTGCGCAGCCTCGCCGACGGCGAGCTGAACCGCGGTCTCACCGACGGCGAGCCGGGCCCCGCCGCCCGTCGCTCGGCCAGCCTGGAGGACGCCGAGCCGGTCCGCCGCCCGGGTCGGCGCGCCGTGCCCGACACCGACGACACCGGCCTGGACGGCGCCGCCGGCGACGAGGAGAGCGCGGCGGTCATCCGCCCCACGGTCTGGGACGAGGACGCCGCCCGCCACTTCCGCGCCGCCTGGCACGAGGTGAAAGCGGAGTTCGTCGACGACCCGGTCAACGCCCTGACCAGGGCACACGACCTGCTCACCGACGCGGTCAACGAGCTGACCGAGGTCCTGCTGGCCGAACGCGACGACCTCGACCCGCTGCGCGGCACCGACACCCCGGACACCGAGAGCATGCGGATGGCGATGCGCGGTTACCGGGAATTCCTGGAGCGCATCCTCTCCCTGTAAGCAGTTCGTCGCAGAGACGCGAGAAAAGCGGGCGGCCCGGGCAGCGGGCCGCCCGCTTTTCTCGCTGCCCGCTTCACCGCGGCATCGGTGAGCGGGGCGGGATCCCACCGCCCGGCAGCGGCAGTGGGTGGGCGACGGGATCCCGGGTCAGGCGGCGCAGCGGCGGCAGAGGATGGGGTGCAGGAGGTGGGCGAGGTCCTGCCGGTCGCTGACCGGGCGGGGAAACGCCAGCCGGGCGCTGCGGCCGTTCAGACGGACCACGAACCCGTAGCGGTCCATCCGCACCACGCGCGGCTCGTCGCCGGGATGCGCGGCGGGGCCCAGCTGACGTCGTACGTAATCGCCCATCTCGGCGGAATGATGGTCGGCGAGGTCAGCGATCAGATCGAATTCGACGGCGCGCAACGGATCGGGCGCCGCCGCGGCGTAGTCGTCAGGGTCGATCTCGACCAGGTGCCCACCGCGCTCGAAGCGCACCTCGGCCACGTCCAGCCGGTAGATCGCCTGTGTCCCGCCCACGTCGAGCAGGTCCCCGCAGGCATCCGTGTCGGCGTAGTCGAGGGCCGCGGCCCGCTCCTCGTCGCCGTCGAGCCGGGCCGCCCAGCCGGACACCCAGACCCGTCCGATCACCGGCGAGGTCACCATCGGCGGCACGTCCCGGATGTCCAGCACCAGCGCGGCGTCGTCGTTGCCCGGCTGCGGCCGCAGCGCGGCGGCCAGCGCGCTGCCGGCCGGCACCAGGAGCAGCGGCCGCCCCTGCGCGTCGGTGACGTGCCGGACCGGCAGCGGCCCGGGGTGGCAGGCGATGTGGGCGACGGCGGGCAGGTGACCGGCGGCGAGGGTTCGCGCGATCTCGGCGGGACTGGGTTGCATGACGAGCACCTCCGGGCACCGGTTAGGCTTACCTAAGTTAGGCAAGGCTAACCGTAACAGGAGAACCGCGTTGAACAACTCCCGACCCAAAGCGAAGCTGTCCCGGGCGCTGGGCATCCCGCTGACCCGCAAGTGTGTGAAGTACTTCGAGCGGCGCCCGTTCCCGCCGGGCGTGCACGGCCGCGGCCGGCGCAAGAGCTCGGACTACCAGGTCCGGCTGCTGGAGAAGCAGCGCCTGCGGCACCAGTACAACATCAGCGAGGTGCAGATGCGGGCCGCGTACGACGCCGCCCACCGGGCCGGGGGCAAGACCGGCGAGAACATGGTCACCCTGCTGGAGCGCCGGCTGGATGCCACCGTCTACCGGGCCGGGCTGGCCCGCACCATCTACCAGGCCCGCCAGCTGGTGGTGCACGGCCACTTCACGGTCGACGGCAGGAAGGTGGACCGGCCCGGCTACCGCGTGCAGCCCGGTCAGGTGATCGAGGTGCGCGAGTCCAGCCGGCAGAAGCCGCCGTTTCAGATCGCCGCCACCGGCGCGCACCTCGACGGGCCGACCGCGCCCTACCTGTCCACCGCCCTGGCGGAGCTGCGCACCACGGTGGTGCGCGTCCCGCAGCGCACCGAGGTGCCGGTCCTCTGCGACGAACAGCTGGTCGTCGAGTACTACGCCCGCTAACTGCGGGTCTGTTCCAACCAGCTGGCATAGAGCTTCGCGTAGGTCGAGCCCTCCTCGGCCACGAGCCGGGCATGCGGGCCGCGTTGCACGACGCGGCCCGCGTCCACCACGATCACCTCGTCGGCGGCCTGGGCGGTGGACAGCCGGTGCGCGATGGCCACCGTCGTCCGCCCGCGGGTGACCAGGTCCAGCGCGTGCTGCAGGCGCACCTCGGTGGCCGGATCGACCGCACTGGTCGCCTCGTCCAGGACGAGCAGGTCGGGGTCCGCCACGTACGCCCGGACCAGCGCCACCAGCTGCCGCTCGCCGACGCTGAGCGCCTCTCCGCGCTCCCCCACCGGGGTTTGCAGGCCGGCCGGCAGCCCGGCCAACCAGTCGCCGAGCCCGAGCTCGGCGAAGGCCGCGGTGAGCTGCCCGTCGGTCAGCGACGGCTCGGCGAACCGGATGTTCTCCGCGATCGTCGCGTCGAACAGGAACCCGTCCTGCGGCACCATCACCACCCGCGACCGCAGCGACGAGAACCGCACCGAGGTCAGCGGCGTACCGGAGAGCAGCACCCGCCCCTGCGCCGGATCCATCAGCCGGGTCAGCAGCTTGGCGAACGTGGTCTTGCCGCTGCCGGTCTCGCCCACCACCGCATACTTGCGCCGGGCCGGCAGATCCAGGTCGACGCCGGCGAGCACGATCGGACCGCCCGGATAGCGGAACGACACGTCGGCGAAGCGCACCGACAGCGGCCCGGCGGGCAGTTCGACACCGCGGTCGTCCGGGTCGGCGACGTCCGGCTCGACGTCCAGCACGTCCAGGATGCGGCGCCAGCCGGCCACCGCGTTCTGCGCCTCGTTCAGCATGTCGGTGGCGATCTGCACGGGCTGGATGAAGAGCGTGACCAGGAACAGGAACGCGGTCAGCTGCCCGACCGTGAGCTTCCCGTCCACGCCGAGCCAGACCCCGGTCACCACCACCCCGGCCAGCGCCAGACCGGCCCCGATCTCGCCGCTGGAGAAGCTGGTCACGCTGGTCCGCAGGGCTTTCTGCTGGGCCACCCGGAGCGAGTCGATCGAGGTGTCCAGCCGGGCCTGGGTGCGGCCGGCCACCCCGTACGCCCGGATCACCGTGGCGCCCACGACGCTCTCCGCGACCGCGCCCAGCATCACGCCGGTGCGCTCGCGGGACGCCTGATAGACCGCGCGCAGCCGCCGCTGGAACAGGCGGCTCACCCCCAGGGCCGGCCCGAAGGCGAGGAGAACCACAAGGGCCAACTGCCAGCTGTACGCGAACATCACCGCCGCCGACACCAGAAGCTGCCCGGCCGCCAGCAGCAGCTGCACCCCGCCGGTCTGCAGGAACTGGGAGATCTGGTCGACGTCGCTGGTCACCCGGGACACCATCGAACCGCGCCGCTCGGACTGCTGGTGCAGCATCGACAGGTCGTGCACGTGCCGGAAGGTCCGCGACCGCAGCCCGCCCAGCGCGGTCTCGCTGACCGTGAACAGCCGCCGGGTCATCAGATAGCCGCAGAGCGTCGAGATCAGCAGCGCGCCCAGGGTCAGCCCGACGATCCGCACCACGACACCGACGTCCGGGCCGCCCGGGGCGCGCACCCCGTGGTCGATGCCCTGCTGCACCGCGATCGGCACGGCCACCCGCCCGGCCATCTGCAGCAACGCCAGGACCATCGTGCCGCCCAGCCCGGTCCGCAGCTCCGGCGAGAGCGCCAGCCCGCGCCGGATGGTGGCCAGCGTCCCCTCGGCGCTCATCGCCGCTCCTCGGCCTTCTCGTATGCGGTGACCAGCTCGCGATAGCCCTCGTGCGCCGCCATCAGCCCGGTGTGCGTCCCGGTCGCCACCACCCGCCCGCGGTTCAGGTAGACCACCTCGTCGGCGAGCGCGATGGTGGCCCGCCGATATGCCACCACCAGGATCGACGCGCCGGCGTCCGCCCCGCGCAGCGCGCCGAGCACGGCCGCCTCCACCCGCGGGTCGACCGCGCTGGTCGCGTCGTCGAGCACCAGCAGCCGCGGCTTGCCGGCCAGTGCCCGGGCCAGGGTGAGCCGCTGCCGCTGCCCGCCGGAGAGCGACGTGCCGCGCTCGCCGACCGGGGTGTCCAGCCCGGCCGGCAGCCCGTCGACGAACCGGGCGGCCTGGGCCAGTTCCAGCGCCGTCCGGACCCGCGTGTCGTCCACCTCCGGCCGGTCCAGGGCGATGTTGCCGCGCACCGTGTCGTCGAAGACGAACGGGATCTGCGGGACCAGCGCGGTGGACCCGGCCAGCGCGGACAGCGCCAGGTCGGGAAGTTTCACGCCGTCCACGGCGACCGTGCCGGACTCCGGGTCGACCAGCCGGACGGCGAGCGAGGCGATCGTCGACTTGCCCGAGCCGGTCGCGCCGACCAGCGCCACGGTCCGGCCGGCCGGGACGGTGAAACTCACGTCGTGCAACACCTCGGGGCCGTCCGCGTACCGGTAGGAGACCCGGTCGAAGCGCAGCTCGGCGGGGCCGGTGCCGGGCAGCGTGCCCTCGCCGTACGCCAGGTCGCCCTCCGCGCCGAGGACCGCCTGGACCCGGTCCCAACCGGCCACGCTGCGCGGCAGCTCGCCCACCACCCAGCCGATCGCGCGCACCGGGAAGGCCAGCACGGTGAACAGGAACGCGACACTGACCAGGTCGGCGACCCCGATCGCGCCGGACCGCAGCCGCCAGGTGCCGAGCAGCAGCACGGCCAGCGTGCCCAGGCTGGGCAGGCTGTCCATCAGCGGGTCGAACAGGCCGCGGAGCCGGCCGACCGCGATCAGCGAGTCGCGCAGCTCGTCGACGAACACCCCGAACCGGCGGGACTCGTCGGCCTCCCGGCCCATCGTCTTGACCACCAGGGCGCCGTCGAAGCTCTCGTGCGCGACCGCGCTGACCGTGGCCCGGTTCTGCTGGACCCGGATCTGCCGCGGCGACATCCGCCGGGAGTAGACCAGGTTGAGCCCGAACAGCGCGGGGAACAGGGTGGCTCCGACCAGGGCCAGCACCCAGTCGGTGAGGAACAGCGAGACCAGCGCGCCGGCCAGCATCACCACGGTGCCGACCGCGAACGGCAGCGGCGCGATCGGCGCCCAGGCGGCCTCCACGTCGGAGTTCGCATTGGACAGCAGGGTGCCGGTGGCGTGCCGCTGGTGCCAGGCCGGCGGCAGCGACAGGTAGCGCCGGGTGACCGCGGCCCGGTACCGCGCCTGCAGCCGGAACTGCATGTACCCGGCGCCGAGCCGGCGGCCGAAGATGCTGGCCACCCGCAGCGCGCTGACACCCAGGAAGATCGCGGCGACCAGGCCGAGCCGGCTAGCGGTGGCCCGGTGCTCGGCGAAGGCGGGCACGACGACATGGCCGATCACCCAGCCGACCACGTATGAGTTGGCGATGATGAGCAGCCCGAAGAGGCTGCTGCCGATCGTGCCGACGGTGAAGAGCCGAGGCTCCGTGCGGATCGCGTGGCCGAGCACCCGCAGACCCCGTCCCAGCACGTCACGGCTGGCGCTGCTGGTCAATTTCCTACCTGACTGGTAAGCATTGGCCGGGGTTTCCGGCCTTACCGATCCCATCCTGCCGAACCGCGGCCCGCCAGCCCACCGTTTACATTGTGGTGACAATTACACCGGTCACCGCGAGCGCGCATACCATCGGCCGATGAACGACTACGCCCGTCAGGAACGCCGGCTCCTCGCCGACCTGCTGCTGCGCGAGGGTCCGGACGCGCCGACGCTCTGCGCCGGCTGGACCACCCGGGATCTGGCCGCCCATCTGGTGGTCCGGGACCGCCGTCCGGACGCCGGCGCCGGAATGTTCATCCCGGCCCTGCACCCCTACGCCGAGCGGGTGCGGACGGCCAAGGCCGCCCTGCCCTACCCCGCCCTGATCGCCGAGGTGCGCCAGCCCCCGGTGTGGAGCCCGGTCAGCAACCCGCTGACCGACGGCCTGACCAACACCCTGGAATTCTTCATCCACCACGAGGACGTCCGCCGCGCCGGGGCGTCGTGGGAGCCGCGACCGCTGCCCGCCGGGCACCAGGCCGCGCTCTGGCGCAGCGTCCGACTCACCGCCCGGGTCGCCCTGCGCCGGGCCGGGGTGCAGGCCGAGGTGATCGCCGACGGGTTCCCGCCGGTGCGCACCGGGCCGGCCCCGCAGGTCCGGATCACCGGGGACGCCGGCGAGCTCGCCCTGTTCTTCTCCGGGCGGCAGCGGGTCGCGACGGTGCGGATCGACGGCGACCCGGCGACCGCCGAACGGTTGCGGGGCGCCAGGCTCGGCTTCTGAATTGGCCCACCCGGAACGGCCCGGATTGGCTTTCCCGCCGAGGCCAATCCGGCTCTAGATTCAAGGTCATGACCGCCCGACTCTCGGTGTCCCAGGGTGCCGCCCTCTCCATCGGCGCCGTCCTGGGCACCGGCCTGATCTCGCTGCCCGCCCTGGCCGCCGCGGCCGCCGGCCCCGCCGCGCTGGTCGCCTGGCTCGCCCTGATCGTCCTCTCCGCGCCACTGGCCTGGACCTTCGCCGCGCTCGGCGCGCGCTATCCGGACGGCGGCGGGGTCGCCACGTACGCCGGCATGGCCTTCGGCCGCCGGGCGTCCGCCGCGGTGGGCTGGTGCTTCTACTTCGCCGTTCCGCTCGGCGCCCCGGTCGCCGCGGCCTTCACCGGCGGGTACGTGGCGGGCGCCGTCGGCGGCGGCCGGACCACCGAATTCGTCACCTTCCTCGGGGTGGTCACCGCGGGCTACGCGATGAACTGGTTCGGCCTGCGCGTCTCCGGCCGGGTCCAGCTGGTGCTCACCGGCACCCTGGCCACCCTGCTGGTGGTGACCGTGCTGGCCGCGCTCCCCCACCTCGACCTCGGCAACCTGCACCCGTTCGCCCCGCACGGCCTCGCCGGGATCGGCTCGGCCACCGCCCTGCTGGTCTGGGGCTTCGCCGGCTGGGAAGCACTGTCCTCGCTGTCCGCGGAATACCGGAACCCGCGCCGCGACGTGCCCCGGGCCACCATGCTCGCGGTCGCCGTGGTCGGCGTGCTCTACCTGGCGGTGGCCGCGGTCAGCGTGCTGGCCCTCGGTCCCGCCCTGGCCGGCAGCCGCGCGCCGCTGGCCGACCTGCTGGCGATCGGGCTGGGCGGGCCGGTGCGGGCGATCACCGCGGTGGTGTCGGTGGTGCTCACCCTCGGGGCGGTGAACGCGTACTACGCCGGGTCGAGCCGGTTGGGGGTGGCACTGGCCGCGGACGGCGCCTTGCCGGCCCGGGTCTTCGGGGGCCGGCGCCGCTCGCTGACCTTCATCTACGTGGCGAGCATCCTGTGCGCGCTGCTGCCGCTCGGACTGCGAACCTCGGCGCTGCTGGTCACCGGATGCTTCACCCTGGTGTACGTGTTCGGCACGGCCGCCGCGGTACGCCTGCTGCCGCGGGGCTGGTCGCGGGCGGTGGCCGGGGTGGCGTTCGTGGCGGTGTGCGGACTGTTCTGGCTGAACGGGTGGCCGGCGCTGCTCAGCCTGGTGTTCGCGGCGGGCGCGCTGATCTACCGCTTCGCCGTCGACCGGGCGGCCGGCCGGGCCGGCACCGTACGGTCCGGCGCCGGTGCCGCCGCCTCCCGTACGGACGCGGGCGCCGGGTCCGCCATCGGCGCGGCGCCTGACACCCACCCGGCGTCGGGCGCTCGCGCGGGGTCAGAGCAGTTCGGCCAGAAGTGCCAGGCCCTCGTCGATGAGCGCGGGGTCGACGGCGCCGAAGCCGAGGACGAGGCCCGGCCGGTCGCCGCCGTACCGGCTCAGGTCGTCGACCGCTAGCCCTCTCTTGCCCGCGATTTCGGAAATGTCGGGCTGGTCGCGGGGCATCAGCACGGTGACGTGCAGCCCCGCGGCCGACGGCAGCACTTCACATCCCGAAATATCGCTCAGAAGCCCGGCGATCCGGGCGTGGCGTGCCGCGTACTCCCGGCGGGCCCGCCGCACGTGCCGGGCCAGCTGCCCCTCGTCGATGAACCGGGCCAGCGCCGCCTGCATCGCCACCTGCCCGTGCCCGTCCCCGAGCTGCCGGGCGGCGGCCAGCGCATCCCGCAGTCCCGGCGGGGTCAGCACGAACCCCGTACGGATGGTGGGCAGCATGGTTTTGGAGAAGGTGCCCACGTAGAGCACCCGCCCGCACCGGTCGAGGGCCCGCAGGGGTTCGAGCGGACGGCTCCCGAACCGGAACTCACTGTCGTAGTCGTCCTCGACGATCGCGCTCTGCCGCCGCCGCGCCCAGTCCAGCAGCTGCCGCCGTCGATCCAGGCTGAGAACCGCCCCGAGCGGAAACTGGTGCGACGGCGTCACGTAGACGATCCGCGCGTGCGCCGGCAGCCGGTCGACGACCAGCCCGGCATCGTCCACCGGCACGCCCACCACCCGCGCGCCGAGCGAGGCGAACAGCGCCCGGGCCGGCGGATATCCCGGCTCCTCCACCGCGACCGTGTCCCCGGGCCGCAGCAGCACCCGCCCGATCAGGTCCAGCGCGTGCTGCACCCCGTTGGTGACCAGCACCTCATCCTCGGTGACCCGGATCGACCGGGCGTACCCGAGGTAGCGGGCGATCGCGGCGCGCAGGGCGGGATGACCGTACGGGTCGGCGTAGGTGCCCGGCCCGTTCGCCCGCAGCCGCAGCTCGGCGGCGACCATCCGCCGCCAGGTGTCGAACGGGAACAGCGACGCGTCCGGGATGCCGATCCGGAAGTCGTATTTCGGCGCCGGCACCGAGCCGCTGGTCAGCACCGGCGCGAAGGCCCATCCGGCGCGCGGTCGCAACGGGTCCGGCACCGCGCGGGGCGCCGGCCGGGGCGTCCGGGCCACCGCCACGAACGTGCCGGCCCCGACCCGGGCGGTCAGGTGCCCCTCGGCGGCGAGCCGTTCATACGCCCCGGCGACGCTGCCCCGGGACACCCCGAGGTCGGCGGCGAGCGCCCGGCTGGCCGGCAGCCGGTGCCCGGCGGGCAGCCGCCCGTCCGCGATCGCCGCCCGCAACGCCCGGTAGACGGCCGCGGTCGTCCGTCCGTCGATGACCAGATCCACGCCTGAACGGTATAGACAATCCGGTATACCCGTCGGTAGTAACCGGGCGCTTACGCTCAAGCCCGGAAGTCGAAGACGACCACCCGAGGGGGATGTGGCATGAGGATCCGTCGTGGACTGTTCCGGACGAGCGCCCTGATGGTCCTGGCCGTGGCCGCGGTCAGCCTGCTGAGCGGCGTGGGGGTGGCCCTGCTCACCGGTCCCGCGGTCTCGCTGCTCTGAGCTCCAGTTCGTCCCCGGAGATGAACGAGCCCGCGCCCACCGCACGAGTGCACGCGTACGCCCCGGCGATCGTCCCGCCGGTGAGGCAGTCGCCGTCGCTCTTCCCGGCCGCCCATGCGGTCAGGAAGGCGGCGGCGAACGCGTCCCCGGCACCGTTCGTGTCGACGACCGGCGCGCCCGGATCGGCGGCGTCCCGGTGCGTCCGCCCGTCCCGGGTGTACAGGTCGGCCCCGCCGGCGCCGTGGGTCACCACCACCCGCCCGGCCACCCCGTCGCGCAGGATCCGCTCGGCGGCGCCCGCGGCGAGCTGAACGCCGCTGACGAAGACCACGTCGGCGCCCAGGGCGAAATCGCGATGGTACGGGTTCTCCCCGTCCCAGTCGTGCAGATCGGTCGAGACGGTGACCCCGGCCGCGCGCAGCGACGGGATCAGGTGCCGCGCCCAGTCCATGATCGTCAGGTGCACGTGCCGGACCCCGGCCGGGAGCGGATCGTAATACCACGCCGGCAGGCGATATCCGGGCACGTCCCGGCCGTCGTACAGGGAGAGCCGCCGCCCGTCCGGGCTCATCAGGTTGACCGCCCGCCGTGTCCCGGCCGGGGCCGGCGCCGCGTGCAGCGGGATGTCCCACTCCCGGAACGCCGCCTTGACCCGGCCGCCGAGCTCGTCGTCACCGACCGTGTCGACCACCCGGACCGCGCCGCCGAGCGCCCGCAGCGCCAGCGCCACGCAGGTGCCGGTGTGCGACACGTGATCCTCGATCGGCCCGCGCGGGCGCGCCGAATCGGCACCGAGCACCGGCAGATCCGCCACCGGTACCACGGTGTCGACCCCGGTCCCGCCGATCACGAGAAAAACCATGCCGCCACGGTAGCGACTAGGATTGACCCGAGTTGCCGGGGTGCTCTAGCCCTGCCACCGCCATCGCATTACTCTGCGGTAACAACGATGTTAACGTCCCCCGGTTCAGTCTTAGGCGGCGCTTGATGGCTCTCGAGGTTCCCTACCGGTCGATCCCGGACATGCTTTTCCAGCGCGTGGCCAAGACGCCGGACGCGCAGGCGTTCGCCGGGCCGAACGCGACCGACACCGGGATGGACTGGCTGACCTGGCGCCAGGTGGGTGAGCGGACCAGGGCCATCGCGGCCGGTCTGCGCGAGCTCGGCGTCGGGCTGGAGGACCGGGTCGCGATCCTGTCCAGCACCCGCCTCGAGTGGATCCTGGCCGACCTCGGGATCAACGTGGCCGGCGCGGCCGCCACCACGGTCTACCCGACCACCGAGCCGGAGGACACCGCGTTCATCGTGTCCGACTCCGGTTCCAAGGTGCTGATCGCGGAGAACCCGAAGCAGGCGCTGAAGATCTCCGGCGCGCCGACCGCGATCACCAAGGTGGTGCTGATCGACGGCCCGGCCGACGCCGGCGCCACCCCGCCGCAGATCACCCTGGCCGAGCTGGAGGAGTTGGGCGCGGCCGCGCTGCGCCGCGACCCGGAGCTGATCGAGCGGGTGATCGCCGAGCTCACTCCGGAGCACATCGCCACGCTGATCTACACCTCCGGCACCACCGGTCGGCCCAAGGGCGTCGAGCTGCTGCACCGCGGCTGGACCTGGGAGGGTGTCGCACAGAACGACCTGGGCCTGTTCAACCCGGACGACCTGCACTACCTGTGGCTGCCGATGTCGCACGCGTTCGGCAAGACGCTGCTCTGCGGCATCCTGCACGTGGGCGTGCCGACCTACGTCGACGGCCGGGTCGACAAGCTGGTCGACAAGCTCGCGCTGATCCGCCCCACGCTGATGTGCGCCGCCCCGCGCATCTTCGAGAAGGTCTACAACAAGACGGTGACCAGCGGCCTGGCCGGCGGCGGCCTGAAAGCCAAGATCTTCACCTGGGCGGTGGCCACCGGCAAGCGCAAGGTCGCGCTGGAGCAGGCCGGCAAGCCGGTCGGCGCGGTCCTCTCCGCGCAGTACGCGGTGGCCGAGAAACTGGTCTTCGCCAAGCTCCAGGAGCGGCTCGGCGGCCGGCTGCGGGTGCTGGTCAGCGGCTCGGCCGCACTGTCCCGGGACATCGCCGAGTTCTTCGCCGCGGCCAACCTGCCGATCCTGGAGGGCTACGGGATGACCGAGGCCTCCGCGGCGAACTTCGTCAACCGCAACGGCCGCCTCAAGATCGGCACGGTGGGTGAGGCGATCGGCGACCTGGAGATCCGCATCGACACCGACGGCGAGGTGCTGATGCGCGGCGCCCCGGTGATGCGCGGTTACCACAACCTGCCCGAGGCGACGAAGGAGGCGTTCACCGACGACGGCTTCCTGCGCACCGGTGACATCGGCGAGCTCGACGCCGACGGCTTCCTGAAGATCACCGACCGCAAGAAGGACCTGGTCAAGACGTCCGGCGGCAAGTTCATCGCCCCCAGCGCCATCGAGGGCGCGTTCAAGGCGGTCTGCCCGTACACGTCGCAGGCGATCGTCGTCGGCCAGTCCCGCAACTTCGTCACCATGCTGATCACCCTGGACGAGGACGCGATCGCCGTCTGGGCCGCCGACGGCCCGCTCGCCGGCAAGACGTACGCCGAGATCGTCGCCGCCCCCGAAACCCACAAGCTGGTCGAGGGCTACCTGGCCGAGCTCAACGGCAAACTCAACCGCTGGGAGACGGTGAAGAAGTTCGCCATCCTCCCCCGTGACCTGAGCATCGAGGCCGGCGAGATCACGCCGTCCATGAAGATCAAACGCCGCAGCGTGGAGACCAACTTCGCCGACCAGATCGAGAAGATGTACGAGGGCTCGCTCGCCCAGATCTGATCGGGACCGCTACCGAAAAGACCGCTTCCCCACCGGGAAGCGGTCTTTCCTTTGCCGGTACGCGGTCAGCCGGCCCGGTCAGGCCTCCACCGGGGTGTGCTGCTCGGGGGAGCGTCCGGCTTCCGAGGCGGCCGGCGGGCGAGCGGCCGATGTCGTCCGTCGGCGTTCACCGACCGTGAGCTTCGGCAGGAACAGGTGGACCAGCGGCCCGATGGCCAGCGCATACGCCACCGTGCCGACCCCCACCGTGCCGCCCAGCAGGAAGCCGGCGCCGAGGACCAGCAGCTCGATCGACGTGCGGATCACCCGCAGCGACAGCCGGGGGAAGCGGCGGGCCAGTCCGGTCATCAGGCCGTCGCGCGGGCCCGGGCCCATCCGGCTGCCGATGTAGAGCCCGGTCGCGACGCCGTTGAGCACGATGCCGGCGACCAGTAGGCCGATCCGGGCCGGAAGGCCGGACCCGGGCGGCAGCACGGCGAGCACGGCGTCCGCGGAGAAGCCGACGAGCAGCACGTTCGCGATCGTGCCGACACCGGGGCGCTGCCGCAACGGGATCCAGAGCAGCAGCACCGGGATGCCGACGAGCAGCACGATCCAGCCGAACTCGATCCCGGTCCGCTCGGAGAGGCCCTGGTGGAAGACGTCCCAGGGGTTGAGGCCGAGCCCGGACCGGATCATCAGGGCCATGCTGGCGCCGTAGAGGAACAGACCGAGCAGCAGCTGCGGCACGCGGCGAACCAGGTTCGTGGAGAGGGCGGATGGTGTGACGCGACGAACCAGGCTCATGCTGCCACTCTCGATGCCAATTCTGCGATGTTAAAGTGCCAATCCTCGGGAGGTGGCTATGACAACGTCGGTTCGAGGGGACCAATTGGCCCGGCTACTCGGCCGGTGGCATTCACTGCCGGGCCGGCATCGCAGCCCCGACTACGCCGCCCTGGCCGCCGCCGTGCGCGGGCTGCTCGCCGACGGGCGGCTGGCGCTCGGTGTCCGACTGCCGGCCGAACGGGAACTGGCCGAGTCGCTCGGGGTCAGCCGCACCACGGTGTCCGCGGCATACCGCGCGCTGCGCGAGAGCGGCCACCTGACCAGCCGGCGCGGTGCCGGCAGCTGGACCACCCTGCCGCACGGGCACCGGGTGGCCACCTCCGGCCTGTGGACCCCGGACGACGACCTCGACATGATCGACATGGGGGTGGCCGCGTCGGCCGCCCCGGTCGAGCTGGTCCCGGCCGCCCGGGCCGCCGCCGACGACCTGCCCCGCTATCTGGGCAGCGCCGGCTACCACCCGACCGGCCTGCCCGAGCTGCGCGCCGCGGTCGCCGACATCTACACCGCGCGCGGCGTGCCCACCTCGGCCGAGCAGGTCCTCGTCACCAGCGGCACGCAGCAGGCCCTCGACCTGGTGCTGCGGCTGTCCGTTCCGGCCGGCGCGCCGGTGCTGGTGGAGACGCCCACCTATCCGAACGCGCTGGCCGCCCTCTCCGCCCGCCGCGCCCGGATCAGCACCCACGGCATGGACACCGCCACCGGCTGGGACGGCGAGATGCTCCTCGGCGCGCTGCGCCAGACCCGGCCGCGGCTCGCCTACCTGATCCCGGAATTCCACAACCCGACCGGCCACCTGATGCCCGCCGAGCTGCGCGAGCGCCTGGTCGCCACGGCCCACTCGACCGGCACCGAGCTGGTCGCCGACGAATCCTTCGTCGACCTGCCGCTGGACGACCCGGCGATGCCGCCACCGGTCGCGGTCTTCGACCGGCACTCCCGGGTGATGTCGATCGGCGGAATGAGCAAGCCCTACTGGGGCGGCCTGCGGATCGGCTGGGTCCGCGCCTCCGCCCCGATGGTCCAGCGGCTGGCCGCGATCCGGGTCGGCGTCGACATGGCCAGCCCGGTCCTCGAACAACTCGTCGCCGTCCACCTGTTGCGACTCGCTCCGGAAATCGTCGCGGCCCGCCGGGCCCAGCTGCGCTTCCGCCGCGACGCCCTGGTCACGGCGCTCCGCGAACAGCTGCCGGAGTGGCGGTTCTTCGTCCCCGGCGGCGGCGTCACCCTCTGGGTGGAGATGGACGGGCCGATCTCCAGCGCCCTGTCCCGGGCCGCCGAGGACGTCGGCGTGCGCCTGGCGCCCGGCCCGCGCTTCGGACTGGACGGCACGCTGGAACGCTTCCTGCGGCTGCCGTTCACCCTGCCGGCCGACGACCTGACGGAAGCGGTCCGCCGGATCGCCTCGGTCCGCCACGACCTCGACCGCACCCCACGACCCACCTGGCGCACCCCGGCCGTCATCGCCTGATCGGTTGCCGTCCTCGCCCATTTCGGTGACCACAAAGCCGTTCGCGCACGGTTTGAGGCGCCCCGCGGGGGGATCGCCGGTTCGACCGGGATGACCGGGCTTCACACCGGCCGGCGGACGGTCATCACGGCGAATACGCGAGGCGCTTGCCGAAGTCCCGGGCGGGCATCGACGGTTCCCTTGAACACTGCCGGCCCTCTTGGTCGCTTGCCGAAGTCCCGGGCGGGCGTCGACGGTTCCCATGAACACTGCCGGCCCTCTTGAGCACTCGCCGATGTTCCTGGCAGGCATCGGCGCCGGCCGAAGCTCCCGGGCGAGCCGCGGCACTTGCCGCAGTCCCCGGCGAGCTTCGGCCGCTCCGGACCGGGGCACCTCGCCGGGCGGAGCGCGGTCAGGAAGCGGCGCCCTGGTGCAGGCCGAAGAGGTTGCCGTCGGCGTCGCGGAACGTGGCGATCAGCGTGCCGCCGCCGACGTCGTGGACCGGGCGTTCCTCGGTGCCGCCGCCCGCGATCAGCGCGGTGAGTTCGGCGTTGATGTCGTCGACGTGCCAGTAGACGATCGGCCCGGCGGCGACGTCACCGTGCGGGTCGAGTCCCAGCTCGGGGCCACCGTCGGGACGGAATCCGACGTAGTACGGCGCGTCGGCGTAGGGTTCGACGCCGAGCAGCCGGGTGTACAGAGCCCTGGCCGCGTCCAGGTCCTTGACCGGGACGGTGATCGTTCGAATAGGCATTTTTCCCCCGATGTCACGCTCGATCTTCTGTCAGAAACCGTATGCCGGAAGCGCGGGCACGGATGTGCCGATGCGCGAATACCCCGGTTTCCGGAGGCGGCCGTCGATGGCGGAGATCAGGAATATCAAGATCAAATTCATCATGTCGTACGCTGCGGCCGACGACTGGTCGTGCGCGGCAGGCGCGCGGGATGGTTCGGTGCCCGCACGGTGAGATAGGGGTACCCCGATGTACGGCGTATGTCGTTATCAAGTGTGAAGATCACCTTTTATCCCCCGCAACCACCCGGTGATCATCCGGACACATTCGCTTCCCGACATGCCGGCGGCACGGCATCATTGCGGCATGGGGGCCGGCGGCTGGAATTGGAACGACGCGTGGATCTTCGTCTCCGCGGTCATCGCTGAGCGTCTGGAGCGTGACCGCGCGCTGCACGCCGCCCTGCCGGTGACCGGCGCCACGCTCGCCGACCTGATCGCCGCGGCCGACTTCCTGCACCACAGCGTGCCGGCCCGCGCCGAGCTGGAGGAGTCGGTGCGCCGGCTGGCCGGCGCCGGCCTGATCACGGTGGCCGACGACATCGTCCAGGTCGCCCCGGCCGGCGAGCAGCTCTGGCGCACCCGCCCGTTCAGCGGCCTCTCCTCAGCGGTGATGACCTTGCAGACCCAGCTGAACCGCGCCGCCTCCCCCGGACGGAGCGAGTGGACCCTGGAGGAGTCCACCTACAACGCCGCCGTCCGCGAGTACAGCCTCCGCCTCGCCGACGGCCGCTGAGCGAGCCGCCGCCACACCCCGCGAACCCGGCCACGCGCCGACCTCGCTCAACCCGATCAACGCACCGCACCGCGCACGGACCCCACTGGTCCCGGTCAGCGAAACCCCGTCCCGCGCAGACCCCGCTCGGCCGAGTCAGCGCACCGCGTTGCCCGCATCCCGGAGCGACGTCTTGACCTCGCCGATCGTCAGGTCACCGAAGTGGAAGACGCTGGCCGCCAGCACCGCGTCCGCCCCCGCCGCCACCGCCGGCGGGAAGTGCTCCACCGCCCCGGCTCCCCCGCTGGCGATCACCGGAATGTCCACCACGGCCCGCACCGCCCGGATCAGCTCCAGGTCGAAGCCGGCTTTGGTGCCGTCGGCGTCCATCGAGTTGAGCAGGATCTCGCCGGCGCCGAGTTCGGCCACCCGGGCCGCCCACTCGACCGCGTCGAGGCCGGCGCTGCGGCGCCCGCCGTGGGTGGTGACCTCCCACCCGGACGGCTGACCCGCGGCCCGGCGCACGTCGAGGGACAGCACCAGCACCTGGTTGCCGAACCGCTCCGCGATCTCGCTGATCAGCTCGGGCCGGTTGATCGCCGCGGTGTTCACCCCGACCTTGTCGGCGCCGGCGCGCAGCAGCACGTCCACGTTCGCCACCGACCGCACACCGCCGCCCACGGTCAGCGGGATGAAGACGGATTCGGCGGTACGCCGTACCACGTCGAGCATCGTCCCACGGTCGTCGGACGACGCGGTGACGTCGAGAAAGGTGAGCTCGTCGGCCCCCGCCGCGTCGTAGGCGGCGGCGAGTTCGACGGGGTCGCCGGCGTCCCGGAGGTCGACGAAGTTGACCCCTTTCACCACCCGTCCGGCATCCACGTCCAGGCAGGGGATCACACGCACCGCGACCGTCATGCCCCCACCCTAACCAGCCGTTCCACGCCACTCGAACGGGTCATGCCCGGTCCCGGAAACGTGCCCCACCGGGACGCCGGCGGGGCACGCTCCGATCTCAGGCCCGGGCGAGCACGTCCAGCGCCTCGCGCACGGTGAAGGCGCCGGCGTACAGCGACTTGCCCGCGATCACGCCCTCCACCCCGATCGGCTCCAGGGTCGCCAGGGCGCGCAGGTCGTCCAGGGTGGAGACACCGCCGCTCGCGATGACCGGCTTGTCGGTGGCGGCGCAGACCTCGCGGAGCAGGTCGAGGTTCGGACCACGCATGGTGCCGTCCTTGGTGATGTCGGTGACCACGTATCGCGCGGCGCCGGCCTTGTCGAGGCGGGTGAGGACCTCGTAGAGGTCGCCGCCGTCGCGGGTCCAGCCGCGGGCGGACAGGGTCCGGCCGCGCACGTCGAGGCCGATCGCGACCCGGTCGCCGTATTCGCCGCAGATGCGGTCGCACCACTCCGGGTCCTCCAGCGCGGCGGTGCCGATGTTGACCCGCTGGGCGCCGGTGGCCAGGGCGCGGGTCAGCGATTCGTCGTCACGGATGCCGCCGGAGAGCTCCACTTTGACGTCGAGCCGGGCGACGACGCCGGCGAGCAGGTCGGCGTTCGAGCCGCGACCGAAGGCGGCGTCCAGATCGACCAGGTGGATCCACTCGGCGCCGTCGTTCTGCCAGGCCAGGGCGGCCTCCAGCGGATCGCCGTAGGCGGTCTCCGAGCCGGCGGCGCCCTGGACCAGGCGGACCGCCTGGCCGTCGGCGACATCGACGGCGGGCAGCAGTTGAAGCGTCACGTTTCTCCCTAGGAACGGCGGCCCAGCGCCACGACGACCATGGCCGGCGCGGCGAGGACGATCAGAACGGTGAGCAGGATGCGCAGCGCCGGGTCGGGGATGAGGATCCAGACCGCGGCGATGGCGATCAGCGGGACCAGCACGATGCCGATCCGCTGCCGCCGACTGCGATGGTAGAGACGGCCGTCGCTGCCGAGTCTCGGCAGCCGGAGCCGGTTGAGCAGAGCGCGGCGACGCTGCCGCCGGGCCACCTTCCGAGCCCGGGCGGCCTTCTCGCGTTCGAGGACGACGAGCCGTTCGGCTCGGCGTCGCGCGCGTTCCTTGCTCATCGGAGCGCGGTGACCCAGTTGCTCAGCAGCGCGAAGCCGGCGTCAGCCGATTTCTCCGGGTGGAACTGGGCGACGCTGAGCGCACCCCGCTCGACCACCGCCGCGAACGGCTCGTCGTGTGCCGCGGTGGTCACCGCGGCGTCGCCGAGCGCGCCGAGGTCCTGGGCCGCGTACGAGTGCACGAAGTAGAACCGGGTGTCCGCGGCCAGCCCGGCCAGCAGCCGCGACCCGGCCGGCACGGTGACCGTGTTCCACCCCATGTGCGGGATCCGCGCGGCGTGCAGCCGGGTGACCGAGCCGGGCAGCAGCCCGAGGCCCTTGGTCTGCACCCCGTGCTCCACCCCGGACTCGAACATGATCTGCATGCCGACGCAGATGCCCAGCACCGGCCGGCCCTGCGCGATGCGTCCGGCGATCACCGGGCCGGCGCCCAGGTCGTCGATGCCGGCCATGCACGCGGCGTAGGCGCCGACGCCGGGCACGACCAGCCCGTCGGCCTCGGCGGCCAGCGTCAGGTCACTGGTCACCGTCACGTCGGCACCGGTGCGGGCGACGGCCCGCTCGGCGCTGCGCAGGTTTCCCGATCCGTAGTCGAGGATCACCACCCGGGCCGCCATGTCAGAGCACGCCCTTGGTGGACGGCAGCGAGCCGGCGTTGCGCGGGTCGATCTCGACGGCCTCGCGCAGCGCCCGGGAGAACGCCTTGAACTGGGCCTCGACCACGTGATGCGCGTCGGGGTGGCCGCCCGGCCGGCAGGCGCGCAGCACGTCGACATGCAGGGTGACCTTGGCCGCGTGCCCGAACGCCTCGAAGATGTGTCGGGTCATGCTGGTCGCGTAGACCGGCCCGATGTACGGCGTGAGCAGCGGCTCGTCGTGCACCACGTAGGGCCGGCCGGACAGGTCGACGGCCGCGCGGACGAGCACCTCGTCCATCGGGATGGTGGCCGATCCGTACCGCCGGATGCCCCGCTTGTCGCCGAGCGCCTGCGCGAAGGCCTCGCCCAGCGCGATCGCGGTGTCCTCCATGGTGTGGTGCGCGTCGATCTCCAGGTCGCCCTCGGTGCGCACCAGCAGGTCGAATCCGCCGTGCTTGGCGAGCTGGTTGAGCATGTGGTCGTAGAAGCCGACGCCGGTGCTCAGGTCACCCTTGCCGGTGCCGTCGAGGTCGATCTCGACGAGCACCTTGGTCTCGTTGGTGACGCGGTCGATCCGTCCGGTGCGGGTCACGACAAGATCTCCTCAGCGGCGTTCAGGAAGGCGGTGGTCTCGGTCTCGGTGCCGGCGGTGACCCGCAGCCAGCCGGGCAGGCCCACGTCGCGGATCAGCACCCCGCGGTCGAGGAACCGCTGCCAGGCGGCTCTCTGGTCCTGGTCGCCGGTGGCGAACAGCACGAAGTTGGCGTCGCTGTCGGCGACCCGGACGCCCCGGGACCGCAGCGTGGCCACGATCCGGTCGCGCTGCTCCTTGATCGCCTCGACGGTGGCCAGCAGCGACGCGCGGTGCACCACGGCGGCGCGGGCGGCGGCCTGGCTGATCGCGGAGAGATGGTACGGAAGGCGGACCAGCTGCACCGCGTCGATCACCGCCGGGTCGGCGGCCAGGTAGCCGAGGCGGCCGCCGGCGAAGCCGAACGCCTTGCTCATGGTGCGGCTGATCACCAGACGCGGGTGCCCGGGCAGCAGGGTGAGCGCGCTCGGGGTGCCGGGGCGCGCGAATTCGGTGTACGCCTCGTCGACGACCACCATGCCGCGGGCCACGCCGAGGATCGCCTCGAGCACGGCCGGGTCCAGCGTGGTCCCGGTCGGATTGTTCGGTGAGCAGACGAAGACCAGGTCGGGGTCGTGCCGCCGGATCTCGGCGACGGCCCGCTCCGGGTCGAGGCCGAAGTCGGGGTCGCGCAGCGCGCCGATCCACCCGGTGCCGGTCCCCTGCGCGAGCAGCGGGTGCATCGAGTAGGACGGGCCGAAGCCGAGCGCGGTGCGCCCCGGGCCGCCGAACGCCTGCAGGATCTGCTGCTGGACCTCGTTGGAGCCGTTGGCGGCCCACACGTTGGCCATGGTGAGCCCGTGGCCGAGGTAGGCCGCGAGCTCGGTGCGCAGGGCGATCACGTCGCGGTCCGGATAGCGGTTGAGGTCGTGCAGCTCGGCCTGGACGGCCTTGGCGATCGCCTCGGCCACATCGGCGGGCACCGGGTACGAGTTCTCGTTGGTGTTCAGCCGGACCGGGACGTCGAGCTGGGGCGCGCCGTAGGGCGACTTGCCCCGCAGGTCGTCGCGGATCGGCAGATCGTCGATGGTGGTCACCGGCCGAACCTCGCGGTGACCGCTTCGCCGTGGGCCGGCAGGTCCTCCGCGTTGGCCAGCGCCACCACGTGGCCGGCGACGTCGCGCAGGGCGGCCTGGTCGTATTCGACGACGTGGATGCCGCGCAGGAACGACTGCACCGACAACCCGGACGAGTGCCGGGCGCAGCCCCCGGTCGGCAGCACGTGGTTGGAACCGGCGGCGTAGTCGCCGAGCGACACCGGGGACCAGGCGCCCACGAAGATCGCGCCGGCGTTGCGGACCCGCAGGGCCCACTCCCGCGCGTCCCGGGTCTGGATCTCCAGGTGCTCGGCCGCGTAGGCGTCCACGACGGCCAGGCCCTGCTCCAGGTCGTCGACCAGCACCACGCCGGACTGCTCGCCGGTGAGCGCGATCCGCACCCGCTCGGCGTGCTTGGTCGCGGGGACCCGGGCGGCGAGCTCGGCGTCGACCGCGTCGGCGAGCGCCGTCGAGTCGGTGACCAGCACGCTGGCCGCCAGCGGGTCGTGCTCGGCCTGGCTGATCAGGTCGGCCGCCACGTGCCGCGGGTCGGCGGTCTCGTCGGCCAGGATGGCGATCTCGGTGGGGCCGGCCTCGGCGTCGATGCCGACCGTGCCGCGCAGCAGCCGCTTGGCCGCGGTGACCCAGATGTTGCCCGGCCCGGTGATCACGTCGACCGGCTCGCAGCGGTCACCCGCGTCCACCCCGTCCGCCCCGTAGCCCAGCATGGCGATCGCCTGGGCGCCGCCGACCGCGTAGACCTCGGTGACGCCGAGCAGGGCGCAGGCGGCGAGCACCCGGGAGTCGGGCAGGCCGCCGTTGTCCGCCTGCGGCGGGCTGGCCACCACCAGACCCTCGACGCCGGCCTCCTGGGCGGGCACCACGTTCATGACCACGGTGGACGGGTAGACCGCGAGACCGCCGGGGACGTAGAGCCCGACCCGGCGGACCGGGACCCAGCGCTCGGTGACCGTGCCGCCGTCGACCACCTTGGTGGTGGTGTCGGTGCGGCGCTGGTCGGCGTGCACCTTCCGGGCCCGCCTGATCGCCTCCAGCAGGGCGGCGCGCACGGCGGGGTCGAGGGTGTCGGCGGCCGCGGTGATCGCCTCGGCGGGCACCCGCAGGCGCTCCAGGGTGACCCCGTCGAACCGCTCGGTCGCCTCGCGGATCGCACTGAACCCATGCTGATGGACCGCCTCGACGACGGGACGAATCCTCTCGACGGCCACGGAGACGTCGAGCTGGGCACGGGGCAGCAGACCGCGCGGGTCCGGGCGGGAGCCGCGCAGGTCGATCCGATTCAGCACCCGACCAGTCTAGGCGGCCCCTCCGACAACTCCGCGGGCGCGACTCCCCGGCCCAGGCGTTGGGAAAACACAGGTTTGCCCAAGGTCAGCCGACAGCTAGGCTGAACCCGTGAGCGATCGGCTGCCGGTCTTCCCGCTGAGCACGGTGCTCTTCCCCGGTCTGGTCCTGCCCCTGCACATCTTCGAGGAGCGTTATCGCGCTCTGGTGCGGGAGCTGTCGGCCCGCCCGGCCGAGCCGCCGGCTGAGTTCGGCGTGGTCACCCTGCGGCACGGCAGCGAGGTGGCGGAGGGGTTCGGCGACGGCCCGGTGCCCGATCCGGCCCCGGTCGGCGCCGGTGATCTCTTCGAGGTGGGCTGCACCGCCGAGCTGCGGCACGTGAGCGAGCTGCCGGACGGCCGGTTCGACATCATGACGGTCGGTCGCCGCCGGTTCCGGGTGCTCGCCGTCGAGCAGGGCACCGAGCCCTATCTGTGCGCCCGGGTCGAGTGGCTGCCCGCGGAGGACATCCCCGACCCGGCCGCCGACCTGCTGCGGCCCCGGGTGCTGGCGGCCTTCCAGCGTTATCTGACGCTGCTGCGGCCGAGCGCCGACATCCTGGACCAGATGCCGGAGGACGCGACCGTGCTGTCCCACCTGGTCGCGGCGACCGCCCAGCTCACCGTCGAGGAGCGGCACGCGCTGCTGGCCGCCACGGACACCGTCGCCCGGCTGCGCGCCGAGCTGCGGCTGCTCAACCGCGAGGCTGGTCTGCTGGCCCGGGTGCGGGCGGTGCCGGTGCCGCTGTCGGATCTGGCGCGCCCGGCGAGTCCGAACTGAGCTGTTGCGCCCTGAACGGCGCCGAGCCGGGCGGCTCCGCCTCGTACTGCCCGTGGTTGGGGCCGTAACCGGGCTGTGCACCCGGACTGTCCAGGTCCGGGTCGTTGGACCAGCCGGCCAGCAGGGTCAGCACGATCGCCGCGACGAACGCCGCGACCAGCGTCGGGCCGTGCGCGTGGATCTGCGGCGGGGCCAGGTAGGTGTCGCCTTTCGCGGCGGTCGCCTTCCAGTGGGTGTAGTCGGCTCGGCCGATCATCTGACCGAGCGGGACCGCCACCCAGCGGATCCCGGCGGCGGCGCCGGCGACGACGCCCAGCAGCAGTGCCGGCCCCCGATCGCGGCGCAGCACCAGCCAGGCGAGCACCGCCACCAGCAGGCCGAAGCCGAGGCCGAGCAGGGTCAGCCAGCCATCGGCGGCGATGAACTGCTCGGCCGGGTCGGTGACCAGGAAACCGGAGGAGCCGGCGTCGACCACCTCCACGCGTGGCGCCAGCGTGTGCCAGAGCAGCCCGACCGGGGCGCCGAGCGCGGCGATCACGGCGGCACTGCCCAGGCCGGTGGCGAGCGTGCGGCGCAGCGAACGGTGGCTGCCGCCGCGCTGCGGACGCCACCAGGACGGTCCCGCGGGTGGCTGGTCGACGATCACGGAGTCCTCTGGCTGCACTCTCTGATCCTTCCAGATCGGGCCGGGGATCAGGCCACCGCCGCCGGGCCGAGGATCATCTTGAGGTCGGCGCGCAGCGCGGGGGTGGCCGCGACCCGGGCCGCGACCAGCCGCACCACCGTGGTCCGCTTGCCGTTCTGCAGGTGGACGTGCACCTCGGTGTCGCCGGGGTGGCTGACCAGGATGTCCTTGAGCTCGTCGACGAGCGGCGGGGTGACCCTGGTGATCGGCATGGTGAGGACCACCGGCTTGCTGTCCGGGTTATGGGATATATCGGGAATGGACATGTCCATCGCCATGATCCGCGGGGTGTCGTCGCGCCGGTCGACCCGGCCCTTGACCACCACGATCGCGTCCTCGGCGATGTACTGCCCGATCAGCTCGTACGTGTTCGGGAAGAACAGCGTCTCGACCCCACCGGCCAGGTCCTCCACGGTGGCCGACGCCCAGGCCCGGCCCTGCTTGGTGATCCGGCGCTGCACCCCGGTGAGGATGCCCGCGATGGTGACCACCTGGCCGTCCTGCACCGAACCGTCCTCGTTGAGCGCGGCGATGCTGATGTCCGCGTTGCTCTGCAGCACCTGCTCCAGCCCGGCCAGGGGATGGTCGGAGACGTAGAGACCGAGCATCTCCCGCTCGAAGGTTAGCTTGTCGCGCTTGTCCCACTCACTGTCCGGAATGGTGGGCATCGCCACGGTCGCCGACGACCCGGCGCTGTCCCCGAACGCGCCGAACAGGTCGAACTGGCCGGCCGCCTCGTTCCGCTTGACCCCGGCGTACGCGTCGATCGCCTCGGCGTGCACGGCGAGCAGCCCCTTGCGGGAGTGGCCCATCGAGTCGAACGCCCCGGCCTTGATCAGCGATTCGATGGTCCGCTTGTTGCAGGCCACCGCGTCCACCTTGGACAGGAAGTCGTAGAAGTCGGTGTACTCGCCCTTCTCCTTGCGGCACCGGGCGATCGCCTCGACCACGTTGCCGCCGACGTTGCGGACCGCGCCCAGACCGAACCGGATGTCCCGGCCCACCGGGGTGAACGGGCCGGCCGACTGGTTCACGTCCGGCGGCAGCACCTGGATACCCATCCGGCGACACTCGGCCAGATAGACGGCCATCTTGTCCTTGTCGTCGCCGACACTGGTCAGCAGCCCGGCCATGTACTCCGCCGGGTAGTGCGCCTTCAGGTACGCCGTCCAGTAGGAGACCAGGCCGTACGCCGCGGAGTGCGCCTTGTTGAACGCATAGCCGGCGAACGGCACCAGCACGTCCCACACCGCCTGGATCGCCTCGTCGGAGTAGCCGTGCTCGCGGCAGCCGTCGCGGAACGGGATGAACTCCTTGTCGAGGATCTCCTTCTTCTTCTTGCCCATCGCGCGGCGCAGCAGGTCGGCCTGGCCGAGCGAGTAGCCGGCGAGGATCTGCGCGGCGCGCTGCACCTGCTCCTGATAGACGATCAGGCCGTAGGTGGGCTCCAGGATCTCGCGCAGCGGCTCCTCCAGCTCCGGGTGGATCGGGGTGATCTCCTGGAGTCTGTTCTTGCGCAGCGCGTAGTTGGTGTGCGAGTCGACGCCCATCGGGCCGGGCCGGTACAGCGCCAGCACGGCCGAGATGTCCTCGAAGTTGTCCGGTTTCATCAGCCGCAGCAGCGAGCGCATCGGGCCGCCGTCGAGCTGGAACACACCGAGGGTGTCACCGCGGGCGAGCAACTCGTACGCCGGCTTGTCGTCCAGCGGCAGGGCCAGCAGGTCGAGCGGGGCGCCGTGGTTGAGCTCGATGTTCTTGTTGGCGTCGTCGATGATCGTCAGGTTGCGCAGGCCCAGGAAGTCCATCTTGAGCAGGCCGAGCGTCTCGCAGGTCGGGTAGTCGAACTGCGTGATGATCACGCCGTCCGAGGCCCGGCGCATCAGCGGGATGTGGTCGATGATCGGCTCGGCGGACATGATCACGCCGGCCGCGTGCACGCCGGTCTGCCGGATCAGGCCCTCGATCCCGCGCGCGGTGTCGATCACCTTCTTGACGTCCGGGTCGGTCTCGTACAGCTGACGGATCTCGCCGGCCTCGTTGTACCGCTTGTGTTCCTTGTCGAAGATGCCGGAGAGCGGGATGCCCTTGCCCATCACGTCCGGCGGCATCGCCTTGGTGATCCGGTCGCCGACCGCGAACGGGTAGCCCAGCACCCGGGCCGAGTCCTTGATCGCGGCCTTCGCCTTGATCGTGCCGAACGTGGCGATCTGGGCGACCTTGTCGTCCCCCCACTTCTCGGTGACGTAGCGGATCACCTCGGCCCGCCGGCGCTCGTCGAAGTCGATGTCGACGTCGGGCATCGAAATGCGCTCCGGGTTCAGGAAGCGCTCGAAGATCAGGCCGTGCGGCAGCGGATCGAGGTCGGTGATGCCCATGGCGTACGCGATCAGCGACCCCGCCGCGGACCCGCGCCCCGGGCCGACCGCGATCCCGTTGTTCTTCGCCCACTGGATGAAGTCGGCGACCACCAGGAAGTACGCCGGGAAGCCCATGCTGATGATCACACCGAGCTCGTACTCGGCCTGCGTGACGTGGGTGTCCGGGATGCCGGCCGGGAACCGCTTGCGCAGCCCCTCGAACGCCACGTGCCGGAAGTACTCCTCCTCGGAGAAGCCGTCCGGGATGGGGAACCGGGGCATCAGGTTCTTGAACGTGAACATCCCCTCGATGTCCACCTTCTCGGCGACCAGCAGGGTGTTGCGGCAGCCCTGCTGCCAGGCCTCGGAGGAGTCCACCGCGCGCATCTGCTCGGCCGACTTCACGAAGTAGCCGTTGCCGTCGAACCGGAACCTGTTCGGGTCGGCGATGTTGCTGCCGGTCTGCACGCACAGCAGCACGTCGTGCGCCTCGGCCTGGGCCTCGAAGGTGTAGTGCGAGTCGTTGGTGACCAGGGGCGGGATGTTGAGTTTCCGGCCGATCTCCAGCAGGCCGTCGCGGACCCGCTTCTCGATCGACAGGCCGTGGTCCATGATCTCGAGGAAGTAGTAGTCCTTACCGAGGGCCTCCTGATACATCGCGGCCGACTTCAGTGCCTCGTCGAACTGGCCGAGCCGCAGCCGGGTCTGCACGGCGCCGGACGGGCAGCCGGTGGTGCCCATGATGCCCTCGGCGTGCTCGGCGATGATGTCGAAGTCCATCCGCGGGTATTTACCGAGCTGGCCCTCGATGGAGGCCCGCGAGTTCAGCCGGAACAGGTTCTTCAGCCCGACCGCGTTGCGTGCCCACATCGTCATGTGGGTATACGCACCGTTACCGGAGATGTCGTCCGATTTCTGCTCCGGGCGGCCCCACTTGATCCGGCTCTTGTTCAGCCGCGAATCCGGGGCGACATAGGCCTCGACGCCGATCAGCGGGGTGATCCCGGCCGCCTTGGACTGCGTGTACATCTCGTAGGCGCCGTGCATGTTGCCGTGGTCGGTGATCGCGGCGGCCGGCATGCCGAGCCGTTTCGCCTCACTGATGAGTTCCTTGACCCGGGCCGCTCCGTCGAGCATTGAATACTCTGTGTGAACGTGCAGGTGCACGAAGGAGTCTGACACCCGGGCCCCCTCTTCTGTTGGCGAGGCGGATCAGCTTACTCCGCGAAGGGCTCCAGCATCACCGACGCGGCCCGCAACCACGCCTGCCGGGTCTCCGGTTGCAGATCGCCGTACTCGATCGACGAACCCACCTCCAGCGCCGGGTCGTAGGGCACCACCGCGACCGCGCGGGTGCGGGTCGCGAAGTGCTTCTTGAAGTCCGCCAGCAGCGGCAGGGCTCCCGGCGAGGGGCAGGAGATCAGCGTCACGGCGTTGGCCACCATGTCGCCCATCCCGCTCTCCTCCAGCACGTCGAGCATCCAGTCGGCGGTGAACGCGGCGTCCTCCCGGGGCACCGTGGTGATCACCAGCTGGTCGGCCATCCGCATGACCGTCTGCCAGTTCACGCTCTCCACGTTGTTGCCGGTGTCCACACAGATCACGTCGTGGGTGCGGCGCAGCAGGTCGGTCACCCGGCGCACGGTGCCCTGGTCCAGCCGCTGGGCGAAGCGCGGGTTCTCCTCGCCGGCGAGCACGTCGTAGGACCCGTCGGAGGCGTGCCGCAGGTACGCGTCGAGCTCCTGCAGCAGCGCGTCGCCGTGCAGGCCCTCGATCCGGTCCAGGTCGGCGAGCAGGTGCTTGATCGTCCGGGCGTGCCGGGCGCTGCCGGCCCGCAGGCCGAGCGTGCCGCGCAGCTCGTTGTCGTCCCAGGCGAGCACGCCGCGGCCGCGGACGCTGCCGATGGTGGCCGCGGCCAGCACGGTCGCGGTGGTCTTGTGGACGCCGCCCTTAGGGTTGGCGAAGGCCAGCACGCGCGGCTTGCCGAGCGTGCGGCGCAGCACCGCGGCCGAGCGGTCCAGACCCTCGTCGGTGCGGGTCTGCCGCCACTCGATCCGGGCACCGACCCCGGCGGCGGGTGCGAGCGGCGCCGGCGGGGCGAGGGACGCCGGCGGAGGCGGGGCGACCGGCGGCGCGAGCGGCGGAGAGACCGGCCGGGGGGCCAGTGGCGGGGAGACCGGGCGCGGGGCGAGCGGCGGCGTCGTGTACGCCTGCGGGGCGGCCGGGGGCGCCGCATAGGCGTGCGGGGCGGCCGGGGGCTGCCCGTAGCCGTTGGTCGCGGGATGACCGTTCGGCTGCGGCACCTGAGGCGGATAGCCGGGCGCCGGCGGATAGTCAGCCCGTGCGGGCGGTGCGGGCGGCGGGGTGACCGGCTGCGGCGACCGCGGCGCCGGCTCGAAGAAGCTGTGCTGCTGCTGGTCCGGGCGGGCCTGCCAGCGCGGATCGAGGGGGTTGACCGGCCGCTGCGGCATCGGCCGCTGCGGTTCCGCGGCCCCGTACCTCGGCTCGGCCTGGCGCTGGCCCTCGTAACCCCGGTTCTCCAGCGGGTTCACCGGCCGGGCCGACGCCCGGGTCGGCGGCGCCGGCGGCTGCTGCTGCCCCCACTGCTGCGGCACCGCGGCCGGATCGGCCCGCGGCTCGTCCGCCGGCTCCTCGGCGCGGTGACCGTGCCGGGCCCGGTCGAGCAGGGCCCGCCAGCGCGGGGCCGGCTCCGCAGGCCGGCCCCAGCCGGTCTCGGTCCCGTCCACGGCGTGTCCTTTCTGCGCCTACCCGACGTCGTGCTCCGGCGAGGGGGTCTCGCCAAGACAGGCTACGGAGGCAAACCCTATGCGGGCCACCGACCGACTGCCCATCCCCCCGTCGTTCTTGATCACATGACGGCACGCCGGTCGTGCACGTGCATCCACCCGAACGTTTCTTGATACGGAAAAATCAGCGGCCGGGTTCGGCGATCGACGCGACGGATGAGGCCTGAGCTGTGCCCACTTCGTCCTCCGAGGGTACGTCAGCCGGAGCCGTCGACGAGACGGCGACCGAGGGTGACCGGCCGGGACCACGCCCGGATGAGTGGGAAGTCACAGTGCCTCCGATCGACGACGGTAACCGTCCGGGCGATCCGGAGGCAACGCCCGGTGTCGCGGTTGGCACAGGCCGCACCGACGGGTCCGCGGTCACCAGGCCGCTCTCCTCGGGCCGCGGCGGCCGGAACTCGGTGTGGTCCAGGCTGCGCACCTCGGGAGCCGGGTCGACACCGCGCACCCCCGGCCGGGACGCGATGCCGCCCAGGGTCGCCGGTGCGGCGCGGATCACGGCCGCGAAGACACAGGAGCAGCCGGCCCGGTACGCCGCGGCCTCCTGCGCCGCGACCAGAGCGGCCGTGCCGTACGTGGTGCGCAGCCGCTGCTCGCGCTGCCCCTCGCCGGTCAGCGAGCGTTCCAGCCGGGACAGGTCGGCCTGCTCCCGGTCGCGCACCAGGGCCGCGTCGAGCATCCCGGCGGTCACGTCCCCGGGCATCGAGTAGACCGGGATCAGCGACACCTGGGTGCGCACCCCGGGCAGCGGCACCCGCGCGTACACCTGGGCCACCGTCGCGCCCGCCAGCAGCGCCGGCAGCTGGGCCGGCGCGGTGTAGTCGCGGAGGCTGACCAGCGCCCAGGTGTCCCCGGCGGCCGGGCCGGACGGGTCGGTGAGCATGCTGAGCTCACGCCGCGAGGAGTCCAGGTAACCGCCGACCGTCTGGCCCTCGATCACCCCGACCCGCACCACGTCACCCGGGTCGCCGCCGGACGGGTCGCCGGAGTGGCCGGCCCAGGCGACGGCGAGCACCAGCGTCGCGGTGGCGGCGGCCGCCACCCCGGTCATGATCTGCAACCGGAGCGAGCCGCCCCCGAACCTGACGAGGACCGCTCGCACACGATGCGCGGGCCCCACGGCGTCTCCCGGATGTCAGCAGGTCAGCCGGCGTCCTGCAGGACGTCCAGCGCGAATTTCAGGTCGTCAGGGTAGTCGCTGACGAAGCGGACCTCATCATGCGTCCGGGGGTGCAGGAAGCCCAGTTCCCGGGCGTGCAGCCACTGCCGGTTCAGCTTCAGCCGGGCGGCCAGGGTCGGATCCGCACCGTAGGTGAGATCGCCGACGCAAGGGTGCCGCAGCGCCGAGAAGTGCACCCGGATCTGGTGGGTACGCCCGGTCTCCAGCTTCACGTCGACCAGGCTGGCGGCGCGGAACGCCTCCAGTGTGTCGTAGTGGGTGACGCTCGGCTTGCCGCCGGACATCACCGCGAACCGGTAGTCGGCCGTCGGGTGTCGGTCGATCGGCGCGTCCACGGTGCCGCGCAGCGGGTCCAGGTGTCCCTGCACCACCGCGTGGTACCGCTTGTCCACCTCGCGCTCCTTGAACGCCCGCTTGAGCACGCTGTACGCCATCTCGGACTTGGCGACCACCATCAGGCCGGTGGTGCCGACGTCGAGGCGGTGCACGATGCCCTGGCGCTCGGCGGCGCCGCTGGTCGCCACGTTCTGCCCCATCGCGGCCAGACCGCTGACCACGGTCGGACCGGTCCAGCCGGGGCTCGGGTGGGCGGCCACGCCGACCGGCTTGTCCACCACCACGATGTCGTCGTCGCTGTAGATCACCGACAGGCCGTGCACCGGCTGGGCGACCAGCACCGGAGCAGTCACCGGCCGCGGCAGGGTCACCTCCAGCCAGGAACCCGCGGCGACCTTGTCCGATTTCGGCCGGGGGGCGCCGTCGACCAGCGCGTCCCCGGATTCGACCAGGTCGGCCGCGGCCGTGCGGGACAGCCCGAACAGCCGGGACACCGCCTGGTCCAGCCGCATCCCGTCCAGCCCGTCCGGGACGGGCAGCGAACGCGTGTCGCTCACGCCGTCTCCTCGGTCTCGACCTGCTCGTTCTTCGTGTTCTTCAGCCGGCTGCCGTCCCGCTGCCGGCCGGTGAGCTCCAGAAGCACCGCGAGGCAGACGCCCACGGTCAGGCAGCTGTCCGCGATGTTGAACACCGGGAACTTCTCCGCGTACGGCGCGAACACACTGATCATGTCGACCACCTTGCCCTGGAACGGGCCGGGTGCCCGGAACAGCCGGTCGGCCAGGTTGCCCAGCGCACCGCCGAGCACCAGACCGAGAGCGAGCGCCCACGGCACCGAACGCAGCCGGGTCGCCATCCAGCCGATCCAGCCGATCACCACCAGGGTGATCACCGGGAAGATCCAGGTGTGCGTGTCGCCGAAGCTGAACGCCGCCCCGCTGTTGCGCAGCAGGGACAGGTAGATCAGGCCACCGAGGATCCGGACCGGCTCGTTCGGGTCGAGATGCTCGGTGGAGAGGTACTTCACCCACTGGTCGAGCGCCAGCGCCAGCAGCGCGGTGGCACCCAGCACCGCGACGGCGCGCGCGGCGAACCGGGGAGCCTTGTCGGCGTTCAGCGTCGTTCCTCCAGTTGCTTGCATGACACACAGAGAGTCGCGGACGGGAAGGCGGCAATCCGCTCCACCGGGATCTGGTTGCCGCACCGCTCGCACCAACCGTAGTTGCCCTGTCCGAGCCGGTCGATGGCGCGTTCCACCTGTGTGATCCGCTCGAGCAGATTGTTGGCCAGCGTGATCTCCTGCTCGCGCTCGAACGTCTTGGTGCCGGTGTCGGCCTGGTCGTCCCCGGCCGAGTCGGCGAGCCGCTCCCGCGAAAGCTCGGTGATCTCACTGAGCGCATGATCGTACTCGGCCTGCAGCTCGGTGAGCCGCGCCACCAGAGCCTCCCGGATCTCGGCGGTCTCGGCCTCGCTGCGCTGCCGCTCGCCGGCCGCGTGGCCGCCCGAGGCGGGCCGGATGTCGGTTGCCTTGGCCATCGTCGCTCCCTCGGCCGCGCCCGGCGCGGCGGTCAGCGGTCCTCTTTCCACCGGGTTACCCGTCCCGCCGGCCGCTTACCCTCCGGCCGCCGGACCCCGGTAGATCTTGCCCCACCTGCAGAAATGGCGCGGCTGGAAAGACGCCGCGCACTCCGGAGGGTGGCAACGATACGGAAAGTGAGATGACCCGACAACCCGCCGGGCAGCCCCATTCCCGACAAACGGCATGAAACAGCCAGCCGGCGATCGGATACCCGACGATACACCCCAGGTCACCCCGGCATCACCGGTTGTCACTCTCCCCGGCGCCTGAATCCGGCCGCCCTACCTCTCGGCCACCAGTGCGGCCAAGAGCCCGGCCACCTCCGCGGCCGGCGCATCCACCGTGAAGACCTTGTCCCGGCTCGTCGCACCGACCCGCAGGCTCACCGCGGCGGCCCGCACCCCCAACGCGGCGGCCAGCGCCCGCCGGGCCGCCTCGGTCGCGTGGCCGTCGACCGCGGGCGCCGCCACCGCGATGATCACCGCCGTCCCGTGCGGGCCGGGGTAGCCGCCGCCGACCCGGGTCCGCCCGGCTCCCGGCCGCACCCGAACCGGCACTGACACCATCGGCGGTCAGCGGCGCGCGTTCGCGCCCAGCAGCCGGTCCACCGGCCGGCACAGGCCGCACGGGCTGAAGCCGAGCTCCACCGCCTCGGCCGCCGGCAGGGGCTCGGTCAGCCGCCCGACCAGGTGGGGGCAGTCCGCCATGTGGTAGCGGGGCCGCCCGTCCACCACGAGCACCTCGGTGTCGAACCGGGCCACCTGCACGGCGTCGGCGGGGCGCACCGCCTGCGGCAGCGGTTCGTCGTCCGGATCGTCGGCGTCCGGTTCCCCGAACCCGTCGTCGAGCCCGGCGTCGGTGGCCATCGGCCGCCGCCACGACTGGTCGTCGTCGTGTCCGCCGCGGGCCGCCCCGATGGTCGACGACGCGGCCTGATAGTCGGCCGCGGGCACCGGCGTTACGACGGTTTCGTCCGGGAGGTGTGTTCCCGCGGCACCCGCGTCATCGGTCGCCGGCGGAAGATCGACCGGCTCGCCGTGATCCGCCGCGGCCCGCTGCTCGTATACCTGGCCACCCGCCGGCGGCTCCGGGGCGGTGGGCGGGGCGGAGGCGAAGGTGGGCGGCTCGGCGTACCGCGAATCGGCTGCGAACGCGTCGCCGGCCGGGGCAGAATCGTGGGCGTCGGACGGCGCCCCGGTGGTGCGGCGCGGAGCCGGCGGCGGCGGGAAGTCGTCGTCCGGTGACTCCGGACGGTGCGCCGCGGCATTGCGCCGCGCGCCGATGACGAGGGCGACCGCGGCCAGCAGGCTGGCCACGATCGACGCTATGAGAAGGCTGCTCGACCCGCGGACCAGGCCGATCGCGAGGCACACCACCGCGACGAGGATGAGCGGGAAACTAGCAGGGATCATGGCTCATCCTCGTCGTGGTGCGGGGCTGCGTCAGCGGCCCGTTTCGATGGCGTTCGACCGGCCGCCGTACGACCCGGCCAGGCCGGCCGCGGCGAGGCCGCCGGAACCGCCGACCGCACGGCTCGCGTCGGCGCGCGCCATCTCGGCCTCCAGGCCCTGACCACGACCGTCGAGGTCGCGCAGCTGGCTCTCCAGGTACGCCTTCAGCCGCGTGCGGTACTCCCGCTCGAACTGCTTCAGCTCCTCGATGTGCTTCTGCAGCGCGGTCCGCTTGGCGTCCAGGCCGCCCATGGCCTCCTGGTGCCGCTGGCGCGCGTCGCGCTCGAGGGCATCGGCCTTGGCCCGGGCCTCCCGGGTGACCTCCTCCGCCTTGGAGCGGGCGTCGGAGAGCAGCTTGTCGGCCTCGCGGCGGGCGTCGGACACGTGGTCGTCGGCGGTGCGCTGGGCCATCATCAGCACCCGCAGCGCCTGCTGCTCGCCGTCGGCGCCGGTCGGGCCGGCACCCGGGCCGGGGCCCTGGGCACGCACCTGCTCCAGCTCGGCCTGCATCTGCCGGGCCGCCTGCTCGGCCGCCGTCTTGTCCCGCTGGACGCGGTCAAGCTGGCCTTTCAGGTCGTTGAGCTCGGCCGCGAGGCGGGGGTCGGCGCTCGGGCCGGCTGGTGCGCCACCCCGGCCGCCGCGCTCCACCTGGGCGCGCAGCTCGTTGTTCTCCTCGATCAGACGGGCGAGCTCGCGCTCGACCTCGTCCAGGAAGGCGTCGACCTCCTCCTCGTCGTACCCCCGCTTGCCGATCGGGGGCTTCTTGAAGGCGACGTTATGCACGTCGGCCGGGGTCAGCGGCATCGAAACTCCTCGGGTCAGTCGCGGCCGCGGTTGGGGCTGCTGTCTATCTGTAGTTCAAGATGAGCTGAAGGAGCACTAACTGCATGAGCACGAACAGGATAACCAGCAGCACGATGGAAGCCAGGTCCAAACTCACGTTACCAATGCGCAGCGGTGGGATCACACGCCTCAACGCCTTCAAAGGCGGATCCGTGACGCTCCACACCACCTCGAGTGCGGCGGACGCGCCCCGGCCCGGCTGCCATCGGCGTCCGTACTGGAGCACCGCACCCAGGACGAACCTGCTCAGCAGCACCAGGAAGAAGAAGTAAACCAACAGATAGAGAATCTGGAACACGATCGACAGCACGTCCGGCGGATCCCTCGTTCGGGTCAACTCTGGGCGAAGAACCCGCCCTCAGCGATCTTGGCCTTGTCCTCCGCGGTGACCTGGACATTCGCCGGTGAGAGCAGGAATACCCGGTTGGTCACGCGCTCGATCGTACCCCGCAGGCCGAAAGCCAGCCCGGCGGCGAAGTCCACCAGTCGGCGAGCGTCCGATTCATCCATCTCGGTGAGATTGATGATGACCGGCGTGCCGTCCCGGAAGTGCTCGCCGATGGTCCGCGCCTCGCGGTACGTGGTGGGGTGCAGCGTGGTGATCTGATACCGCTGCTCGTCCTCGATCGGACGCTGCTGCACCTGCGGCTGGTGCACCGGCTGCGGGGCGAGCGCGAGGTTCTCCCGGGTGGAGTAGGTGAGCGCCGAGGGCTGCTCGGGCGCCACCGCGGCCGGCCGGGTGATCGAGCGCACGCTGGACCGCTCGATCCGGTCCTCGTCGTCCCGGTCGAGCTCGGCGCGCACCGAGGAGGCGCGGTCGCTGAGCCGGGACGTGCGCTCGGTGCGCTCGGAGCGGACCGGACGCCGGGGCGCGGGCCGCTCGTCCTCCTCCTCGTCGTCGAAGTCGCCGGAGTAGCGGTCGCCGGACGAGTAGCGGTCCTGGTCGCGATCGTGCCGATCGGACCGCGACGACCGGTAGGAGCTCTCGCGGTATCCCCGCTCCTCGTAGTCGCGCTCGTCCTCCTCCTCGGCAAGACCCAGCCAGACGGCCGCCTTACGGAAAGTACTCATAGCCCCCACCTCCGTCCGCTGTTGCGGCCCGCGCCCCCTCATGGCGTGCCGCGTCCCCCCTGGCGAGCCGGACACCGGGTCCGTTACGGACCGGCGGCCTGCTGCGACGCTGCGTCGTCGGACGCAACGGCCGCCGGTGGTGGCGCGTCGCGTAAAACAACACCTGTGTAGTTTGCTGCCCGCCGCAAGGCTACCGCAGCGAGTTTCGCATCCCGAGTAAAGATGTACCGATCCGTACGTGTGTCGCCCCGTGCCGGATCGCCGCCTCCAGGTCGCCACTCATGCCCGCGGACAGCGTGGTGGCCCCGGGATGCGTGCTGACCAGGGCACCGGCCAGCTCGGCCAGCCGGGCGAAGGCCCGGTCGGGATCCTCGCCTAGCGGTGCGACCGCCATCAGCCCGCCGAGCCGGAGACCGTCCGACGCCGCCACCGCGTCGGATACCCGCCAGAGATCATCCCCACTCGCGCCGCCGCGCTGGGGATCGCCGTCCAGGCTGACCTGGACCAGCACCTCCAGCGGGGAATCGCGGACCGCCACGGCGGCCCGGTCCAGCGCCGTCACCAGGCGCACCGAATCCACGGACTCGACGACATCGGCGTACGAGGCAACCGATTTGGCCTTGTTCCGTTGCAGTTGGCCGACGAAGTGCCAGCGCAGGGCGACCCCGGCGGCCCGCGCCTCGGCAGCCTTGCCGGCCGCCTCCTGATCCTTGTTCTCCCCGGCGTCGGTCACGCCGAGCCCGGCGAGCAACAGCACGTCACTCGCCGGATACGTCTTGGTCACCGCGGTCAGCGTGACCGCCCCGGGCGGCCGTCCGGCCGCCACCCGGGCACGCTCGATCCGCTCCCGCACCGCACGCAGATTGGCGGCGAGCTCGGCCCGCCGCCCCTCGTCGAACTCCATGAGTCGGGATCAGGACCCGTTCTTCAGGAAGTCGGGCACGTCCACGTCGTCGAACAGGATCTGCTTGCGCGGCGCCGGCGTGGCCGGGGCGGACGGCGCCTGGTGCGGGGTCAGCGAGGTCGAGCTGACCGGCGCCGAGCTGCGCGGCTCGGCCTGCGGGAGCACCTTGTTGCGCACCGTCTCGACCGGCTTGTACGAGGGCGAGCCCCCGTCGAACCCGGCCGCGATCACGGTCACCCGCACCTCGTCGCCGAGCGCGTCGTCGATGACCGCGCCGAAGATGATGTTCGCATCCGGGTGGGCCGCGTCGGTGACCAGCTGCGCCGCATCGTTGATCTCGAACAGGCCGAGGTCGGAGCCGCCGGCGATGGAGAGCAGCACGCCGCGCGCGCCGTCCATGCTCTGCTCCAGCAGCGGGCTGGAGATGGCCCGCTCGGCCGCCTCGACGGCGCGGTTGTCGCCGCGCGCGCTGCCGATGCCCATGAGCGCGCTGCCCGCGTTGCTCATCACGCTCTTGACGTCGGCGAAGTCGAGGTTGATCAGACCCGGCGTGGTGATCAGGTCGGTGATGCCCTGCACGCCGGAGAGCAGGACCTGGTCGGCCTGCCGGAACGCGTCCATCATGCTGATCCCGCGGTCGCCGAGCGCGAGCAGCCGGTCGTTCGGGATCACGATCAGCGTGTCGCACTGGTTGCGCAGCTCGTCGATGCCGGCCTCGGCCTGCACCTGGCGCCGCTTGCCCTCGAACGAGAACGGGCGGGTCACCACGCCGATGGTCAGCGCGCCCAGCTTGCGGGCGATGTTCGCGACCACCGGGGCGCCGCCGGTACCGGTGCCGCCGCCCTCGCCACACGTCACGAAGACCATGTCGGCGCCCTTGAGCACCTCCTCGATCTCGTCACGGTGGTCCTCGGCGGCGTTCTTGCCGACGTCGGGCTGGGCGCCGGCGCCCAGTCCCCGGGTCAGTTCCCGACCGACGTCCAGTTTCACGTCGGCATCGCTCATCAGCAGGGCCTGGGCATCGGTGTTGATCGCGATGAACTCGACGCCTTTGAGCCCAACCTCGATCATGCGGTTCACGGCGTTCACGCCGCCACCGCCGATGCCGACGACCTTGATGACCGCAAGGTAGTTGTGCGGAGGTGTCATCGGGCTCAGCCTTCCCTTCCGGGGTTGGCGATCGTCAAGGGCCCCTGCGGTTCCGGTGGGATCCGCACTTCGACGATCGCTGCCGTCCAAGGGAGGGCGAGGAAACCCTCACCCTCTACTAGAGGTTTAAAGTTATGTCAACCACTCAAACCTCTCGACGCAACGTATGCGGACATCGCGCTCGGACCAAAGAACCCGAGCGGCGTGTCGCGTGCGCTTATGTGGCGAGTATGCGACTCACCCGTAACCTCGGACGAAATATTCCGTTCGTACGTTTTTGTCGGTTCTGTGATGTCTTACCGGATAGTAACGATCTTCGGTGCGCTCACGTCGATTTCCGACGCCCTGTTCTTCAACAGTGCCGTCGCCACCTTGCTCTTCAGGTCGCTCTCGGTGTCGTCTCCCCAGATCACCACCCGGCCGCCGCGCAACTCCAGCCGGATCGCCACCGGTGAGATGACCGACACGGCGTCCAGCTGCTCGCGCAACTCGTCACTGAGGGCGGCCAGCACCTTCAGCGCCGACCCGGTATTAGCGTCGTTCGGCCCCGGGGTCGCGACCTTGGCCAACGGCAGCCCGTCCGGTTTCCGCTCGGCCGACCGGAACGGCACGCCGGCCCGGTCGATCAGGGTGAAACCGCTCCGGCCCGGCACCGCGGCCACCGCGACCCGCTCCACCACCTCGATCCGCAGGGTGGACGGCCAGGCCCGGGTGACCACCACCCGGTCGACCGCGGCCAGGCCGCGCACCCGGGCGCTCACGTCACCCAGGTCGACCCGGGCCAGCGGCTGCCGGTCCGGCACCGCCGCGGCGGCCCGCACCTGAGCCGCGTCCAGCGTCTGCACGCCGACCACGTCGACGGTCCGCACCCCGAGCACCGCCGTGCCGTAGAACAGCCAGGCCACCCCGCCGGCGACCAGCAGCACCCCGGCCCCGATCAGCCAGGGCAGCGCGGCCCGCAGCCGCCGCTGCCGGGCACGGGCCATGAACCGGCGGGCCGACGGCGGCACCGCGTCGGTGTCCGCGCGCACCAGTCGCCAGTTGCGCGTGCCCGGCCCGGCCACCCGGTCAGCCCGCGAAATCCGGGGTCAGGTCGGCCTCGGCGAGCGCGGCCAGCAGCTCGTCGCCCATCAGCGAGATCGGCGGCGCGCCCATGGTCACCACCACGTCCCCGGGGCGGCTGCGGCGGACCACCTCGGCCGGGACGTCATCCCAGTCCGGAACGAAGACCTTGCGGTCGGCGGGCAGGTCGATCGCGGCGGTCAGGGCGAGGCCGCCCTCACCGGGACCGCGGGTCTCCCCCGGCCCGAACACCTCCATGATGATCGCCTGGTCGGCCAGCGCCAGCCCCTCGGCGAGTTCGGCCTGCAGGTCCCGGGTGCGGTACACCCGGTACGGCTGGAAGACCACCAGCAGGCGCCCGTCGCCGGCCACCTCGCGCAGCGTGCGCAGCGCGGCCAGCACCGAGGTCGGGTGGTACGCGTACTCGTCGTAGACCCGCACGCCGGCCGCGATGCCCTTGCGCTCGAAACGGCGGCGCACCCCCGGGAACGACTCCAGCGCCTCGGTGATCTTGGCCAGCGGCAGGCCCAGCTTGAGCGCGGTGAGCACGGTCGCGGCGCTGTTCAGGCCCATGTGCTTGCCGGGCAGCGCGAGCTTGAACTCACCGAGCGTCTCGCCGTGCAGGATGGCCGTGTAGCGCACCCCGCTGACGGTCGAGACCACGTCGGTGATCCGCAGGTCGGCGTCGGCGGACTCGCCGTAGGTGTAGACCGTCCTGCCCTGCGCCCGGAGCCCGGCGATCAGCTCCTCGGTGCCCGGCCCGTCGGCGCAGGTCACCACGAACCCGTCGGCCAGCCCGCCGAACTCCAGGAAGCCCGCCTTGAGCGTCTCCAGGTCACCCCAGTTGTTGAGGTGGTCACCCTCGATGTTGGTGATGATCGCGACGTGCGGGCGGTAGATCAGGAACGACCGGTCGTGCTCGTCGGCCTCGGCCACGAAGTGTGGCCCGCTGCCGTGGTGCCCGTTCGACCCGGCCGCGGAGAGCTCGCCGCCGATCACGAAGGACGGGTCCTGGCCGGCGTGCTGCAGGATCACCGTCATGATCGAGGTGGTGGTGGTCTTGCCGTGGGTGCCGGCCACCGCGATGGTCTGTCGGCCGGTCATCGCCGCGGCCAGCGCCTCCGAGCGGTGCAGGACCCGCAGCCCGCGCCGGCGGGCCTCGACCATCTCCACGTGGTCCTTCGGGATGGCGGTGGAGTAGACGACCGTGTCGACCCCGTCGAGGTTCGACGCCTCGTGGGCCATGTGCACGGTCCCGCCGAGCGCGCGCATCCCGGCCAGGGCGGGCCACTCGCGCAGCTCGCTGCCGGAGACCGGGATGCCCCGGGTCAGCAGGAGCCGGGCCAGGCCGGCCATGCCGACGCCGCCAATCCCGATCAGGTGCACGCTGCCCAGTTCCTCGGCGGTCATCTCACCGGCCGGCGTCAACTCCGCCGTGTTCACCACGTCTCTCCCTCGATCACTGAAATGCTCACCGGTCCACCGCTTCCAGAACGAAGCGCAGCAACTGCTCGTCGCCGTCGCGCCGGCCGTACCGGCCGGCGGCGTGACCCATCGCGGCCAGCCGCTGCCGGTCCCGGGCCAGCGGGATGATGTTCCGCTCGATCCACTCCGGGGTCAGCTCGCTGTTGTCGACCAGCATGCCGCCGCCCGCCTCGACCACCGGGATCGCATTGCGCCGCTGCTCCTGGTTGGAGAACGGGTACGGCACGTAGATCGCCGGCATGCCCAGCGCGGTGGTCTCGGCGACGGTGATCGCCCCGCCCCGGCAGAGCATCAGGTCGGCGGCAGCGTATCCGAGCTGCATGTCCGACAGGTAGGGCACGACGACATAGGGCACCGGCAGGTCGTCGGGCACCTCGAACGGGTCGTTGCGCCCGCCCTGCACGTGCAGCACCTGGATGCCGGCGTGGGCCAGCCGCTTGGCCGCGGCGGCCACCGCCAGGTTGATCGTGCGGGCGCCGGACGAGCCGCCGGAGACGAACAGCACCGGCAGGTCGGGGCGCAGCCCGAAGTGGTAGAGCGCCTGCGGGCGCAACGCCGGGCGGTCCATCCGGGTGATCCCGGTCCGCAGCGGGACGCCGACCAGGCGCGCGTTGCGCAGCGACTCGGCCTGCTCCAGCTGGTGCGGGAAACCCACGGCGACCCGCTTGGTGAATTTCATCCCCATCCGGTTCGCCACGCCGGGCGGCACGTTCACCTCGTGCACCACGATCGGCAGCTCGCGGCGCCAGGCCGCCAGGTAGGCCGGGACCGACACGTACCCGCCGAAGCCGACCACCACCTCGGCCTGCACCTCGTCGAGGATCTCCCCGGCCGCATGGGTGGACTTGTACATCCGGTCCGGGGTGCGCAGCAGGTCGAAGTTGAGCGAGCGGGGCAGCTGGAACGCCGGGATCACCCGCAGGTCGTAGCCCGCCGCCGGGATCAGCTGGTTCTCCATGCCCTTGGGGCTGCCCAGCGTGGTGATCCGGATCTGCGGGAAATGGCGGCGTAAGGCGTCGGCGAAGGCGAGCAGCGGATAGATGTGTCCGCCGGTGCCTCCCCCGGCGAGCACGACCGACCGCAGCTGAACCATCACCGTCTCCCCTCGCCCCCCGTACGCACCGGTTGTCCCGGCCGCCGCTGCGGAGGAACCGGCGGCAGCGGGGCCCAGACTAGTCGCACCCATCGGGGCGTCGGACGGGCGTTCAAAGCTCGGGCCGCGTCCGGCTCCGCCCGGGCGAACGAGGCCAGCATGCCGATCGCCGCCATGGCCACCACGAGAGCGCTACCACCTGCGGAGATGAACGGTAGCGGAAGGCCGGTGATGGGCAGCAGGCCGACCACCCCACCCATGTTGATCACCGCCTGGGCGACCAGCCAGGTGGTGATCGCGGCGGCCGCCAGCCGGCGGAACGGGTCGGCCGAGCGGCGGGCGATCCGGAATCCGGAGTAGGCCAGCACCGCGTAGAGCGCCAGCACCACGACGCAGCCGACCAGGCCGAGCTCCTCGGCGACGATCGCGTAGATGAAGTCGTTCTGCGCCTCCGGCACCCAGCCCCACTTGAGCGCGCCCTTGCCCAGGCCGACGCCGAACCAGCCGCCCTCGAAGATCGCCGAGCGGCCCTGGACGATCTGGTAGCAGACGCCGTTCGGGTCACACTTGTCCAGCGGGGTGAGGAACGCGGTGATCCGCTGCACGCGGTAGTTCGGCGCGTCGGTCGAGCCCGACCCGCCACCCCGGGACGCCGCGGCGATCAGCAGGGCGATGCCGGTCAGGCCGAACACCCCGAGCGCGCCGAAGACCCGCAGCCGCACCCCGGCCGCCCAGAGCAGGCCGACGATCAGCGCGAGCAGCACCAGCATGGTGCCCACGTCGTTGTAGCCGACCAGGAGGAACAGCAGACCGACCACCGGGAACAGCGGCATCGCCAGCTCACGCCAGCGGCTCAGCGCCGGGCCCTTGCGGGCGATCATGTCGGCGCCCCACAGCACGATGCCCAGCTTGGCCAGCTCGGAGGGTTGGATGACGAGCCCCTGGAAGGAGAGCCAGAGCAGGCTGACCCGCAGCGGGCCGACCTGGGCGCTGTGGTTCTCGGTGACGTGCTTCACCTCGACCAGCACGTCGAGGATCACCAGCAGCAGGATGGCGAGGCCCAGCACGTACTTGCCGACGGCCCGCAGGGTGATCGCCGGCAACCGCTGGAAGACCCAGAACGCGACCAGGCCGAGCAGCGCGAAGACCGCCTGGTTGGCGATGCCGGAGAAGGCGTTGCCGTCGGCCGCGTACGACTGCACGCTGGACGCCGAGAACACCATGGTGAGCCCGATCAGCAGCAGCATCCCGGAGCTGGCGATCAGCAGGTAGTACGACGAGAGGGGTCGGGCCAGCAGCCCGTGCACCGCGGGCAGCAACTGCCGGCTCAGTGACGGGCGGTCCTGTCGGGTACGGTCGTCCGCCATGCCCACATCATCGTCGGGCGGACACGCCATCGACGTGACCATCGATGGCGTGTCACCTGAGAGTTAGCCCATCACCGCGAGATGGTCGCTGTAGAACAGCCCCAGGCCGATCGCGGCGCAGATGCCCGCGATGATCCAGAACCGCACCACGATGTTCACCTCGGACCAGCCGGCCAGCTCGAAATGGTGCTGCAACGGCGACATCCGGAAGACCCGCTTGCCGGTGGTCTTGAACGAGATGATCTGGATCACCACGGACATCGTGATGATCACGAAGAGGCCGCCGATGATCACCGAGAGCAGCGTGGTCCGGGTGGCCACCGCGAGGCCGCCGATCAGGCCGCCCAGGCCGAGCGCCCCGGTGTCACCCATGAAGATCCGCGCCGGGTTGGTGTTCCACCACAGGAAGCCGACGCACGCGGCGGCCGCGGCCGCCGCGATCAGCGCGATCTCCAGCGGGTCCCGGACCTGGTAGCAGTGCGTCTGGGTGAGCTCGTTGGTGAGCCGGTAGTCGTTGTCACCGCACCAGTGCCGGTACTGCCAGAAGCCGATCAGCGAGTACGCCCCGAGGACCAGGATCGACGAGCCGGTGGCCAGGCCGTCCAGGCCGTCGGTCAGGTTCACCCCGTTGGACATCGCCATGATCACGAAGACGAAGACCATCACCGAGCCGACCTTGCCGACGTCCAGCCAGCTCACGTCCCGGATGAAGGAGATGTGCTCGCTGGCCACGGTTTCGCCGTTGGTGCTCGGGAAGTACAGCGCGGCGATCCCGAACCCGGTGCCGACCAGCAACTGGCCGAGCAGCTTGCCCTTGGCGGACAGGCCGTCCGAGTTGCGCTTGCGGACCTTCAGGAAGTCGTCCAGGAAGCCGACCGCGCCGCAGAAGACGAACAGGCCCAGCAGCACCAGGGCGGTCATGGTGGGCCGCTCCTGGGCGATCTGCCGGTCCGGGAGCGTGGTCAGGGCGAGGTGCCCGGCGACGTACGCGAAGACCGTGGCGAGGATGAACGCCACGCCACCCATGGTCGGGGTGCCCTTCTTGCCCATGTGGGTCGCCGGCCCGATGGTGCGGATCGGCTGCCCGGCCTTGAGCGCCGAGAAGACCTTGATGGCAATGGGGGTGCCGAAGAGCGAGATGAGAAAGGCGACCGCGGCCGCGACGATGACTGCCCTCACGTGGGCTGAACCTCCTCGGGGCGCCGCAGCCAGTCGGCGACGTCCCATGTGCGGTACCGGGAACCCTTGACCAGCACGACGTCGTCGGCGCGCAGGTCGGACTGCAGAATCTCGATGGCGGCGGCCTGGTCGGCGGCGAACAGGGCGGTCCCCCGCCACCCGGGTGCCGCCGCGGCTCCGTCCAGGATCGGGCGGGCGTTGTCCGCCACCGCGATCAGCCGGTCCACACCCAGTTCGGCGGCGAGCCGGCCGACCTCGGCATGCCCGGACACCTCGTGCTCGCCGAGCTCGGCCATGTAGCCGAGCACGGCGGTGGTGCGCTTCCCGGCGCCCATCGCGGCCAGCGCGTGCAGCGCCGCCGCGGTCGACGACGGATTGGCGTTGTACGAGTCGTCGACGACCGTCACCCCGTCCGGCCGCTCGATCACGTCCATCCGCCGCCCGGAGACGATGCCCACCTCGCCGAGCGCGGTGGCCAGGTCGTCCAGCGGCATCCCGGCGGTCAGCGCGGCCGCCGCGGCGGCCAGCGAGTTCGCCACCTGATGCCGCCCGGCCACGCCGAGCCGGACATTCCTCACTTCAAGACCATGATGGAGGACGTACGACGCCCGCCCCGCCGAGTCCACCGTGACCCCCGTGGCGCGCAGATCGGCGTCGGCCGCCTCGCCGACCCGCAGCACCCGCGCCCCGGTCCGCGACGCCATCGCCGCGACCAGCGGGTCGTCCGCGTTGAGCACCGCGACCCCGTCCGCCGGCAGCGCCTCGACCAGCTCGCCCTTGGCCCGCGCGGTGCCCTCGATCGAGCCGAACTCGCCGAGGTGCGCGGCACCCACGTTGAGCACCAGGCCGATCGACGGCCGGGCGATCCCGGTCAGGTACCGGATGTGCCCGATGCCCCGGGCGCCCATCTCCAGCACCAGGAACCGGGTCTCCCGGCCGGCCTGCAGCACCGTGTACGGGAAGCCGAGCTCGTTGTTGAGCGAGCCGGCCGGCGCCACGGTGGGCCCCAGCCGGGACAGCAGCTGCCCCAGGTAGTCCTTGGTGGTGGTCTTGCCGGACGAGCCGGTCAGGCCCACCACGGTCAGCTCGGGCAGCCGGGTGAGCACCTCGTGGGCCAGCTTCGCGAGCGCGGCCAGCTGGTCCTCGACCACCACCCCGGGCGCGCCGGCGTCCCGGGTGCCGAGCACCCCGGCCGCCCCGGCCGCGACCACCTTCGGGCCGAAGTCGTGCCCGTCCGCCTTCTCCCCGGCGAACGCCACGAACAGCCCGCCCGGGCCCACCCGGCGGGAGTCGTACTCCACGCCGCCGGTGACCGTCTCCGAGCCGTCGCTGTTGACCAGGTGGCCGCCGGTCACGGCGGCGATCTCGGCCAGTGTCATCGGGATCATGCGCGGCCCTCCAGTGCGGCGGCCAGTTCGATCCGGTCGTCGAACGGCAGCACCTGGCCGTTCACCTCCTGGCCCTGTTCGTTGCCCTTGCCCAGCACGGCGATCACGTCGCCGGTGGCGGCCAGCCGGACCGCCTCGACGATCGCGGCCCGCCGCCCGGCCACTTCGACGACCTTGCCGGCGTGCGCGTCCTCGGCGCCACGGCGCACCCCGTCCCGTACGAAAGCGGGGTCCTCGGTCCGGGGGTTGTCGTCCGTGACGATCACCAGGTCGGCGCCCCGGGCCGCCGCCTCGCCCATCAGCGGCCGCTTGCCCCTGTCGCGGTCACCGCCGGCGCCGATCACGCAGATCAGCCGGCCGCCGCGGGCGGTGGCCAGGTCACGCAGCGCGGCCAGGGCGGCGACGATCGCGTTCGGCTTGTGCGCGTAGTCGACCACGCCGAGGATCCCGCTCTGCGCCGGAACCTGTTCCAGCCGCCCGGGCACGCCCCGGCAGTCCCGCACGCCGGCGCCGGCCACCCGCGGATCGATGCCGGTCGCGACCAGCAGCGCGATGGCCAGCAGCGCGTTGGCGACGTTGTGCAGGCCGGGCAGCGCCACACCCGTCTCGACCGTCACGCCGTCCGGGCCGTGGGCGGTGAAGAGCTGACCGAACGCGGACGGGCGGACATCGGAGGCCCACCACGTGGCGGATTCGTCCCCGGCCGCGGAATAGGTCACCGTTTCCGGGGTGGCGAGCGACATCACCGCAGCGTCGTCCCGGTTGAGCACGCCGACCGCGGACCGGCCGTCGAAGAGCCGGGCCTTGGCCGCGAAGTACTCCTCCGACGTCGGATGGAAGTCCAGGTGGTCCTGACCGAAGTTGGTGTAGCCGGACGCGGCGAACCGGATGCCGTCCGCCCGCCCCATCACCAGGGCGTGGCTGGACACCTCCATCACCACCGCGGAGACCCCGCGCTCCACCCCGACCGCCAGGATCGCCTGCAGGTCGGTGGCCTCCGGAGTGGTCCGCACGCTCTTCACGGTGAAGTCGCCGAGCCGGGTCTCCACCGTGCCGACCAGCCCGGTCACCCGCCCGGCGGCCCGCAGGCCGGCCTCCACCAGGTACGACGTCGAGGTCTTCCCGGCCGTCCCGGTGATGCCGATCATGGTGAGCCGCCGGGACGGCTCGCCGTAGATCGCCGCGGCGGCCGCACCGAGCACCGCTCGGGGGTCGTCGACCGTCAGCACCGGCAACCCGGCGGCGAGCGCGGCGTCCCGCCCGGCCGGATCGGTCAGCACGGCCGCCGCGCCGGCTGAGGCCGCCGCGTCGACGAACTCGGCGCCGTGCCGGTTCGCGCCGGGCAGCGCCGCGTACAGATCACCTGGGCGCACCGCGCCACTACTGTGAGTGACCCCGGTGACATCGATGTCACCACCGTGCAGCGTTGCCCTCAGCAGCTCAGCGAGCCGCGTGAGGGGGAGCGGTGCGACGGTCTCGGGTCGGGGAATGCCGGACACGGCGTCAGACCCTACCCGGTAGGCCAGGTGTTCCTGTCAACGCCATCCGGCCCGGCTTCATCCATGGATCTTGAAAGTCGGCGGTTTCGTCGTGGACGGCGGCACCGAATTGCGCAGCAGCGTGTCCGACATGATCTGGGCGAACGCCGGAGCGGCCACCTCACCGCCGGTGCCCTTAGCCACGTCCATCGCGACCGCGACCACGTAGCGTGGGTTCTCCGCCGGCGCCATCCCGACGAACGAGCTGGCGTTGTGGCTGGTGTACTCGCCGTCGACGACCATCTTGCCGGTGCCGGTCTTGCCGGCCACCCGGTAACCGGGCACCTGGGCCTTCACCCCGGTGCCCTCGCTGTCCTCGACCACCGTCTCCATCAGCGTGCGCAGCTCCGCGGCGATCTTGGCGTCCAGCACCCGGTGCGTCTCGGGCGCCGGCGCCGGGGTCGTCGTGTGATCGGTTCCGGACACCGTCGCCTTGATCAGGTGCGGCTGGATGTACACGCCGTCGTTGGCGATCGCGCCGTACCCGGCCGCCATCTGCACCAGGGTGGCCGAGACGCTGTGCCCGATCGGCACCGACCCCTTCGCCGACCCGCTCCAGTTCTGCGGCGCCAGCAGCTCACCGGGCGCCTCACCGGGCATGCCCTCGCCGGTCGCCTTCCCGAGCCCGAACTTCTGCTGGTACTCGTAGATCTTGTCCTTGCCCAGCCGGCTGCCGATCTGGATCGTGCCCACGTTGGACGAGTAGGCGAGGATCCCGGCGATGGTCAGCCTGCTGCCCTTGGGCTGGACGTGGCTGTCGTTGAACGTCTTGCCGCCCTCGACGATCGCCGGCGCGACCTCCACCGTCGAGTCCGGGGTGATCAGACCCTCCTGCAGGGCCGCCCCGATGACGAACGCCTTGTGCGTGGAGCCCGGGTCGGTGACCACCGCGGTGGGCACGTCGATCCGGTCGGACGGCTGGTACTCCAGCGCCTTGGCCGCGTTGTAGTACGGATAGCTGGCCTGGGCCAGGATCTCCCCGGTCTTGACGTCCAGGACCACCGCGCCGGCCACCGTGGCGTGGTTGCGCTCCGCCTCGGCGTCCAGGATGTGCTGCGCGTTCCACTGGGTGAAGCTGTTGATCGTCAGCTGCAGCGAGCCACCCGGCTTGGCCGGCGTCTCCTGCTGGTACCCGCCGGCGATCGGACCGTCCAGCTTGCCCTTGCCGGACTCGAAGACCCACATCCCGTCGGTGCCGTGCAGCAGGTCGTCGTAGCGCGCCTCCAGTCCCTCCAGACCGTGCTGATCGTCGCCGATGAACCCGATCAGGTTCGCCGCCAGGTCCTTGCCGGGCAGCTCACGCCGCTCGTCGGCGTGCGTGTAGATGCCCGGCTTCTTCAGCGCCTCGATCTGGTTGGCCACCGACACGTCGACGCCCCGGGCCAGGTAGCTGAACTGCGACGCCTTTCCGTCGACCATCTTCGGCTGCATGCTCGCGGCCAGTTTGGAGGCCGGCACGCCGAGCAGCCTGGCCAGCGCCGCCGCCGTACCCGGGATGTCGTTCTGCAGCCGGGGATTGCTCGGGTCGGCGAAGATGTAGCGCGCCTCGACGCTGTTCGCCAGGATGTTGCCGTCCCGGTCCAGGATGCTGCCCCGCGCGGCCGGCAGCTTGATCGAATGCATCCGGTCGTTGCGCAGATCGACCAGCTTGTCCACCTCGGCCGGCGAGGTCGCCACCTGCAGCACCACCAGCCGGATGCCGATCATGGTGAACAGCGACAGCGCCAGGATCGTGCCCAGCCGCAGCCGCCGTGTGCTGTTGGCGAGCTTCGGCGGCTCGGCGGGCACCGGCCGGAGCCGGCGCGCCGGCTCCCGGCCCGGACCGCTTCCGCCGGTCACCCGCCGTCGTGCCCCGGCTTCCGGATCGGCGGTACGCCGTGAGCGGGGCTCGTCCGCGGAGGCCTGACGCGCCCTGGGGGCACGCGCCCCGTCGCGCCCGTCCCGCCGGGCCGGCGCGGCCTCGCGGGCCGGCCGGGGGTCGCGCCGCTCCGCCCGCTCGCGGGCCATCTCCCGGGGGTCACGCTTCTCGCCGCGCTCGCGGCCGGTCTCGCGCGGGTCGCGTTTCGCCGCGCGTTCCCGGGCGGCCTCGCGGGGGTCACGCTTCCCGGCGCGCTCCCGGGGCGCGCGGTTGTCGGCGCGCTCCCGGGGCTCACCGTTTCCTACGCGCCCCCGGGGCTCATCACTCCCGGCGCGTTCCCGAGGCTCAGCGTTCCCGGCGCGTTGCCGGGGCTCAGCGTTCCCGGCGCGTTCCCGGGGCTCAGCGTTCCCGGCGCGTTCCCGAGGCGATCGTCTCTCGGTGCCGGGGGCCGGCTCGCGGGAGTTCCGGCCGCCGGCCGGCTCCCCGGCCGGGCGGGCGGCGCGCTGCCGGGTGCGCGGGCCACCCTCGCCACCCTCGACCACCTGCAGCGCCGGGCGGAACGGGTCGGCGGTGCGGCCGGTCCGCGGGGTGCGCCCGCGCTCGGCCACGGTGCGGCCGCGGGGCGTGTAGGCCCGGGCCTCCCCGATGCTGGAGAACCCGCGCCGGTCGGCGCGCTCCGGCTGCTCGTCCGTCCCCTCGGCGGGGACGGCACGTGACGCACCGCGCCGGGGCGGAGTGCCCCGGCGCGGTGTCTCGTCGTCGGCTCGCGGCGACACGGCTTACTGCCCCGTTCCCACTACGTTCTGACCGGCGCCGGCCTGCCCGGCGTTCTGTGCGGTGGTGCCCTGCCCGGTCGCGTTCTGGCCGGTCGCGGCCTGGCCGGTGGTGCCCTGACCCGTCGTGCCCTGGCCGGTCGCGGCCTGGCCGGTGGTGCCCTGGCCGGTCGCGGCCTGGCCGGTGGTGCCCTGGCCCGTCGTGCCCTGGCCCGTCGTGCCCTGGCCCGTCGTGCCCTGGCCGGTCGCGGCCTGGCCGGCCGCGGCCTGACCCGTCGCGGCCTGGCCGGCGGCGCCGTGGCCGGTGCTGCCGGTCGACGGCTGCTGGGCGGTCACCGAAACCGCACCCCTACCCGGCGTCGGTGTCCGGATGATCTTGCCGTCCGGCAGCCGGATCATCGCCGGGTTGTCGGCCGGCACCAGGCCCAGCTTGCGCGCGGCGACCGCCAGATTGCCGGGGCTGGACGCCTGGATCAGCTGCTGCTCCAGCTCCTGCTGCTGCTCGTCGAGCGCGGTCTGGTTCTTGCGGAGCGCGTTCAGCTGGAACGACTGCTCCATGGTCTTCGTGTTGATCAGCAGGATGCCGACCACCCCCACCAGCACGAGCACGATCAGCCCGGCCGCGAAGGTCGGCCGCGGCGCCCGGATCGGCAGCGGCGGCGCGACCCGCAGCCGCGGCAGCGCCGGAGCGGCCACCTCGACGGTGTCCAGCCGCTTCGCCGCCGTCCCCTCGACCATCAACCCGGCCGTCACCGGCTCGCCGCGCCCGATCCCGGACCCGCGCGTGCCGCCCGTCGCCCCGCGCCCACTCCCGGCCCGGCGAGCACCGGGCTGCGCCGCCCGCTCACCCCCGGCGCGGCGCGTGGTCGCCCGCGCCTCCGGCTCCACAGCCGCCCGACGGGTCGTCGCCCGCGCCTCCGCCTCCACAGCCGCCCGACGGCTCGTCGCCCGCGCCTCCGGCTTGACAGCCGCGCGGCGCGTGGTCGCCTCCGCGTCCCGGTCGATGCCGGCGCGGCGGGCGTCCGCCGGGCGCCCGGTCACGTCGGCCGTCGCGCGCGTGTCGTTCTGCCGGGAGGTCTGGCGCGCCCCCCGGGCGCCGGTTCCCCCGGTCCGGGTGTCGCGGCCGGCTCCGCGTGCGCGCTCCCCGGCAGTGGAGCGCGGCTGCGCCGCACGGCCCCCCGACCGCGGCGCCTCTCGCTCGCTCATGCTTTCCCCTCCCCCTCCTGGTTCAGCCCCGGGCGTCGCCGCCCTTGTCCCCCGTGCTCGGCGACCATCCGGGGCCGTTCGCGGCCGGCCCCGCCCGGCTGGTTCGCCGTCTTACCCAGTTCGATCCGTTCCACCGCGCGCAGCTTCACCGAAGCCGCCCGCGGGTTCTCCGCCACCTCCGCCTCGCTGGGCAACTCCGACCCCCTGGTCAGCAGCCGCAGCGTCGGACCCGTCCCGGGCAGCTCGACCGGCAGGTCGATCGGCCCGGTGCTGCGCGCTCTCGCGGTGAGCGCCCGCTTGACGATCCGGTCCTCCAGAGATTGATAACTCATCACCACAAGTCGCCCGCCGGGCGACAAGACGTCCAAAGCCGCGGGAATCGCGGACTCGAGCACATCCAGCTCGCCGTTGACCTCAATGCGTAGTGCTTGGAATGACCTTTTCGCGGGATTTCCACCCGTTCGCCGCGCGGCGGCCGGGATAGCGTCTTTGATCAGCTCCGCCAGCCGGGCCGTGGAGACGATCCGCGCCTTCTGCCGCTCCCGCACGATCGCGCTGACCACCCGTGGCGCGAACTTCTCCTCGCCGTACTGCCGAAGGATCCGCACCAGCTCGCCCGGCTCGTACGTGTTGACGACCTCTTCGGCGGTGATCCCCCGCGACTGGTCCATCCGCATGTCCAGCGGGGCGTCCTGCGCGTACGCGAAACCGCGGTCCGCCTCGTCCAGCTGCAGCGAGGACACGCCCAGGTCGAAGAGTCCGCTGTCGATCGCCGGGATGTCGAGCTCGTCGAGCACCCGGGGCAGCTCGTGGTAGACCGCGTGCACCAGATGGATCCGCTCGGCGAACCGGGCCAGCCGGTGCCGCGAGTGGGCGAGCGCCTCGGTGTCCCGGTCGAGTCCGATCAGGACCGCCTCCGGGAACCGCTCCAGCACCGCCTCGGCGTGCCCGCCCAGACCCAGCGTGAAGTCGACGTGCACCGCGCCGGGCCGGGCCAGAGCCGGACCGAGCAGCTCGAGGCAGCGTTCCAGCAGCACCGGAACGTGCGCGCCGCGCGGCTCCCCCATGTCGACCCCCATTGACCCACCCGCTCGCGTTCCACTCGGTTCGTTGCCGTGTTGCCGTGCCCTGCTGATCCGTACCGGCCCGGCCGCGCATCCGTACCGCCAGATCCCCATCCGCTCGCATCCCGCGCCGGCTGGCGCCGGCTGGGGACACGCGCCTGGCGCCGGGGAAGAGGCGCCAGGAGCGGGAGCGGCTGGAGATCTCGCAGTACGGCAGCAGTGGCGTCCGGGCCGCACTCCCAGCGGCCCACCGAGTGCCACGCCCTACAGTCCGCCGGGCAGCACCCCCTCCTGGATGTCGGCGAAGTCTTCCTCGCTCGCCGAGAGGTAGTCGTCCCAGGACTGCCGGTCCCAGATCTCGACCCTGGTGCTGGCCCCGATCACCACGAGATCCCGGCCGAGACTCGCGTACTCCCGCAGATGCGTGGGGATGGTGACCCGGCCCTGTTTGTCGGGGACCTCGTCGTGCGCGCTGGCGAAGAACACCCGGCTGTAAGCCCGGGCGGCCTTGTTCGTCACCGGCGCCTCACGCAGCTGGCCGGCGATCCGCTGGAACTCCGGCATCGGGAACACGTACAGACAGCGCTCCTGCCCTTTCGTGATCACGACACCTCCCGCCAGCTCGTCGCGGAACTTCGCCGGGAGGATCAGCCGGCCCTTCTCGTCCAGCCGAGGGGTGTGCGTGCCGAGGAACATCGGCCCCCACCCCTTTGCCGGGACGACCGTCCCTTCGCGGAGGGAGCGGACCGTCTGTCAACTCGGGCCGGCAGGCTCCGCGGTTCGAGTCCCAGGGTTTCGGTTCCTCGGTCCTGCCACTGGGCCCCACTCTACTCCACTTCCCTCCACCTGCAACCCGAAAGCAACCGCTCGCGAGCCCTTTTCGCGGACGTAATCCCAGTTCACAGGTGGTGGAGCAAACGCAGCCCGCCGAGCATGATCCACCACGTCCGGTTTCCGACATCCGGCTCAGCGGGCGGAAAACTCCCCCGGAAACGCCCACCGCACCCCGCACGAAAGCCCCGCAAACCCGCCCGTGGAGGAAAGTGGAGCCCTCCGGTGGAGAAAAATGGAGCCTCCACCCCGCCTCCCCCGGGCTCCTGATCCACCCGCCACCGCGCTCCACTCCCGACCACCCACCCCCTGCGGGCCCACCCTCCACAGTCGCGCCACCACCCTTACCGGCCCACGCACCACCACCCCGCCCAGTTGGCCGCCGCCCGCCGGCCCCGGCGCCCAGGCCAGCGTCAGTCGAGGGGGCGAGCCGCGCGCGGCCGCGACGATCGCCCGGCGAGGCAGAGCGGGATGCGGACGGGGCGGGACCACCGACGTACCGGGAAGCAGGAACCTGAGGAAGCACGGACCGTGAGCCGACAGCGGCCGGAACGCCAGTGGGGCGCGATCCGATGCGGATCGCGCCCCACTGGCGTTGCTTCCTTACTTACTGCACTTACTGCGCTTACCGCCGCCGCCGTCCGTCATCCACCGGGAAACACCCGGCGGCAGCCGGTCGAGGCGGAGGCCGACGACTGGTCAGGCGATGCGGCGTACGACGTAGTTGCTGCCGTACATCTTGTGCTTGCCGACCCGGGCCCCGGTGTGCGGCGAGTCGTACATGTAGCCGCCGCCGGCGTAGATCCCGGCGTGGTAGCCGTACGACCCGGACCGGAAGATGATCAGATCGCCGGGCTGGGCCTGGCTCTTGCTCACCGCGCTGCCGTAGCGCTGCTGGGCGTCAGCCTTGTGCGGCAGGCTCCTGCCGGCCGCGACCTTGTAGACGTAGAGGGTGAAGCCGGAGCAGTCGAACCGTTTCGGTCCGGCGGCGGCGAACTTGTACAGGGCGCCGACGTGCTTCTTGGCTTCGGCCAGGACCCGTGCGCCGCCGTTGGCGCGGACCGTGATCAGCATGCGTGAGCTGGAGGTCTGCGCGTAGCCGGTGCCGGTGAACAGGGTCCGGATGTAGATCGACGACTTGGGCCCGGTGGTGAAGGTGACCGCGCCGGTGCTGCTCTTGGTGGCCCACGTCTGCCACTTGCCGCCGCGGTAGCCCTGCAGGCGGATGGTGCCCTTGGCGATCTTGCCGGTCTTCGGGTTGATCACCTTGGCGGTGACCTTGAGGACGGATCCCGCGGTGATCCGGCGAGCGGTGGTCGTGGTGGTCAGCCTGGGCTGCACGAGGGTTTTGGCGGCGGCCGGCGCGACTGCCCGGACGGTGTTCGCGGCGGTGGTGACCGGCGTCGCCTCGGCTGCTACGGCGGGCGACGCGCCGATCAGCTGGCCGGCGCAGAGGCAGAGCCCCAGGGAGAGTGCTGCGGTACCGGCGCCGGACATGCGGCGGCCATGGCTCGAACGGTGTTCGTGCACGGTAAGGTTTTCCCTCCGGCACGCCTGCGAGGTTAGCTGTCGGGTTCGGGCGGGAAGGCTGCCCGGCCACCTGAGTGGCTTCACCCCAAGGTCCACGTCGCCCGTGGGGCGCGACGCTGGTGCGGACCGGGATTGGTTCCCCCGTCCCTGCCCCCTGATGCCTTGTCAGCTTTCGGTGCATTGCGGTGGTCGCGTCGACCAGTCCGGGGCAGGGCTCGGCGTGGTCCGGTCGGCGCGGCCGGCGAGCGGTTGCCGCCGGTGAATCTTTGGTACCCGACTTCGCCCTCGATCGTCAGGTGCGATGTGATTACTCACCGTGATTGGCACGTGAGCCACTGTCCAATTTGCTAGCTCCGGAAAACAAATGTCATTGCTTTGAGTGCTCGACCGCATACGATCTGTCGATCCAGGTCAGTGAACCAGAACACACATTTTTTCGGCCGGTAACCCGGACGAGCGCACACGCGGTAACTCGACCGGATTACCCGGCCCGCCATCGGGGACCGGACCTTCCGGCAACTCGACGTGACCCCGCGGTCCGGTACCCTCGCTGGCGTGACGGACGGGAAGATGCCCTTGCGGGCGATAGTCGCGACCACCGCGTCGAAGACCGCGGCGGCGCTCTCCAGGGCCGCGGGCCGCGGCGACGGCTCGGTGATCGGCGGCTGGATCGGCCTCAAGATCGACCCCGACCTGCTGGCGCATCTCTCCTCGGGCCGGGCGGTGGCGCTGGTCTCCGGCACCAACGGCAAGACGACCACGACGCGGCTCACCGCGGCCGCGGTCGGCGTGCTCGGCCGGGTCGCCACCAACTCGTACGGCGCCAACATGCCCACCGGGCACACCTCCGCGCTCGCGAAGGAGGGGCACACCCCGTTCGCCGTGCTGGAGGTCGACGAGCACTACCTGGCCCAGGTGATCGACGCCACCCGGCCCAAGGTGGTGGCGCTGCTCAACCTCTCCCGCGACCAGCTCGACCGGGCCAAGGAGGTGGCGATGATGGCGCAGCTGTGGAAGACCGCGCTGGCCGGCCACCCCGAGATCCGGGTGGTGGCCAACGCGGACGATCCGATGGTCGTCTGGGCGGCCGCCGGCAGCCCGCAGTCCATCTGGTTCAGCGCCGGTCAGCGCTGGCACGACGACTCGTTCGTCTGCCCGGAGAGCGGCCACCCGATCGAGCGCGCGAACGGCGACTGGTGGTGCACCGGCTGCCCGCTGCGCCGCCCGACCCCGCAGTGGGTGGTCGAGGAGGACGGCGTGATCGACCCGCGCGGCGACTGGCACCTGGTCAAGCTGCAGCTGCCGGGCAAGGTCAACCTGGGCAACGCGGCCACCGCCCTCGCGGTCGCCGGCGAATTCGGGGTTCGCCCGATCGAGGCGCTCCCCCGGCTCTCCCGGGTGACCTCGATCGCGGGACGCTACGCCCAGGTCGACCGGGACGGCCGCAACATCCGGCTGCTGCTCGCCAAGAACCCGGCGAGCTGGCTGGAGGCGTTCGACATGGCCGACCAGGCGCCGACCCTGCTCTCGATCAACGCGCGGGACCCCGACGGCCTGGACACCTCCTGGCTGTGGGACGTCGACTTCGCCCCGCTGCGCGACCGTCCGGTCCTGATCACCGGCGACCGGGCGTTCGACCTGGCCGTCCGGCTGCAGGTGAACCAGGTGCCGTTCCGGCACGTACACACCTTCGACGAGGCGGTGGCGCAGGTGCCGCCGGGCCGGCTCGAGGTGATCGCCAACTACACGGCGTTCCAGGACATCCGCGCGGTGCTCGACCGTGTCAACTAACACCGAGGTCACAGCATGAACGACAGCACCCTCCGGATCGTCTGGATCTACCCCGACCTGCTCTCCACCTACGGTGACCGGGGCAATCTGCTGATCCTGGCGCACCGGGCGGCGGCCCGCGGCATCCCGGTCGAGACCTACGAGGTCCGCTCGGACATGCCGATGCCGACGACCGCCGACATCTATCTCATCGGTGGCGGCGAGGACGGCCCGCAGGCGCTGGCCGCCCAGCGACTGATCGCCGACGGCGGGCTGCACCGCGCGGTCAGCCAGGGCGCCTCGGTGCTCGCGATCTGCGCGGGTTACCAGCTGTTCGGTCACTCGTTCTTCGCCAAGGGGACCAAATGTGCCGGGCTCGGCCTGCTCGACATCACCTCGGACCGGGGTGAGAGCCGGGCGGTCGGCGAGCTGCGGGGCGACATCGACCCGCGGCTGGGCCTGCCCCCGCTGACCGGTTTCGAGAACCACGGCGGCCGCACCCACCTGGGCGCACACGCCGCGCCCCTGGCCCGGGTGACCGGTGGCATCGGCAACGACGGGCAGACCGAGGGGGCCTGGGCCGGCAAGATCATCGGGACGTATTCGCACGGCCCCGCGCTGTCTCGCAACCCAGCGCTAGCCGATCTGCTACTGCGTTGGTCCACGGGCGCGGATAGGCTTGCGCCCCTCGACGACTCCTGGGCCGACCGGCTCCGGGGCGAACGGCTCGCCGCGGCGAGCCCGGCTTAAGACGGAAAGAGCTGCACGACCGATTCGGGAACCGGCGAGAAAGTTGGGGCGGTAAGGCTGCATGACCGACACACCTGATCACCACACGAGCGTGCCGTCCCGCCGGAAGCGCCTGGTCCGGCTCGGTCTGCTCGCCGTCGTGATCGGCGCGCTGGCCGCGGCCTCCGCCCTGCTCCCGCTCCGCGACATCGGTGACGCGGTGGTCGCGCTCGGCCCGGGCGCGGCGGTCGCCGTCGCGGTTCTCGGCGGCCTGCTGCTGTCGGCGCTGGTCCCGCGGACCGCGGTCACGGTCGCCTGCGGCGCGCTGCTGGGCGCCGCGATCGGCGCGGTCGCCGCGCTGGCCGCCGCGGTGATCGCCGCGGCCGCCACCTACTACCTGGGCCGCTGGGCCGGTCGCGGGGTGCTGCAGGCGCGGGCCGGCGGCCGGCTGGCCCGGCTGGACGGCTGGCTCAACCGCCGCGGCCTGGCCGCCGTGCTGCTGGTCCGGTTCCTGCCGCTGGCGCCGTTCGGCCTGATCGGCTACGCCTACGGCACCACCAGCGTCTGCCGCAAGCGCTACCTGCTGGGCACCACGATCGCCGCCATCCCGTCCACGGTGACCTACGCGGTGATCGGCGCCGCGGTGGCCTCACCGGGCCGGATGAACGCGATCACGATCGCCCCCGCGGTGGTCAGCTTCATCCTGTCGACGGCGATCGTGCTCCGCTGGCGCCACACCGCCCGCCGCGACGCCGCAACGGCACCGTCAACTGCCGATTCGGCCGTACGGGCGTAGCAGCACCGCCGCGCCGCGCAGCACCGCCGCGCCTCGCAGCACCGGTTTTCCGGCCCCGCCGCGCCTCCCGGGAGCATCCCATCAGCCCGGTGAGCGGCCGTCCGCCCGGGTGAGGAAGCTGCCACGCTCTCCCTCACCCGGCGGCCCCGGTCGTCCCGTCAGACGACGACGCTGACCAGGCGGCCCTTCACCACGATGACCTTCTTCGGCTCCTTGCCGCCCAGCGCCTCGGCCACGGCGGCCAGGGCCTGCGCCCGTACCTCCGCCTCCGGGGTGTCCGGAGCGACCTCGACCCGGCCGCGGACCTTGCCGTTGACCTGCACCGGGTAGGTGATCGAGTCGGCGACCAGCTGGGCCGGGTCGGCCTGCGGGAAGTCGGCGTACGCCAGCGTCCCCGCATGGCCCAGCCTGCCCCACAGCTCCTCGGCCAGGTGCGGGGCGAACGGCGACAGCATCAGCACCAGCGGCTCGACCGCCTCGCGGGACACCGTCGCCAGCGGGGTCAGCGTGTTGGTCAGCTCGATCAGCTTGGCGATCGCGGTGTTGAACCGCAGCTCGGCCATGTCCTCGCGGACCCCGGCGATGACCCGGTGCAGCACCTTGCGCGACTTCGGGTCCAGCTCGGCGTCGGTGACCCGGATCGCCCCGGTCTCCTCGTCGACCACCAGTCGCCAGACCCGCTGCAGGAAGCGCTGCGAGCCGACCACCGCGCGGGTCTCCCAGGGGCGGGAGACGTCCAGCGGGCCCATCGCCATCTCGTACACCCGGAAGGTGTCCGCACCGTACTGGTCGCACATCTCGTCGGGGGTCACCACGTTCTTCAGCGACTTGCCCATCTTGCCGTACTCCCGGGCGACCTCCTGGTCACCGTGGTACCACTTGCCGTCGCGCTCGACGACCTCCTCGGCCGGCACGATGACCCCACGGGCGTCCCGGAACGCGTACGCCTGGATGTAGCCCTGGTTGAACAGCTTGCGGAACGGCTCGAAGGACGAGACGTGGCCCAGGTCGAACAGCACCTTGTGCCAGAAACGGGCGTACAGCAGGTGCAGCACCGCGTGCTCGACGCCGCCGACGTACAGGTCGACGCCGCCCGGGTCGCCGGGGCGCTGCGGACCCATCCAGTACGCCTCGTTGGCCGGGTCGACCAGCGCGTGATCGTTGTGCGGGTCCAGGTAGCGCAGCTCGTACCAGCAGGAGCCGGCCCACTGCGGCATGGTGTTGGTCTCGCGGGTGTACATCCTGGGCCCGTCGCCCAGGTCCAGTTCGACCTGCACCCACTCCTTCTTGCGGGACAGCGGGGTCTCCGGCTCGGTGTCCGCGTCGTCCGGGTCGAAGGTGCGCGGCGAGAAGTCGTCGACGTCGGGCAGTTCGACCGGCAGCATCGACTCGGGCAGCGCGATCGGCAGCCCGGTCTCGTCGTACACGATCGGGAACGGCTCGCCCCAGTACCGCTGCCGGCTGAACAGCCAGTCCCGCAGCCGGTAGGTGGTGGCGCCGGCGCCCTTGCCCCGCTCCTCCAGCCAGGCGATCATCGCCGCCTTGGCCTCGTCCTTGTTCAGGCCGTTCAGGAACTCCGAGTTGATCACCTCGCCGTCGCCGACGTAGGCACCCTCGCAACCTTCCGGAGTGGCGATCGTCCGAACGACGGGCAGCTCGAACACCGTCGCGAACTCGAAGTCGCGCTGGTCGTGGCCGGGCACCGCCATGATCGCGCCGGTGCCGTACCCGGCCAGCACGTAGTCGGCGATGAACACCGGGATGCTCGCGCCGTTGACCGGGTTGACCGCGTACGCCCCGGTGAAGACGCCGGTCTTCACCTTGCCGTCGGCGGTGCGCTCCTCCTCGGTCTTGGCGGCGGCGGTGACCCGGTAGGCCTCGACCGCCTCCGCCGGGGTGCCGGCGACCTTCCAGGCCTCCTTCGTCCCGGCCGGCCATGCGGCGGGCACGATCTTCGAGACCAGCGCGTGCTCCGGAGCCAGAACCATGTACGTCGCGCCGAACAGCGTGTCCGGCCGCGTGGTGAATACCGTGATCCGGTCCGCATCGACGGCGAAGTCGACATGCGCGCCCTGCGACCGGCCGATCCAGTTGCGCTGCATCAGCTTGACCGGCTCCGGCCAGTCCAGCGCGTCCAGGTCGTCGACCAGGCGGTCGCCGTACGCGGTGATCCGCATCATCCACTGCTTCAGACTGCGCTGGAAGACCGGGTAGTTGCCCCGTTCGGACCGGCCGTCCGGGGTCACCTCCTCGTTGGCCAGCACGGTGCCCAGGCCGGGGCACCAGTTCACCGGCGCCTCGCTCACGTAGGCCAGCCGGTGGCCGTCGATCACCTTGCGCCGCTCGGCCGGGGACAGGGTGGCCCAGGCCGCGCCCCGCTCGCCGGCCTCGTAGGAGGCGATCAGCTCATCGATCGGCCGCGCCCGGCCCTGCTCCGGGTCGAACCAGGAGTTGAAGACCTGCAGGAAGATCCACTGGGTCCAGCGGTAGTACTCCGGGTCGGTGGTGGAGAAGGACCGGCGCTCGTCGTACGCCAGGCCCAGCCGGCGCAGCTGCTGCCGGTACCGCTCGACGTTGGCCGCGGTGGTGACCGCCGGGTGGGTGCCGGTCTGCACCGCGTACTGCTCGGCCGGCAGGCCGAACGCGTCGAAGCCCATCGGGTGCAGCACGTTGTAACCGGCCATCCGCTGGAACCGGGTGTAACAGTCGGTGCCGATGTAGCCCAGCGGGTGCCCGACGTGCAGACCCGCCCCGGACGGGTACGGGAACATGTCCTGCACGTGCAGTTTCGGGGCGCCGGCCCGCGGGTGTCCCGGGTCGGCCAGCTCGCCGGTCGGGTTGGGCGCGTGGAACGTCCCGTTCTCCGCCCAGTACCGCTGCCAGCGCAGCTCGATCTCGCCGGCCAGCGCGGCGGTGTAGCGGAACGGGTTGTCGGTCTCGCTCATCTTCACCATCTCGTCTACGTCAGTGGGCTGGTGGGGTTCCGCGCTCCGGGCACAAAAAAGCCCCTCACGCAGGAGGGGGCGCCGCACTGTACCGAAGGGTCGGTCAGCGCGGCCGGCTAAGGAGCAGAACAGACCAAGCCATGCGCGCCATGATACTCGCTCTCCGTAACGCCGGGCGACCGGTATACCCCGTACGGCCCCATCACTCTCGGTAAATGGACCATGTTCGTCCGGTTTTCTCGAAAACCCTGCTCGTTCCGGCCTTTCGGAGGGGTGTACCGGCGGAGCTAACCTGTCAGGACGGGCGGCGAGCGCCGGAGGTTCACGGACCGCTGGGCGCCCGCAGACTTGGGGTGCCCTGACGACGGTGAGTCGTCCACCGCGGGGTACGTATCACTTGGAGGAAGCCCGTGACAACGCCGACCTGGGGCGAGCCGACCGGACCGCTGTCGAACGCCGAGTTCCGCACCGCGACGCAGGCCATCATGACCAACATCGAGCAGGTCATCGAGGGCAAGAGTGCGACGGTGCGGCTGGCCCTCGCGGTCCTGCTGGCCGAGGGTCACCTGCTGATCGAGGACGTGCCGGGCGTCGGCAAGACCAAACTCGCCAAGGCCCTGGCCCGCTCCATCGACTGCTCGGTCCGCCGGATCCAGTTCACTCCGGACCTGCTGCCCAGCGACGTCACCGGGGTGAGCGTCTACAACCAGGAGACCCGGGACTTCGAGTTCAAGCCGGGCGCCGTCTTCGCCAACCTGGTGGTCGGCGACGAGATCAACCGCGCCTCGCCGAAGACCCAGTCCGCGCTGCTGGAGTGCATGGAGGAACGGCAGGTCACCGTCGACGGCACCACCTACGAGCTGCAGGCGCCGTTCATGGTGGTGGCCACCCAGAACCCGATCGAGATGGAGGGCACCTACCCGCTGCCGGAGGCGCAGCGGGACCGGTTCACCGCCCGGATCGCGATGGGGTACCCGGACCCCCGGGCCGAGCTGGCCATGCTCGGCCTGCACGGCGACCACGACCCGCTCAACGACATCCACGCGGTGGCCGATGCCGCACTGGTCCGCCGGCTGATCGACACGGCCCGCGCGGTGCACGCCGCGGACGCCGTCCAGCAGTACGCGATCGCCCTGGTCACCGCGACCCGGGAGGCCCCCGAGATCCGCCTCGGCGCGTCCCCGCGGTCCACCCTGCAGCTGCTGCGCACCGCCAAGGCGGTCGCCGCGCTGGAGGGCCGCGACTACGTGCTCCCGGACGACCTGCAGGCGCTGGCCGTGCCGGTGCTCGCGCACCGGCTGATCCCGACCGCGGACGCCCAGCTGAACCGGCGCACCACGGACACCATCGTCTCGGAGATCGTGCACCGGCTGCCGATCCCGGTGGCCAACCGGAATCCGTACGACACCCGGACCGGCGGCACGCAGTACGAGTCCCGGGGGCGATGACCATGCGGGAGGCGCTGCGGGGACTCACCACGCGCGGCCGCTCGTTCCTGGCCGCCGCGATCGCCGCCGGCATCTCGGCGCTCATCCTGGGTGAGCGCGACCTGCTGCGCGTGGCGGTGCTGCTGGCCGCCCTGCCGTTGCTGGCCGCGGCGTACGTCGGCCGGAGCCGCTACAAGCTGGCCTGCACCCGGTCGCTGGAGCCGGGCCGCGCCCCGGTCGGCTCCAGCGCCCGGGTGATCCTGCGCCTGCAGAACCTGTCCCGGCTGCCCACCGGCACCATGCTGCTGGAGGACCGCCTGCCGTACGCGCTGGGCAGCCGCCCCCGGGTGGTGCTGGAACGTCTCGGCGCGCAACAGGCCAGCTCGGTGGCCTACACCGTGCGCGCCGACGTCCGTGGGCGGTACCCGATCGGCCCGCTGGTGATCCGGCTGACCGACCCGTTCGGACTGTGCGAGCTGACCCGTTCGTTCCCCAGCGTCGACCAGCTCACCGTGATCCCGCAGGTCACGCCGCTCCCCCGGGTGCGGTTGGCCGGGGAGTACGCGGGGACCGGGGACAGCCGGGCCCGCTCGGTGGCGGTGCACGGCGAGGACGACGCGGCCACCCGGGAGTATCGGCGCGGCGACGACCTGCGCCGGGTGCACTGGCGGTCCACCGCCCGCACCGGCGAGCTGATGGTCCGCCGCGAGGAGCAGCCCTGGGAGAGCCGGGCCACCGTGGTGCTGGACACCCGGGCGATCGCGCACCGCGGCGAGGGTCCGACCGCCAGCTTCGAGTGGGCCGTCTCGGCGGCCGCCAGCATCGCGGCGCACCTGCGCGAGGCCGGCTACAAGGTGCGTCTGGTCACCGGCGACGGGTCCGACCTCGACGGCAGCGAGCCCGGCGGTGACGGCCTGATCCTGGACGCCCTGGCCGACGTGAAACTCGCCGCGGCCGGCGACCTGGCGCTGCTGGTCGAGCAGGTCCGCCGGCGATCCGACGGCGGCCTGGTGATCGGCCTGTTCGGCACTCTCACCACGGCCGAGGCGCAGCTGCTCGGGCAGCTCCGCGGCAACGGCGCGACCTGCATCGGGTTCGCCATCGACAGCGACACCTGGGTGCCGATGACCGCCGGGGACCGGCAGGAGTCGGACCGGGAGCACGCGGCGGCGTCACTGGCGCTGGTCCGTGGCGGCTGGCGCTCGGTACCGGTCACGCACGGCGACACCCTGCCGGCGCTGTGGCCCACGGTGGGCCGCGGCTCACAGGGCTTCGCCTACCGCGCGGCGATGGCCGAGACGGTCAGCGGGGTGACCCGATGACCGGCCGCCGTCGTCTCGGACTCGTCGCGGCCGGCGCCACCCTGCTCGGCTCGGCCCCGCTCGCCACCATCTTCGACACCTGGAGCTGGCTGCTGCGGGTGGTCTTGACCGTCGTGATGATCGCCGGCACCGCGGTGCTCACCCGGACCCTGCGGTTCCCCAGCTGGGCGCAGGCGCTCGGCATGGTCGCCGGCCTGCTGATCACACTCACCTGGATCTTCCCGAGCGGGCACGAGCTGCTGGTGCCGACCCCGGCCACGCTGGCGCACTTCGGCGACCTCATCCAGCAGGCCGGGGACGACACCCGGGCGTACGCCGTGCCGGTGCCCGACCGCGACGGCCTGCTGTTCGTGGCGACGCTCGGGATCGGCGTGGTCGCCATCGTGGTCGACCTGCTCACCGCGGTGTTCCGGCGGCCGGCCCTGGCCGGGCTGCCGATGCTCGCGATCTACTCCATCCCGGTCGCGGTCTACCTGGACAGCGTCCCGGTCACCCCGTTCATCATCGGCGCCTGCGGCTACCTGTGGCTGCTGGTCGCCGACAACGTGGACCGGGTGCGCCGGTTCGGCCGCCGGTTCACCGGCGACGGCCGGGACGTCGACGTCTGGGAGCCGTCCCCGCTGGCCTCGGCCGGCCGCCGGCTCGGCCTGGCCGGCGTGCTGGTGGCGGTGCTGCTGCCGCTGATCGTGCCGACCGTCAACGGCGGCCTGCTGTCCCAGCTCACCCAGGGTGGCAGCGGGGCCGGCGGCGGCCTCGGCAAGGGCGGCGGCCAGATCAACCTGTTCGCCAAGCTCAGCGGCCAGCTGAACCAGACCACCACGGTCAACCTGCTCAAGGTGCGCACCGACGAGAAGGACCCGTTCTACCTCCGGTTCGGCGTCGCCGACCTGCTCAGCAACGACGGCTTCAGCAACCAGCCGCCGGGCGGCAACACGCTCAAGGCGGGCAGCCTGCCCGACCCGCACCACGACGGCGCGACCGACCAGGTGGCCTTCCAGCAGCATCACGCCGACATCGAGGTCAGCGACCTGCTGCGGCAGAGCATGGCCCCGATGTACTCGAACCCGATCGCGATCAAGGATCTGTCCGGCAACTGGGCGTACGACCCCAACCAGCAGGTGCTGTACTCCAACCGCAGCAACACCGGCAAGCAGAAGTACTCGATCGACTATCTGCGGGCGCTGTACACGCCGGCCCAGCTGCGGACCGCGCCGGCCCTCGGGCCGGACGACCCGATGCGCAAGCTGTTCACCGCCCACCCGGACAACAAGTACGTGGACACGCTGGTCGCCGGGCTGGTGAAGGGGAAGACGAACGACTACGACAAGATCCGCGCGATCTACGAGTTCTTCTCCCGCAAGAACAACTTCAACTACAGCGTGTCGACCCAGTCCACCGGGAACCTCTCCGACATCGAGGCGTTCCTGAGGAACAAGACCGGTTACTGCCAGCAGTACGCGGCGGCCATGGCGTGGATGGTCCGCGACGCCGGCATCCCGTCCCGGGTGGCGTTCGGGTTCACCCGCGGCACCCCGCAGGACAACGGTGCGTACGTGATCACCAACCGCAACGCGCACGCCTGGACCGAGGTCTACCTGCAGGGCTTCGGCTGGGTGCCGTTCGACGCGACACCGGCCGGCTCGGTGGCCGGCGCGTCCCGCTCGAACTGGGCGCCGGACACCGACCGGACCGCGACACCGACCGCCTCGGCGACGACCGCACCGGTCGCCGGTGCCAGCGCGTCCGCCGCCGCGGCCGGCACCGGCAAGCGCCCCAACCGGGCCGATGACGGCAGCGACCTGGCCACCGGCGGCACCTTCGAGAGCGACCAGCAGAGCTGGACCGGCCTGATCGTCGGCGCGGTGGTCGCCACGATGATTGCGCTGCTGCTGGTCCCGGCCCTGCGTCGGGTCCTGCTCCGGCGCCAACGGCACGCCGCGACCGTCGGGCCACCCCCGGCGACCTCGGTCGACCCGGGCATCGCCGGACCGTCCGGCGCGGTCACCGGGATCGAGGTGTCCCCCGGGTCGGCGCAGGCCCGGGCCGACGCCCACGCGGCATGGGACGAGCTGATCGACACCATGGTCGACTTCCAGTTCGCGGTCGACCCGACCGAGACCCCGCGGCTGACCGCCCAGCGGTTGGTCAAGGAGGCCCTGCTGGAAGCGGACGCGGCCGGCGCCGCCGAGCTGCTCGGCACGGCCGAGGAACGGGCCCGGTACGCCCGCCAGCCGATGCAGGGCGCCGAACTGACCACGGCCCTGCGCCGGGTCCGCGCCGGCCTGGCCCACTCCACCACCGGGTGGGTCCGGTTGCGGGCCGCGCTGTTCCCGCCGTCGATCCTGCTCAGCTGGCGTCTCGGCCTGGCCGAGGCGGGCACCCGGACGATGGAGGCGGCCGCCAGCACCGGCGATTTCCTGACCCGCTTCAACCCCCGCCGCCTGCTCCCCCGCGGGCGGTAGGCGCCGCCAGCGGCTACCAGGGACTACCAGGCAGACGCCGTCGGCGGCCGCCCGACAGGCACCGCCAGCGGCCGCCCGACAGGCACCGCCAGCGGCCGCCCGACAGGCACCGCCGGCGGCCGCACGACAGACACCGTCGGTGGCCGCCACCAGGCGCCGTCGGCAGCCGCCACCAGGCGGCTGTCACTCGGCGGCTGCCACTCGGTGGCGGCCAGCGACACACCACCCGCCTCCGCGGGCGCCGCACCATCCGCGGCGGGCCGCATCGACAACGACCTTCAGCATGAGCGGCGCCGTCCCGGAGGACGGCGCCGCGTGAAGTTTCCGGCCTCGGCGTCTGCCCGGCTATGCGTGCCGGCCCCGACATGTGCGGTTGACCCGCTGGGCCGGACAGGGCGTACCGCGGGAAGCAGAGAATGACCCGACGGGCCGCCACGCGGCGCACCACCGGAAGCATGTAATGACGACCTGATGCGCCCGGGCATGGCTTACGGCACACCACCGGAAGCACTCATGACGGGCCGCGGGAGCGTCACGACCCACCACCGAAAGCAGAGAATGACGACTGGACGGGGCGCGCGGAACTCACGACGCGCCGCCGGAAGCAGAGAACGACGACGGCGGCCCGGAGGCCGCCGATCGTCGGGTGCCGGGTGGGGCCGTCAGCGATGCCCCTCCGGACGCTGCCTCCAGCGGTCCTCCAGGCGGTCCAGCAGACCGCCGTTGCCCTTACGGCCCTGACGGGTGCGCCGCGAGGCGGTCCCGCCGACCGACTTGAGGTCGGGGGCCTGCCCGCGTTTGCGCGACTGCATCGCGAACGCGGCCGCCCCCAGCATCACGACGAAGCCGGCGACGCCGAGCAACACGGTGCCGGAAGCCGCTCCGTAGACGACGAGGGCCAGGCCCAGCACGATCACGAACGCGGCGATGATGAGCCGGCGCCGTGCGTGGAAACGCGGGTCGCTGGCCCGCACAGCCGAGGCGAACTTGGGGTCCTCGGCAAGCGACCGCTCGATCTGATCGAACAGCCGCTGCTCGTGCTCCGAGAGCGGCACGGCATTCCTCCCCGGGCGCATGTCCGGCCCAAAGTGGGGCCGGGGCAGCCGTCGGCTGCCTTATCACGCAAGTCTACGAGGGGGTCGGCGGGTCGGAAAGCGGGACGACGGCCGAGTGCGGGTGATTTTCCCTGCCCGGAAGATCGATTCGTCCGAAAAGCCCGGCTCACCAGCCCAATTACCTATGGTGAAACAATCACGACATCGAGTGATGCGGATGCCGGGCGCTCAGCGGGCGATCAACAACGGCACGGTCATCTCGGCCGCGGTGACCGATCCGTGGTACGCCACCAGCTGTCCCGCCTTGACCGGTTCCCACCCGGAGGCGATCGCCACCGCCCGGCCGTGGCAGATCACCACCACGTCGCCGATCCGCCCGGCGTGCGCGGCCGGCACCGGCCCGAACCAGCCCCCGGCGATCGCCTCCTCGCGGGTCAGTACCGATGCCTCGGCGCCGAACACCCCGCGCCAGCTGGCGATCACGTCATCCCGCGCGCCGTCCGCCACGTGCAGGTAGCGGACCCGGGACTCACCGGCGACCCCGACCACGCCGTCCCGCAGCTCCGGGATCGCGGCGATGTCCCGGCGGCCCTCGATCGGCACGTTCAGCTGGCCGTGATCGGCGACCACCAGCAGCGCGGAGCGTGGCGGCAGCCCGTGCACCACCCGGTCCAGCAGCCGGTCCACCCCGCGGGCCGCCGCCCGCCAGCTCGGCGAACCCACCCCGTCCTCGTGCCCGAAGTGGTCCAGATCGGGGTGGTACCCGTAGACCAGCGCCGGCCCGTCCGCCTCGCGCAGCGCGGCCAGCATCCCGTCGGCGACCGCGGCACCGTCCGCGGCGCCGCGGTAGACGCCGCCCCGGTTCGCCGCGAGGGACAGCCCGCTGCCCTCGAACTGCGGCCGGCTGACCACGGTGACCCGCACCCCGGCCGCGGCGGCCAGCTCCATCCGGGTCGGGACCGGCTGCCATCGCCGCGGGTCCGGGTCGTCGTCCCACAGGATGTGGGTGAGCGGCCGGCCGTCCGGGCGGCGGACGGTGAATCCGAGCACCCCGTGCGCGCCGGGCGGCACCCCGGCACCGAGCGTGACCAGGCTGACCGGGGTGGTGGACGGGAAACCGGCGGTCAGCGTCGCGGCGTGCCCACGCCCGCCGGCGGCCAGGTCGGCCAGGACCGGGGCGTGCGGCGCGGCGAGCGGCAGCTGGTAGGCGCCGAGGCCGTCGATCAGCAGCACGGCGATCCGGTCGACGCCGTCCAGGCGGGCGCCGAGACCGAGCACGTCGGCCGCGCCCGGCACGCCGAGCACGGCACTGACGCTGGGCAGCAGGTCGGCGAGGCTGCCCGACCCGTACGCCGGATGAACGGTCCGCAGCGCGTCCGGATGCAGCCCGTCGTCGGGAGCCGGCCCGCTCGGATCCACACCGGCATCGACAAGACGATCAGCGGCGGACGACAGGCCGCCCGGATCCGCACCGGCGCCGGAAAGACGATCAGCGGCGGACGACGAGCCGCCCGGGTCAGCGCCGGCGGCCGGGACAGCGCTCATGGCCGGCGCGCGAACAGGTGCAGCTGGGAGGCGATGTCCCGGAACGGCGGCTGCGCGCTCAGCGCGAGCTCCAGCTCCAGCACCGCCTGCGGGTCCTCGTCGAGCACGGCGGCCGGCAACAGGTCGGCGACCACCCGTACGCCGTGGGTCTGCTCCACCTCGAACCCCGCGGTCCGCAGGAGCGCGGCGGCGGTCTCCGCGTCGTACCGCCGGCGCAGCGTGTCGCGCGGCCCGGACCGGCCCTCCGGGTCGGTGACCAGCGCCGACGCCGCCCGCAGGTGCCCGTTGACGGCGCGGCCGAGGACCGCTGCGGCCCGCCCGGCGACCAGCAGGCTGAGGGCCCCGCCGGGCCGCAGCGCGCCGGCGATCGCGGTGACCACCCGCGCCGGGTCGTCGACCACCTCCAGCACGGCGTGGCACAGGACGAGGTCGGCGCTGCCCGGCTCGACCAGGCCGGCGAGCGCGTCGCCGTCGCCCTGCACGGCCCGGACCCGGCCGGCGACCCCGGCGTCGGCGGCCCGGCGGGTCAGCGCGGCCAGCGCGTCCGGGCTGGCGTCGATCACGGTGACGGTGTGCCCGGCCTCGGCCAGCGGCACAGCGAACCCGCCGGTGCCCCCGCCGACGTCCAGGACGGTCAGCTCGCGGCCGGCGTTGCGCTCCAGTTCACGGCGCAGGACGGCCCAGACCGCGGCGGTGCGGGCGGTGACGAGCGGCCGGCCGGTACGTGCGATAGCGGTGTCCACGCGCGCAAGCCTATCGGCCGGACCAACCCGTTATCAGGAACGGCGTCGGTCAGAAGGCGAAGAGCACCCCGGTGGCGCGGGTCATCTCGCAGCCGTTGCCGAACCGCTGGGTCCACTTCACCGGCCGGCCCCGCCAGGTGCCCCGCAGCTGCGCGGTCACCGGCTGGTAGAGCATGAAGCAGAGCCGGTCGGCGGGCTTGAGTCTCCGCGGGTCGGCGCCGACCCGGCCGAGTTCGGCGCAGGCCTGGGCGGCTTTCGGGTGCTCGCCGCCGTCCGGGTCGCAGGTGAGCCGGACGGCCGCCGGACGCCCCGTCTCGCCGGCGTAGGTGAGGACGAGCCGGGATTCCGGTCGGGCCGCCGCGGCCGGCGCGGCGGTGGCCAGGACGACCGCGGCGACGAAACCGGTGCAGATGCGTAGCAACATGGTGACGCACCCTATGCTATTTGTCGGGAAATTTCCGGCATATCAGCGGAAGTCGCGGGAGGCTGGTGTGACCGGCGGGTGCAGCGCGTCCAACCTGTCCGCCACCAGGTTCAGCACCCCTTCCACCTTCTCCAGCCTGCCCCGCACCAGCAGCGCCGCACTGCTGCGCGCCACCCGGCGGTACCGCAGCCACAGCCCCGGCGAGCAGGTCACGTTCAGCATCCCGGTCTCGTCCTCCAGGTTCACGAAGGTCACCCCGCCCGCGGTCGCCGGCCGCTGCCGGTGGGTGACGATCCCGCCGACCCGCACCCGGCTGCCCGCCGCCACCGTCCCCAGGTCGGCGATCGACAGCGCCCCGGCCCCGGTCAGCTGCTCCCGCAGGAACCGCGCCGGGTGCGTGTCCGGCGACAGTCCGGTCGCCCACACGTCCGCCACCAGCAGGTCCACCTCGCTCATCCCGGGCAGCGTCGGCGCCTCGGTGCCGGTCACCGTCCCCGGCAGCCGGTCCGGTTTGTCCTGGGCGGCCGCGCCGGCGGCCCACAGCGCCTCCCGGCGCGACAATCCGAAGGAGGCGAAGGCGTCGGCCGTGGCCAGCGCCTCCAGGTTCGCGATCGAGCATCCGGTCCGCCGGGCAAGATCGGTCATGGAGCGGTACGGCCCGTGTTCCCGCCGTTCGTTCTCGATCAGCTCGGCCAGGTCGGCCCCGATCGTCCGCACCGATCGCAGCCCCTGCCGCACCGCCGGGCCGCCGAGCCCCCAGACCTGCGGCGCCTCCCCCACCCCGGCCTTGCGCCGGGTGTCCGGGGTGGTCTCCAGGGTGGCCATCGCGTCGCTGCGGTTGATGTCCGGGCGGCGCACCTCAACCCCGTGCCGGCGCGCGTCGTCGACCAGCGTCTGCGGCGAGTAGAAGCCCATCGGCTGGGCGTTGAGCAGCGCCGCGCAGAACGCCGCCGGGTGGTACCGCTTCAGCCAGGCGCTCGCGTAGACCAGGTAGGCGAAGCTCATCGCGTGGCTCTCCGGGAAGCCGTAGCTGGCGAAAGCGGACAGTTTGTGGAACAGGTCGTCGGCGAGTTCCCCGGTGATCCCGTTGCCGGCCATCCCCTCGTACAACCGCCTCTTGATCCTCTCCATCTTCTCCACGGACCGTTTGGAGCCCATGGCGCGCCGCAACTGATCGGCCTCGGCCGGATCGAAACCGGCCACGTCGATCGCGAGCTGCATCAACTGCTCCTGGAACAGCGGCACCCCGAGCGTCTTGCGCAGCGCGTTCTCCATCAGCCGGTGCGGCACGTCCGGCTTCTCCAGGCCGTTCTTGCGGCGGATGTACGGGTGCACCGAGCCGCCCTGGATCGGCCCCGGCCGGATCAGCGCCACCTCGATCACCAGGTCGTAGAACCGGGTGGGCTTGAGCCGGGGCAGCGTCGCCATCTGCGCGCGGCTCTCCACCTGGAACACCCCGACCGAGTCGGCCCGGCAGAGCATCGTGTAGACCTCGGCGTCGTCGAGCCGCATGGTGCCGATGTCGAGTTCGTCCTCGATCATGTCGTACGCATAGTGCAGCGCCGACAGCATGCCGAGCCCGAGCAGGTCGAACTTGACCAGGTCGACCGCCGCGCAGTCGTCCTTGTCCCACTGCAGCACGCTGCGGCCGGGCATCCGGCCCCACTCGACCGGGCAGACCTCGATGATCGGCCGGTCGCAGATCACCATCCCGCCGGAGTGGATGCCCAGGTGGCGGGGGAAGTTCTGGACCGCGTTGGCATAGTCGACGACCATCTCGGGGATGTCGCTGTCGGCGGTGGCCACGTCGCCCCAGCGATCGATCTGTTTACTCCACGCGTCCTGCTGACCGGCCGAGAACCCGAACGCGCGGGCCATGTCCCGGACCGCCGACCGGGGGCGGTACGAGATCACGTTGGCGACCTGGGCGGTGTGCTCCCGCCCGTACTTCTGATAGACGTGCTGGATCACCTCCTCGCGCCGGTCCGACTCGATGTCCACGTCGATGTCCGGCGGGCCGTCCCGCTCCGGGGCGAGGAAGCGTTCGAAGAGCAGGTCGTACTCCACCGCGTCGACATTGGTGATCCACAGGGCGTAGCAGACCGCGGAGTTCGCCGCCGACCCCCGCCCCTGGCAGTAGATCTTCTCGCGCCGGCAGAAGTCCACGATGTCGTACACGACCAGGAAGTAGCCGGGGAACCCGAGCTCCTCGATCATCCGCAGCTCCTTCTCCAGCTGCGCGTACGCCTTCGGATGGTGCTCCCCGTACCGGACCCGGGCGCCCCGCATGGTCAGTTCCCGCAGCCAGCTCATCTCGGTGTGCCCGGGCGGCACGTCGTAGTCCGGCAGCCGCGGGGCGACCAGGTTCAGGTCGAAGGAGAGCCCCTCGCCGTACATCGCGGCGTTCGCCACCGCCCCCGGATAGTCCCGGAACCGGCGTGCCATCTCGGCACCGCTGCGCAGGTGGGCGGTGCCGGCCGCGGGCAGCCAGCCGTCCATCTCGTCCAGCCCGCGGCGGGCGCGGACGGCGGCGAGCGCGGTGGCCAGCCGACGGCGTGCCGGGGTGGCGTAGTGCACGTTGCCGGTCGCCACCACCTCCAGCCGGCGCTCCCGGGCCAGGGTGCACAGCGCGTCGTTGAAGTCCCCGTCGTACGGATGACCATGATCGGTCAGCTCGACCGCCACGTTCGACCGGCCGAACAGGTCGGCCAGCCGGTCCAGCTCCCAGGCCGCGGCGTCCATCCCCTCGGTGGCCAGCGCCTGCCGGACGGTGCCCTTGCGGCAGCCGGTCAGGACCAGGACGTGGTCGTGCAGGATCTCGGCGATCTGTTCCAGACTCTCGTACTCCGGCTTGCCCTTCTCCCCGCCACGGATCTGGGCCTGCGAGATGACCCGGGCCAGCCGCGCATACCCGTCGTGACCGTTTGCCAGGGCCAGCAGGTGGGTGCCCTCCGGATCCGGCTCGCCGTTCTGCGGCCGGGTCAGGCCCAGCGACAGTTCGGCCCCGAAAATCGTGGGCAGGCGCAGCTCCCGGGCCGCCTGGGAGAACCGGACCACACCGTAGAAACCGTCGTGGTCGGTGACCGCCAGCCCGGTCAGGCCGAGCCGGGCGGCCTCCTCGGCCAGTTCCTCGGGATGGCTGGCGCCGTCCAGGAAGCTGAAGTTGGTGTGACAGTGCAACTCGGCGTACGCGACCTCGGCGTCCGAACGGACCAACCCGGGAGCCGCCCGGTACGGCTCCCGCTTGCGGGTCCAGGCCGGTGCATCACCGCCGTCACCGTCCACCACGAGCGGATCGGCGACCTGCTCCGGCCCGGGAGCGGCCCACAACCCCGGCTTCCCGGCCGGTTTCGGCCCGTCTCCGCCCCGGTCTGCGCCACCGTTCCTCCGTCCGTCGAGATCGCGTACCAGATCGGCCCATGGCCTCGCCGGATTGTGGAAACTCATCGCCCTGCCCACTCAGTCATAGATCGCCTCCACCACCCACTGCCCCGCCGCCAGCGACAACAACAGCGCCCGCCCGTCAGCCAGCGACATCTGGAACCGGGCCCGCCGCCGCGCCTCCTCCGGCGCCCACCACCGCTCGTCGACCGGCCACGGCCCGGCCCACCCGGTGATCGGCAGCGGCGCCGACCGCCCGACGGCCAGGCTGGCCGGCGTGCCGGTGAGCTCCAGACGCGCGGAAACGCCGACCGGAAGCCCGAGCTCGTCATGCACCACCGCGGGAAGCGGCTCGGGCAGCACCATCGCCGGTGACGGCCGCGGCAGACGTCCGGGCCACGGCGGCAAACCCACACCTTCACCCCGATTGCGGCGTACGCCGTCAGCCGCGCCCGCCGCGCCCCTCTCCGCCGCCGCGCCTTTCCGGGGTGCCGTGCCCCCGTTCTCTCGGCCGGGCAGGTCGGGGGCGATGGCGCGGTCGAGCACCGGAACGGTGACCAGACCGGGAATCGGATCGGCGTGCACCGCGGCCGGCCGGGCCGGGGTGCGCTCGTCCCCCCACGGCACCAGCCGGACCTGATCACTCCCGGACCGCCCGCCGCCGATCACCGGGGTCACCACCGACTCCGGCCCGAGCAGGCCCTGCACCCGGCTGAACGCCCGGTGCGCCCGGTCCCGTTCGGCGCCCGCGTCCCCCCACAGCCCGGGTTGCAGCCCGGCGTGCGCCAGCAGCCCGTCCGGGATCAGGCTGAGCCGGACCAGGCCGGCGGTCGGCCGGGCCGGCCCGGACCGCCGGCCCCCGGTCAGCCAGCCGTCCAGCTGCCAGCGCACCCGGTCGGCGATGGCGGCCGCGCCCAGCAGTCCGTCGTGCCGCCACACCCGGTGCAGTTCCTGCCCGTCCGCGGTGACCGCCTCCACCCCCAGCCGGGTGCAGGCCAGCCCGTGCCCGGCCAGCCGTTCGTGCAGTCGTTCGGCGAGCACCCGGCCGGCGAAGGCGGCGGTGTCCACCCGGTCCAGCGGCTCGTCGTACGTCTCGGTGACGGCCAGGTCGACCGGCGGCTGCCGGACCGCCAGCGGCCGATGATCGCCGCCCCGGGCCAGCCGATGCGCCAGCGCCCCGTCGAAGCCGAACCGGGTCAGCACGTCCCCGGCCGGCAGCGCGGCGAACTCCCCGAGTGTCTTGGCCCCGAGCCGGCGCAGCAGGTCGGCCAGGTCGGGCCGGTCCAGCGCGTCCACCGGCATGCCGGCCAGAAACCCGGCCGTCCCCCCGACCGCCACGATCTGCCCGCCGCGCGCCGCGATCCCGGCCGCGAACACCCCACCGGCGATCCCCACCTGGCTCTCCACCGCGCAGGTCTGCGCCACATGCTCGACGATCCGCTCGGCCGCGGCCTCCTCCCCTCCGTAGTACCGGGCCGGCCCCCGGGCAGCCAGCGCGCAGGCCCCCGGCCGCACCACCTCCACCCCGGCCGCGACCTCCTCCACCGCGGCCACCACCGCCTCAAAGGTCCGCGCATCCCGCCCCGGGTCGTGCTCCACCACGATCAGATGCGGACACCGCCCCTGCGCATCCCGCCGCCGCAGCCCCCGCCGGACACTCTCCCGCCGAGCCGCCTCGGAACAGGCCAGCACCCGGTTGTTCGCCATCACCGCCACCGCCCCGTCCCCCGGCACCCCCAACTCGATCTCCGCCGCCACCACCGGCCAATCCGGACACCACACCATCAGCGTCCGCACCCCCTCCTCCACCCCCACGTCCCCTCCCCTCACCGCTCAGCCCTTCACCGCCCAGTCCCTCGCCGCCCAGCTCCCCGGCCGCTCAGTCCCTCGCCGCCCAGCTCCCCGGCCGCTCAGTCCCTCGCCGCCCAGCTCCCCGGCCGCCCAGCCCCTCGCCGCCCAGCCCCTCGCCGCCCACCTCTTCGCCGCCCAGCCCCTCGCCGCCCAGCCCCTCGCCGCCCAGCCCCTCGCCGCTCACTCGCCCGCTGAGGCCCCGGCCGGCACTTCATGCCGCGCCCTCTCACCGCCACGCGGACCGGTGCCCCACCGTCCACGCCGCGCTGAAGCCCCACCCCGCCGCGACGTGGACGCCCCCGGCTCCGGGTGCTCCGGGCCGGGGGTCGACGCGGTGAGGTCCGGGACGGCGCGGAGCGGCCGGTTACCCGGGGCGGGCAGCGTGCTGCCGGGAGGGTCGGCCGTAAGGTCCGGGAGGGTGGGTACGGCGACCGGACGGACGGGTGGGGCGTCCGGCATGCCGGCCGAGCCGACGGGCAGGGCCGCCGGGGTTCCCGGGCGGGACGTCAGGCCCGGCATCCAGAGGGTCAGCTCTTTGGGGCGGGCCGCCGCGCCGCGGCCGCCGGCGAGCACGGTGACCTCGCGCCGGCGCAGCCGGCCACGGCCGTCTCCGAGGCCTTCCCAGTTCCCCCGGCCGACCCGCAGTGTCACGTCGGCCCCGGTCCAGTCCCCGAACGGCACCAGCACACTGCCCCGCTGCCGCGCCCGGGCCGCCAGCCGCCCGGCGATGGACGCGGACACCGGCCCGGGCACCGCGGTCACCACCACGTCCACCCCGTCGATCAGCGCGGCGACCACGGTCGGCCAGTCCGGCCCGGGTTCGGGCACCAGCGCCAGCCGTTCCAGCACGATGCCGGTTTCCGCCGCGGCGAGCGCCCCCAGCGCCGGCAGTCCGACCACCGCGCACCAGGATCCCGCCCGGGACGCCGCCGCGAGCAGCGCCAGCATCAGCGAGGTCCCCCCGCCGGCCCGCGCCACCCGGCCTCCGGCCACCGCCACCGTGCTGCCCCGGCGCAGTCCGCGCCCCGGCAGCAGGTTGCCCAGCTCACTGGCCACCGGCAGCATCCGGTGCGCTCCCGGCTCCGCCGCCTCACTCGCCGGCCGAACCAGTTCCGCGAGCGCAGCCGTCCCGCTGATCATGCGCCCTGCCATCGTGCCCCGCCTTGTATCCCCGTGTACTTCCCCATCGCGGCGACACCCTCTGCCCGAACCCGCTACCTATCGGGCCCCAGCCCCGCTTCAGCTACATCACCCGCCGCTACATCGCCCCGCCACCCAGCCACCTCACTGCCACACCACCCCGCCGCCGAACCGCCCCGCTGTCCAGACCACCCGCCGCCAAACCGTCCCGCCGCCGAACCTCCCCGCCGCCAAACTGCCCGGCCGCCAAACCGTCCCGCCGCCAAACCGTCCCGCTGTCCAGACCACCCGCCGCCAAACCGTCCGGCTGTCCAGACCACCCGCCGCCAGATCTCCGGACCACCTCGCCACCAGACCGCCCCGCTGTCCAGACCGCCTCCGCAAGATCGCTACCCGCCTAGTCATGTCTGCCCGGCGCTGAACTTCCGAGCCTTCCGACACCCGCGGGCCGCGATCTAGGTTCCTGAGCACGGCGAGCACTCCAAAGGTGCGAGTGGACAAATCCCCAACGGGCAAGCCGGAGTTGCCAGCCCATCAGCGGGAGCCGGTCGAACGGCAAAGCCGGTCGGAAATCAGCGCAGCGGGCAGCCACCCGCCACCGCTCAGCCGCCGAATCCCTCCGCTCAGCCGCCGAATCCCTCCGACTCGCAGCGACCAGGGCCTTCGACGAACGCGGATGGTCAATACGAACGCGCAGGGTCAATGCAAACGGCCCAGGGTCGAGGCGAACAGCGCAGATCAAGTCGAACGGTGCAGATCAAGGCGAACGGCGCGGGTCAAGCCGCCAACGGGGGCTGATAGGAGAAGCCCAGGGAGGACTCGGCCACCGTCACGAACTGCTCGGCCGCACGCAGCAGGTCATCCGCCTCCCGGGCACTCACCACCTGGGGAATGCCCGCCTCGGCCGCCGCGCGTTTGCTGGCGCCTAGGGCGAAATAGCCCGCCCACTCGCCGAACTCCGGCGCGACCATCACCAGCAGTGACCAGACGCTCGTCGCCTTGGTGCGCCGTCCGGGCGCGCCCGGACGAGCCCGAGCCGCGAGCAGGGCCGCGGCCGCGCGCAGGGCGGCCAGATGAGCCGCCGCGTATCGCAGACCGTCGGGAGCCGTATGCGCCGCCTCGGCCAGCCCCTGCCGCGCGATCGCCAGCAGCTGAGCAGGGGTCCGCTGCGGCAACATATGCGCCGGAACAGTCGGCATCTCGGCCCGCGCACTCCCCACGCCCACCGGACCGGGCACCACAAGAGCGGACCCGAGGCCCCGCCCGGAAGCCGCCGAAACAGGAGATGCCGGGCCAGAAACCGCCGAGGCAGAAACCGCCTGAGTAGAAGATGCCGGGATGGAAGCCGCCGAAGCAGCCGCCACCAGAGCAGAGGCCGGGGCGGAAGCCGCCAGGGCAGAGGCCGGGGCGGAAGCCGCCAGGGCAGAGGCCGGGGCGGAAGCCGCCAGGGCAGAGGCCGCCGAAGCGGAGAGGGCCCGATCAGAGGCCGCCAAAGCAGAAGAGGCCCGATCAGAGGCCGCCAGAGCAGAAGAGGGCCGATCAGAGGCCGCCGGGACGGAAGGTGGGCGGCTGGGGGCCGCCGGGGCGGGAGGTGCCGCCCTGCCGGGATCCGGGCCGGAAACCGCTGTCAGACCCGGGACCGGCATCAGGCCGTGGGCCGTGCTGCTCGCCATGGTCGTTCCTCCTCGCCTGTTCCGCATCCGACATGCTGGCCGAACCGGACCGCCGCGGAGGAAGACGCAACGGACCTGGCCGTGACCACCCCCTGCCGGGAGTGGCCCTACGGCCGGGGTGCCGGGGCCCCACGGGCAGTAGGAGCCCCGGCTGCGGACCGGCCGGATGTGAAGCTTCCCCACACCACACCCGGCCGGTCACCGCCGGCGGGTCCGCCGCCCACCACCGGGGGTCGGGGGCAGTGAACGGCGGCCTGCCTTGTCGCGAGGCCCGAACCCGCGAATGCCCGGACCACGCATGCGGCACTTCGCGGGTGCCGCGCCCGGAAGTCACGCCGCGAAACGCACTCCCAGGGTCAGATCGAACGCTCTTTCGAACATCCGTTCTAACTACATCAGAGACTAACACCCGCCTACGACAAAACCGCAACCTTCAGAGCGCCACGCCACCCACTTTTTCGAACAGATGATCGACACCGAACCGGCCGAGCGGAGACGCGATCCACCGGAAACGGCAGCCGGCAATCGACGGCAAACACCGAGGCCGCAAGCAACTGGATGCGGGCGCGGGCGGGCGAGCGCGGGCGGCAGCGGGCGCGCGCGGCAGCGGGCGCGCGCGGCAGCAGGCGCGGGCGGGCGAGCGCGGGCGGCAGCAGGCGCGGGCGGGCGAGCGCGGGCGGCAGCAGGCGCGGGCGGGCGGGCGCGGGCGGGCGGGCGCGGGCGGGCGGGCGCGGGCAGGCGGGCGCGGGCAGGCGGGCGCGGGCGGCTGGAAAGAAGCGGAACGATCAGACCGAGGCCGCCCGCACGACACTCTCCCCCGCCGGAGTGCGGGTGTAGAGCACGCTCCGCCCCGCCCGCCGCCGCATCACCAGCCCCGCCTCCAGCAGCACCCTCAGATGCCGCCCCACCGACCCCAGCCCCAGCCCGGTGATCGCCACCAGCTGGCTGGTGCTCTTCGGCTGCGCCAGCGCCACCAGCACCCCGGCCCGCCCGGCCCCGAGCAGCCGTTCCAGCGCCCCCGGCGCCGCCCGTCCCGGCTCGGCCAGCACGCCCGACGCCCGATAGATCAGCGCGTACCGGGTCGGATCCGGATTCTCCCAGGCCGCCCATCCGCGGCCCAGCGTGGTCGGCACGAAGAGCAGCTGCGCCCCGGAGATGTCGCGGGGCGGATAGTCGTACGCGTTGATCTGCAGCCGCCCGCCGCCCAGCCACCGCATCCCGTCGCGCATCCCGTTCAGCGCGGCCTGCCAGCCGCCCTGGGTGAGCTGCCGGGTCCGGGCCAGCACGTCGGCTTCCAGGATCCGCCGGCGACGGGGCCAGTCCGGCGCGATCGCCGTCTGCCAGAGCCAGGTCAGCAGCCCGGCCATCCGCTCGCCGAGGTCGTCCCGGTCAAGCTCAGCCGGCAAGCCGGCCAGGCTGCGCGTACCGGAATCCTCCCGGTCAAGCCCGGCCGAGGCACGCACCCCCGGATCCTCCCGGCCAAGCCCAACCGGCAGCCCACCGGCCAATCCCTCCGCGATGTGCTGCCGGGCCGCCGCCGGCACGGTGGCCCGGATCACCGCCACCTCCGCCGCGAACGACCGCTCCGCGATCTCGGGCGGCGGCGCCATGAAGTCGGCGATCCAGTGCGGCCGCAGCGCCGCGTCCACCAGCCGCGCGGTGATCGGGTCGGCGGCCAGCCGGGCCCGGTAGGCGGGCCGGTGGGCGCGCAGCCAGGGCCGGTCGGCCGGGTGCTCCGCGCTGTCCCAGCGCAGCCGCATCAGCCCGGCGGTCGTCTCGGCCAGCGGCGACAGCACGAACCGGCTGCCGGCCAGGGTGTCGGCGTCGATCTGCCACCAGCCCACCCGGGTCCACCTTTCGCCGCTGTGCGAAACATTAACGGCCGGGCGGGACCGGCCCGAAGACTGACGAACCATGCGCACCTATCGCCAGTTGTTCCGCGTGCCCGGTTTCGCCCCGCTGTTCGTCACCTCGTGTCTGCAGAACGCCGCGGTCACGGTGGCCGGGCTGGCCCTGGCCACCGGGGTCTGGGACCGCACCGGTTCGCCGCTGCTCGCGGCGCTGAGCATGTTCGGTCCGTCGCTGGCGCAACTGGCCGGCGCGACGCTGCTGATGTCGGCCGCCGACCGGTGGCCGCCGCGGGCCGCGCTGACCGGGGTGGCCGCGCTGACCGGTCTGCTGACCGCGGTGTTGAGCGTGCCGGACCTGCCGGTGCCGGCGCTGTTCGGGGTGCTGCTCGCGACGGGCCTGGTCGCCTCGGTGGGCGGCGGGGTCCGCAACGGCCTGCTCAACGATCTGCTGCCGGCGGGCGGATACCTGCTGGGCCGGTCGATGCTGAACGTCTCGGTCGGGGTGACGCAGATCGCCGGATTCGCGGCCGGCGGCGCGCTGGTGGCCGTGCTGTCGCCGGACCGGACCCTGCTGGCGGCGGCGGCCCTGCACCTGGTGGCGGCCGGGCTGGCCCGGGTGGGTCTGGCCCGCCGCGCTGCGCGCGACCCGGGCCGGTTGTCGGTCGCGGCGACGATGCGGGTCAACGCGCGGTTGTGGGCGATTTCCGGCGTACGTCCGATCTTTTTGGGCCTGTGGGTCCCGAACGGCCTGATCGTCGGCTGCGAGGCGATGTTCGTGCCGTATGCGCCGGCCGGGGCCGGGCTGCTGCTGGCGGCCTCGGCGCTGGGCATGCTGGCCGGCGACGTGCTGGCCGGTCGCCTGCTGCCGCCGGTGTGGCGGCGTCGCCTCGCGCCGTTTCTGCGACTGCTGCTGGCCGTGCCGTACCTGCCGTTCCTGCTGCATCCGGCGCTGCCGGTCGCGGTGGTGCTGGCCGCGGTGGCGGCGGTCGGCTACTGCTCGACGCTGCTGTTGCAGGAGCGTCTGGTCGAGCTGACCCCGGCCGAGCACCGGGGTCAGGCACTCGGCCTGCACGCCTCGGGGATGCTCACCATGCAGGCGGTCGGCGCCGCGCTGGCCGGCACGCTGGCCGAGCTGAGCTCACCGGCCGTCGCGATCAGCGGGATGGCCGGCGCCTCGGTCGCGGTCACCCTGGCGCTGGCCGGCCCGTTGCGCGCGACGGCCGGCCGGGAACCGACGCCCGCGACGGCAGAACCCACGGCGGCGGCAGAACCCACGGCGGCGGCGTAACCCACGGCGGCGGACCGGCGGAGGTCTGCGGCGTGGCGGGTGGGCTCACGGCGTACCCGCTGATCGTCTCTCAGCCGACATGGACCCGCGGCCGCTTGTCGGGAGACGCCTCGGTCTGGCGCAGGATCTCCCGCACCACCGGCGCGGTGTCGCCGCGCCCGAACAGCAGATAGCGGAACAGGTGGCCGAGCGGGCTGCCCTCGGCCCACTCGAAGTAGCAGTGCGGCCGCACCCCGGTCGCGTCGCGGAGCGCGAGCAGCACCGCCGCGATCGCGTTGGGCACGGCCGGGCTCTGCACCCGCAGGATCCGGTGCGACCCGACCTCGATCCCGTGCACCGCCAGGACCTCGCTGAACTCGGACGGGTCGACCACGTCGACCTCCAGGAAGAGGATGTCGGCCCGGCCGGGCACCGGGTTCATCCCGCGCTGCTCGCCCTCTTTCACCGCGTACTCCGCCTCGTCGCCGTCCTGACGCTGGTTGGCCACGATGTTCAGCTCGCCGTCGTGCCTGATCGAGTCGGCGATGAAGCGCCGGGCCGGCTCGTCGAATTCGATCCGCTCGGCGCGCAGCTCGGTGGTCCGGGTGACCCGGGAGATCAGCGAGACCAGGATGATCCCGGCGATGAAGACCGCGGAGATCGCGATGCCGTCCGGTTTCTCGATGATGTTGTCGGCCAGCGCGTAGAGCAGCACCAGGGTGAGCACGCCGAAGCCGATGGTGGCGCCGCGGTGCCGGGCGCGGAAGGCCGAGATGGTCACCGCGACCGCGCCGGAGACCATCATCGCCAGGATGCCGGTCGCGTACGCCCCGGCCTGCGCGTTGACGTCGGCGCCGAAGGCGATCGTGATGCCGATGCTGATCACCGTGTAGACCAGGACCACCGGCCGGACCGCGCGGCCCCACTCCGGCGCCATGCCGTAGCCGGGCAGGTAGCGCGGCACGATGTTGATCAGGCCGGCCATCGCCGAGGCGCCGGCGAACCAGAGGATCAGGATGCTGCTGATGTCGTAGACGGTGCCGAAGACCTCGCCGAGTTTCAGATGCGCGAGATACGCCAGGGCCCGGCCGTTGGCCTGGCCGCCGGCCTCGAACTCCTTCTGCGGGATCAGCACCGTGGTGACGAAGCTGGTCGCGATCAGGTAGACGCTCATGATCGCGGCGGCGGTGGTGAGCAGCTTGCGGGTGTTGCGGACCCGCGCCTCCCCGTCCGCCGCCTTGATCAGCGGCATCATGCTGACCCCGGTCTCGAAGCCGGAGAGCCCGAGCACCAGCGCCGGAAAGGCGAGGACCGCCGGGCCGAGGACGTCGAAGAAGCCGCTGCCGTGCTCGGTCAGCCGGTCGGTCCACGCGGACAGCGCGCCCGGGGTGCCGAACACGTCGGCCAGGCCGACCGCCGTGATCACCGCGTTGAGCAGCAGGAAGATCGCGACCAGCGGGATCGCGACGCCGACCGCCTCGCTGAAGCCGAGCAGGAAGACGAAACCGAGGATCAGCAGCAGCACCACGGTGATCAGCACCTGGTGGCCGTGCAGGGCGGACGGGAGATTGGGGTTCTCCGACATGTGCACGGTGGCGTCGGCCGCGGACAGCGTGATCGTGATGATCCACGACGTGCAGACGAAGCCGAGCAGCACCAGCACGAAGATCTTGCCGCGCCAGAACGGCAGCAGGTGCTCCAACATCGCCACCGAGCCCTGCCCGTGCGGGCTCTCCCGGGCGACCCGCCGATACATCGGCAGCATGCCGAGCAGGGTCAGCGCCACGATCAACAGGGTGGCCAACGGGGACAGCGCGCCGGCCGCCAGCGCCGCGATCGCCGGCAGGTAGGACAGCGTGGAGAAGTAGTCCACACCGGTCAGGCACATCACCTTCCACCAGGCCTGCTCGTGGGCCGGATTCTCCGACTCCGGGCCGACCGGCTGCACCCGGTGGGCCAGCAGCCATTTCGACAGGGGCCGCTGGGACATCCGCTCGCGAACCGGCGCCACCACCGCCGGAACGTTGATCTCGGTGCTCATGCCACCCTCTTCCTCGTCACGTGCAGATGTCAGGATGCACTAGGGATACGACAGTCCGCGTCCAGGAGGCGTCATGACACAGACCATCGTGATCACCGGGGCCAGCTCCGGGGTCGGGCTGGCCGCCGCCGAGCAGCTCGCCGCCCGCGGTGACGAGGTGGTGCTGGTCGGCCGCGACCCGGGCCGGCTCGACGCGGCCGTGCAGCGGGTCCGGGAGGCCGGCGGCGGCCGCGCGCCCCGGCACTTCCGGGCCGACTTCGAACGGCTCGACGACGTGCGGGAGCTCGCCGCCGGGCTGCTGGCCGAGCTGCCCCGGATCGACGTGCTGGCCAACAACGCCGGCGGGATCATCAAGCGGCCCCGGCAGACGGTGGACGGCCACGAGGCCACCATCCAGGGCAACCACCTGGCCCCGTTCCTGCTCACCCACCTGCTGCGGGAGCGGCTGACCGGGGGCCGGGTGGTGAACACCGCCTCGGCGGCACACGTGCAGGGCCGGCCCGGCACCCGGTTCACCGACGACCCGAAGTCGTACAGTCCGTGGCGCTCCTACGGGGCGAGCAAGGCGGCCAACATCCTGTTCGCCGCCGAGGCCGCCCGCCGCTGGCCGGACGTGTGCAGCGTCTCGTTCCACCCCGGTGTGGTGCGCACCAACTTCGGGGAGGGCCGGCTGATCCGGCTGTTCTACCGGTACGCGCCCGGCCTGGTCACCCCGGAGGCCGCCGGCGAGCTGCTGACCTGGCTGTGCACCACCCCGGCCGGGGAGCTGGAGAACGGCGCCTACTACGTCAAGCGTCAGGTGACCCGGCCGGCCGCGCACGCCCGCGACCCGCGGCTGGCCGCCGAGTTGTGGGACGCCAGCCTGACCGCGACCGGCCTCGCCGGATGACGCACGTCGCCCTGCACGTCTGGCGGGTGCCGCGCAGCGCCGTCGGCTCGGCCATGCTGCGCATGGCCTTCGCGCGGCGCCATCTGGCCGGTCTGCGGTTCGGCAAGTTCCTCGGCACCGGCACCGGCACCGGCTTCGGTCCCGGCGACACCGATCTCACCCGGTGGGCGGCGATCACGGTCAGTGATGCGCCGGTACGTTTCCCCGTCTGGGAGCGGATCGCCGTCAACGGCGCCCGGATCGATCTGGAGCCACTGATCAGCCGGGGCACCTGGGCCGGCCGTACCCCGTTCGAGCCCACCGGCCGCCGCCCGGACGGTCCGGTGCTCGCGCTCACCCGGGCCCGGCTGCGGCCGGCTCGCGCGCTGACCTTCTGGCGGGCGGTCCCGGCGGTGGTGCGCGAGGTGCACCGGGCGCCCGGGCTGCTCGCCCGGTTCGGCGTCGGCGAGGCGCCGATCGGCTGGCAGGGCACCGTCACCGTGTGGCGGGACGCGGCGGATCTCGTCGCGTTCGCGTACCGTCAGCCGGAGCATCGCGCGGCGATCGCCCGGACCCCGGCCGACCGCTGGTACGCCGAGGAGTTGTTCGCCCGGTTCGCGGTGCTCGGGATCAGCGGTGACCGGTCCGTGCTGGGCTGGACCGCCGACGAAGGGGAACGGGCGGAAGCATGAGGCTTGTGGCGTGGCAGCCGGACGACCTGCTGCGGCGGCTCGACGACGTGGTCGGGGTCTACGGCGAGGCGATGGGCTACCGCCAGGAGCTGCTGCAGACCCGCCGGGGATACATCGGGTCGCACGTGCGCCGGCCCGGGTTCCGGGCGGTGGCCACGCTGACCACCGAGGGCCGGCTGATGGGCTTCGGATACGGCTACACCTCCGCCGCCGGCCAGTGGTGGCACGACCAGGTCCGGTTCGCTCTCGGCGAGGACGACCGCCGGCAGTGGCTGACCGACTGCTTCGAGGTGGTCGAGCTGCACGTGCGCCCGGCCGCGCAGGGCCACGGGGTGGGCGCCCGGCAGCTGCGCGCGCTGCTGGCCATGGCCAAAGGCCGCACCGTGCTGCTGTCCACTCCGGAGGCCGACGAGCAGGCGTCCCGCGCCTGGCGGCTGTACCGGCGGTACGGCTTCGCCGACGTGCTGCGGCACTTCTACTTCCCGGGTGACGAGCGGGCCTTCGCGGTCCTCGGCCGCGAGCTGCCGCTGGCCGAGCGTCCGCTCGAGGACGCACCGGGCATCGCCGGCGCCTGACCGGTGTCTCCCCGTCATCTGCCCTGGGGCCTGCTCGGGGCGCTCGTGCTCGCCCAGATCTGCTATCCGCTCACCGAGGGTGACACCCGGGCCGGGCTGACCGTGCTCACCGTGCTGCTCGGCGTCGCGTTCTCGCTGAGCCACGCGCTGCTCACCCGGGGCCCCCGGGCGCTCACGGCGCTGCTGTCGACCGCCACCCTGGGCGGGTTCGCGGTGGAGGCGATCGGGGTGGCCACCGGTTTCCCGTTCGGTTCCTACGAGTACTCCGGGCGTCTCGGTCCGCGCCTGCTCGGCGTACCGCTGATCATCCCGCTGGCCTGGACCTGGATGGCCTGGCCGGCCTGGCTCGCCGCGCTGCGGGTGACCCGGCGGCGGCTCCCCCGGATCCTGGTCGCCGGGGCCGGCCTGGCCGCCTGGGACGTCTTCCTCGACCCGCAGATGGTCGCCGAGGACTACTGGCGGTGGCGGCACCCGGTGCCCGCGCTGCCCGGCGTGCCCGGTGTGCCGCTCGGCAACTACCTGGGCTGGCTCGGCTTCGCGCTGCTGCTGATGACCGCGCTGGCCGCCGTCGCCGGCCGGGCCGCCGACCGGCCGCTGTCCGCCGACCGGCCGGCGCTCGCCCTGTGGATCTGGACGTACGCCTCGTCGGTGCTCGCCCACGCCGTCTTCCTGTCGCTGCCGGCGTCCGCGGCGTGGGGCGCGCTGATCATGGGCGCCGCGGTCCTCCCGCTGCTCGCCCGGCTGCGCGCACCCGCATGATCGTCGCCTGGCTGATCCTGCCGCCGCTGCTGCTGATCACCGCACACACCGCCGTCAACGCGCTGCTGCTGCGCCGCCCGCGCCGGGCGGCGACCAGCACCGAACGGGTCGCCGTCCTGCTCCCGCTGCGCGACGAGGCCACCCGGGTCACCCCGTGCCTGCGCGCCCTGCTCGCCCAGCGCGGCGTCGCCGATCTCACCGTGCACGTGCTCGACGACGGCTCCACCGACGGCACCGCGGACGTGGTCCGGGCGGTCGCCGGCGACCGGGTCCGGCTGCACACCGGCACTCCGCCGCCGCCCGGCTGGCTCGGCAAACCGGCCGCCTGCCAACGGCTCGCCGACCTGGCCGGGGACGTGGACGTGCTGGTCTTCGTCGACGCCGACGTGGTGCTCGCGCCGGACGCGGTGGCCGGGGCCGTCGATCTGCTGCGCCGGGCCGGAGCGGACCTGCTCAGCCCGTACCCGAAGATCGTCGGTGCCGGCCGGCTGGTCCAGCCGCTGCTGCAGTGGTCCTGGCTGAGTTTCCTGCCACTGCGCGCGATGGAACGCTCGGCGCGGCCGTCGCTGGCCGCCGCCGGTGGCCAGTGGCTGGTGCTGGACCGGGCCGGTTACCGGCGAGCCGGTGGCCACGCCGCGGTGCGCGGCGAGATCCTGGAGGACATCGCGCTGGCCCGCGCGGTCAAACGGGCCGGCGGGCGGATCGCCCTGGCCGACGGTTCCGGCCTGGCCACCTGCCGGATGTACGAGTCCTGGGACGAGCTCGCCGACGGATACGCCAAATCGCTGTGGGCGTCATTGGGGTCCGCGGCCGGCGCGACCGCCGTCACGCTCCTGCTGATTCTGCTGTACGTGGTGCCACCCCTGCTGGCGCCCTTCGCCCCGCTTCCGGCGGTGCTCGGCTACCTGCTCGGCGTGACCGGCCGGATGATCGCCGCCAGGGCCACCGGCGGCCGCGTCCTGCCCGGCACGCTGGCCCATCCGGTCTCCATCGTCCTGTTCGGCTACCTGATCGCCCGCTCCTTCCGGCTGCGCCGGGCCGGCCGCCTGGCCTGGCGCGGCCGCCCGGTGCCCTGAGCCGGCTGCCCGCCCTGACACCCGGACCGCCGGTGCGGGCCCGGCCGGGCGGGGACGAGGGGGATCACGGATCATCGGGGGATGAGCGACATCGTGGTGGTCGGGGCTGGGGTCGGCGGGCTGGCCGCGGCGATCCGGCTGGCCGAGGCGGGGCATCGGGTCAGCATCCATGAGCGGTCCGGCGTGGTCGGCGGCAAGCTGGCGGCATACGAGAGGGACGGCTACCGGTTCGACACCGGCCCCAGCCTGCTCACCCTGCCGGACGTGTTCACCGGCCTCGGTCTGGACCTGCGCCCGGAGCCGCTGGACCCGGTGGTGCGGCACTTCTTCCCGGACGGCACGGTGCTGGACTCGTCGTCGGACCACGAGACCTTCCTGGCCCGGATCACCGACGCGCTGGGCGGTGCCGCGGCGCGCGACTGGGACCGGTTCTGGCGCCGTGCCGAGCGGATCTGGCACGCCTCCTGGGAGTCGGTGCTGCGCCGCCCGGTGACCGCGGCGTCGCTGGCCCGGCTGTCCTGGCGGCTCGGTGACCTGGCCGCGATCGCTCCCGGCCGGTCACTGCGGTCGCTGGGCCGCCGCTATCTGCGCGACCCGCGGCTGCGGATGCTGCTGGACCGCTATGCGACGTATTCGGGCGCGGATCCGCGGCGGGCGCCGGCGGCGCTGGCCGCGATCCCCTACGCCGAGCTGGCGTTCGGCGGGTGGTATCTGCCGGGTGGGCTGGTCACCCTCGCGGAGGCGCTGCTCGCCCGATGCGAGAAACTGGGCGTACGGGTGCATCTGCACTCACCGGTCGCCTCGATCGCCACGACCGGCGCCCGGGTGTCCGGGGTCCGGCTGGGGGACGGGACCCGCCTCGCGGCGGACGTCGTCGTCTCCAACGTGGACGCCGTCACGCTCTACCGGGATCTGCTGCCCAGTCCGAAACCGCTGGCCCGCCTCGCCGACCGGAGCCTGGCCGGATTCGTGCTGCTGCTCGCGGTGCGGGGCGAGACTCCGCGGCTGGCGCACCACAACGTGTTCTTCCCGCGGGACTACGACGCCGAGTTCGACGCGGTCTTCGGGGGGCCGGGGCGGCGGGCGCGGCCGGCCGGCGACCCGACCGTCTTCGTCACCCGGGCCGCGGATCCGGCGGTGCGCCCGGCCGGCGACGAGGCGTGGTTCGTGCTGGTCAACGCGGCGCCACACGGCACCTCGTGGTCCACCGTGGACTGGCTGCGGGCGGGGCTGGCCGACGCGTACCGGGATCGGGTCCTCGAGGTCCTGGCGGGGCGCGGTCTCGACGTACGCGATCGGCTGATCTTCGCCGAGACCCGGACCCCGGCGGATCTGGCGGCGTCGGCCGCAGCGCCGGGCGGAGCGATCTACGGCACCGCCGGCGGCCTGGTCCGGCCGGCGAACCGCGCGCCGGTCGACGGGTTGTTCCTGGTCGGCGGCTCGACGCATCCCGGCGGCGGGCTGCCGATGGTCACCCTCTCCGCCGAGATCGTCGCGGGCATGATCGGATCGAACTGACCGGCGCCGCCGGGTGCACTAGTGGGTGTGTGCGGCGAGGAAGGCCTGGGCGATGCCGGCGGCCAGGTCGGCCGGGTTCTTGACGGTGACCGCCTGGCCACCGGTGGCCTTGGCCATGGCCTGCAGGGCGGTGGCGTTCGCGGCCGGGCCGTAACCGACGGCGATCACCGGCACCGGCTTGGCGGGGTCGGCACCGGCGGTCAGCTTCTTCAGGAAGTCCGCGTTGGACATCCGGTACTTCGTGCCGCCGTCCGAGCCGTCGGTGAGGACCACCACCACGGTCGCCGTGTCCGGCTTGGCCCGGCCGCGCATCTCGGCGACGCCGTCCAGCACGCTCTGGTAGAGCGGGGTCCCGGCGTTCGCCACCGGCCGGTACTCGCCGATCTTGGCGGCCAGCAGGTCACGGCGGCTCTTGCCGTCGACGGTGGCGATGACCGGGCCGAACGGCACCTCCTCGGTGTGCGCCGGGCTGTCCGCCGTCGGGGTGCCGAAGAACCACAGGCCGAGGCTGGTGTCGTCACCGAAGAGCTGGGCCGCGCTGGTCCCGGACTCGCGCAGCAGCGCGGCCTTGGTGACGCTGCGGCCGGCCCGGTCGGTGATCTTCTCGTTCATCGAGCCGGACGCGTCGATCAGCAGCAGCACCTGGAAGGCCACCGACTTGTACGCCGACCACTGCCGGGCCGCCCCGGCGAGCACGGCCGGGGCCGGCAGGCGCAGCGCGTTCTTGGTCGCGGTGGCCCGGAATCCGGCCGTCGTCAGCGCGTCCGGGGTGATCGCCTCGCGAAGGCTCTCGACCAGGTCGGCCGGGGCGCCCTTGCGGACCGCGTACGGATAGTCGGCGTCGATCTGGCCGTCGGCGGGCGCCGAGCCGGACAGCCGGACGTCGTGCTGACTCTTCTGATAGGTCAGCAGCTGCTGCTCGGTGGTCGGGAAGACCCCGACCTGGTAGATCGCCGTGGCCGCGTCGGTCTGCTTGCCCATCTGCGCGAACAGTTCCGCCGGGTCGGCGGCCGCGTTCTCCAGCCGGCTGCGCAGGGTGAGCGCCTGCAACTGGGCGATCCCGGCGTCCGGGTTGGCCTTGACCGTGGCCTGGCCCACCGCGTAGACGCTGAGCAGTCCGGTCGTGGTCAGCGTCGGATCGGGCATCCGGACCGCCGGCACCCGTTTCTGGATGGTGCCCTGGACCAGGCCGGACCAGGAGGTGACCCCGTTCGGCGCGAACAGGCTGGCGATCGACTCCGGCCCGGCGATCACCAGCGGCGACCAGGCCAGCGACGCGCCCTGCGTGGTGTAGACGTCGCCGCGGCTTTTGGCCAGGGCCAGCCACACGCTGCTGGACGGCACCCAGACGTCCGGCTTGCCGGTCAGCGCGGCGCCCGGCTCGGCGGCCTGCACCAGCACCTCGGAGCAGCGCTGGCCGGGCTGGCTGAGTGCGGCGGCGGCCTGCTGGATCACCGGGGCGATCTCCGGCGCGGCGGCGACCCGCAGGCGCGGCTGTGGGCAGGGTGGCGCGGTCTGCGCGGTGGGCGTCGGGGCGGGCGCGGTGGGCTGCGCCACCGGCGTAGCGCCGCGGCTGCTCATCAGACGCCAGGCGATGCCGCCGGCGGCCAGCAGGACCAGCACCACCACCGCGGCGGCCAGCAGGGCGCGGCCACGGCCGGGTGGCGGCTCGTGATGCGGCTGGCTCCACTCGCCCTGGTCGGGCGGGCGGGGGTCGTCGGGCCACTCGTTCTCGGGCATGCCACCTCGACATCGCGTGAAATTCGACAACTATCTAAAAGTCGAGACCGATGGTTGCGGATAGTAGTCCCGGATTTTTGTCCCGCAATGGTTCCTAAGGTTCCGCACAACATCTCGGCACATCTGTGACCGTCAGGACATCAGCCGGGGCGTCGCGACCGCGATCACGATGAACTCGCCGTCGCCGCTCAGACCCACCGGCTCGCGCCCCCAGCCGCCGTAGATCCGCTCGACCCGGAAGCCCGCCTCGCGCAGTGAGTCGCGCAGCTCCGGCTCGGTCCGGAAACGCAGGGTCGCCGAGTTCGCCAGTTCCCCTCCGTCGGCGAACCGGTAGCGCCCGGTGACGCGCACGGTGTTCAGCCCGACCTGCTCGGCCTCGCTCCACGCCTCCACCACCCTCCCGTCGTCGAGCACCACGGTGCGCCACGAATCCTGCGGGTTCCACTGCTGCCACGGCCGGTCGTCCGGGTCCCGGCTGTCGAAGACCAGCCGTCCCTCCGGGACCAGCGCCCGGCGCAGCCCGCGGAGCACGGTGTCCCATTCCTCGTCGTCGACGAAGGACTGGGCGACGTGACCGGTCATGAACGCGGCGTCGAGCGAGCGCGGGGCGAGCCGCTCGGCCGAGCCCTGCAGCCAGCGCACCCGGGTGCCGCCCGGCTTGCGGCGGGCCGCGGCCAGGGCGGCCGGCGCCGGGTCGATCGCGATCACCTCGTGCCCGGCCGCGGCCATCGCGATGGCCAGCCGGCCGGTGCCGCACCCCAGGTCGGCGACCCGGTGCGCGGAGCGTTCGGCGAGCACGGCCATGAAGAAGTCGTCGTCCCAGCCCCAGGGACATTCGGCGTCGTAGACCTCGACGAGTCGCGGGTCGTGGAACTCGCCCATCCACACATCTAGGACTTTAAACGCGTGGTGGGCAATTGACTACCCTAAGTGGACGGTCTCTCCAGGGCGCGCACGCCGAACGGCAGCCGGCCCGAGCCGATGTGGTCGAGCACCACCTCACGCAGCGCGGCCGCGGCATGCGGCAGCACCGCGGCACGGCGCTGGGCGAGCGCGATGGTCCGGCGCATCCCCGGCGGCGCGAGCGGGGTGGCCCGCAGCAGCGGCCGGTTGGCGAGCACCATGCTGGGCACCAGGGCGACCCCGAGGCCGGCCTCGACGAAGGCGAGCACCGCGTCCATCTCACCACCCTCGACCGCGAACTTCGGCGCGAAGCCGGCCCGCTCGCAGGCGTGCAGGGTGACCTCACGGATGTCGTAGCCCTCGCGGAACATCACCATCGGGGTGTGGCGCAGCTCGGAGAGCTCCAGTTGGCGGCCCACGGTGGGCGGCGGGCCGGCCGCGACCGAGGCCACCACCAGGCTCTCGCGCAGCAGCTCGATGGCCACCAGGGCCGGATCGACGCCGTGCTCGGGCTGCACGATCAGGGCCAGATCCAGGGTGTGCGCCAGCAGGCCGGCGGTCAGGTCGTGCGAGCTGCCCTCACTGATGTGCAGCTTGACCCCCGGGTGGTCGGCGCGGAAGGTGCGCAACACGGCCGGGACCAGCGAGGAGCACAGGCTCGGGGTGGCACCCAGGCGCACCTCGCCGCGGCGCAGACCGACGATGTCCTGCACGGCGTCGCGGGCCGCGTCGGCGTCGGCGACGATCCGCTGGGCCATCGGCAGCAATGTCTCGCCGGCGACGGTCAGGGTCACCGCACCGCGCATCCGCTCGAACAGCGGGGCTCCGAGTGACATCTCAAGGGTGTGAATCTGCTTACTCAAGGTAGGTTGCGAGACGCCCAGAATGTCCGCTGCTTGGGTGAAATGCCGGGTCTCCACCACCGCCAGGAAGTACCGGAGTTGTTGCAGCTGCACCGTAATAGCCTATCGCTATGAGTACCCGGCCGATCATGCATTAGACGAATGACCCAGGACTTCCTAACGTCCAGGTTGTGGCGGTAGACACTCCTATTCCCAAGACCAAGAACGCGGCGGGGGCGACGGCAACGCCCACCCCGCGCAAGGTCGTCCGGCCCTCGTCGGTGACCCTGAAGATCATCATGGCGGTCAGCGGCATCCTGCTGGTCCTCTTCCTCTACGTTCACATGATCGGCAACCTCAAGATCTTCTTGGGTGCCACCGACTTCGACCACTACGCGCACTGGCTGCGCGCGCTCGGCACGCCCCTGCTGCCGGACATGTGGTACCTGTGGATCCAGCGGACCGTGCTCACCGTCGCGGTGATCGCGCACATCTGGACGGCCGCCGTGCTGACCATCCGCGCCAAGAAGGCGCGCCCGGTCAAGTACGCGCACCGGCCCAAGGTGCAGGGCAGCTACGCCGCGCGGACGATGCGCTGGGGCGGCGTCATCGTCCTGCTGTTCATCATCTTCCACATCCTGGACCTGACCACCGGCACGGTGAACCCGGTCGGGGACCACGAGCACCCGTACGCGAACGTGGTCGCCGACTTCGCGCCGCACCGCTGGTACGTGACGCTCTTCTACGCCCTGGCGATCGTGGCGGTCGGCTTCCACCTGTGGCACGGCATCTTCAGCGCGGCCCGCACCCTGGGCCAGCAGACCATGCGGGGCCAGCGGCGCGCCAAGACGATCGCCCTGGTGCTGTCGGTGGTTCTGGTCGTCGGGTACCTCTCGGTGCCGTTCTCGGTGCTGACCGGATTGGTGGACTGAAATGGCTGAGACGGATTTCTGGAAAGAGGGCGACCCGGTCGTCGACAAGGCCGCCCCGGACGGCCCGATCGAGACCCGCTGGGAGCGCCGCAAGTTCGCCGCCAAGCTGGTCAACCCGGCGAACCGCCGGAAGCTGACGGTCATCGTGGTCGGCACCGGCCTGGCCGGCGGCTCGGCCGCCGCGACCCTGGCCGAGCAGGGTTACCACGTCAAGTCGTACTGCTACCAGGACAGCCCGCGGCGCGCGCACTCGATCGCCGCGCAGGGTGGCATCAACGCCGCGAAGAACTACCGCAACGACGGCGACTCGGTCTACCGGCTGTTCTACGACACGGTCAAGGGCGGCGACTTCCGCGCCCGTGAGTCCAACGTGTACCGGCTGGCCCAGGAGTCGGTGAACATCATCGACCAGGCCGTGGCGCAGGGCGTCCCGTTCGCCCGTGAGTACGGCGGCCTGCTGGACAACCGCTCGTTCGGCGGCACCCAGGTGTCGCGCACCTTCTACGCCCGGGGTCAAACGGGCCAGCAGCTGCTGCTCGGCGCGTACCAGGCGCTGGAGCGGCAGATCGGCCTCGGCAACGTCGAGATGAACACCCGGCACGAAATGCTCGAGCTGATCATCGTCGACGGCAAGGCCCGGGGCATCGTGGTCCGCGACATGATCACCGGCGAGATCACCACCGAGCTCGCGGACGCCGTGGTGCTCGCCTCCGGTGGGTACGGCAACGTCTTCTTCCTGTCCACCAACGCCATGGGCTGCAACGTCACGGCGACCTGGCGGGCGCACCGCAAGGGCGCGCTGTTCGCGAACCCCTGCTACACGCAGATCCACCCGACCTGCATCCCGGAGTCCGGCTCGCACCAGTCGAAGCTGACCCTGATGTCCGAGTCGCTGCGCAACGACGGCCGGGTCTGGGTGCCCAAGGCGCAGAAGGACACCCGCCGCCCGGCGGACATCCCGGAGGACGAGCGCGACTACTACCTGGAGCGCATCTACCCGTCGTTCGGCAACCTGGTGCCCCGCGACATCGCGTCCCGGGCCGCCAAGAACGTCTGCGACGAGGGCCGCGGCGTCGGCCCCGGCGGGCTCGGCGTCTACCTGGACTTCGCGGACGCGATCAGCCGGCTGGGCCGCAAGGCGGTCGAGGCGAAGTACGGCAACCTCTTCGAGATGTACCAGCGGATCACCGGCGAGGACCCGTACGAGACGCCGATGCGGATCTACCCCGCGGTGCATTACACGATGGGTGGCCTCTGGGTCGACTACGACCTGCAGTCGACCATCCCCGGCCTGTTCGTGGTCGGCGAGGCCAACTTCTCCGACCACGGCGCCAACCGGCTCGGCGCGTCCGCGCTGATGCAGGGCCTGGCGGACGGCTACTTCGTGCTGCCGAACACGATCAACAACTACCTCGCGGCCGGGCCGTTCAAGAAGATCGCGACCAGCGACGAGGCGGTCGTGTCGGCCCGCAAGGAGGTCGAGGACCGGATCGCCAGATTCCTGTCGATCGACGGCGACCGGACCGTGGACTCCTTCCACCGCGAGCTCGGCCACATCATGTGGGAGTACTGCGGCATGGAGCGCACCGAGGAGGGGCTGACCAAGGCGATCGGCCTGATCCGGGCGCTCAAGGAGGAGTTCTGGACCCGGGTCAAGGTGCCCGGTAAGGGCGAGGAGCTCAACCAGAACCTGGAGAAGGCCGGCCGGGTCGCCGACTTCATCGAGCTGGGTGAGCTGATGTGCATCGACGCGCTGCACCGGCGGGAGTCCTGCGGCGGCCACTTCCGGGCCGAGTCGCAGACCCCGGACGGTGAGGCGCTGCGGCACGACGACGAGTTCGGTTACGCCGCGGCGTGGGAGTACTTCGGTGCCGACGGCAAGCCGACCCTGCACAAGGAAGAGCTCGTTTTCGAGTACGTCCACCCGAGCACGCGGAGTTACAAGTAATGGACATCAAGGTCAGGGTGTGGCGTCAGTCCGGCCCCTCCTCCTCCGGGAAGATGGTCACCTACGACGTGAAGGGGATCTCCCCGGACGCGTCGTTCCTGGAGATGATCGACGTGCTCAACGAGACGCTGATCCTTTCCGGTGACGACCCGATCGCGTTCGACCACGACTGCCGCGAGGGCATCTGCGGCGCGTGCAGCATGGTGATCAACGGGGTGGCGCACGGCCCGGAGAAGGCCACCACCACGTGCCAGCTGCACATGCGGCACTTCTCGGACGGCGACGTGATCGACGTCGAGCCGTGGCGTGCCGCCGCCTTCCCGGTGATCAAGGACCTGGTCGTCGACCGCAGCCCGCTGGACAAGATCATCCAGGCCGGCGGTTACATCAGCGCGCCCACCGGCACCGCCCCGGACGCGCACGCCGCCCCGGTCCCGAAGAAGGACGCGGACGCGGCCTTCGAGGCGGCCACCTGCATCGGTTGCGGCGCCTGCGTCGCGGCCTGCCCGAACGGCTCCTCGATGCTGTTCACCGCGGCGAAGATCACCCACCTCGGCCTGATGCCGCAGGGCCAGCCGGAACGCGACAGCCGGGTGATCGACATGCTGCAGGCGCAGGACGACGCCGGTTTCGGTGGCTGCACCAACATGGGCGAGTGCACCGAGGTCTGCCCGAAGGGCATCCCGCTGAGCCTGATCGGCCGGCTCAACAGCGACTACCGCAAGGCCGTCGCCAAGCGCTGACCGCCGGCCGGTGGGGTGCCTGGTGCCCCACCGGCGCTCCACTCCAGGTGTCCGGCACAACGGCGTGCCGGGCACCCGGTCCCTCTCGCGGCACATCGACGGTCGCCGGGACCCGCCGCGCTCAGGCCGTGGCCGCGGCGATGGCCATGGTGTGCTGATACTCCCGCCAGCCGGCCAGCACCCCGTCCCGGGTACGCAGCACCCCGATGAACGGCGCGGCCGCCCGCCGTCCGCTCACCGTGTGCGTCCCCACCAGCTCGTATTCCACAATGATCACCTCGGGGTCACCGGTCTCGTGGATCACCACCGCCCGGCAGTCGTCGAACCGCACCGGGAACCCGGCCCGCCCGGCCCGGGCCTGCTCCAGGACCCGCTCGCGCCCCTCGGTGCGGGTCGGCCGCCCCGGCGCCGCGAACGGCGTCTCGACCACCACATCCTCCGCGAGCATCGCCTCGTCATAGGTCGCGTCGCCGGACAGCCATCGCTCGCGCATGCGCACGAAGATCTCCTGCGGTGTCACCACACACACCTCCGGTTAAGATGAGTCAAAACTCAGCTTCCTTCGACCACGATAGTGAGTGGAGACTCGACTTGCCACCGGATGCCGACGGTCCCCCGCTGCGCGCCGACGCCCAGCGCAATCGGGCACGCATCCTGGACGCGGCCGAGACCGTCTTCGCCGAGCGCGGGGCGACCGCGTCGACCGACGAGGTGGCGCGCCGGGCCGGGGTCGCGATCGGCACCGTCTTCCGGCACTTCCCCACCAAGAACGACCTGCTCGCGGAGATCATGAAACGCCTGCTCCGGCGGTTGACCGCCGATGCCGGCGAGCTGGCCGGCCGCGGGGACGGGCTGTTCGAGTTCTTCCGCCGGCTGATCGGCGAGGCGGCCGCCAAGCGATCGGTGGTGCAGCTGCTGGCCGGCTCGGGTCTCGAGATCCGCCTGCCACAGACCATCGGACAGCTGGAGTGGGCGGTCGGCGGTCTGCTGACCGAGGCGCAGGCGGCCGGTACGGTGGCCGCCGGCGTTCAGCTGCCCGAGGTGATGGCCCTGCTGGTCAGCCTCTGTCAGGGGGCGCTGCACGGCGGCTGGGACGAGACGCTGCGGGAGCGCACCCTGGCCGTGGTGTTCCTGGGTCTGCGGGCGGCCTGAGTCCCGGGCGGCGGGCGCAGGCGCCGCCGAAGCCGCGGTGCAGAAACGTCGTCAGCGTCTCGATCGCCTCGTCGTCCCCGAGTTCCCGGCCCAGCCCGGGCCGCCGCGCACCGGAGAACCAGGCGTTCGCGCGGCCGCCGAGTGGCGGATGGACGATCTGCACGCGCCCACTCCCGAGGTGCCCACACCCTGCCGGCCATGCCCGGCGCACTGCCCGTCCATCACGTCACGGCCGCCGCGGCGCTCCGCGCTTATGATGTACGTCAATCCGCCCTGTTCCTGATCCGTCCGGACAACTACGTCGGGTGTGCCACGGACGACCCCCGGGACATCCTCGATCACCTGCCGCTGATCAGCGGCTGACCCGCGCGGCCAGCGCCACGCCGAGCGTCAGCGCGGCGCCGATGATCAGCGGCGGCCGGGCGCCCGCGCCGGACAGCGCCGACCCGAGCGGGATGCCCAGGGTGATCGGCCCGAACATGACCATGCTGCCGGTGGCCCCGACCCGGCCCAGCAGCCGGTCCGGGGTGCCGGTCTGGATCGCGGTGATCCCGGCGATCAGCGTCCACGGCAGCCCGAGTCCGGTCAGCACGCTGCCCACCGGCATGGCCGGCCACCAGGGCAGTGCCCAGGTCAGACAGGCGGCCGCGAAGAGGGTGGCACCGAGCGCCGCGACCCGGGCCGGGCGCAGGCGGGCGAGCAGCCGGCCGGCCAGCAGCCCACCGGCGATCGCACCGGCGCCCTGCAGACCGGACAGCACGCCGAGGTAGGTGGACGGGCGGTGCAGGTCGTCGACGAGGTGCCGCAGCACCGCGGCGTTGGTGAACCCGGAGACCGCGATGGCCACCGCCGCCACCAGGACCGGGGTGCGCATCGGCGCCCGCCACAGCTCGGTCAGCCCGGCCCGGACGCCGCGCCGGTCGAGCGCCGGGCCGGCCGCCGGGACCGCGGGCGCGGCGCGCAGCCGGACCATGGCGTACAGCAGCGCGGTGACCAGCGGGAGCGCCGCGCAGAGCAGCAGCACCGGACGCGGGCCGTGCCAGGCATAGAGGGCGGCCCCGGCCGGTGGCGCGACGAGTTTCATGCCCTCCTGGGCGCTGGACCGCCAGCCGTTGACATCGCCGAGCAGCCCGGCGGGCAGGGCGGCCGGCAGCAGCGCGGTCTCCCCGGCGTCCAGCAGCACGTAGCCGATCCCGCGGACGAGCAGGACCAGGTAGATGCCGGTCGGGGCGGGGTCGAGCAGCAGGGCCAGGATCGCCAGGCCGACCAGCACGTCGACGGTGATCAGCAGCGGGCGGCGGGGGAAGCGGTCGACCAGGGCGCCGAGCCAGGGCGCGGCCAGCACCGGGGCGTACGTGCCGAGCCCGGCCAGCGCGGCCAGCCCGGGCGAGCCGGTGAGGTCGAGCACCCAGAGTCCGGCGGCGAGGGCGAGCGCACTGCCGCCGAAGCCGGAGCAGAGCGAGATCAGCACGAACAGCACGGCGTTCCGGCGCACACGTCACCTCAGACATGAGTCGGTCGGACTCAGATCCTCCAAGGTTGAGCGACCTGGTGTCAATCCGGGCTTGCCGCGGCCAGGCTCGCCGCAAGCCGGTCGACGGCGGCCCGCATCGGGGCCGGCAGGCGCGGCACCGGCGGCCCGGACAGGTCCGCGAGAGCACCGGCAACCAGGTCGAACAGCGCTCCGGGCGGGGCGTCGGGGGCGCTCGACAGGATCTCGCGAACCAGCGCGGCGCGCGGGAAACGGGCGTCCCACCGGCGATCGGCACCGATCCGTCGGTGCAGCTCGGCGGCGCTCTCCCGCAACCGGGCCGGCGCCTCGCCGTATCCGGCGTCCCGATCGGCCCGCAGCGGCCGGGCGCCCCGCTCGGCGGCCTGCGCCAGGCGGTGCCGGCGCTGCTCGGCGGCCTGGCGACTGGCCAGGCCGAGCGCCGCGGCGACGGCCGGCCAGGTGGCCCCGGCCCGGCGAGCCTGATCGATCAGCGCCAGTTCCTCGGCGTCCAGCCGGGCCCGCCGCTCCCGGATTGCCCGCAACGCACTGAGGTCGGTCACGCGTCCACCCTAGGGCATTGTCAATCAAACGTTGACATCAGGAGCTCGATACCGTCGAGCAGCCGGGCCAGTCCGATCTCGAAGGACTCGTCCGGCCCGGCAGCCTCCGCGAAGGCGCCGTCCGCGACCGCCTCCGCCAGGGCCGGGAACCGCTCCGCGGTGACGAACCGGGCCAGCAGCGCCCCGTAGTCGGCGACCACGTCCGGCACCCCGCTGAGCAGCACCGCGCTGATCTGCGCCTCGCCGCGCGCCAGGTAGAGCGCGGCCATCACCATCTCGCCGCGGAGCCGGTGGCTCAGTGGGGTACCGGCGAACGCCGAGAGGCCCCGGTCCAGCCAGGCCAGCTGACCCGGTTCGAGGGGCGGCCGGCCCGCGGTGGCCTGCAGGATCCACGGATGCGCGGCGAGCACGGCGCGCAGCGCGCGGGCCCAGGCGGCCAGACCGTCGCGCCACCCCGGCGGCAACCGCGGCGGCTCACCGGGCGCCGCGTCCTGCATGAAGACCAGCAGCTCGTCCTTGTTGGCCACGTGCCGGTAGAGCGACATCGGCGCGCAGCCGAGCCGTTCCGCGAGGCGGGCCATGGAGAGCGCCGCGAGACCGTCGCGGTCGGCGATCCCGATCGCCGCGGCGACGATCCGGTCCAGGCTCAGCGCCGGCTGCGGGCCCCGGGTGGGTCGCTCCGCCACCCCCCAGAGCACCTTCAACGTACGCGGCAACTCGCTGACCATCGCCCCATCGTAGGGGGTTCCGAATTTACTGCGTACGGCCTACGCTGAATTGCGTAGGACATACGCAGATAAGGGGACCGGCAATGACTCGATGGTGGCGGCGCCCGTGGATCGTCCCGCTCGCGGCGATCGTGGTGCTCTTCGTGACCTTCTCCCTCCCGCCGTATCTGAGCTTCGACCCGGCCCGCTCCCGGGTGCCCCAGCCGCCCACGCTCGGCGTCGCGCACTTCTGGCTGCTGGTGCCGCACGTGCTCTTCGGCAGCGTGGCGCTGGGCACCGCGGTGGTGCAGATCTGGCCGTGGTTCCGGCAGCGGCACCCGGTGGCGCACCGGCGGATCGGCCGGCTCTACGTGTTCGGCGGGGTGCTGCCGGCCGGAGTGTGCGCGCTGACGATCGGGGCGTTCACCCCGTACGGGCCGGTCACCCGGGCCAGCGACGTCCTGCTGGCGCTGCTCTGGCTCACGGTGACCACCGCCGGCTGGCGCGCCGGCCGGCGCCGCCGGTTCGGCGAGCACCGCCGGTGGATGATCCGCAGCTTCGCCCTGACCGCCTCGATCATCACCAACCGGATCTGGGGAGCGGTCTTCGTGATCGGGCTGACCCCGCGGCTGGACACCACGTTCCACGGCGACGCGGGCCTGCTGACCTGGGTGGCGTCCTCGGCGGCGGCGTGGCTGGGGTGGACGGTTCCGCTGCTGCTCGCCGAGGGGTGGCTGGAGCGCGGCCGCCACCGCCGGCCGGCCGCCGCCGTCCCCGCCCCACGCGCCGCGGCCGAGCCCGAGCCCGCGCGCCCCTGAGGCCCGGACCCGCGCGCCCCTCAGGCCCGCAGAGCAGGCTGGCGGCGGTGAAGACGAGCAACCCGGCCAGGCAGATCCGGCGGGTGCCGAGCAGGTCGCCGAGGCGGCCGGCGAGCAGCAGCAGGCCGGCGAAGGCGACCAGGTAGCCGTTGATCACCCAGGCCACGCCGGCCGGGGTGAAGCCGAGGTCGCGCTGGATGACCGGGACGGCCACGGCGACGATGGTGCTGTCCAGAACGATCATCAACGCGACGGTGCACAGGTTAACCCCGGGCGATCGCCGCCTCATCCCACGTGATGCCGGCGCCCGGACGGTCCGCGATCCACACCTGACCGTCGCGCGCCACGACCGGCTCGGTCAGGATCGGCCGGGCGTGGTCCAGGTACTCCAGGTAGGTGGCGCTCGGCGTGACCCCGAGCAGGTGCGAGCTGAACTCGGGGAAGGTGTGGCTGGACACCGGCAGGCCGGCGGCGTCGGCCACCGCCATCGCCCGTAGCCAGCCGGTCACCCCGCCGATCTTCATCACGTCGAGCATGGCGTGGTCGCCGGCTCGGGCCGCGATGCTTTTGGCCAGGTCGGACACGCCCCACCAGTTCTCGCCCAGCTGGATCGGGGTGACGGCCGCCTCGGCGATCCGCGCGTGACCGGCGAAGTCCTCGGCGGTGGTCGGCTCCTCGATCCAGTACAGGCCCTCGTGATCGAGCACCCGGACCCGCTCGATCGCCTCGGTCACCGTGAGGCTCTGGTTGTAGTCGGCCATCAGCCGGGCGTCCGGGCCGATCACCGCGCGCAGCGTCCGGATCACCGCGAGGTCGTCCGCGAGGGATCGCCCGCCGACCTTCACCTTGAACGCGGTGAACCCCAGGCCGAGCAGTTCCTGCGCCTCGGCCGCGGCGGCGCGGGCGTCCATCACCCGCAGCGAGGCGTACGCGTCGACCGGCCCCGGCTCCCCGCCGAGCAGCGTCACCAGCGGCAGCCCGGCGGCGACCGCACGCGCGTCCCACAGCGCCATGTCGATGCCGGCCGTCGCCATCCCGGCCAGCCCCTGCGGACCGGCCAACCGGAACATCCGGCGCATCGCCCGCTCGGCGGTCAGCGGGGCGGCGCTGCTGCCCACGAGCGCCTCGCCGACCGCACCGACCAGGCTCGCCAGCGGGCCCAGTGCCAGTGGGGTGTAGCAGCGCACATACGACCGCCCGACCACCCCGTCCCGGGTGTGGACGTCGATCAGCACCAGCGGGGTGGTCGCCATCACCCCGCCGGCCGTCTCCACCGGCCGGTCCAGCCGCAGATCGACCGCCCGGGCGCGGACCGCGGCGATGGTGCGGTCGTCACCCACCGCTGCCGCCGTCGGCGGGTGCGACCCCGGTGACCGCCAGCGTCTCCTGCCCGATCATCTCCGGCAGGGGCACGTCGTCGCGGTTGGCCAGGATGACGCCGGCCCACCCGGTGTCCGGGTAGATGCTCCAGTTGGCGCAGACCCCGGGGTTGCCGCCGGCGCGCTGCACGGCCCACTGACCGCCGGTGATCGCGGCGGGCGGGCCGTAGGTGCCGAACGCTCCCGGCCCCAGTGGGATCTTCGGCGCGGTGAGCACGTCCGCCCAGGGCCGGTCGAGCAGGGTGCCGTCGCGCAGCGCGTGGGCGAACCGGATCAGGTCCGGTGCGGTGGCGAAACCGCCGTCCCCGATCGCGTCGATGAAGGCACGCCCCGGATTCCGGTCGCGGAGGTAGCCGAGCGGGCTGCCCCGGTCCAGGTGCCGGACCGCGTCGAGCCGGCTGCCGTCGGCCATGGTCATGTACGGGTGGGCGAGGCGCGGGTCGGTGAGCCACTGCGGCCGGGTGAAGAACGCCGATCCGGTCATCCCGCAGCGCCGGAACACGTGCTGCTCCACGTAGTCCCAGTAGGACATCCCGCTGACAGTCTCCACGATCAGGGCCGGAATCACCGTCTCGGCGCCGACGTGCTCGCGGTCCTGCTGCCCGGGAATGCCGACCAGTCTCGACTGCCGCGCCCACCGCAGCTGGTACTCGTGGACCTCGGCCCGGCTCCGGAAGATCCGCTGGACGTCCTCGTCCGGGATGCTCAGCCCGGAGGTGCCGGAGAGCAGGTGATGGATGGTCACCGTACGGGCGACGTCCCGGTCGAAACCGTCCAGGTGGTCGCCGACCGTGTCGGTCAGCCGCAGCCGGCCCTGCTGTGCCAGTTGCAGGACGGCGATCGCGTTGAACGGCTTGCCGGCCGAGCTCAAGGTGAACGCGGTGCTCTCCCGGATGCGGATGCCCCGCTCCCGGTCGGCCATGCCGTAGGCGCGGGACAGCACCGTCCGGCCGCGGTGCGACAGCATGACCACGCCGGAGAACCGGCCCTGCGCCGCGAGCCGTGCCACGTAGCGGTCGTAGGCGCCGCCGGGAAGGGTGTCCGGCGGCAACCGGTCCGCGCCGGCGCGGGTCGGCGGGCCGCCGGTGACCGCGCCGGCCGCGGCCAGACCGCCCCAGCCGAGTAGTCGCCGCCGGCCGACCCCGGTTGCCGCGTCCACTTTCCTGAGCACCATTGTCCCCCCGTCGTGAAGTCAGTCTCCACCCTGCACGGCGGTCCGTTGCGGCGGCGTAAGCGGATCGCTCACGCCGCCGATATCGGGTGTGGAAAAAGGCGGCCGGCGAGTCCCCGTGTCCACCCGCCGGCCGCCGGTCCGGATCAGGCGAAGGTCACCCAGGCCGGCGCGTACGGCGTGACGCGCAGCGGCATCCGCGCCTCGGCCGGGGTCCGGTCGCCCTTGCGGTTGTTGCAGCGGCCGCAGGCGGCCACGGTGTTGAGCCACTCATTCCCGCCGCCGCGCGAGCGGGGCAGTACATGGTCGATGGTGGTGGCCGGCTCGCCGCAGTAACCGCAGGTGCGACGGTCGCGGGCCAGCACGCCGGCCCGGGACCAGCCGGGGCCGCGGCCACGCCGCCAGCGGGTCACCACATAGCTGACCAGTCGCACCACGGTGGGCACCTGATAGACGCCGATGGTCGCGTCCGGCCGCGCCTCGTGCACGACCGCCACCTGACGGAACAGCATCCGGATCGCGTGCCGGAGGCTGACCCGGTGCAGCGGCCCGCAGTCCGCGTTCAGCACCAGAACCGCGCTCATTCCGTTTCACCCCCGTCACATCCATATTCACCGGAATCAGCAGATCATCGGTGAATGACTGAGGAAGAAAATAGGCGTGGCATCGACGGCCGACAACCGAAATAAACGGATCAGCGAAGCGCGCGGCGCACGGTCGCGCCGAGCTGGATCAGCCCGGCCAGTTGCAGGGCGAGCCACAGGGCGGGCGGCAGCCAGGGCAGCCGGACCACGGTGATGGCGGCCAGGCCGAGACCGGCGATCAGGGCGCGGGTGGGCCGCTCGCCGACGGTCACCACCCCGATGTCGGACATGCCGGCCACCGCGGCCCGGGCCCGGACGTACTCGTGCAGCCAGCTCGCGGCACCGCCGGCCACCACCAGCCAGCCGGGGGCGCCGGCCAGCCAGAACGCGAGCAGCCATGCGGCCTCGCCGAGCCGGTCGGCGGCCGAGTCGTACACGAATCCGAGTCTGGTCACTCGCCGGGAGATCACCGCGACCGCGCCGTCGAGGCCGTCCGCGCCCGCCGCGAGCAGCACGAACAGGGCGGCCAGCGGGAGGCTGACCGGCACCGCGAGCGGCACCGCCCCGCAGATCAGCAGACCGCAGGTGGTCACCGTCATCGGTGACACCCGGTGGCGGCTCAGCCAGAAGCCGACCCGGTACGCCGTGAGCACCCAGCCGCGCACCACCCGGGAGGCTCGTCGCGGGTCGAACCCGCCGTGCAGCCCGGACCAGGCGAGGGCGTACTCGTCCCAGGTCACGCCGACGCGGCGACTTCCGCGGGGGCCAGCCGCTGCCAGACCTCGCGGGTGGCGGTGGACCGGTTCATGGTGATGAAGTGGATGCCCGGCACACCCTCCCGCAGCAACCGGGCGCACATCGCCGCGCACGTCTCGATGCCCAGCTCGCGCACCGCCGCGTCGTCGCCGGCGACCCGCTCGAAGTCGCGCAGCAGCGCCGGCGGGAAGGGCGCGCCGGAGAGCTGGGTGGAGCGCGCGATGGTGGCCATCCGGGTCACCGGCATCACGCCGGCCACGATCGGGGTGTGACAGCCGGCGGCCACCACCCGGTCGCGCAGCCGCAGATATTCGTCGGCGTCGAAGAACATCTGGGTGATCGCGTAGTCGGCACCGGCCCGGCACTTGCGGACGAAGTTGCGGGTGTCGTCCTTGACGCCGGCCGACCGGGGGTGTTTGTGCGGGAAGGCGGCCACCCCGACGCTGAAGTCGCCGGACTCGCGGATCAGCCGGACCAGCTCGTCGGCGTAACCGACGCCGTCCGGGTGCCGGACCCACTCGCCCATCGGGTCGCCCGGCGGGTCGCCGCGCAGCGCCAGCACGTTGCGGATCCCGGCGCCGGCCAGCCGGCCGATCACGTTGCGCAGGTCGGCCACTGAGTGGTCGACCGCGGTGAGGTGGGCCAGCGGCAGCAGCGTGGTCTCGGTGGCGACCCGCTCGGTGACCGCGACCGTGGTCTCCCGGGTGGTGCCGCCGGCCCCGTAGGTGATCGAGACGAAGCTGGGCCGCAGCGACTCCAGCTCCCGGATGGCCTGCCAGAGCAGCCGCTCCCCGTCCGGTGTCTTCGGCGGGAAGAACTCGAAGGAGAACGTCGGCGCCGCGCCGCGGACCAGGTCGCCGATCGACGGGGTGCCGGGCAGCCGGGAGGGAAGTCCGAGAGACACACCGGAACCATACCGGGCCGGTGGACGGGCCCGCGGCGGCGAACAAGTAGCGTCGACGCGTGACGAACTCCCCGCTCGACGAGGCCGGTCTGCGGTCGCGTGTCGACAAGGCGCTGACCGTGTTCCTGGCCGGGCAGCGTGACCGGCTGCTGGCGATCGACCCGGCGCTGGCCGAGATGTCCGCCACGGTCTCCGAGTTCGTGCTGGGCGGCGGGAAGCGGCTGCGGCCGGCATTCGCCTACTGGGGTTTCCGCGGGGCCGGCGGCGCCGACTCGGACGCCGTGGTGGCGGCCGTCGCCGCGCTGGAGCTGGTGCAGGCCAGCGCGCTGATCCACGACGATCTGATGGACCGCTCGGACACCCGGCGCGGGGTGCCGTCGGTGCACCGTCGGTTCGAGAAACTGCACGCCGGCGAGGGCTGGCGGGGCAGCGCGGCCGGGTTCGGCGACTGCGCCGCGGTGCTGCTCGGCGACCTGGCCCTGGTCTGGTCGGACGAGCTGCTGCACACCTCGGGGATGGCGGTGGCCGACGTGCAACGGGCCCGCCCGATCTTCGACGGGATGCGCACCGAGGTGACCGTCGGGCAGTACCTGGACGTGCTCACCCAGGCGACCGGCGACACGTCGCTGGAGCGGGCCGGCAAGGTGGCCGTCTACAAGGCCGCGAAATACACCGTGGAGCGTCCGCTGCTGCTGGGCGCGGCGCTGGCCGGAGCGGCCCCCGGGGTGCACGCGGCGTACTCGGCGTTCGGCCTGCCGCTGGGCGAGGCGTTCCAGCTGCGCGACGACGTGCTGGGCGTGTTCGGCGACCCGGAGCGGACCGGCAAGCCGGCCGGCGACGACCTGCGCGAGGGCAAGCGCACCTATCTGGTCGCGGCCGCCTTCGGCGCGCTGGACGCGGCCGGGCGGGCCGAACTGGACGCCGCGCTCGGCGACCCCGGCCTGGACGAGGCCGGGGTGGCCCGGCTGCGCACGGTCATCCGGGACAGCGGTGCGCTGGCCGCGACCGAGGCCCGGATCGACGAGCTGATGACCGCGTCGATCGGCGCGCTGGACGCGGCACCGATCGATCAGGACGCCCGGGAGGTGCTGCGCCGGCTGGCCGACGCGGCTACTCGTCGGTCCGTCTAGACCCGGCTCGCGGGGTGCGCTGGATGCCGCGCCGGCCCAGCGCCACCCACAGCGACAGCGTGCCGAGCACCAGGGCGAAACCGAACAGCAGGTCCTCGACCGGGGCGTGGACGAGCCGCGGGCCGAGGATCGCGGCCGGGTCGTACATCACGATGTCGCGCCCGGTCAGAATGCCGTTCGAGATCAACTGAAAGACGAAGATGATGGGGTACGTGGCCCAGAACACCAGTCGCCCGACGAGCCGGGTCCGCAGGATCAGCACGTCGAGCGTGAGGGCGGCCAGCACGCCGAGCACCGCAGCGGTGGTGTAGGTCACTCGTCCCCCGCCGGACGTCGCAGCACGGCCCGCACGGCCTCGAAGCCGAGGATCGCGCAGACCGGCACCACCAGGAAGAACAGCACCTCGTCGAGGGGCAGCCCGCCGCCGAGGTAGACGCCGGTGATCTGGGCCGGGTCGAAGTGCCAGTGGCCGGCCGCGATCGCCGCCAGGTCCCACAGGGTGAAGACGACCGCCATCGGCAGCACGGCCAGCAGCAGCCGACGCCACCGGCGCAGCACGTTGACCCGCAGGATCGGTTCCAGCCACAGCGCCCCGGCCAGGCATCCGGCCAGCACCGCGACGTACGACAAATGCCTCATGGTGTCGATCGTGCGATCAGAAGCCGAGGGCCTGCGCGCGGCGCTTGATCTCGCGCGCCTGCTGACCGCCGAGCGCGATCGCGGCGCTGCCGCCGACCTCGGCGTCCTCGGCGTAGAGCCACCGGAAGGCCTCTTCGTCGTTGTACCCGGCGTCGCGGAGCACGTTCAGCACACCGGGCAGATGCTTGAGGACGGTGGCGTTGGCCACCAGTTCGGCGGGCACCACGCGGATGCCGTCGCGGCGGACCGCGAGCAGGTCGCCGTCTCTGATCATCTGGTGCACCTTGCTGATCGACACGTCCAGCCTCTCGGACAGGTCGGGCAGGTTGATCCAGGCAGCCGGTTCGGTGATGACGGGTTCGCTCACGCGTACAGCGTGCCAGACCAGATCGGAGAACAGTTGATGAGCCTGTGGCGAAGGATGCGCGGTGAGCTGGCCGGCGCCTGGCGTTCGGTCAAGTACGACCTGTGCCGCCGCCCGGCTGAGGGCACCGAGGGGCCGGACGTCACCTCGACCGGCCTGAGCACGTTTCCCGGGTCGCTGATGGAGTGGCGCACCGTGCCGCCGGAGACCGACGCCCGGCCGCGGCGCCGATTCGTCGTGGTTGTCGCGTTGTGCGCGCTCGGGCTGGTCGGCGCGACCGGGTCGTATCTGCTGGTCACCCGCGGTCTGGCGGCGGCCGGCGAGCAACCCGTGGCGGTGCCCGCGCCGTCGCCGTCGCCGTCGCCGTCGGCCCGGCTGGGCACGGTGACCGGCCGGCCGCGCCCGACCGCGACCCACCATCGGGCCGCCCCGGCCACCGCCGTCGCTCCGATCAGCCCGACGAAGGCCGGAATATCGCCGGAAAGGGCGATCAAGCCGGCGCCCCGCCGCAGCCCGGTCTGCCACTGCGTGACCCCGCCGGTGCCGACCCCGACCGCCGCGCCCAGCAGCGAGCCGGCCCCCAGCCCATCGGTCCCCACCAGCGCTTCCGCGCCGCCGAGCGCCTCGGCAGAACCCGCCCCGAGCACGAGCGACGACGCCGCGCCGCACCTCCACCATCGTTGGTGAATTTCTGGATCCATCCGGAAGACCAGGCTGGGCGGCAGCGAATCAGTGCAGGTCACAGCCGTTTCGGTACCCGTTTGGACTCAGCTGTGACATCCTGGGTCACCCTCACCGGAAAGACACATACACTTCACGCCGATGGACACCACAGTCGCCGATACGTTGATCGGCACAACGATTGACGGGCGCTACCGGATCACCGGTCGCGTCGCCCGTGGTGGCATGGCGACCGTGTACCGGGCCACCGACGAGCGGCTCGGGCGCCCCGTCGCGCTGAAGATCATTCATCCGTCCCAGGCCACGAACGTGCAATTCGTCGACCGGTTCACCGACGAGGCCAAGACGATCGCCCGGCTCACCCACCCGAACGTGGTGGCCGTCTACGACCAGGGTCGCCATCAGGGCCTGCCCTATCTGGTGATGGAGTTCGTGCAGGGCCGCACGCTGCGTGACCTGCTCGCCCAGCGGCGCAAGCTGACCGCGGTCGAGGCGCTGGCGATCCTGGAGCAGATGCTCGCCGCGATCGCCGCCGCGCACCGCGCCGGCCTGGTGCACCGCGACGTGAAACCGGAGAACGTGCTGGTCGCCGAGGCGCCCAGCGGTGGCATCAGCGACCTGGTGGACGCGGTGGTCAAGGTCGCCGACTTCGGTCTGGCGCGGGCCATCGAGGCCAGCACGGTCGACGAGTCCGGCCAGCTGATGGCCACCGTCGCCTACGTCGCGCCGGAGCTGGTCCAGGCCGGTCAGGCCGACGCGCGCACCGACGTCTACTCGGCCGGCATCGTGCTCTACGAGATGCTGACCGGCATCGTGCCCTACGACGGCGCCGACCCGGTCGAGGTCGCCTGGCAGCACGTCGACAACGACGTGCCGGCCCCGTCGCTGCTCGTCCCCGGCCTGCCGCGGGCGCTCGACGAACTGGTCGCCCGGGCCACCCGGCGCCATCCGGCGGAGCGGCCGACCGACGCCGGCCGGCTGCTGACCGAGGTCCAGGCGGTCCGCGACAACCTGGGCGCGATCAACCTGCAGACCGCCCTGATGAGCCAGGTGCCGGCCCGCCCGCTGGGCGGCGACGCCACCACGATCGTCCCGGCCGTGCCGGCCGCCGACGCGACCGCCGTGGTGCCGCCGGTGCCGGGCGGCCATCCGCCGGCCGGCCGGCAGCGCCCGTCCTGGGCCCGGTTGCCCGAGCAGACCGGCAACCGGTCGGCTCCGCACGGCCGGGCCGCCGAGGAGCCGCCCGGCGAGGGCTTCTTCGCCGACAAGCGCCGGGTCCGGCTGTTCTCGCTGATCGCGGTGATCGCCGTGGTCGTGCTCGGCAGCACCTGGTGGCTCGCCCTCGGTCGGTACAGCGATGCCCCGAACCTGGTGAATCTGCCCAAGGCGGCGGCCGAGAACGCCGCGTCCCACGCCCACTTCGGCGTCTTCTACGGCCAGCCGCAGTATGACGACAAGGTCGCCAAGGACTCGGTGGTCAGCCAGAATCCCGCGCCCGGCGAGCGCACCGTCCGCGGTGAGACGCTCACCCTGATCCTCTCGCTCGGCCCCGAGGTGCACGCGGTGCCCGACCTCACCGGTCAGGAGGCGGCCGCCGCCAAGGGCTCGATCGAGGAGCTCGGCCTGAAATACAAGGAGGGCAAGGGGGCGTACAGCGACACCGTCCCGGAGGGCGTGGTGATCTCCACCGACCCGAAAACCGGGACGGAGCTGAAGCCGGGCGACACGGTCACCGTGGTGCTCAGCCGGGGCCGCGCCCCGGTCACCGTGCCCAACCTGGTCGGGATGAACATCAACGACGCCCGCAGCAAGCTGCAGGAGCTGGGCCTGTCCGCGCTGGAGCGCACCAGGCAGAGCAACGAGCCGGCCGACCAGGTTCTCGCGCAGACCCCGAAGGCGGGCGCCGGCGTGGAGAAGAACGCGGAGATCACCCTGGACGTCAGCGCCGGCCCGCCGCAGGTCACCCTGCCCGACCTGAACAACCAGAACTGCAACCAGGCCAAGGGCACGCTGGAGGGCCAGGGGCTGCAGGTCCAGGTCAACAACCTGAACCCGCTGAACCCGAACGCGGCCGTGCACGGGCAGAACCCAGGCCCGAACACGCCGGTCGCCCCGGGAAGCACGGTGCAGATCACGTGCTACTAGACCGGCGGATCGGGTCGCACACCAGGACGTCGGGCGGGCTGGCCAAGGCCGCCCTGCCCTACGCCGACGCGGCCGGCTCGGAAACCCTGCAGGTGTACGTCGCCAACTCCCGTGGCTGGGCGCTGCCGCCCGGCGACCCGAAGCAGGACGTGCTGTTCCGCGACGGGATCGGCGAGCGCGGGCTGCCCGCCTACATCCACGCGTCGCTGCTGGTCAACCTGGGCTCGCCGACCGTTCTGACGGTGGAGCGCTCGCTCGCCGCGCTGGAGCACGCGCTGCGCCGGGGCAGGGCGATCGGCGCCACCGCGGTCGTCTACCACGCCGGCAGCTCGGTCGACGAGGCGCACGCCGAGAAGGCCATGCACCAGCTGCACGAGCAGCTGCTGCCGCTGCTGGAGACGGCCGCCGCCGAAGGCCTGCCGCGCCTGCTGGTCGAGCCGAGCGCCGGCGGCGGCCGCAGCCTGGCCTCCAAGGTGCAGGACCTGGAGGCGTACCTGGCCGCCGTCGAGGGCCATCCGTGGCTCGGCGTCTGCTTCGACACCTGTCACGCCTGGGCGGCCGGCCACGACCTGGCCACCCCGGGCGGCATGACCGAGACGCTGGACGCCCTGGTCACCGCGGCCGGCCCGGGCCGCCTGCAGCTCATCCACGCGAACGATTCCAAGGACGCCTGCGGCTCCACGCGGGACCGCCACGAGACGATCGGCAAGGGCACGATCGGTGCCGCCCCGTTCGCCGAGCTGTTCCGCCACCCGGCCACGGCCGGTGTCCCGATCATCGTGGAGACGCCGACCGTCGACCACGAGGGCCACGCCGCCGACATCGCCCTGCTCAAGAACCTGCGCGACACCTGAGACGCCGCGAGGTCCGCTCGCCTCCCGGTCCGCGCGGCGCCGCGGCTCGTGGCGCCTTCCGCACCCTTGCGCGGTACGTGCGGGGAGCCGCCGCCGCGCCACGACCACCGCTGAACGGTCGGGACGAGGCCGGCCGCGCCGACCTCGTCCCGTTGCTCAGTTGTCCGTGTAGTTGAAGACCGAGGCTGCGGTGAAGTGGCTCTGCTTGCCGGTGCCGGAGGTGAAGGTGATCGGGACCGGGCCGGGATCGGTGGCCGCCGGCACCGTGCACTGGAAGGAGAGGCTGGAACCGGAGCCCTGCTTGGCGCAGTCGGCCGGGTGGTCGCCGAAGCTGAACGAGGTGGCGTTGCCCGCGTCGGCGCCGGCCACCCGGACCAGGACCTTGGTGCCGCCGGCCAGCGTGTCGGTCTTCGCCGACAGGTTGGTCACCACCGGGGCGATGCTCACCGTGGCCTCGTCGCCCGGGATGTCGTCATGGGTGACGGTGAGCGTTGCGGTATCGGTGAGCCGGGGCGGCATCACGACCTTGACGTGGCTCTCGTCGACCCAGGTGGCGGTGAGCGCCTTGCGGTCGAGGCGCACCACGATCCGCTCGGCGGTGAACTCCTTGGCGCTGGCGCCGACCGTGCCGCCCTTGATCTTCAGCAGCAGCGGACCGCCGCTGGCCTTGGCGGTCGGGTCGTCGGTGGTGTCGACGCTCAGCGCGCCCCGGTAGTTGACCTTGCCGCCGCCGCTCACCTCGCTGGTACCACCGTCACTCTTGACCCGCACGGTCGCCGGGCCGTTGGCCCCCTCCGGGGCGACCGCGGTGATCCGGGTGGCCGAGACCACGGTGATCGCGGTGGCCGGGACGTCGCCGAAGGTGACCGCGCCCGGGGTGTCCGGGTCGATGCCGAGAAAGCCGTTGCCGTTGATGGTGACCAGCGCACCGCCCTCGGAGCTGATCTTCGACGGGGAGACCGAGACGACGCCCGGGTAGTAGGCGACCACCGCGCCGGACATCGGCCCGGCCGCCCCCTTGCGGAACAGCTGCATGGTGGCGTTGGTCGCCTTGCCGGTGGCCGGTGCGGTGATCTTGAGGTGGGTCTCGTCCACCCAGGCCACCCCGGCCGAGATGCCGCCGATCCGGGCGGCGATGTGCAGCGCGCCGAACGCCGCCGGGGTGGCGCCCACGGTGCCGCCGGTGACCGTCACCGGGATGACCGCTCCCCCGGTGGCCTTGGCCGGGAACCTGTCGGTGAATTCCGCGCCGAGCAGGACCGGGTCGGTCGAGCCGGCGGCGAACGCGCCGGACTGGCTGGCCACGCCGGTGGCCAGGACGGCGGCCGCGACGGCGGCGCCGGCCACGGCACGGGACTTCTTCGAGTACGCCATGCTGCTGCTCCTGGTCAGTCGATAGGTCAGTCGATGGGTCGGAGGTGGGTCGGACGGTGGACGGCCGGGCGGGTCAGTCGATGTCGGTGTAGCTGAACGAGGCCGCCGGGGTGAACCGGCTCGCGGTGCCGGATCCGGAGGTGAACCTGACCCACACCGGCCCGGCCGCGGCCGCCGCCGGGACGACGCAGGTGAACACCAGGCCGGAGCCGGAGCCGCTGCCCGGGCAGACCGCCGCGTACGTGCCGAACAGGAAGTTCGACGCGGTCGTCACGCCCGGCCCGGCCACCTTCACCTTGACCGTGGAGCCACCGCCGACCGTGTCGCTGACCGCGGAGAGGCTGGTCACCACCGGGGCGACCGGGATGGTGGCGACCGGACCGGCGACCGTCTCCTGGTAGATGGTGAGGGCCAGGCTGTCGGTGGTCAGCACCGGCAGGGTGACCCGCAGGTGGGTGGCGTCGACGTAGGTGGCGGTCAGCTTGCTGGCACCCATCCGCACGCTGATCCCGGCCGCGGCGTAGTCGGCGAGGTTCGCCCCGAGCGTGCCGCCGGTGACGGTGAGCAGGTGCACTCCGCCGTTGGCGCGCAGATACTGGTCGCCGGCGAAGGTGAGGGCGCTGCGGTAGGCGATCCGCGCCGCCTCGGCGCTGGCCCCACCGGGCGCGGTGACCTTGACGGCGGCGTATCCGGCGGCGGCTCCGGCCGGCACCACGGCGTCGATCTGACCGGCGGACACCACCTGGAAGTAGCTCGCGTCGACGCCGCCGACGGTGACCGCGTCCGGGTCCTTCGGGTCCACCCCGCCGAATCCGCTGCCGACGATCCGGATCGTGTCGCCGCCGGCCACCGCGACCGCGCCCGGCGTCACCGAGGTGATCACCGGCGCGTAGTTGACCGTCGCGGTCGACTCGGGCCCGGTGAAGCCGTCCTGGACCAGTTGCAGCTTGCTGGGCACCGCCCTGGTGGTGGCCGGCACCACGACCTTGACGTGGGTGTCGTCCACCCAGGTGACCTTGGTGGTGGGGATGCCGCCCACCTTGGCGGTCACCTTGAGGGCGGCGAACTGTGACGCGGTGGAGCCCACGGTGGCGCCGGAGACCGTGACCGGGATCTCGGCGCCGCCGGTGGCCTTGGCCGTCACGCTGTCGAAGTCGGCGCTGAGCTTGAGCCGGTAGCCGAACATCGAGGTGACGTTCTTGCTGGTGCCGGCATCGGTGACGACCTTGACCAGCACGTTGCCGGTGCCCGGCGGGGCGGTGGCGACGAGCTTGGTGTCGGAGACGACCCAGATCCCGGTGGCCGGCACGTCGCCGAACAGCACGGTGCTGAGGTTGTCGGTGTCGATGTCCTGGAACCCGGAGCCCACGATGGTGACCGGCGTTCCCCCGTCGGGGGCGCCCATGAGCGGCGAGATGCTGGTGACGACCGGGAACACGTCGGAGGCGACCCGGATCGTGCCCGTCGCGGAGTAGGCGGCGGACGGTTCGGCGATGGCGACGGCCACGGTGCCCGCGACAGCGACCACGGCGGCGGTGAGTGCGGTGGCCCGGCGGGCCCGAGTTGTCTTCGTCATAGCGAAGCCATGTATCGGGCCCGCCGGGCCGAAGTTGCGGAAAGTCAGGCGAGCAACACGGTGAGCACCGAGATCGCCTCGTCGACGTCGTCGTCGGTGACGTCCAGGTGGACCACCAGGCGGGCCAGTTTCGGCAGCATGGCGGCGATCAGCACGCCCCGGCGGGCGGCCGCGGCGGCCAGTTCCGGAGCGTCCAGCGGGGCCTTGGTCAGGTCCAGCGGGACCAGGTTGGTGCGCACTAGGGCCGGGTCCACCACGCCGAGCGGCGCGAGGCCCTCGGCGAGCCGGCGGGCCCGGGCATGGTCCTCGGCGAGGCGCTCGACGTGGTGGTCGAGCGCGTACCGGCCGGCGGCGGCCAGGATGCCGACCTGGCGCATGCCGCCGCCCATCCGTTTGCGGATCACCCGGGCCCGGGCGATCCGGTCCCGGCTGCCGATCACCAGCGAGCCGACCGGGGCGCCCAGCCCCTTGGACAGGCAGACCGACAGGGTGTCGAAGAGCGCGCCGTAACTGGCCAGCGGCACCCCGTCGGCCACGTGCGCGTGCCAGATCCGGGCGCCGTCGCAGTGCAGGGCGACCCCGTGCGCGTCGGCCACCGCGCGCAGGTCGCGCAGTGTGCCGAGCGGGATCACCCCGCCGCCGCCCAGATTGTGGGTCTGCTCGACGGCGATCGCCGCGGTCGGCACGGAGGGGAAACCGGGCGGGCGGATCATCGCGGCGATCCGGTCGACGTTGAGCGCCGCGCCGGTGGCCGCCCAGGTGCGGGTGGAGATGCCGCCGAGCAGCGCGGCCGCGCCCAGCTCGTAGGTGACCACGTGGGCGTCGGCGCCGGCCAGCAGCTCGCCGCCGGGCGGGGTGACCAGTTGCAGGGCGATCTGGTTGGCCATCGTGCCGGACGGGGCGAACAGCGCCGCCTCGTGCCCGAACAGGGTGGCGACGTGCTCCTCGAGGGCGTTGACCGTGGGGTCGTCGCCGAACACGTCGTCACCCACCACGGCGGTGGCCATCGCCTCCCGCATCCCGTCCGTCGGACGGGTGACGGTGTCGGAACGCAGATCAACCACGGAGCATCTCCGCGACCAGGAAGGCCAGCTCCAGCGACTGCTGAGTGTTCAGGCGGGGGTCGCAGGCGGTCTCGTACCGGTCCGGCAGGTCGAGGTCCTCGATGCCCTGCGCGCCGCCCAGGCACTCGGTGACGTCCTCACCGGTCAGCTCGATGTGGATGCCGCCGGGGTGGGTGCCCAGGCCGCGGTGCACCTCGAAGTAGCCGAGCACCTCGTCGACGATCCGGTCGAAGTGCCGGGTCTTGTAGCCGTTGGACGACTCGTGGGTGTTGCCGTGCATCGGGTCACACTGCCAGACCACCTTGGCGCCGGTGGCGTGCACCTTCTCCACGATCGGCGGGAGCGCGTCGCGCACCTTGCCGTTGCCCATCCGGCTGATCAGGGTGAGCCGGCCCGGGATGTTCTCCGGGTTGAGCTTCTCGCACAGCTCGATCGCGGTCTCCGGGCTGGTGCCAGGGCCGATCTTGACGCCGATCGGGTTGGCCAGCCGGGAGATGAAGTCGATGTGCGCGTGGTCGAGCTGGCGGGTGCGCTCGCCGACCCAGAGGAAGTGGCCGGAGAGCCCGTACGCCTTGTCGCCGGAGACCCGGGTGAGCGCCCGGTCGTACTCCAGCGCGAGGGCCTCGTGCGAGCAGTACAGGCTCACCGTACGCAGCGCCTCGTTGTCGGTCATCCCGCAGGCGCGGATGAAGTCCAGCGCGCGGTCGATCTCCCGGGCGATCGCCTCGTACCGCTCGCCGGCCGGCGAGGCGCGGACGAAGTCCTTGTTCCAGTCGTGCAGCCCGTGCAGGTCGGCCAGGCCACCGGCCAGGTAGGCACGGAGCATGTTCATCGCGGCGGCCGAGTTCGCGTACGCCCGGATCATCCGCTGCGGGTCGGCGATCCGCGCCGTCTCGTCCTTGTCCAGCGAGTTGATCATGTCGCCGCGGTAGGCCGGCAGGCCCAGCGAGTCGGTCAGCGAGGAGCGGGGCTTGGTGTACTGCCCGGCCACCCGGGCCACCTTGACCACCGGCATCGAGGCGCCGTACGTCAGCACCACGGCCATCTGCAGCAGCGTGCGCGCGTTGGCCAGCAGGTGGCTCTCGGTGTTGTCGGCGAAGGTCTCCGCGCAGTCGCCGCCCTGCAGCAGGAACGCCCGGCCCTCGCAGACCTCGGCGAGCTTGGCGCGCAGCTGGTCGACCTCGTACGGCGCGACGATCGACGGGACGTTGGACAGCACCTCGCAGACCGAGGCCACCTCGGCCATGTCCGGCCAGGGCGGCATCTGCACCCGGGGCAGCTCGCGCCACCGGTCGAGGCCCAGGGCCTCGTCCTCGGCGGAGTCGGTGGAGGGGCGGGAGGTCGCGACTCCCGGGTGACTGAGCTGGTGCCACTCACGGCGCATGGGAAAAGCCTACGAAAGAGGGGCACCGGGCTGACGCCCGGTGCCCCTGTTTACCACTGGATGATCAGAGGTTGCCCTTGATCGCGGTGATCAGCTCACCGTTGCTGGTGTCACCGGAGAACTCCCAGAAGAAGGCGCCGCCGAGACCCTGGTTCTTCACGTAGGCCATCTTGCCCGCGATCGTCGCCGGGGTGTCGTAGCTCCACCAGTTGCCGCCGCAGAAGGCGTACGCGGTGCCGGCCACCGTGCCGGTCGCCGGGCAGCTGCCCTTGAGCACCTTGTAGTCCTCGATGCCGGCCTCGTAGGTGCCGGTGGCCGCCCCGGTGGCGGTGCCGCCCGGCGCCGCCTGGGTGACGCCGGTCCAGCCGCGGCCGTAGAAGCCCACGCCCAGCAGGATCTTGTTGGCCGGAACACCCTTGCTCTTCAGCTTCTGGATCGCCGCGTCCGAGTAGAAGCCGTCCTTCGGGATGCCGGTGTACGAGGTCAGCGGCGAGTGCGGGGCGGTCGGGCCCTTGGCGTCCCACGCGCCGAAGTAGTCGTAGGTCATCGGGAAGACCAGGTTCAGCTTCGCGATGCCGGACGCGTAGTCGGCCACGTCGAGCTTGCCGCCGTTGGAGCCGTCCGCCGAGATGGCGGAGGTGATCAGGAAGTTCGTGCCGAACCTGGTGCGCAGCGCGGTGATCACCTTGTTGTAGGCGTCCGGGCCGCTGGTGTCGCACTGCAGACCGCAGGCGTTCGGGTACTCCCAGTCGATGTCCATGCCGTCGAAGACATCGGCCCAGCGGGAGTCCTTGACCAGGTTGTAGCAGGAGTCGGCGAACGCGGCCGGGTTCGCGGCGGCCTGGGTGAAGCCGCCGGACCAGGTCCAGCCGCCGAACGACCAGATCACCTTGAGGTTCGGGTACTGCTTCTTGAGCTTGCGCAGCTGGTTGAACGAGCCGCGCAGGGCGCCCGCGTCCCAGGTGTCGGCGACGCCGTCGACACTCTCGGCCGCCGAGTAGGCGCGGTCGTAGTCGGCGTACGAGTCACCGATCGAGCACTGGCCGCCGGTGGTGTTGCCGAACGCGTACAGGATGTGCGTGAGCTTCGCGGCGGAGCCGGAGGTCACCAAATTCTTGACGTGGTAGTTGCGGCCGTACACGCCCCACTCGGCGAAGTAGCCGACGACGTTCTTGCCACCGGTGCCCGGGTTCGACGGGCTCGACGTGGTGGTCGACGGGCTGCTCGTCGGGGAGCTGGTCGGCGACACCGTCGGGGACACGGTCGGGGATGCGGTCGGGGAGGTGGTGGGAGTGGTCGTGCCACCACACGCGCCGCCGTCGGCCCAGACGTCCCACTGGCCGCTGTGCGTGGCCGGGGACTCGTTCTGGGTCCACCACTTGGCGGTGTAGTTATGACCGTTCTGTGAAGCGACGTTGTCCTTCACGTACGCGGTGCTGGCAGACCAGGCGGTGGCACACGCGGTGGCCGCGTTCGCCGACACGAGCGGGATCGAGGCCGAGGCGCCGATCACCACCGCACCGGCGAGCAGCGCCCGGCGGAGGGTTTTGCCCACGTGGGTCTCCTCTAATTCTTAGGAAACTTTCCAAAGGAAAAGTTAGAGAGACCGTAGTCACATCGATTAACACCAGTCAAGAGTGATGAAGACCTTTAAGCTCCCTTTAACAGAGCCCAGGGGATGAACACGGCGTGCATTCGCACGGCTACACCGCGTAGGCTCTCGTCATGACCATCTTCGACGTCGACATTGACGCACTCACCGGCGGCACGACCGATTTGGACCGCTACCGCGGATCGGTGCTCCTGGTGGTCAATGTGGCCTCGCGCTGCGGACTGACCCCGCAGTACGACAAGTTGCAGCCCCTCTACGACACCTACCGCGACCGCGGCCTGGTCGTGCTCGGCGCCCCCTGTGACCAGTTCGGCCACCAGGAGCCCGGCACCGCCACCGAGATCGACGAATTCTGCCGGGCCACCTACGGCGTCACGTTCCCGATGACCGCGAAGATCGAGGTGAACGGCGCCGGCCGGCACCCGCTCTATCAGGGACTCGTCGGCGACGGCCCGGACATCCAGTGGAACTTCGAGAAGTTCGTGGTCGCCCCGGACGGCACGGTCGCCGCCCGCTTCGCGCCCGGGGTCGAACCCGACGACCCGGAGCTCGTCGCGACCATCGAGAAGCTGCTGCCCCACTGAGTGCAGCGCGATGAGCATCCATGTGATCGGGGTCGACGCGTACGCGCTCGGCTGGGTCGGGGTCGAGCTCCGCGACGGCGCCTTCGGGCGCGCGGTGCTCGCCTCGACGCTCTACGAGATCGTCGCGGGCAGCTCGGGCGCCGCGGTGATCGGCGTCGACATCCCCCTCGGCATGCTGCCCGACCGCTGGCGGGCCGCCGACACGCTGGCCGCCGACCAGCTCGGCCCCCGGCGCGGCAGCGTCTTCCGGGTGCCGCCGCGCGCGGTCTGGGCGGAGCCGGACTTCGCGGCCGCCAACCGGCTCTGCCGCGAGCTGACCGGCGCCGGGCTCAGCCGTCAGTCCTGGGCGCTGCGGCCCAAGCTGCTGGAGGCGAACGCGATCTGGGAACGCCACCCGGGCCTGCTCTTCGAGGCCCACCCGGAGGTCTCCTTCCGCACCATGGCCGGCGAGCCGCTGCCGTACGCCAAGAAGACCTGGAGCGGCCAGTCGCGTCGCCGGGAACTGCTGGCCCGGCACGGCATCACCCTGCCGGACCGGCTCGGCCCGGCCGGGCAGGCGCCCCCCGACGACATCCTGGACGCGGCCGCGGTCGCCTGGACCGCCCACCGCGTCGCCACCGGCACCGCACTGTCCTTCCCCAGCCCGCCCGAGGAGGACAACGGCTCCAAGATCGCTATCTACTACTAGACGCCCTGCCGTACGGGATGGTGCTTTTCGGCCATTCCCGTACCTGGCGTCGGGTTTATAAACTGGCTCCGGGAGCTAGTGAATAGGTGGTCGCCGATGAGGGTCCAGCCACGGCAGCAGCTGCTGGAGATCTGGCAGGCGGTGCTCGACTACTCGTTCCGGGACGGCCGATGGCACTGGGGCGGCCGCGACGGGCGCAATTCGATCAGCGACGCCGAGCAGCTGCTCTGCATTCTCGGCCCGGCCACCACGATCCGGGCGTTCACCCTGGACCAGCCGGATCGGGTGGAGGACGACGTGCTGGACGCGATGCGCGCGCTCGGCGGCCGGCTGGACATCCCGATCACCCTGCTCCGGGTCGTCGAGGAGTATCTGACGACGTACACCGACGCGACCGGCACCCCGACCTTCGCGGCCGAGGGCTACTTCCGGGTCGCCGAGACGCAGGAGGAGAAGCCCAGTCCCGAGCAGCTGGCCCAGCCGGTGGTCGACTCGTTCGCCATCTCGCTCTCGCTGTCGCTGGCCATCATCGGTTTCGCCCGCCAGTTCCGGAGCAATCTGAAACGCCGCAGCGCCCGCGCCGACATCGACAAGCTCGAGGCGATGGCCAGCAAGCGGCTGACCGCCGCGATGATCGGCCTGCTGCGCAGCTTCACGGTGGACATCTTCGAGGTGGACTCCCGCGAGGGCCGCGCCCTGGTCCGCACGGTGAACCAGCGCGGGCTGGCCACCCGCCGGATCGTGCCGCTGATCCAGGAGTCGCTGCAGGAGATCCGGGCCAGCCTGCGGGACGTCACGATGGGTTCCGGCGCCGGCCTGGCCGACGACCTGGACCACCCGGACCGACTGTTCGAGTGCGGCTGGAGCTGGGGCGTGGTCCGCGACGCGCCGGCGATCGTGACCAGCGAGAAGGTCGGCGATCAGCCCGCCGGTTTCGCCGAGCCGGCACCGTACATCTACTTCACCGCGCTCGCCCTGGACGCCATCGAGACGCTGCTCTCCCCGCGGACCCGGCAGCTCGGCCTGCTCAACGAGGAGCAGCTGCGCCTGTCCCAGGGGCTGCAGCTGCGCTGGGACCTCACCCAGTCGTACTGGTCGACGATCGCCACCGCGAACATCGGCGGTGCCCGCTGGCCCCTGGAGGACATCCCCTGGCAGCGCATCACCGAGAACGAGTCGGAGTACTACAGCCTGCACGTCTCCTCGATCGTGGTGCAGGACCTGGTCCGCAAGCGGGCCCGGGACGTCGATCTGGACCGGGTCGGCCTGGTCCTGGAGGAGCTGGCGAACCGGTCGCGGATCACCCGCCGGGTCTACGCCGGGGACAAGTCCTATCAGGTGCACGCGCCGGGCTTCCCGATCGAGCTGGGGGGCAGCGACGCCGACATCGGCCCGGCCCTCACGTGGTATCTGTCGGATTTCGCACCGCTGCTGCTCAAGCGGACGATCAGCCTGGCCGGCCTGCTCGGCGACCCGGATCTGCGCGGCCGGATGCTGGAGCTGGCCGACGAGATCTGGGGACAGCTGGACAGCCGGCGGCTGCCCGGTGAGCGCCGGCGCGGGCTCTGGGACCAGCCCAGCCTGGTCTTCGAGGACTACGACGTCCGGTACGACGCGCCGTCCTGGTATCACACCAAGCGGGTGGTCGACTGCCTGGTGACCGCGGCCGAGGTGCTCAGCTCGCCGCCACTGCGCAGCACCCGGCTCACCGACCATGCCGGTGACCTGCTCAGCGAGGCCGACCATCTCTACGACCAGGAGCTGCTGCAGGGCTCACCGAACGGGGGTCAGGCGATGCGCACCGAGTTGCAGGAGCTGCAGTCCCGGCTCCAGCGCGCCCGGTCCGTCCTGGACGAGAAGCCGGGCACCGCGGCCGCGCTCGCCAGTGACGTGCTGCTGCGCCTGGACCGGTTCGCCGCGGCCCGCAGCGACCTCGACGGCGAGTCGTGATGCTGGTCTTCGCGACCTCCGACAAGGGGGGCACCGGGCGTTCGGTCACCACCAGCAACGTGGCCTACCAGTGCGCGCTGGGCGGCCACGACGTCTGCTACCTGGATTTCGACTTCGGGTCGCCGACCGCCGGCGCGGTTTTCGACGTGGACACCGGCAAGCTCGTGGTGGACGGCGGCGGCCTGCACTCCTACCTGCTGGGCACGGTGGCCGACCCGCACCGCTGCGACGTGTTCGCCGATTCGGAGCGGCTGAGCATGCGGGAGCGGCCGCTGGGCGCGGGCCGGCTGACCCTGCTGCCCGGCGACAGCGGCGGCGGCGAGTTCCCCAGCACCCCGGAGATGATCCGTCGCTGCAAGGAACTGCTGGTCCGGCTGGATCAGGAGTTCGACGTGGTGTTCGTGGATCTGAGCGCCGGCCGGTCGTACGCGTTGCAGATGGCGCTCGCCGCGATGGCCGGCGTGCAGCCCGCGCCGACCACCCGCTGGTTGGTCTACCACCGCTGGACCCAGCAGCACATCCAGGCGGCGGCCAGCCTGGTCTACGGCGAGCACGGCATCCTGGCCACCGGACTGACCCTGGGCCACGACCGGGAGCGACTGCTCGGCCAGCTGCGGTTCGTCCGGACGGCGATGGTCAGCCCAGCCGCGCAGGGCCTCACCGCGGAGCAGGCCGCCTGGGTCAAGGACTGGAACGGTGACCTGCAGAACCTCGCCCGGGAGCGCGGCGCCGGCGCGCTCTACCTGCTCGGCTCGGTGCCGCTGGACCCGGTGCTGCAGTGGCGCGAGCAGCTGATCACCAACCACGACCTGACGGTCAGCCGGATCGCCAACCGGGCCACCGCCGACGCCTTCGCCGAGCTGGCCCAGCTGATCGTCGACGACGACGTGTGGGACGACCGGTGACCGGCCCGCAGGCACACTACGAGGAGCGGTCGGCGCAGCCGCGCGTCGAGCAGTTGCCGCTGGCGCACCTCTCGATCGAGCTGGGCCACCTGTACAAGGAGGATTTCGCCGGCGGCATCGAGCAGTTCCGCCGGCACTTCCGGCAGATCCGGCCGTACGTGGCCGCCGCGCGGGACCGCCTGGCCGGCATGCTCGAGCCCGGGCGCACGCCCCGGGTCAGCACCTGCTTCATGATCGACGACTACTTCGACCGGTTCGAGGATCCACCGGCCGCGGTCGTCGACGAGCTGGTCAAGGCCGCCGCGGAGAACGATCTCACGATCGACTACCTGGCCCGGGAGGCGGGCTGCGCCCGGGCCGGCGAGGTCAGCCCGGCCGAGCTGGTCCTGGACCGCCTGGTCGCCGACCCGCCGCCCGGCACCGACGGGGTGTGGCAGCCGCCGCAGGAGAGTGGCTGGCTGACCAACGGCGACTGGCCGCCGGGCGCCGCGGCGCCGCCCGCGATGAGCGCGCGCACCGGCCCGGCCCGGCCGACCGAGAACGCGCGCAACCGGCATTCCGTCTTCTTCGCCGTGGAGATCTTCTCGACGGTGTCCGGCTCGCGGCTCTGGGCCTGCCCCCACCTGGCCGCGGTGTGGCAGCTGATGCGTCTGGGCCTGTTGCGCCACCACGGGCGCCCGGTGGCCCCGGCCCGGCCCGCCGGGGAGATCCCGGCCACCTGGGCCGAGATGCCGGCGGTGCTGCAGCTCAACGCGGCCGCCGCGCCGTTCCACGCGTACCGGACGCACTCGGTCCTGGCCCGCCGGTTCCTCAACATCGAGACCGCGGTGGGCATCGTGCTCAGCCAGGTCGCGGTCGACGAGGAGGTGCGGCTGCAGGTCGCCCGCCGGGCGGCGGGTGAGGGCTTCGCCCTGTCCGACAACCTTCTCGAGCGGATCGCGTACGTCTTCGACGGCGAGACGGCCCGCCTGGTCTGAGCGCCGCGCCCGGTCAGCGCGGCCGGGCCGCCTCCCACAGCTGACTGAACCGGTCGCGCCGCTCCTCGACCCGGCTCGGCCGCAGCACCAGCCGGGTGTTCACCACGATCGGCGGGGCGCTCTCGTCGATCCACGAGCCGGTGGTCACCTCGTAGCCGATCACCCCGTCGAACAGGATGAAGTCGAACAGCGACGTCCGGCGCAGCTGGCCGGCCGCGGCGGAGTCGAGCACCCGCACCTCCACGCCGATGTCCGCGTGCTGCCGGTACACCTCGTCGAGCCGGTCGGCGCCCTGCGGGTCGGGCCGGTCCAGGATGAAGATCCGGCGGACCCGGACGCCGCGCTGCACCGCCTCCCGCTGCGCGTCCAGATAGCGCTGCCCGAGGTCGGTGGACCACATCCCGCCGCCGTCGACGGTGGTCAGGCTGGTGGCGTCGATGCACTTCTCGGCCGAGCAGGTCAGGCCGAGCAGCCAGTCCCGGTCCTCCCCGTCGTAGATGGCCTCGCCGCCGTCGCCGAGCTCCTTGAGGAACTCGGCCATCCGGTGCAGTTCCCGCTGGGCCAGCCGGTGGGCCAGCGCGGAGGAGTTCGGTCCGATCCGGGTGGAGTGGCGGATCAGCTGGCTGAGCACCTCGGTCTGCACCATCGAGTCCTCCATCAGCCCGTACAGCTCGGTGGCCTCGCTGATCGCCCGGAACCGCTCGTCGACGCACTCGCGGATCTGCCGAGCCTGGTCCCGCTGACCGATCTGGACCTCGCGCAGCCGGCTCTCGAAGTCGACGAGGAATTGCACGACCAGTGCGGAGCCGCCGATCAGCACGGACAGGGTGACCGACAGTATCGGGTCCTGGTGGGCCAGGTTGGTCAGGGCGAAGGCGACGCCACCGGTGATCAGCGCGACGCCGACCTTGCGCACCACCTCGGACACGCCTCGCTCGCCGGGGTCGCCGTTGGTGGCGGACAGCCGGTTCACGACGCCGCCGATCCGGTCAGCCGGCCCAGCTCCCGCAGGGTGCTCAGCGCGAGGTGGTCGCGGATGCGCTGCACGGTGGCGGTCCACTGCCGGCCGAAGCCCGCATGCCGCTCCAGCTCGTCCCAGAACCGGCGGGTGGTGACCTCCAGCCGGGCGCCCGGCATCCAGAGGTGCAGCAGGTGGTCGAGGGCCGGCCGGATCCGGTCCAGCGCGGCCGGCGCGCGCGGGCCGCTCAGCGGCGCCCGGGCCACCATGCCGGTCAGCGTGGTCAGCAGCCAGTCGTGCAACGCCAGGTCCTCGCAGAGGGCCACCACGCCGGGCAGCGCGTCCTCGTCCCGGGTGTGCACCCGGACGGTGCGGCGGCCCTCGCCCTCCACGGTGAACCGGACGCTGTCCGGCTGGGTGTCGCCGAGCATCGCCGTCCAGCGCAGCGTGATCCGCCCGCTGCGGAACGGCACCCGGGAGTCGATCATCGAGCTGCCCCGGACCCGTTCCGCGGTGTGCCCGGCGATCGCCCCGAGGTTGAGCAGCGGCGAGACGGGCGTGGTGGCGAGGTACGCCTCGGCGGTGTCCCGCTCCCGGTGTTTCCCGACGATCTCGACGGTGTGGGGTCGGGCCAGATAGTGCGACCAGGGGAGCCGCCTGTTCTGCTCGCTGCGCACCGCCGTGGTGCGGGCCGAGGACTGCAACACGTGACCGCCGACCAGCAACGCCCGGGTGGTGACCGTCCCGATCGCCCGGGCCGTGCGCCGGGCGCCGATCGGGACCTGGCAATCCACGCCGGTCAGCCGGTCCGGTGAGACCACGTACGGCATCGGGCGGTCGGTCCGCAGCACCTGCGCCCCGGTGGTCAGGGCGAGCAGTCGCACCCCGACGTCGGCCGGGAGGGCCGCGGACGTCGGTAACAAGGAAGTGAGCACCTCACCCAGAACCAGCATGTCCCCCGCCGCCGTCGATCGGAGACTCCTCCAGGAGTCGATTGGACCGCACGACCATCGATCGCGCAATGTCCCCGTATTGTCACCTTACGCATCCGGATCCACTGTCGATCGTCGATCCTTTCGCCCGGTTCGTCTACGCTGGACCGATGAGCCAGCGCGCGGACGTGGTCGTCATCGGCGCCGGGGTCTCCGGTCTGACCAGCGCTCTGTGCCTCGCCGAGGCGGGGTTCGGGGTGCGCGTGCACAGCGCCGATCCGCCGGGGCGCACCACGTCCTGCGCGGCCGGCGCGATCTGGGGTCCACACCTGGTGGCTCACGAGCGGGCGCTCGGCTGGGCGCTGCGCTCCCTGGCCGTGTTCCGCGACCTGGCCGCCGACCCGCGGACCGGGGTGCGGCTGGTCGACGGCGTCGAGGCCAGCCGGGGCGACCTGGTGACGCCGCGCCCCGGGGCCGGCCCGGACGACGTGCGCCGCTGTGACCCGGCGACGCTGCCGCCCGGTTTCACCAACGGCTGGCGCTACCGGGTGCCGCTGATCGACATGAGCCGCTACCTCGACCACCTGTGCGCCCGGCTGGCCGGGTTCGGCGTCGAGATGACGATCGGCGAGCCGGTCACCGCGGCCGCCCTGCCGGGCTTCGGGCCGGTGGTGGTGAACTGCACCGGTCTGGGCGCTCGCGACCTCATCCCCGGCGACCCGGTCGCCCCGGTCCGCGGCGACCTGCTGGTCACCGGGAATCCCGGCATCACCGAGTTCTTCGTCGAGCACGACGACGACGCGGACGGCCTGACCACCTACGTGCTGCCGCAGGGCGACCGGGTGATGCTGGGCGGCAGTCGGCGCACCGGGGATTACTCGACCCTGCCGGAGCCGGCGGCGGCCCGGGCGATCCTGGACCGCTGCACGGCGGCCGAGCCGCGCCTGGCCGGCGTCCAAGTCCTGCGTCATCACGTGGGGCTGCGCCCGGTGCGCGACCGGGTCCGGATCGGGCCGGACGAGACCCACCCGCACGTGATCCACAACTACGGGCACGGCGGCGGCGGGGTCACCCTCTCCTGGGGCTGTGCTCAGGAGGTCGTCGCGGTCACTGCGGCCGCAGCACGTACCATCCGTCCGCGCTGAAACCGGTCACCCGGTAACCGGAGCCGAGCGCCTTCTGGAAGCCGGCGCGCACGCCGATCCGCCAGGTGCGGGCCAGGTCCGGGTCCTTGGTGCGCAGCGCGTCGATGTCGGCCGGGGTGGGCACCAGCAGCACCGCGCCGTCCTCGACCGGGAGCAGGGCCACCGACGACCGGCCGAAGTCCCAGAATCCGGGGTCGAACGGCGCGTCGACGGGCGCCAGCCCCGGCGCCGGGCGGCCGGCGCCGAACTCCCAGGCCACCACCAGGCGGTCGGTGTCGTCCCCGTCGTTCACCCCGTCGGTCAGGCTGCCGTACAGGTTCCGCCGGTACGACTGCACGGTGACCGGGAACTTGGTGAGGTAGAAGTACGCGTTGCGCCGGACCAGCGGATCGAAGGTCCACTGGATGCTGGACAGACCCTCGGCGACCGCCCAGTCCCGCTCATGCTCCATCAGGCGGTAGCCCAGCCCGAGGTTCTGCTGGCCGGGGAGCACCCCGGCGATGTGCAGATGCAGATGGTCCGGGCCGCGGAAGGCGACCGCCGCGCCGACCATCTCGCCCTGCACGAAGATCCCGGCCACGTAGTTGCGGGCCATCGCCATGGCACACAGGGTGGACGCGTTGATCAGGTCGAGCGCGTTCTCCGCGCCCCAGGCCCGGCACAGCACGCCGACCGCAGCCTCGAATTCGTCCATCTGGTCGAGTTCGCGGATCTCCGGACGCGGGCTGGCAGCCATGACGAATCACCACAGTCACTCGGACGACAACACAGTGGAACCGCGCCAGCCTAATGGCAGCCGGAGCGCGCGGCGAGAGCTGTTCACACGAACGTAACTGCTGGCTATGTGCCCAGTTCACGCTGCGTACGAACCCATCTCCCCAACGTAACTCACCAGGGGAAATAGAGGTTACGAAAGCCGCGGACCGGACAATTCACCCAGCGAGCTCGGCCGCCCGGTCCCGGGCCGCCTCCAGCGCCGCGAGCAGTGCCGCGCGCACCCCGTGCCGCTCCAGCTCGCGCAGCGCCGCGGCGGTCGTCCCGGCCGGCGAGGTGACCGCCTCGCGCAGCAGCACCGGATGCTCCCCCGAGTCGCGCAGCATCGCCGCGGAACCGGCCGCGGTCTGCACGATCAGCCGATGCGCGACCGCCCGGGGCAGCCCGAGCAGCACGCCGGCGTCGATCATCGCCTCGGCGATCAGGTAGAAGTACGCCGGGCCGGAGCCGGACAGCGCGGTGACCGCGTCCTGCTGGTACTCCGGGACCCGGACGGTCGCGCCGAGCGGCCGGAACAGCTCCTCGGCGGCGTCCAGGTGCTCGCCGGTCGCATGCGCGCCCGCGGAGAGAGCCGTCATCGCCTCGCCGACCAGGGCCGGGGTGTTGGTCATCACCCGGATCACCGGGGTGTCGGCGGGCAGCCGGCCGGCGAAGAAGCCGGTGGTCAGGCCGGCGCACAGGGAGACCACGAGCGTGCCGGGGGACAGTTCCGGCGCGATCTCGTCGAGCAGCGGGCCGGCGTCCTGCGGTTTCACGCCGACCACCACGATGCCGGCGCGCCCGGCGGCCGCGGTGTTGCCGGCCAGCGTCACGCCGTACTTGCCGGTCAGCTCCGCGCCGCGGGCCGGGCGCCGGGCGGTGACCACGATCCGGTCGGCCGGCCATCCGGACCGGAGCAGGCCGGCCAGCACGGCCTCGCCCATCTTGCCGGTGCCGAGCAACGCGACGGTCTGCTGAGCCACAACGATCTCCCCAGAGGTGGCACGATGCCGGGGACGGTGACCGCCCCCGGCATCGATGATGGATCAGTTGCCGAAGAAGACCTCGGCCTCTTCGTACCGCGACAGCGGGACGGTCTTCAGCTCGCCGGTGCCCTCGATCAGCGGGACCCGGACGATGTCGGTGCCGCGCAGCGCCATCATCTTGCCGAAGTCGCCCTCGTGCACGGCGTCGATCGCCTGCAGGCCGAAGCGGGTGGAGAGCACCCGGTCGAACGCGGTCGGGGTGCCGCCGCGCTGGATGTGACCGAGGACGACCGTGCGGGCCTCCTTGCCGGTCTTCTCCTCCAGCTGCTCGGCCAGCCACTGGCCGATGCCGCCGAGGCGGACGTGGCCGAAGCTGTCCAGCTCCTGGTTGTGCAGCACCATCTGGCCGTCGAGCGGCTGGGCGCCCTCGGCGACGACCACGATCGGCGCGTACTCCACCTGGAAGCGCTTGGTCACGTACGTCGCGACCTGCTCGACGTCGAACTTGCGCTCCGGCAGCAGGATGACGTTGGCGCCACCGGCGAGACCGGCGTGCAGCGCGATCCAGCCGGCGTGCCGGCCCATGACCTCGACGACCAGGGTGCGGTGGTGCGACTCGGCGGTGGTGTGCAGCCGGTCGATGGCCTCCATCGCGATGTTGACCGCGGTGTCGAAGCCGAAGGTGAAGTCGGTGGCGTTCAGGTCGTTGTCGATCGTCTTCGGCACGCCGACCACGTTGACGCCCAGGTCGTGCAGCTTGGTCGCGACGCCGAGGGTGTCCTCGCCGCCGATCGCGACCAGCGCGTCGACACCCTGCTCAGCCAGGTTGGCCTTGATCCGCTCGACGCCACCCTCGATCTTGAAGGGGTTGGTGCGCGAGGAGCCCAGGATGGTGCCGCCGCGCGGCAGGATGCCCCGGACCTCCGCGATGCCCAGCGGCTTCGTCAGACCCTCCAGCGGACCCTTCCAGCCGTCGCGGAAGCCGACGAACTCGTGGCCGTAAGCGGTGACGCCCTTGCGCACCACGGCACGGATGACCGCGTTGAGACCGGGGCAGTCGCCGCCACCGGTGAGCACGCCGATACGCATGTTTCTCCTCGTCCTTCCCCTTGCGGGTAGCGAGATGCAGATAGCCCGTGAGAATCCCCGGGAGCGTCTTCGTCGGCAGCGTTGCCGGCCCGGGGCGAGCCGCGACCAAACTCTAGTCTCCGCCCGCCGGGCTGCTGAACGCGCCCCTTCCCGATCAGAGCAACGACGCGACCCTGCTCGGGGCCTCGGCCTGCTCGCCGAGCAGGGTTTACCGGCCGGAAGGATCAAGTTCCGCGAACGGATGTCGTGCGCTGCGGCCGATGACCGGCCGCCGGCGCGGCCGGAACGCATCGCCCTACCACCCGTGGGTGGTCACGGAAAATGCGGAAGGCCCCCGGCTGCGGACAGCCGGGGGCCTTCTTCTCGCACCGGGTTCGTCAGTGCGCCATCGCGGGCGGGGCGTCCGGGTCGACGTCGAGCGGGCCGGTCCGGAACAGCACCAGCGCGACGACCGCGGCCAGGACGAAGAAGCCGGCCGACCACCAGAACACCGTGTGGTAGCTCTCGATCTGGGCCTGCAGTTGCAGCAGCTGGCTGGGCTGCTTGCCCTTCGCATAGTCGGTGGCGGCGGTGGCCGCGAACGAGCTGAGCAGCGCGGTGCCGATCGAGCCGCCGATCTGCTGCACCGTGTTGATCATCGCGGAGGCGACGCCGGCGTCGCGGTGCTCGACGCCGGAGGTGGCGGCGTTCTGCGTGGGTGCGAAGACCAGGCCGAGGCCGAGACCGATGACGATCAGGCCGGGCAGGACCCCGGAAGCGTACGTGGAGTCCAGGTCCAGTCGGGTGAGCAGGAGCAGGCCGCCGGCCGCGACCAGGGCGCCGAGCGGGACCAGCGGGCGCGGGCCGACCTTCGGGGCCAGGATGGAGCCGGCCGTGGTCGCGGTCAGCATCACCGAGCCGAGCATCGGCAGGAACGCCAGGCCGGTCTTCACCGGGGTGAAGTGCAGCACGACGGCCAGGTAATAGGTGAGGAACAGGAAGATGCCGAACATGCCGGCGCCGGCGATCGCGATCGAGGCGTACGAGCCGCCGCGGTTGCGGTCCAGGACGACGCGCAGCGGCAGCAGCGGGTGCTCGACGCGGCGCTCGATCAGCACGAAGAGGATCAGGGCGACGACGCCGACGATGATCGGGCCGAGGGTCCCGCGGGCCGTCCAGCCGTCGGTCTCCGCCTTGCCCAGACCGTAGACGAGGCCGACCAGGCCGACCACGGCGGCGATGGTGCCGGGCACGTCGATCCGGCCGTGCGCGCCGGACGGCTCGTCCTTGAGCTTCAGCATCGCGCCGGCCACCGCGAGGGCGGCGATCACCAGGTTGACGTAGAGGCACCAGCGCCAGGACACGTACTCGGTGAGCACGCCGCCGAGCAGCAGGCCGATGCCGCCGCCGGCGCCGGAGATGGCGCCGAAGATGCCGAACGCCTTGCCGCGCTCGGCCGGCTCGGTGAACGTGGTGGACAGCAGCGAGAGCGCGGCCGGGGCCAGCGCCGCGCCGAACGCGCCCTGCAGCGCGCGGGCCACGATCAGCATCTCCAGGCCGTTGGCGGCGCCGCCGAGAGCGGACGCCGAGGCGAAGCCGATCAGGCCGATGAGGAACATCCGCTTGCGGCCGAAGAAGTCGGAGAGCCGGCCGCCGAGCAGCAGCAGGCTGCCGAAGGCGAGCGCGTATCCGGTGACCACCCACTGGCGGTCGGCGTTCGAGAAGTGCAGCGAGGCCTGCGCGGTGGGCAGCGCGATGTTCACGATCGTGGCGTCGAGCACCACCATCAGCTGCGCCAGGGAGAGCACCACCAGCGCCCACCAGCGGCCGGTGTCGGCCGACGCCTCACGTCCGGCTTTCCGGGGTCGATCAAGAAGGGTGCTCATCACGGCCTTTCAAAAAGTTGAGGTACATCCTCCACTTCGGCAGGCTAGCACCGGAAGTTGAGGAGTCGCCTCCGGATAGTTGTACCCTTCACCACATGACCGAGACGGACGTGGCACGCGGATGACCGAGACGGACGCGGACCGCGGATGACCGAGACCACCCGCCCGCTGCGCCGCGACGCCCAGCGCAACCGGGAGCGCATCCTGCACGCCGCGCACGACGTGTTCGCGGCCCGCGGTTTCGCCGCGACCCTGGACGACGTCGCGCATCACGCGGGCGTCGGGGTGGGCACGGTCTACCGACGCTTCCCGACCAAGGAGGCGCTGATCGAGGCGATCTTCGCGGAGCGGCTGGAGGATCTGGTCTCGCTCGCCGAGGACGCGCTGGCGCTGCCCGCGGGCTGGGACGGGCTGACCATGATGCTGCGCCGCTCGATCGAGATGCACGCGGTCGACCGCGGGCTGCGCGACGCGGCGCTCTGCGTGGGCGTCGGCAAGCAGCACTTCGCCGAGGTCGCCGACCACCTGGTGCCGCTGGTCCAGGAGCTGATCGACCGGGCGCACGCGGAGGGCTCACTGCGGCCCGACGTGGGACTGCACGACCTGCCGGTGATCATGGCCACGGTGACCGAATTGGCCCAGCACAGCAGCGCCGGCCGACCAGCCGTCTACCGCCGCTTCCTGGAGCTGATCATCGACGGCCTCCGCGCCCGGCCGGACAACGGCGACCTCGGCCCGGCGATGACCCAGGCCGACGTCGAGGCCGTCGTCGACGACTGCGTGCCCTCGATCAAGAGGACCTAGGTCGCCGCGGGCCCACATCGCCACGGGCCCACGTCGCCACGGGCCCACGTCGCCACGAGGCGGGTCGCCACGGGCCCCGGTAGAAGCTAGGAACCGGACCCCATGGCCTGCCAGCGCGCCAGGTTGTGCCGCGCGTCGACCAGTGCGTCATGCCGCCCGGCCATCTCCGGCAGCGCCGGCCGTCCCCGGTCGTCCCACCGCTGGCGCAGGTCCTTGGTGAACCGCGGGATCTCCCGCGGCAGGGCCGGCATCGCCCCCCACAGCTGGGCCAGCGCCACGTGGTCGTACGCCGCGTACCACGCCCAGAGCTCCATCTGCTCGTTACGCCCGCGCAGCGGCTCCATCAGGAACTCGTAGAGCTCCTCACGGATCCGCTCCCGGCTGCGCCACGCCTTGTCGGCCGGCGACGGCAGCTTGTCCAGCACGTTGCGGCGCACCCAGGGCACGGCGCGACTGTCGTCGAACTCGGTGCTGACCGCGTAGAACTCGCGGCCGAACTCGTCGACGACACCGATCGAGACCAGGTCGACGAGCCGGCCGTCCTCGATGAATTCACAGTCGTAGAAATAGCGGTAGACCATCGCGGTACATCCTCGCCCATCGTCATCCGGGCATGGACGTCAGGGCCTCCCGCGCCGCCGCCAGCCCGGTGGGGCAGCCCCGGCGGGCGGACCGCTCGGCCAGCACCGCCCAGCGCAGCCGCAGCAGCACCGGCAGGGCGGCTTCCAGCTCGTCGGCGGCCACCGGCCCGGCGCAGCGGTAGCCGTCGAGCAGTTCGGCGGCCCGGTCCGGCCCGCCGGCGTAGATCACCGCGGCGGCCACGTCGTAGACGAGCGGCCCGGTGCCGCTGGTACCGCAGTGCAGCAGCCCGGTGCGGCCGGTGTCGACGTCCAGGACGAACGCCTCGGGGGCCGGGTCACCGTGCAGCACCCCGTAGGTGAGCCGGTCGGTCACGGTGAGCCGGGTGGCGGCGGTGACCGCGGCGGCGACGGCGGGCCGCAGCCACGGTTCGGCGTCCAGGTGCGCCGCGTCCGCTTCGACCGGCTGCCAGGGCCGCAGCCCGGGGTGCACGAAGCCGTCCAGGGCCCGGTGGACCGCGCCGAGCCGTTCGCCCCACCACTGCTGGTCGATCGGGTCGGCGCCGTCGAGGTGGCGCCCGGGTGGCCGGCGCAGCACCGCGAGGGCCCCGAGCGGGGTTTCGGCGGTGAGCTGCCCGGCCAGGGTCCGGACCGGTTCGCCGGCGCTGATCCGCACGCCGCGCAGGTGCACGGCGGCGGCCAGACCGGCTTCGGCGGGCAGTCGCGCGGCGGTCTCCACGAGACGGGCCACGTAGCGCTCACGTCCCGCGGTGACCTCCCAGTCGCGCGACATCACGGCCCTCGGCAGCGCGGTGATCCCGCTGGGATTCAGGTGCCACTGGTCGCGCAGAGCGATTCGCAGAATCTCATCTTCCGGCACCGCGGGATTATCACGGCACACCACCCAAATGCGACGGACAGCCAGGGTGACAATCACAGAAGGCGATGAGGTGTTTACAGAAAGCGACTGAGACGACATGATCGTACGTGGCGAGCGTCGATGTCCGGTCGGGAAATGGCGCTCGGAGCGCGCCGTGTGCTAAGAGTGATCGTTCGCGTCAGGGGGCCGGCACCAGCCGGGTGGACGCGGTCACCCTGGGGGGAGGGATAACGCCGTGGACCATCGCATGCCGGATTCCGGTGACGCGCTCACCGGCGTCGAAATGTTCGCCGGGCTCGAGCCGGATGTCCGACAGCGGGTGATCGCCGCGGCGGTTCCGCGCCATTACCGCAAGGGGCAGATCCTCTTCGTCGAGCACGATCCGGGCGACTCGCTGATCATCATGAAACGGGGCGCGGTGGCGGTCTTCCGCACCGCGCCGACCGGTGAGCGCGCGGTGCTCACCGTGGTCCGCCCGCCGGACGTGCTGGGCGAGGTGTCGCTGCTGGACGCCTTGACCCGCAGCGCATCGGCCGAGGCGATCGAGGACTCGCAGGCGCTGTCGCTGTCCCGGGCCGCCTTCATGGACCTGGTCCACTCGAACCCGCGGATCCTCGATGCGGTGATGCGATCGGTCGGGGGGCTGATCCGTCGTCTCACCGAGCAGAACGCCGACCACGTCTTCCTGGACCTGCCCGGTCGGGTGGCCAAGACGCTGGTCCGGCTCTCCGGGGAGAGTCAGGCGCCGATGATCACCATCGAGCTGAACCAGAGCCAGCTGGCCGAGATGGCCGGCGGGTCCCGGCAGAGTGTGAACCAGGCGATCGGCTCGTTCGCCAACCGCGGCTGGCTGCGCACCGAGGGCCGCCGGATCGTGGTCACCGACGTGCAGGCCCTGAAACGCCGGGCGGGCATGAACTGAGGCTTCCGGTCCGCTGCGGTCCAGGCCGATCGATCGGCGGTACGCGGTGAGCCCCGCCCCACCATGGGGGGTGGCTCACCCGTACCGCCGAATCGACGGTCGCCAGACCGGCCGGACCGGAAGTGATCAGGCGGGTTGCGGGTCTTTCAGCTTCGCGGCATAGACGTCGACGTACTCCCGGCCGGAGAGCGCCATCAGCTCGAACATGATCTCGTCGGTGATCGCGCGCTCGACGAACCGGTCCCCGCGCGAGTCGGCGTAACGGGAGAAGTCGAGCGGTGCGCCGATCCGCATCCGGACCCGCTTGACCGTCGGGACCAGCGTGCCGGTCGGCTGGATCTCGTCGGTGTTGAGCAGCGCCACCGGGACGACCGGGGCGCCGCTCTCCAGCGCCAGACGGGCCACGCCGGTCTTGCCGCGGTACAGCCGGCCGTCGGGCGACCGGGTGCCCTCCGGGTAGATGCCGGCGATGTTGCCCTCGCGGAGCACCCTCAGGAGGGTGTCGAGCGCCGCCTGGGCAGCCTCGCCGCCCGAACGGTCCACCGGGATGGTCCCGGCGCCGACGAAGAACATCCGGGAGAGCCAGCCCTTGATCCCCTTGCCGGTGAAGTATTCAGCTTTCGCGACGAAGGTCACTTTCCGCTTCATCACCAACGGGGTGAAGATCGAGTCGGAGAACGAGAGGTGGTTGCACGCCAGGATCACCGGGCCGGAACGCGGCACGTTCGCCAGGCCCTCGACGTGGGGGCGGAAGACGAGCTTCAGCACGGGTCCGAGGACCACCAACTTGAGCAGCCAGTAGAACACTGCCGTCCTTTCAGCGGATGCCGCCGGCGTCCCGGGGCGCAAGAAGGGTACGAAGCGGGGGCGGCGCGCCACAACGCACTCCCGCAACAGGCGCCTGCCGTGTCACCATTCAAGGCACGGTCGGGCAAGGGGGGTGCATCGGTGACAGCGGGCGGCGCCCGTCGCGGGCGGCGGGACAACGGACTCGACGCGACCGACTACGCGGTCGCGGGCGACGTCGACCCACGCGTAGGGGAACATCTGCTCGACGTGCTCGCCGGTGACGGCATCGCGGCATATCTGCAACCCACCGCGGATCTCAACCCGATCCTGCGGGCCACCACGCTGCCCGCCCGGCCGATCGACCGGCTCTACGTGGACCGCCTCCACCTGGACACCGCGCGGGAGCACCTGCAGCAGGTGACCGGGGGCGTGCCGCCCACCCCGCCGGCCGAGCCGGCGCCGGCACCCCGGCCGCAGTCCGAGGTCGACGCCGAGTGGGACCGGATCATCGCCGGGTTCCACACCACGGTCGACCCGGCCGCGGCGCCGTGGCCGGAGTCCGAGGGCACCACCTCCGACGCCGACCGCAAGGACCGGAGCCGGCCCGTCGGTGAGGACGGCCGCCCGGTCAACCGGCGGCGCACCGATCCCCCACCGCCGGAGCCGGTGGTCTATCCGGTGATCGACCCGTTCGGCTTCCCCGACGTCGCCGACGAGGACGAGCGGTATGTGCCGCCGCCGCCCCCGCCGCTGCCGCACATCTCGAAATACACGGTCGCCGGCACGCTCGGCGTGATCCTCGGCTTCGTGCTGTTCCTGTTCCCGACGCTGATCCCGGTCGACCGCAACTTCGTGATGTTCTTCGGCTTCGCCGGGATCGTCGGCGGGGCGATCACCCTGGTGTGGCGGCTGCGCTCCGGTGACGACGACGACGAATTCGACGACGGCGCCGTGGTCTGACCGCGCTGACCCAAATCAGTCAATCGACCAACTTCGGTGCTCTGCCGGTAACCTACGGTGATGCGCCAGAGTTCGCTCGTCGTCGTCGCACACCGTCTGCCCCTCAACGACAGCGCCGCCGCCGACGGCGCCTGCGAGTGGCGGCAGAGCCCGGGCGGTCTGGCCAGCGCCCTGCACGCCATCCTGCAGCAGACCCCGGCCACCTGGGTCGGCTGGAGCGGTGTGGTCGGCCCGGCCCCCCGGCTGCCGGACATCGGCAGCCTGCGCCTGCGACCGGTCGCGCTGAGCGATGACGAACTGCGCGGCCACTACGAAGGGTTCGCGAACGCGACGCTCTGGCCGCTGTACCACGACGCCGTCCAGCAGCCGGTCTTCCAGCGCGAGTGGTGGGAGACCTACCGCGCGGTCAACCAGCGGTTCGCCGAAGCCGCCGCCGAGGTGGCCGGCCGCAACGCGGCGGTCTGGGTGCAGGACTACCACCTGCAACTCGTCCCGCGGATGCTCCGCGAGCTGCGGCCCGACCTGCTGATCGGCTTCTTCATGCACGTGCCGTTCCCGCCGCCGGAACTGTTCATGCAGCTGCCCCGCCGGGTCGAGCTGGTGCACGGGCTGCTCGGCGCCGACCTGGTCGGCTTCCAGCGGGAACAGGCCGCGCACAACCTCGCCCAGCTGGCCAAGAAGCTGCTCGGGGCGGACGCCACCGACGACGCGATCACGGTCGGCGGGCGGACCGTGCGCACCGGGGCGTTCCCGGTCTCCATCGACGTGGCCGAGATGAGCGCGCTGGCCGCCCGGCCCGATGTGGCGGCCCACGCCCGGCAGCTGCGGCACGACCTCGGTGAGCAGAAACGGGTGCTGCTCAGCGTCGACCGGCTGGACTACACCAAAGGCATCGAGCACCGGCTCACCGCGTACCGGGAACTGCTGCGCGACGGGTACGTCAAGGTCCGCGACACGGTACTGGTGCAGGTCGCGGTGCCCAGCCGGGAACGCGTCGACAGCTATCGCGACCTGCGGGACCGGGTCGAGGGTGAGGTCGGCCGGATCAACGGGGAGTACGGGCGGGTCGGCGAACCCGCCATCCACTACCTCAACCAGCCGTTCGACCGCTGGGAACTGGCCGCGCTGTACCGGACCGCGGACGTGATGGTGGTGACCCCGCTGCGGGACGGGATGAACCTGGTGGCCAAGGAGTTCGTGGCGGCCCGCGCGGACGGCACCGGAGCACTGGTGCTCAGCGAGTTCGCCGGGGCGGCCGCCGAGCTCGACGAGGCGTTCCTGGTCAACCCGCACGACCTGGACGGGTTGAAGCAGACGCTGCTGCGGGCGCTGGAGGCGGACCCGGCCGACCTGGCCGCCCGGATGACCGCGATGCGCCGGCACCTGGCCGAACACGACATCCACGCCTGGGCCCGCGCCTACCTCACCGCCCTCGACCACACCGGCCGCCTCGCCCAGCGGCTAGGCGCGCGGTAGCTGCTTGTCCAGCCAGTCCAGGACGGCGTCGATCGGCTCCGCCCAGCTCGGCTCCAGCATCAGCTCGTGGCCCATGCCGGGAAACATCAGCGGGGCGCCGGCATAGGCCGCGGCCGCCCGGTCCAGCGCCTTGCGGCCCACCACCCGGTCGTCCGGGCTGCCCGCCACCAGCACCGGCGGCGCACCGACCGGACGCGGCGGCCTGACCCGACGCAGCAGCTCGACCCGCGGCCGCGGCCGGATCCGGCCCAGGTACGCGGACGCCTGCTCGGCCGGCACTCCGGCGCTGAACAGCTGCCGGGCGGACAGCCGAAGCCGGCCGCCGAACAGGGCGGGCAGCGTCCCGGCCGGATTGGCCCGCACCGCCGACCCCAGTGCCGACCAGCCGTCCAGCACAGGGGCGGCCAGCACCGCGGCGCGCGCCGGATAGCGACCCAGGGCACGGGCCACCACCAGGGCGCCGACGCCGTGGCCGACCAGCACCGCCTGCCGCGGCAACCCGGCCGCGGTCTGCACCACGTCGTGCACCAGGGCGCGCAGATCCCCGCCGGGGCGCGGGCTGACCGCGTACGCCGGGAAACCGCGGCCGGCGGTGTGCGGCAGCCAATGCTCGGCGAACGCCCAGCCGCCGTGCCCCAGCCCGGGCACGAACACCACCGGCGGGCGGCCGCGATCCTCGTCCGGCAGCCGGGACACGATCTCCCGCTGGGCCGGCGGCACCGGATCGGTCCAATCGTCGAACCGGAGCAGATCAAAACCAGTCACGCGGCCGGCTCCATCTCAGTGAGCAGACTCTGCAGGCAACGGAGATAGGCGACGTGGTCCACCTCGAACCAGTGCCGTTCGGTGTCCACCACCCGGCGCCGTGACCAGGCCGACAGCGGCTTCGCCGACTCCCTCTGCTGGACCGCGGCGGCCCGCGCCGGATCGGTCAGCCGCAGCCGCAGCCACCGGGCCGCCGCCACGCTCTGCCAGTGCGCCAGCGGCAGCAACCCGGAATCCGGCTGCAGCAGGCCGATCACCACGAGCGTCGGATTCTTCCGGGCGAACGTGTGCAGGTGCAGGTCGGGGCGGCCGTGCTCGTCGGCGTCGAGCAGGCCCGGCTCCAGGAACTCGAACCGCGGACGGTACCCGGTCGCGGTGATCACCAGGTCGGGCTCGATGCGCTGCCCGCCGGCCAGCTCCACCGCGGCGTCGTCGAACGCCGTCACGTCCGGCACCGGGGTGATCCGCCCGTGGCCGAGAAGATACGGCAGCTGGCTGTTGACGACCGGATGGGTCTCGTACGGCTGGTGGTCCGGCGCCGGCAGCCCGAACCGGGTCAGGTCGCCGGTGGTCAGCCGGACCGTGCGGCGATAGAGCCACTGCCGCAGGCGCAGCGGCAGCCGCCACCTCAGCAGCCGATCGTTGACCTGGTCGGCGGGGCGACCCAGCACGTACTTCGGCGCGTACCAGTACCCCCGGCGGGTCGAATGCCACACCTGGGCGGCCTGCTGCGCGGCCTCCACCGCGATGTCGCAGCCGGTGTTGCCGCCGCCGATCACCAGCACCTTGCGCCCACGCAGCACAGCCGGATCCTTGTACGCCCCGGCGTGCATCACCCGGCCCCGGAACTCGCCGGGAATCTCCGGCTTCCGCGGATCCCAGTTGTGCCCGTTCGCCACGATCAGCGCGGCGTACCGCGAGGTGCGGGACGTGCCACCGCCGGTCGACCGGGTGGTCACCTCCCAGCCGCCGTCCCCGGTCGGCGCCGCCGACACCACCTCCATGCCGAACCAGATGTGCTCACCCAGCCCGAAATGCGCGGCATACCGCTCCAGGTAGGTCAGCACCTGGCTGTGGTGCGGGTAGTCCGGCCAGGTGTCCGGCATCGGGAAATCGGGGAACTCGGTGAGCGGCCGCGACGAGATCAGATGGGTGCCGGCCGACACCGGGCTGCGGTCGTGCCGCCAGTTCCAGGCGCCACCCACCCCGGTCTCCCGCTCGTAGCAGTCGACCTGGAAGCCCAGCTCACGCAGATTCTTCACGGCGGTCAGGCCGCTGGGGCCGGCGCCGACGACGCAGACGGCGTCACGGCGGTCACCGATGTCCGGGGAGTCGTGCACCCGGCGATCCTGCCAGACGGGGCCCCGGGCCGGAAGCTCAGTCCGGCGGCAGCAGAAGGTCCGCGAGAATCGGCAGATGATCACTGGCGACGCGCGCCCGGTCGGTCGCGATGATCTCGTACCGCTCGATGGTGACGTCCGGGGTGACGAACAGGGCGTCGATCCGCCGGCTCGGCGCCGACGCCGGATAGGTCGGCTCGTCGTCCCGGGTGGTCAGCAGCCCGTCCTCGACGGTGCGCCAGGCGCCGCCGCCCGGGCCCTCGTTCAGATCGGCCGCCACGATCACCGGACCGGTCAGCGCGGACAGCTCGTCCTTCCAGAGCGCGGCCTGGGCCGGGCGCTCCGCCGGGTCGGTGGCCAGGTGCGAACCGGACACGGTGAAGGACGCCCCGCGCACCCGGCCCCGGGCGAAGAACGCGCCGCGCAGATGCCGGCCCGGGGTCAGCGGATAGCGCAGGTTCCACGTCTGGCCGACCGCCACCCGCAGGTCGACCAGCAGCAGGTTGCCCAGTGCGGGCAGCCCGCCGGCGGCGACCACCAGGCCGCACTCGCCGGCCAGCGTCGCCGACTTCTCCCGCCAGCGGAACCGGCGCGGTGCCTCCTGCACGATCAGGACGTCCGGGGCCAGCTCGCGGACCAGGCCGGTCAGCGCCGCCCGGTCGTCGGACAACCCGTGCACGTTCCAGCTGAGCACGCGCAACGGAACCCCGGACATCCCCGCCCCCTCGCCTCGGTGGCTAACGCCGGGCCAGGTCGGCCGCGCCCACGACGCCGGCCACATTACCCATCTGGGCGGCGCGCACCTCGGCCACCGGGAACCGGTCCCGCTGGGCGAGCTGATCGCGGTAGGTCCGCTCCGCCGGGCCCATCAGCAGCGGGCCGGCGTCGATCACCCCACCGCCGATCACCAGGATCTGCGGGTCCAGGCTCTGCGCCAGGTCGGCCAGGGCCACCCCGAGCCAGTACCCGATCTGCGCGAACGCGTCCATCGCCACACCGTCACCGGCCCGGGCCGCCTCGGTGATCTGCCGCCCGGTGATCGCCAGCGCGTCCCCACCGGCCAGCTCCAGCAGCTTCGCCGCCCGCTCCGGCTCCTGCCGGGCGCCGGCGCGGGCGAACCGGACCAGGGCGTTGCCGCTCGCATACTGCTCCAGGCAGCCGAGCCGGCCGCAGCCGCACGGATGCCCGTCCGGCACCGACTGGAGGTGACCGAGCTCACCGGCGATCCCGTTGGCGCCGTGCCACAGCTTGCCGTTCAGCACGATGCCGCCACCGATCCCGGTGCCCACCGTGATCATCACCATCGAGTCGTCGGCGTGCTTGGCCACCCCGAACCGGAACTCGGCCCAGGCCGCGACGTTCGCGTCGTTCTCCAGCACGGTCGGCAGGCCCACGGCCTTCGACACGTAGTCGCGCAGCGGCTCGTCCCGCCAGGCCAGGTTCGGCGCGAACAGCACCGTCGACCCGGCCGCGTCGATCCAGGCCGCGGCGCCGATCCCGATCGCGGTCGCGGCCGGGTACTGCGCCGCCAGCTCGGCGGCCACCTCGACGATCGTGTCCCGGGTGCCGGCCGGGTCGTCGGCCGGTGTCGGCCGCCGGTTCGAAGCGAGCACGTTGCCGTGCTCGTCGACCACACCACCGGCGACCTTGGTGCCGCCGACGTCGATTCCGATGGTCAGCGTCACGCTGCCCGTCCCCTCTTCACACCGCGTCGCCGTCCCGGGCGCCATCGCCCGCCCCGGCCCCGCGATCCTCGGGCGCTTCCGCGCCCCGCACATGATCCACGCTACGGGTCGGGCCCGCGCCACCTTCGGCGGCCTCCGCCGTGCCCACGGACCGGATGTCCGCAGCCGCCCGCTTCCGTCCGGCCGCGGCCTCCCCGTCCCCACTCCGGCCCGCCCCGGCGGTCCCGCCGGCATCCCCGGCCGCGCGCTTGCGCGGAGCGGCCCGCTTCCGGGCAGCCTTCGGCGCCTCACCGGCCACCGAACCCGCATCCCCCAACGACCCGCCCTGCTCCCGCGACCCGCCCTGCTCCGGCACGGCCGCTACTTCTCCGGCCTTCCGGCCAGATCGCTCGGCCGCGCCGGCACCCGCGGCCGCGCGTTTCCGCGGAGCGGCCCGCTTCCGGGCAGCCTTCGGCGCCTCACCGGCCACCGAACCCGCATTCCCCTGCGGCTCGGCCTGTTCCGGTACCACTGCGGCCTGCCCGACACCGTTTCCGGCCGGCACCACTGCGGCCTGCCCCGGACCGCTGGGGCCCGGCACGGCCGCGGCCCCGTCCGGGCGATTTGCCGGTACGGCCGAAGCCTCGCCCGCCGTGGCCCGGCGCCCCGCCGCACGGCGCGCCTCAGCGACCGCCTTGGCCACCGCCTGCTCCGCCGCCCGAGCCCGGGCGCGCGCCTCCTCGGCCTCCCTGGCGCTGTCCGCCGTCGCGGCGGCCCACGGGTCGGCCTCCCGATCCGAACCGGAAGCATCGGCCCCGGCGACCGCACCCGTCCAGGAAGCCGCGCGCACCGTGGTCGCCGGCCGGGGCGAGCCGGCCTGATCCGCCGCCGACGGATAACCGGCCTGACCCGTCACCGGTGGAGAGCCGGCCGGACGTGCCGCCTGCGCGACGCCAGCCTGACCTGCCACCCGACCCGCAGTCTGCCCAGACTCGTCCCGGTCCACCGGCCGGGCCGGGACGCCCGCCGCGGACACTGATCCTGTCGTTTCGGCGAGATCATGCGGATTGGTCGGTCTGGCCGGATCTGCCGCCCGGGTCGCCGCCGACCACGCCTGATCGGAGCTCGGCGCACGCCGCCCTTCACCCGTTGCCTGCCGCCCCGCGCCCGGCGCCTGCCATTCCCCGCTCGGCGCCTGCCGCCCCGGGCTCGGCGCCTGCCGTTCCCCGCTCGTTGGCTGCCGCCCCGCACCAGGCGCCTGCCGTTCCCCGCCCGGCGCCTGCCGCCCCGCGCCCCCGCCGGGAGATTTCCGGGTCGGCCGCGACCGCTCCCCCAGCACGGCGCCGGCCAGTGACGACAGACCGCGCAGCACGCCCGCCGCCCCGCCGGCCAGGTCCCCGGCCCCGGTCACGACCTTGAAGACGGTTTCCGGGCTGGGGTTGCGCGCCGCCGCGATCGCCTGACAGACCGGGCACACGCAGCATTCCGGGCTGCCGGTCGCCCAGCGTCCGCCGGGCCCGGGCGTGCCGGGTTGACCCGCTCCGCCGCGGGCCACGTCGTTGAGCATCCCGAAGAAGCCGTCGACGGTGTTGCCCACCAGCTTCGCCGTCCCGGAGACCGCGGCGCCCGCGACCTTCCCCGCGTCGGCGGACGAGGCGGCCGACGCCGCGGCTGACACCCCGGCCGTCGCGGCCCTGGCGATGATCGCCGCCACCAGTCGCTCCGCCTCGTCACGTGCGGACCCGGCCATCGCTCCCCCTCACCACCCGCGGCCCCGCCGCGGAAGATCACCGCACCCGCGACCCCGGCCGCGAGCAAGATCACCGCACTCACGGCCCGGCCGCGAGCAAGAACCCCCGCGGCCCGGCCGCGAGCACACCCACACTCACGGTTCCAGCCGCGAGCAACATCCGCACCCACGGCCCCGCCACGAGCGGAAACCCGCAACCCGGCCGATCAAACCCGGACCGAGCCACCAACGAACCGACCCGACACCGGACCGGGGGCCCCGAGCCGATCCCACCCCGAACTGACCCGAACCCGGACCGCCCGCCCGGACCGCCCGAATCCGGACCGCCCGACCGCCAGGCCGACCGGCGATCCCCGCGATCAGGCCGCGGGCAGGCTCTCGACCCGCCGCTTGAGCTCCTTCAACGCCGTATCCATGATCATCTTCTCTGCCTTGCGGCGGAACATCCCCAGCATGCCGATCGCCAGCTCGACGGCGAGCGTGTAGGTCACCGTCGTCCCGCCATCCGCGGTGGGGACCAATTCGTACGCCCCCTCCTGGGACTTCTGGGTCTTGGAGGGCGCGACGAGATGCCACTCGATCCGGGAGAGGTCGTCGGCGTACGCGTACTCCAACGTGTACTCGTCGGCCATCACCCCGGCGTCGATCCGGAAGGCGACCTGTGCGGCATATCCGTCCTCGTACTCCTCGACGACGGTGGCCTGTTTGATCGCCTCGGCCCACTCCGGGTAGGCCGGGAAGTCACAGATCACCTCGGCCACCCGGGCCGGGGGCGCAGCGACCTGGATCGACTGGGTCGAGGTGTCCGCCATGCACGGGAGGCTACCCGCTGGGTACGACAAAGCGTGCCACCGCCCCGTCGCCGAACGGGCCGTTTCCCGCCCGGGCCGCTACCATCCGTGACGTGCCAGCCCAAGCCAGCGGTTCCACGCGCATCCGCCCGCTCGAAGCCGCCGCGCGTGTGATCATGCTCGCGCTGGTCGCCGTGCTCTCCCTGATCGCCAGCGGTGACCCGCGCCAGCTGGGCTGGGTCGCCCTGCTGGCGGTCGCCGCGGTGCCCGCCTTCGTGGCCCGCCGGCATCCGGTGCTGGCCCCGGCCGGCCGGTTCGCCGAGGTGATCGTGACCGGTCTCGCGGCCGGTTTCATCGCCAAGGCGTCGACCGGGGCGGTGCAGGGTTTCGGCGCCGAGGCGATCCTGCCGTACCTCGCGGTGCCGCTGCTGACCGCGGCGCTGCGCCGCAAGCCGACCGAGGGTGCCGCGCTGCTCGGCGTGGCCGCGGTGGCGATGGTGGCCGGCGGCGCGCTGGCCGGACCGAAGACGGTGCTGGCCGGCACCGGCTATCTGGCGGCCGGCGGGCAGTGGCTGGTGCTGGGCGCGATCGTGACGTTCGCGGCCGAGGCGATGCGCCAGTTCCTGCAGCCGGCCGAGGCGACCCCGCAGCCGTACGCGGAGGCCACCCGCCTGCTCACCCAGCTGCGCAGCGTCGCCCGTTCGCTGCCCGGCGCGACCCTGGACCCGGGCGGCATCTCCGAGCACCTGCTGGAGGAGTTGCGCGCGGTCACCCCGGGGCACCGGGCCGCGGTGCTCTCGGCCAGCGGCGGCGGCCGGCTGGTGGTGCTGGCGCAGACCGGGGCGGAGCGGGTCGACTGGGAGACCACGCTCGACGCCGACTCGGCGATCGCCGACGCCTGGGCCACCCAGCAGCCGCACGTGGCGAGCCGGTCGCAGGCCCGCACGCACCGGGGCGGCGAGGTGTCCTCGCTGGTCGTCCCGCTGGTCGCCGGGGTCCGGACGATCGGCCTGGTGATTCTGGAGACGGACGCCGCGGGGGCGTACCCGTCGCCGGTGGTGCAGAGCGTGACCGAGGTGACCGAGCCGGCCGCGCTGCGGCTGGAGGCCGCCCTGCTCTTCGACGACGTCCGGTCGCTGGCCACCAACGAGGAGCGGCAGCGGCTGGCCCGGGAGATCCACGACGGGGTCGCCCAGGAATTGGTGATGGTCGGCTACGGCATCGACAACGCGCAGGCCACCCTGCCGGAGGGGGCCGAGGAGACGGCGGAGGAGCTGCGCGCGCTGCGCGGCGAGGTGACCCGGGTGATCACCGAGTTGCGGCTGAGCCTGTTCGAGCTTCGGTCGGAGGTCGACCGCAACGGCGGTCTGGCCGCCGCGATCGCGGAGTACGCGCGGACCCTGGGCACCAGCGCCGGCCTGCGGGTGCACTTCACCTTCGACGAGTCGACCGCGCGTCTGCCCGCGGCGACGGAGGCGGAACTGCTGCGCATCGCCCAGGAGGCGATCACGAACGCGCGCAAGCACGCCGGCGCCGCGAACCTGTGGGTCACGTGCACGGTGGATCCGCCGTACGCGGAAATCGAGGTTTCTGACGACGGCAAGGGTTTCGCCGACAATCGGCCCGATGGCCGGTACGGTCTCACCATCATGGCCGAGCGGGCCGAACGCATCCGGGGTCGTCTCAAGATCACTCCACGACACCCCAGCGGGACAACCGTCGCCGTAGTGCTCGGAACCCCGCCTCGGCGCGATAGCGTGCGGGATAGCGTTTCCGCTCCAGAAGGGGAGTAACCCGAGCATGTCGACCAGTCCTGCGCCGACGACGCGCACCAAGGTCCTCCTTGTCGACGATCACGACTTGATCCGTAAGGGGCTGCGACACGCATTCGAGCGCGACCGGCAGTTCGAGGTCGTCGGCGAGGCGGCGACGGCCGCGGAGGCGGTGCGCCAGGCCGGTGCGCTGCAGCCGGACGTCGTGATCATGGACCTCCGGCTGCCGGACGGCAGCGGCCTGGAGGCCACCCGCGCCCTGCGCAAGAACAACGCCAACATGGGCATCGTGGTGCTCACCATGTATGCGGGCGACGACCAGCTGTTCGGCGCGCTCGAGGCCGGGGCCAGCGCCTTCGTGCCGAAGACGGCCCCGGCCGACGAGGTGGTGGCGGCGGCCCGGCATGCCGCGTCGGCGCCCAGCGCGTTCACCGCGGCCGACCTGGCCGAGGCGATGAAACGCCGGCTCGCCCCGTCCGGTCCGCAGCTGTCGCCGCGCGAGGGTCAGGTGCTGCGGCTGCTGGCCGACGGCATGAGTGTGGCCGGGATCGCCAAGCAGCTGTTCGTCTCGGAGTCGACGGCGAAGACGCACATCTCGAAGCTGTACGAGAAGCTGGGTGCGGCGAACCGGGCGCAGGCGCTCATGACAGCGCTGCGGCTGGGACTCCTGGAAGCCCCGGACGCCCCGAAGTTCTAGACATTGCCGACACCTTCGGCGTTTCTGCCCGTCAGCCTGCGAATCCCCAGATAGGCCTCGCAGCCCAGGCAGAGCCCGAAAGCCGCGTTCAGGAACGCCGCGAGCAGCCCGAAGGCCGCGGCGACAAGACCGACTGTCTCCGCACCCGCGAGGTAACCCGCCGCGGAGACGCTCAAAAAGGCGAATCCGACTAGCTGCGCAAAGCGCACGGGGGCAGCGGGTTCGGACGGCTGCGGTGTCACCAGGAGCCGGAAGATCCAGGGGTAGGGACCCCATTTCGGCCGGTACGCGGTGACCGCGAAGACCGCGGCCTGAGCGAGCGCCAGCCAGCCGGAGCCGGTGATCAGCACGAGGGCGATGACGATGCTGGTGATGGCCGCGGCGAAGCGCTGGCCACGCGGGTCGAGGAGCATCGACCCATTATTCCCCCAGGGAATGTAGGACTTTCCGCAGTAGGCCGTTGAGCTGCTCCAGCTCCTCCAGGGAGAGCACCCGGAGCGCCTCCTGGTCGCGCGCCATACCCGCGAAGATGTCCGCACTCCACCGGTCCCGGCCGGCCGGCGTCGGCCGGATCAGCACCCGCCGCCGGTCCTGCGCATCGACGGTCCGGGTCACCAGGCCGGCCGCCTCCAGCCGGTCGAGCCGGCTGGTCATCGCGGCCCGGGTCACGTTCGCCGCTTCGGCCAGTTGCGCCGGGGTCGCCTCGGTCGGCCACGGCTGGATCATCAACACGTGCAGGGTCTTGTAGTCCTGCAGCGTGAAGTCGTCGCCGTTGCGGGCGAACGCCGCCGCGTCGGCCCGCTCGATCCGGCGCAGGATGTGCTTCATCCGCACCAGGGCACCCTCCACCTCGGGCGCGAACTGCGGCTCGTCCTTCCAGAACGCCGCCCACCGGGCCACGTGCTGATCCACTCCGTCTTCCATCCGGCCATCTTTGCACGCCATCTGATTATTAGTTGCCTGATAGTTAGACGGTAAATTATTTTGGGCCCATGACACGCGACTTCCGGCTTCTCGCTGCCGGCCAGACCCTGTCCTGGCTGGGCACCGGCTTCCAGACCGTGGCCCTCGCGGTCGCGGTCTTCGCCCACGGTGGCAGCGTCCGCGACCTCGGCCTGGTGATGGCCGCCTCGGTGCTCACCATGCTGGCCGGCACACTGTTCGGCGGCGTCTGGGCGGACCGGCTGCAGCCCCGGCACGTCATGGTCGTCTCCGACGTCATCCGGATGCTGTCCACCGCCGGCCTGGCGCTGATGTTCCGCGGCGGCGGCTACCACCTGGGCGCCCTCTGCGCGCTCACGGTGGTCTCGGCCGGTGCCGGCGCCTTCTTCACCCCGGCGATGAGCGCGCTCAAACCGCTGCTGGTCCCGGCCGTCGATCTGCAGCGGGCCAACGCCACACTGAGCATGCTGCAGACCGGCTGCGGGGTCGCCGGCCCGGTGCTCGGCGGCCTCGTCGTCGCCGCCGTCGGCGCTCCGGCCGGCTTCGCCGTCAACTCGGTCAGCTTCCTGGCCTCCCTGGTCACCGCCGCATTGATTCGCGTACGCGTGGAGCGTGGCCCGCATGAGCCGATGCTGCGTGAGCTGGGCGCCGGATGGCAGGCGATCCGCAGCCGGGACTGGCTGCTGGGTGGGATGCTCAGCGCCACCGTCTACCACGTGGCGAACGGGATCATCCTGGTCCTTGTGCCGTTGATCGCATGGCAGCGGCTCGGCGGCGCGCACGCGATCGGCTGGATCTCCGGCGCCGAGGGACTGGGCGGCCTGCTCGGCTCGGCGCTCGCCCTGCGCGTGCGGCCCCGTCGCCTGCTCCGGGCCGGGTGGCTCACGCTGATGCTGATGCCGTTCTGGGCGTTGTCGTACGTCTGGCCCGGCAGGCTCACCGCGGTGCTGGCCGGCGCGATCGTCGGATACGGCGGCCTGATGTTCTTCGCGGTGGCCTGGGAGACCGCGATCCAGGACCGGGTGCCACGGACCATGCTGGGCCGGGTGGCGTCCTGGGACTACCTGACGTCGTTCCTGGCGATGCCGGTGGGCAACGCGCTGGCCGGCCCGCTGACCGCCCGGTTCGGCGTCGATCGGGTGCTGGTGGCCTGCGCGTTCGTGCTGTTCGCCGCGGCCGCGTCCCCGCTACTGATCCGCGGCTCCCGCGATCTGACCCGGTCCGCCGAGCCGGCCGGAGTCGCCGCGCACGCCTGACTCGGCCAGGGCCGCGATCAGCTGCGGCTTGGCCGGCACCCCGGTGGCACGTCTGGTCACCCGGCCGGCGCCGTCCACGATCAGCAGCGTCGGGGTGCGCCAGATGTCCAGCTCGCGGACCTCGTCGAGGTGGCTCTCCGCGTCCACCTCGACGTGCCGCACCTCGGGGAGCAGCGCCACCACCTCGGCGCTGACCCGGCGCACGGCCCGGCAGGGCGCGCAGAACGCGGTGGAGAACTGCAGCAGCGTGACCCGGCCGGGCTCCACCCCGAGCCGGACGAGCAGGGCGCGATCCACCGTGTCCACGGCCCCAGTCTGCCGCACGCCGCCATCCGTCCGGCGCCGCCACCACCCGACGCCGGCCCCGGCCACGAGCACCACGCCGACCGCCGCCAAACCCACCGGATCCATGGGACAACTGTGACACCTGATCAGGCGGATTGATAGGCGCTGGCCTGCAACGTGAACAGCTGCGCGTACAACCCGCCGGCCGCCATCAGCTCGTCGTGACCGCCCTGCTCGACGACCGCGCCGTGATCCAGCACATAGATCCGGTCGGCCTCGCGGACACTGGCCATCCGGTGCGTGATCAGCACCACGGTCCGGCCGGCGGCCAGCCCGCGCAGCCGGCCGTACACCTCGTGCTCGGCCCGCGCGTCCAGGTTCGCGGTCGGCTCGTCACAGATCAGCAGCGGCGCGTCCCGGTGGAACGCCCGGCTCACCGCGAGCCGCTGCCACTGCCCGCCGGACAGGTCGGCGCCGTCGGTGAAATGCCGGGACAGCAGCGTCTCGTACCCCCGGGGAAGTTCCGTCACGAACCCGTGGGCGTCACCGGCCCGGGCCGATTCGCGCACCTCGGCCAGCGACGCCGGCCGGTCGTGCCGCCCGATCGCGATGTTGGCCCGCGCCGACAGCGGCCACCGGGTCGGCTCCTGCATCACCACCGCCACCCGCTCGCGCACCGACTCCGGCCGGAACCGGGTCACGTCCACCCCGTCCCAGCTGACCGTGCCCTGCTGCGGCCGGTACAGCCCGGCCAGCACCGCGGCCAGCGTCGACTTCCCGGAGCCGTTCTCCCCGACCAGCGCGATGATCTCGCCGCGGCGCAGCGTCATGCTCACCCCGTCCACCGCGGCCCGCTCCGCATCCGGATACCGGAACGTCACGCCGTCCACCCGGATCTCGCCGAACGTCGCCGGCGCGGGCACCTCGGACGCTGGCTCGGCCCGCGCCTCGGACAGCTCGCAGAACCCCTGGAAATCGGCGAAGTACAACCCGTACTCGTACACCCGGTTCGCCGAGAAGGCCAGTTCGCGCAGTTTGGAAATACCGATATTGATGGCGTACGCGGCGGCGCCCCCGGCGGCGAGCTCCATCCGCCCCGTCCACAACAGCCAGCACAGCGTCACATACGCCAGCCCGGTGAGCAGCCCGCTCAGTGCCTGCCCGGCCAGATTCGTCCGGACCTGCCGGGTCACCATACGGATCTCCTCCACCGTGGAGATCCGCAGCAGGCGGGCCACCTCGGCGAGCAGGAACCGGCGTACCGTGAAGGCCCGCAGTTCGGCGGCCGGTTCCCGCGCCGCCAACAGGTAGGCGAGCATCCGCTGGCGCCGCCACACGGCGATCAACCGCAGCCGGCTGCGATACCCGGCACGCGCCGCCCGCACCGCCGCCCAGCCGGTCGGAACCACCGCCAGGATCAGCAGCGGCAGCAGCGCCGGATGCAGCACGGCCAGCACCCCGGCCGCCGCCACCAGCCCGATCACGTGGGTCAGCACCTCGATGCCGAAGTCCACCACCTGCTGTGCCGCGTCGATCCCCCGGTCGCGGGCCCGTTCCATGGCGTCCCGCCAGTCCGGATCGTCGAAGGTCGCCAGATCCACCCGCGTGGTCAGATCGAGCAGCCGGTTCTCGGCCGCCTCGTACACCGCCGGCGACAGCCGCCCGTGCGCCGCCGTCGCCGCACTGGCCAGCAAGCCCCGCACCGCCAGCGCCGCCACCAGGAACAGCAGCGACGGCACCGCCGCACGCACCCGCTCCGGCGTCGGCCCGGCCTGCAGCAGCCCGTCGAACACCCCCACCACGCTGATCAGCCCCAGCGCCCCCGCCACCCCGGCCGCCACCTGCAGAACGAGAACCGCGACGGTGGTACCGGGACTGGCCCGCCAGCCCAACAGCCAAGCCTGCCTGAGCAGCCTCGGCAGCCGCCGCAACATCTGCAGGAAGGTGGTGTCGGCGGCCTCCTGGGTGCTGGTCAGCCAGTAGGGCAGCTCCAGCTCGCCCTCTCCCCCAGCCTCCAGCACCACCGGCTGGTCGTCCTCCGTCGTCGGTGGGGAGGCGCCGGCGGCGGGCACGGCCGCAGGCGGCGGGTGGTCGGCGGTGGCGGGTCGGGCGGTGTCGGCGTCCGGCATCGGCGGCCTCCGGTCGGGATCCCTCCGTTCCGTTCCTACGCCCCCGCCCCGCCCCATGTCCACGCTCATTCACGCCGGGATCCCCCCGGCGTGGCCACCCAGGACCCGTGACCTGCGGGACGCCGCTGATCGGGATCCTTACCGGCCTGATCGGCCACCCACCCGATGCCGACGATCGGCACCCGGCCCTACCCGGTCGGTAGTCGGCCGGACGGCCGCGATCGGTCGGTAGTCGGCTGGACGGCCGCGATCGGTATCCTCCCGGGCCATGACGGAGAAGATCTTTCCAGCCGAGGCCGACGAGGCACGCTTCTGGAGCCTGATCGAGTCGGCCTGGACCGCCCTCGGCGACGAACCCGCCCGCCTGCGCCACGAGCTGCTGACCGGGGCGCCCGGCACGGATCCATATGCGATCGACGCCTGGCTGGACCGCTTCGTGGAGCAGCTCACCGCCCTCTCTGCCGATCTCTCCTCGGCCGAACTGACCGCTTTGGACCGGGTGCTGGAACGCAAACTTCACGACCTCGACCGTGCGGACATCCACGAGGTCACCGACGGTTCCGACGACGGCTTCCTCTACGCGCGTGGACACATCGTCGCTCTGGGCCGGGCCTACTACGACGCGGTCAGCGCCGACCCGCAGAAGGCCGTCGTGGACGCCGACTGCGAAGCCATGTGCTATCTCTTCGCGAACCTCCACCAGGAACGCTTCGGTAGCTGGCCGGAAACCGGTTCCGGCATCAGCCGCGAAAGCGGCTCCAACTCCAGCGGCTGGAGCAGCTGACAGCCGCTCACGACCAACCCGCTGGAACCACCGACCGCTGTACCGGCAATCGCTGGACGCGGACAAACCGCTGGCCCTACCCGCCCCGCGGGCGTGGTCAGCCCGACCCGCGCAACGCGGACGCGGACGCGGACGCGACCAGCACGGCTGAATCGATCGCGGCGGTCATCTGGTCCGGTTGAAGCGGGCCGGACCAGGCAGGCGGGCCGGGCCGGGCAGGGAAGCCGGGTCGGGCAGGCGGGCAGACACAGGCGACCGGGTCAGGCAGGCGGGCAGACACAGGCGACCGGGTCAGGCCGGCGGGCTCAGGCAGGCGGGCGGACGCAGGCGGCCGGGTCAGGCGGGTGGGGTGAGCAGGTTGGTGAGGCGGGCGGCCTGGGTTTCCCAGCGCCACTCCTTCTCGACCCAGGCTCGGCCGGCCTGACCCATGGTGCGGGCCTGATCCGGGTCGGACAGCAGGGTGGTGAGGCGGTCGGTGAGGCCGGCCAGGTCGGTGCCGCCGACGACATAGCCGGTTTCGCCGTCGCGGACCGCGTCGGGGGCGCCACCGGAGTCACCGCCGACGACCGGGAGGCCGGTGGCGGAGGCTTCCAGGTAGACGATGCCGAGGCCTTCGACGTCCAGGCCGGCGGCGCGGGTGCGGCACGGCATCGCGTAGACGTCGCCGGCCGCGTAGTGCTCGGGGAGTTCCGCCCACGGGACCGAGCCGGTGAAGATCACGTCGGACTCGACGCCGTGATCGCGGGCCAGGGTGGCCAGGGTCTTGCGGTACGGACCGCCGCTGACCAGCAGCAGCGCCGCGCCGGGGACGCGGCGGCGAAGCTCCGGGAGGGCACGGATCAGCATGTCCTGCCCCTTGCGCGGGACCAGCCGGGACACGCAGACCACCACCGGGCGGTCGGCGAGGCCGTGCCGTTTGCGGACCGCGGAGCCGTCGACGCCGGGATGGAACGTGTCGACGTCGACGCCGGGGGCGAGTCGTCGCAGGTCGGTCAGCCCGTGCAGCGCCCTGTCGAGGCGGACCCGCTGGTACTCCCCCAGGTAGGTGATGACGTCACTGCCGCGGGCGATGCGGCGCAGCAGCGAACGGGCGCCGGGCAGGGCGGCCCAGCCGATCTCGTGGCCGTGGGTGATGCCGACCGCGCGGGTGATCCCGGCGGTGCGGCGCAGGCCGTGGGCGAGCAGCCCGAGCGGGGCGGCCGCGCCGAACAGGACGCTGTCGCACCCGTGTGCGCGGGCGAGTTCGCCGGCCCGTCTGGCGACCGCCGGGGTGGGTAGGAGCATCCCGGTGTCCTCCCGGACCACCTCGAACGGCTGCTCGGCGTCGAACGCGGCCGCCCCTTTCCAAGTGGACGAGTAGACGATCACCGAGCCGGCCGGCTGGCGCACCGCGAGGTTGTGCACGAACTGTTGAATGCCGCCGGGCCGCGGCGGAAAGTCGTTGGTGACCAGCAGCGTGCGCGCCATCAGCGGACACCCCCGCCGACAAGCCCCATCCGGGCGCGCCGGACGCAGGCCCCGCCCGCAAGGAAACCAACGGCGCGGGGTCGCGCCGCGAGACGACCCGCGACACGAGAGCGGACCGCGAGACGACCCGCGGCACGAGGGCGGACCGCGGGACGACCGGCGGCGCGGAGGCGGACCACGGGACGACCGGCGGCGCGAGGGTGGGCGGGGAGCGGGCCGGCGGCGCGGGGGTGGGCGGGGAGCGGGCCGGGGGTCGTCATCAGCGTTCGCCCCGGGCGTAGGCGCGGGCCGCGGCCATCCGCTGCACGGTGGACGGGTGCGTGGCGAACATCAGCAACTCCCAGGTCGGCGGGTCGGGGTCGGACAGGTTGACGGTGCCGAGGCGGCGTTGCATGGCTTCGAAGGTCTGCGGGTCACCGGTCAGGTCGAGGGCGTGCCGGTCGGCACGGGCCTCGATCTGCCGGGAGACGAACGCCTGGCCGGGGCCGGCGAGCAGCCCGGCAAGCGCGGCCAGCGCGAGCAGCAGGCCGATCGCCCGGGGCTCGCCGATCGTGTCGACGCCGGCCAGCCGGAGCAGGCCGGTCCAGGCGCCGAGCAGGTAGATCGCGATCACCGCGAGCGCGGCGCCGAGCGCGCCGAGCAGGGTGCCGGTGAGCACATCGCCGTCCTTGGCGTGGCCGAGCTCGTGGGCGGTCACCGAGACCACCTCGTCCGGCGTGGCCTCGGTGAGCAGGGTGTCGTAGACGACGATCCGCCGGGTGGGGCCGAGGCCGGACACGTACGCGTTGACCGCGCGGGTGCGCCGCGACGCGTCGGCGACCAGCACGTCCTTGACCGGCACACCGTCGGCGGCGGCCAGCGCGATCAGCTCGGCGCGCAGCGGGCCGGCCGGCATCGGGGTGAACCTGTTGAAGATCGGCTCGACGACCACCGGCAGCACGAACGACAGCAGCACCACGAGCCCGGCGGCACCGGCCGCCCCGAAGGCCCACCACCAGCGTGGTGCGAAGCGGGTGACCGCGAAGAACCCGGCCAGGGCCAGGCCGCCCAGCACGGCCGAGACGGCGAAGGATTTCAGCAGGTCGGTGCCCCAGCCGCCCCACGACTGGGTGGATATCCCGTAGCGCACCACGATGGTGTGCCGCCAGGCCGCGAACGGCAGGGTGAGCAGCTCGCCGACGAGGACCACGAGCAGCCCGCCGAGCACCGCGCGGCCCAGCCAGTGCCCGCCGAACGGCCGGCCGGCCAGCTCGACCAGCCGGGCGCCGAGCGGGGTGAGCCCGAGCGCCAGCGCCACCACCAGGCCGAGCAGCATGCTGCCGTAGGTGCCGGGACGCAGCTCGGCGCGGAACTGCCGGGCCCGGGCGACCTGCTCGGCCGGGAATCGGCCGAGCGCGGCCACCTGGTCGGCACGCGGGGCGGGGGCGCGGTGCCAGGGCACGGTGAGCGCGGCGACCAGCACCAGCGCCACGAGCAGCACCCCGAACGACACCAGGGCCCACATCCGGGGAGTCATGGCGAAAGATCCTATGCCGTCCGGCGGAGCGCGACCCGGACCGGCGGCTCCGGCGTCTCCAGCAGCTCCACCTCGAGACCGGCCAGCTCGAACACCTCGATCGCCCGCAGCTCACCGGGAGTCAGGTCGGCGATCCCGTCCGGTGTCTGCGCGAGCACGCTGACCAGGCACCCGGTGCACTCGTCGGTCCGCTCGACGCAACGACCACAATCGATGATCATTACCCCTCCTCGACCAGGAGGCCCGGCGCGACGGGCCGGTCACCTCAGGTGACCGTCACGCTAGGCCGGGGGTATGACAAGAAAATCGCCGCGCCGGTGTACGAGGGGGGCTCAGGACCGGGCGAGCCGGCGCAGCAGCGAATCCGCGCCCATCGGATACGCCCCGTGACGACGGACACCGTCGGCGACCTCCCGGTCGGAGGAGACCACCACCAGCGGCCGACCGGGCGGCTCGGCCCGGACCAGCTGGCGGATCAGCTCGTCGGCGGTGGTGCCCTTGCGGGAGAAGAGCACCCGCACGCCGCGCGGCGCCGGCGGCAGCCCGTGCACCCGCTCGGCCCCGTCGAACACCACGGTGACCTCGTCCCCGGTCTGCGCGGCGATCCCGCCGAGCCCGGTGATCAGGCGTTTGCGCTGCTGCTCCAGGGACATGTCGGCGAAGCCGCGCTTGGTCACGTTGTACCCGTCGACGACCAGGTGGGCGCGGGGCAGCGCGAGCAGCTGGTCGAGCCGGCCCGGGTCGTCGGTGTCCTGGGCGCGGGCCTGGGACCGCTCGGGTGCGCCGGGCCGGTCGGCCGCGGCGTCGGCCACGAAGTCGGCGGGCAGCTTGTCGGTGGGGTCCAGGGCCAGCTCGCGGCGCAGGCCGGTGGCCGCCTGCCCGATGGTTTCGAGCAGCAGCCAGAGGCGGGCGTCGTCGACCGCGCGGGCGTCCTTGGCGGCCTGCTTCCCGGTGGCCGCGGCGGCTTCCGCGTCGGCGAGGCGCGAGCGCATCCGGCGTACCTCCGCCTCGTGGTCCAGGGCGACGCGCGCAGCGCGGCCCTTCTCGGTGGCTAGCAGGTCGGCCGCGCGTTTCTGGGCGGCCTGGGTCTCGCGCAGCGCCTTGGCCGCGACCCGCGCCTCCTCGCGCACCTGGCCGAGCTCCTCGCGGACCCGGGCCAGCTCGTCGCGCAGCTTGTCGGCCTCGACCCGGGCCACCGCCCGGTCGTGCTCGGCGCGGGTGGCCCGCTGCTCGGCGGCGCGGATCCGGTCGGCCAGGGCGTGGCTGTCGGCGTCGGCCCGGACCACGTCACCGGCCGCCTCGATCAGGTCCCGCCAGCCGTCCGGGCGGGCCAGGTAGGCCAGCGCGGCGACCTCCACCGGGTCGGCCGCGGCCGGGGCGACCCCGCTGGTCACGGCGGCGCCCAGGTCACCGGCGTCGGTCACGATCCGGGCACCGATCCGCTGCCGGAACAGCGGGTCGGCGGTCAGCTGGGCGGCGATCTCCCGGCCGCCGAGGCGGGCCCGCCGGTTCGGTGCGAAGCGGGCGACCCGGCGCAGCACCACCGGGATCTCGTCGGCCGGCAGCCCGGGCAGCGCGGCGGCGGCGAGTGTCATGATCCGCTGCCGGACGACCTCCGGCAGAATCGGCTCGGGGGTGACATCCACAGCCGCGGCCGCCGCCTCCTCTGCGGGGCGGTCGTCGGGGTTCAGCGGCGCGGACATCCACCCATTCTCACACCGTGGCCCGCGAAAACGCTTGCCACGGCAAGTGATCTTTTCCAGGCGGGTTCGGTTAATGTCGTACCCCCGCTCTAGTGTTGCCCGCCGTGGCACAACCGGCTTATGTGCAGGGCACTCTGGACACGCTGCTGTCGGCGGACGGCTCGGTGGATCCGGCGGCCGTCTCGCTGGCCGACACCACCTTCGTGGTGCTCGACCTGGAGACCACCGGCGGCGCTCCGGACGGTGGCGGGATCACCGAGATCGGCGCGGTCAAGGTGCGCGGCGGCGTGCCGATCGGCGAGTTCGGCACGCTGGTGAACCCGGGTGAGCCGCTGCCGCCGTTCATCACCGTGCTGACCGGCATCACCGAGGCGATGCTGCGCCCGGCCCCGCCGATCGAGACGGTGCTGCCGGCGCTGCTGGAGTTCCTGCGCGGTGCCGTCCTGGTCGCCCACAACGCGCCCTACGACGTGGGCTTCCTGAAAGCCGCCTGCGCCCGGCACGGCTATCCGTGGCCGGCGCCCCGGGTGCTGGACACCGCGGCCCTGGCCCGTCGGGCGCTGACCCGCGACGAGGTGCCCAATCGCAAGCTCGGCACGCTGGCCCAGTTCTTCCGCTCCGCGGTGCAGCCCAACCACCGGGCGCTCGACGACGCGAAAGCGACCGTCGACGTGCTGCACGGGCTGATCGAACGGCTGGGCAGCTTCCGGGTGCACACCCTGGGCGACGCGATCGAGTTCGCCAAGGCGGTCACCCCGGCCCAGCGCAGCCGCCGGCACCTGGCCGACGGCCTGCCGCACGTGCCGGGGGTCTACATCTTCCGGGCCGCCGACGAGCGCCCGCTCTACGTCGGCACGTCGAAGGATGTCGCCACCCGGGTGCGCAGCTACTTCACGGCCGGCGAGAAACGCGCGCGGATCTCCGAGATGCTCACCGCCGCGGTCCGGGTGGAGGCGATCGAGTGCGCCCATCCGCTGGAGGCGGAGGTGCGCGAGCTCCGCCTGATCGCGGCGCACACCCCGCCGTACAACCGCCGCTCGAAATATCCGGAGCGGGTGGTGTGGCTCAAACTGACCGCCGAGGCCTTCCCCCGGCTGTCGGTGGTCCGGCGCTTCGCCGAGGACGGCGCCACCTATCTGGGCCCGTTCTCCTCGCGGCGCACCGCCGAGCTGGCCGCCGCCGGCGTCTACGACGCCGTGCCGTTGCGACAGTGCAACCACAAGCTGTCGCTGCGCACCCGCACCCCGGCCTGCGCGCTGGCCGAGCTGGGCCGCTGCCCGGCGCCGTGCGAGCACGAGATCACCCCGGAGGAGTACGACCTGCGCGCCGCCGCCCCCTTCCGGGTCGCCACGTCCGGCGACCCCGGTCCGGTGATCGAGGCGATCCTGGCCCGGCTGGACACGCTGAGCGACCGCCGGCGGTACGAGGAGGCGGCCACCGTCCGGTCCCGCCTGATCGCCCTGCTGCGCGCGCTGATCCGGATGCAGCGGTTGGACGCGCTGACCCGGCTGCCGCAGGTCGTCGCGGCCCGCCGGGACGACCGGGGCGGCTGGGAGATCGCGGTGGTCCGGCACGGCCGGCTGGCCGCCGCGGCCACCTCTCCGCCCCGCGAGCATCCCCGGCCCACCCTGGACGCGGCACTGTTGACCGCCGAGACGGTCCTTCCCGGACCGGGCCCGGTGCCGTCGGCCACGGCGGAGGAGACCGAGCGCATCCTGGCCTGGCTGGAGCGGGGGGACACCCGGCTGGTGGAAACCTCCGGCGACTGGGTGTCACCGGCTCGTGGCGCGGCGCGTTTCGCGGTCCTGCTCAGCCGGGCCGAGGCGGCCGCGTCCGCACAAGACTCGACCGTTCGCCTATCGGTAACTGACCGTTCGGATGACGCCCGCTCGCTTAGGCTGTAAAGGACTCGGGGACTTGTGGTGATTCACGGTTGCGGCAGAGGCAGCCACCACGGTTCGCGTGCCATGCTTCTCGCACGGGGCATGACGATCGGTGAGGGGGTGTCCGGGTGGACGTCGACGCCGGCCACGGCGCCGCTCTCGGTCGTGCGCTGCCGGCCGCCACGTCCCCGAGCCCGCTCAGCTTCACCCGGCGGCTCCGTTCGCTGCTGAGCTTCCAGGGCAACGACGACGATCCGGTTTCGACCCTGGCCAAGACGCACCGGACCATCCACCCGGCGGCCGATGTGGCGCTGCTGCGCCGCAGCTACGCGATCGCCGAGAGCATGCACCGCGGCCAGTTCCGCAAGTCCGGCGATCCGTACATCACGCATCCACTGGCCGTCGCGCAGATCTGCGCCGAGCTCGGGATGGACACCACCACCCTGGTCGCCTCGCTGCTGCACGACACGGTGGAGGACACCAGCTACACGCTGGAGGCTCTGGAGGGCGACTTCGGCCCCGAGGTGACCCACCTGGTCGACGGCGTGACCAAGTTCGACAAGGCGTTCTACGGCAAGGCCGCCGAGGGCGAGACGATCCGCAAGATGATCGTCGCGGCCGGCAAGGACGTCCGGGTGCTGGTGATCAAGCTGGCCGACCGGCTGCACAACATGCGCACGCTGGACGCCCGCTCGCCGGCCTCCCGGGCCCGGATCGCCAACGCCACGCTGGACGTGCTGGTCCCGCTCTGCGACCGGCTCGGCATCCAGGCGCTCAAACGCGACCTCGACGACGTGGTCCTGTTCCACCTGGAGCCGGACGCGTTCGCCCGGATCGACGAGCACGTGCGCAACCGGCCCGGCTGGGGTGACTACCTGGCCGACGTCTCCGCCAAGGCGCGCGTCGCGCTGCGCCGGTCCCGGGTCGACGCCGAGGTCACCGCGCGTCCCCGGCACTACTACTCGATCTGGAAGGACACCGTCGCCGGCGGCCACTCGGTCCCGCTCGACCTGCCCCGGATCGCGGTCGTGGTGGACGGACCGGAAACCGACTGTTACGCCGCGCTCGGCGCGATCCACGGCCGCTGGCGCCCGGTCGCCGGCCGGTTCAAGGACTTCATCGCCTCGCCGAAGAACAACCTGTACCGCTCACTGCACACCACCGTGGTCGGCCCGGAGGGACGCCTGGTCGAGGTGCTGATCCGCACCGAGACCATGCATCGATACTCCGAGTACGGCGTCGCCACCAGCTACCGATATCCCAAGGTGTCCGACGAGCCACCCGGCGCCGACCAGCTGACCTGGCTGAAACGAGTGCTCGACTGGCAGCAGGACACCACCGACGCGGCCCAGTTCCTCGATTCGCTCCGATGTGACCTGGCCGAGGCCCAGATCACGGTCTTCGCCCACGGCAACGCGTACGAACTGCCCAGCGGCTCCACCCCGGTCGACCTGGCGTACGAGCTGGGCCCGTCGAAGGGCGACCAGTGCCTCGCCGCCACCATCAACGGCCGCCTCGCCCCCCTCAGCTCCCCGCTGCGCGACGGTGACGTCGTCGAGATCTTCTCGGAGAACGACGGGCACGTCGAGGTCGAGCCGAACGCCCCGCGCGGCCCGCGTCGGGAGTGGCTCGGATTCGTCAAGTCGAGCCAGGCGCAGATGCAGATCAACCGCTTCTTCGACGAGCGGAACGAGCCCGGCATCAGCATCGCCGACAAGGTCCGCCTGGGCCGGGCGACGATCGGGCTGACCCTGCGCAAACACGACCGCGGCCTGGCCAGTGAGGTGCCGTTGCGCCGCCTCGCCGAGGACATGGGCTACCCCGACCTGGAAACCCTGCTCGTCGCGGTCTGCGAGCGCACCGTCGAGCCGGACTCGGTGGTCGAGCAGCTGATCGCCATGGTGGACCACCCGGACTGAGGCCGGTCCCGCCCCGCCTTCCGCCCACCCCGCAGGCTTCGTTCAGCGGGCCGGGCTAGCCTTACGCGCGTGAACCTTCCTCGGCAGCTGCGTGGCCTCGCGTATCAGGTCTTCTACGGCCTCCCCCTGCCGATGCGGCGCCACATCGCCCGCGCGGTCTCCCCCAAATTCCTGGTCGGCGCGGTGGCGGTGATCCGGGACGCGGAGGCCGCCGAGCCGGGCCGCATCCTGCTGCTGCGCCAGCCGCCCGGCCGCGGCTGGGGTCTCCCGGCCGGCCTGCTCAAGCGCGGCGAGCTGCCAGCCGTCGGCGCCGCCCGCGAGCTGCACGAGGAGGCCGGCGTCCGGATCGAGCCGGGCGATCTGCGCCCCGGCGACCCGAACGCGATCGTCCACCCGAACGGCGGGGTCGTCGACACGGTCTGGTTCGGCTGGGTGCCGGCGTCCAGCACACCGCTGGCGGTCGACGGCGGCGAGGTCCTGGAGGCCCGCTGGTGGCCGGTCGACGACCTGCCGAAGCTGACCTGGCCGACAGCCCGGCTGCTCGGCGTCTACGGGATCGGGCCCAAAGCCGGCGAGTTGCCCCCGTCGGTCCCGTCGTCCAGCGCCGCCCCGTCCCGGGATCTCCCCCAGTGACCCACCGGCCGCCCCGCCCCTGGAGCTCCCCAGTGACCCACTCGCCCACCGGCCCGGCCGTCGCCGGATCCGGTACGCCGCGCAGTCCCGAGGTGTGCGGGGTCGTGCTCGCCGCCGGCGAGGGGCAGCGGCTGCGCCCGCTCACCGCGACCGTCCCGAAAGCCCTCTGCCCGGTCGGCAACCTGCCGCTGCTCGACCACGCCCTGCGCCGCCTGGCCGGCCTCGGCCTGCTCGGCCCGGAGGACGTCGCGGTGAACGCGGCCTACCTCGCCGATCAGGTCGTCGCGTACGCCACCGGCCGCGCGCACCTGTCGGTCGAGCCGGACGGCCCGCTGGGCACCTCCGGCGGCGTCGCCCGGCTGCGCAAGTGGATCGACGGTCGCGGGGTGCTGGTCGGCAACGCCGACGCCTACCTGGCCGACCCGTTCCGCGACCCCGGCCGGGACATCGAGGCCCTGTGCGACGGCTGGTCCGGCGACACGGTGCGCCTGCTGACCAAGCCGTGCCGTCCCGGCGAGGCCGGCGGTTTCAGCGGTAACCGTTTCGCCGGTTTCTCCCTGCTTCCTTGGCGGTACGTCGCCACCCTGCCGGATGAGCACAGCGATCTCGTCCGCACCGCGTGGCGTCCCGCCGAGGCCGAGGGCGCCCTGGAACTGATCGGCTACGAGGGCCACTACCTGGACACCGGCACCCCGTCGCTGTATCTGGAGGCCAACCTGCACGCCGCCGGCGCCGGCCTGGTCGACCCTTCTGCCGAGGTGACCGGTACGGCCACCGGGTCGGTGGTCGGTGCCGGCGCCCACGTGGCCGGCACGGCCACCGGTTCGGTCGTCGGCGCCGGCGCCCACGTGGCCGGCCGCATCACCCGGTGCGTGGTCTGGCCGGGCGCCACCGTCGAGCCGGGTGAGGACCTCGCCGAGGTGATCCGCGCCCCGGGCGGGCTGACCGTCCCGGCTGCCGGGCTGGGTGGATAGCATGGTGCCGGAACATTCGCCGCACGGGTGAGGAGACCTCAGGTGAACACCGCGATCGTCCACATCGACTGCGCCACCGACTCGATCCCCGAGGTCGCCGAGGCGCTGGCCGCCCTGGACGGCGTCAGTGAGGTCTACTCGGTGGCGGGTGGCGTCGATCTGATCGCCATCGTGCGGGTCCCGCGGTTCGAGGACATCGCCGAGGTGATCGCCGGCCGCATCTCCAAGACCGCCGGCGTGATCAACACCGAGTCGCACATCGCGTTCCGGGCGTACTCCAAGCATGACCTGGAGGACGCCTTCGCGATCGGGCTGCCCGACGCCGACTGACGGTCACCGCAGCCGTTCCAGGCGATCGCGGTAGGTGTCCAGCACCCCCGGCGCCAGCAGCGCCCGTGGCCGGAAAACGGCGATCACCAGGCCCGCCGCGTCCGATTCGGCCACCACCGGCCGGGCCAGCGAGTGCACCGCATCGAACATGGCGACGGCAACATACCGGTCACCGAGGATCGACCGGTAGGTTGCCGCGGTCTCCGCGACGTCGACGTTGCGGTCGTGCTCGCCCAGCATCAGCAGCACCGGCACGTGCCGCCCCGCCATGGCCCGCAGATCGGCGGTGGCGTCCGAGGTGTAGTTGCGGGCCACGAAGCCCCATCGGGCCTCGTCCATCGGCTCCGGGTCGCCGCTGCGGGCGCGATAGGTCCGATAGGTCGCGCCCTCGTCCAGAAGCTGCCGGGTGCGATCGCTGACCGCCAGGGCCCGGTCGCGTTCGGCATCGCCCGCCCCGTCGTGGCTCAGTTCCGCGAGCAGGTTGTAGCGGCCCTGGCGGAGCCAGTTGACCGCCGGACCGGCCAGCACGACCGCGCTGATGTCGTCCCGGACGGCGACGATCCGCGGCACCACCCAGCCGGCCTGGCTGGCGCCCCACAGCACCACCGGCCCGTGCGGCACGTCCGGCCGGCCACGCGCCCAGTCGATCACCCGGGATGCCTCGTCTGCCCGGCCGGCCATGCTCTGCGCGAGCCAGTCCCCCGCCGAGCGGCCGACGCCGGGCTTGCTCCAGGACAGGGTCGCGAACCCGGCGTCCGCCGCGGCCTCGAACCACGGCTGGTACAGCCCGTCGTGGGTGGCCTCCACCGGCCCGTCACCATGGATCATCACCACCAGGCCGCGTGGCACGCCGCCGGCCGGCGTGGTGAGCACGGCGTCAAGCGCACCGGCCGGCCCGGGGACGCTGAGCCGCCGCACGTCGATCCGGAAGTCGTTGCCGGCGAGCAGGACGGCCACACCGACACCGATCACGGCGGCCACTGTCGTGATGACCGCAAAAACTATCTTCCTTCGCACGGTCGTAGATTAGACGATAGAATCGAGCCATGACACTGGAGATCGGATCCGGCTTCACCGAGGCCGAGCGAACCCGGGTCGGCCTGCTGTACTGGGCGGCCTTCGGGCGCAAGCTGCGCCTCGCGTTCCGCGACGAGGCCACCGGCGTCACCCGGGTGACGGCTGCGCTGCTCCCCGACCGGATGCTGATCGCCCGGGCCGGCGGCGCCGTGACCGGGGTGTGCGGCTTCCACCGGGACGGGCACGGCGCGGCCGACCTCTCGTGGTCCCGCCTCCGACCCCAGGCCGGCCGGGCGAGCGCACTGCGCGCGCTGCTGGCCCTCGCCCCGCTGGAGCGACACCCGCAAGCCGGCGTGCTCCTGCTGGACGGCGTCGCCGTCGACGCGGCGCTGCGCGGACGCGGCATCGGATCCGCTCTGCTGGCCGCCGCGGAGGAACAGGCCCGTCGGCAGCATGCCCGGTGGGTGCAGCTCTCGGTCGTCGACACCAACCCTCGCGCCGAGGCGTTGTACCGCCGGCTCGGATACCAGCCGGTCAGCAAGGGATCGATCGGCACTCTGCGGCATCTGTACGGCTTCGAGCGTTTCACCACGATGCGGAAGAGGATCAGCGCGTGACACCCGCTCCGAGGACCGTCGTCGAGGCGTTCCTGCCCGCCGACGGCGCGGCCGCACTGGACCAGCTCTACGACACCGCCAACGCCGCCGGGCTGGACGACCAGCCGGTGCGCCTGACGATCCGGCGAATGGTCGCCGCCGGCGAGGTCACCCAGTCCGGGCGGGGCCGCCGCGGCACCCTCGCACTGACCGCCACCGGACGCGAGCGCCTGCGCCGTGACCGGCTGGCGCTGCACCTGGCCCTCGCCCAGGACCGCGGGCAGGCCCCGTGGGACAGCCGGTGGCGGTTGCTCGCGGTCAGCGTTCCGGAGACGGACCGCGCCGCCCGGGACGCCATGCGCCGTGACCTTCTGGCTGCCGGGGCGGCGCCGGTCTCCACGGGTCTCTACGCCAGCCCGCACGACCTGAGCGCGATGCTCGGCCCTCTCGACACCAGCGCCACCGTCGCCGGCACTCCGGGCGCGGACACTCCCGGCACCGGCGCGTTGTTCCGGGCCATCGCCACCGACCTCGACGTGCGCGGGGTGACCGACCCCGCCGAGATCGCCGAGATGCTCTGGCCGGCGGCGCCGATCATCGACCGGTACGCCGTCGCCGACCGGGCCGTCGAGCTGGCCGGTTCCCTGCGGCCCGGCGCCGACACCCGAGCCGTGCTGCTGCGCCAGCTGCGCCTGGCCGATGCGTGGGAACTGGCGATGCGACAGGACCCGCTCATCCCGCCGGAACTGCGTGGCGACCCATGGCCTCCCGCCACGATCCGGCGCCGGTGGCACACCGCCTGGACGGAGCTGGCCGCCCAGCTCCCCGATCAGCTGCTCTACCGCGGCTGGCTGCCCTGACCCCGACGAACCCGGAAAAAAGATCGGCCCGCCGGCGGAAGCCGACGGGCCGATCTCCTGCGTATCTCAGCGCTTGGTGGTGATCTCCTCGCGCTTGGTGGCGCCGATCGGAGCCGGCGACACCGGCGCCTCGGCCGGCTTCTCGATCGGGAAGAAGAAGCCCTTGACCGCCGGCGCGAGCGCCCCGATCTTGTTCATCTTCTTCGGCACGACCCAGCCGCGGTACTCCAGCGGGATCGGGTGCCCGTGCTCGTCCACCGGGCCGAGCGGCTGGTGGATCTCGACGAACTTCCCGTTCGGCAGGCGCTTGATGATGCCGGTCTCGACGCCGTGGGCCAGAACCTCCCGGTCGTGCTGCTGCAGACCGAGACAGATCCGGATCGAGACGTAGTAGGCCAGCGGGGGCAGGACCAGCAGACCGATGCGGCCGGCCCAGGTCATCGCGTTCAGGCTGATGTGGAACTTGTCGGCGATCACGTCGTTGCCGCCGGAGATCGTGGCGACCAGGAAGAACGTGAAGGCCATCATGCCGATGCCGACGCGCTCGGGGTTGTCCCGGGGACGCTGCAGCAGGTGGTGCGACCGGTTGTCCTTCAGCTTCCGCGCTTCCAGCCACGGGTAGAGCATCGGCAGCGTGAACAGCGCGCCGAGGCCGACCACGGCGGGCCAGAACAGCGGCGGGATGCTGTAGCCGTCGCCGAACGGGATGTAGATCTGCCAGTTCGGCATCAGACGGACCAGGCCGTCCATGAACATGACGTACCAGTCGGGCTGCGAGGCCGAGGAGACCTCGGAGGCCAGGTACGGCCCGAACAGCCAGATCGGGTTGATCTGGAAGAGGCCGGCCATCAGCGCGATCACGCCGAAGACCGCCATGAAGAAGCCGCCCTGCTTCATCGCGTACCGCGGGAACATCCGCTCGCCGACCACGTTCTCGTTGGTCCGCATCGGGCCCGGCCACTGGGTGTGCTTCTGCTTGAACACGATGCCCAGGTGAACGCTGATCAGCGCGAGCAGGATGCCCGGGATGAGCAGCACGTGCGCGATGTAGAACCGGCCGATGATCAGCTCGCCGGGGTACTCCCCACCGAAGATCGAGGCGGACAGCCAGGTGCCGATGACCGGGAGGGACAGCATGATCGCCGAGGCGATGCGCAGACCGGTGCCGGACAGGCCGTCGTCCGGCAGCGAGTAACCGGTGAAGCCGGCGAAGAACCCGAGCAGGAACAGCAGGACGCCGATCACCCAGTTGATCTCACGCGGCTTGCGGAACGCGCCGGTGAAGAACACGCGGGCCATGTGCACCACGATCGACGCCATGAACAGCAACGCCGCCCAGTGGTGCATCTGGCGCATGAACAGACCGCCGCGCACCTCGAACGAGAGGTTCAGCGAGGACTCGTAGGCGCCGGACATCTGCACGCCGTGCAGGCCCAGGTACGACCCGTGGTAGGTGACCTCCTTCATCGTGGGATCGAAGAAGAGGGTCAGGAACACACCGCTGAGCAGCAGCACGATGAACGAGAAGAGGGCGATCTCCCCGAGCAGGAACGACCAGTGGTCGGGGAAGACCTTGTTCAGGAGCGCCCGGAGCGGGGTGGCCGCCTGGAAGCGGTCATCGACGCCCTTGGCGAAGTTGGCTGTTGCCTCGGCTGGATCTAGCTTTCGGCGTTTCACGGCCGCTCCCAGAAGTCGGGTCCGACAGTGTCCTTGAAGTCAGACGTTGCCACAAAGAAACCTTCTGCGTCCACCGACAGCGGCAACATCGGCAGACGCCGGGTGGCGGGGCCGAAGACCGGCTGCGCGTTGTCGGTGATCAGGAACTGCGACTGGTGGCACGGGCAGAGCAGGCGATTCGTCTGCTGCTCGTACAGGCTGGCCGGGCAACCGGCGTGGGTGCAGATCTTCGAGTACGCGACGTAGTTACCCCACATCGAGCCCTTGTTGCGCCCGTTCTTGTCGCTGTCCGCGTTGGCCCGGGCCTTGGCGGCGTCGGCGTCACGGAGGTGGATCAGCAGGGTCGGCGAGTCCGCGTACCTGTTGGTCGCCCCGCCCGGGATGCCGGGGAAGGCCGTCATCTGACCGCCCGCGCTGACGTCCTCCGGACGGATCGGGGTCCCGTCCTCCCGGGTGAGCCGGACCGGCTTGCCGCCGTTGGGCACCGGGTCGAAGCCGGTGTGGTCCATCATCTGCTGCGGACCCTTATGCGGATTCTGGATCAGGCCGCCGACCAGCGGGGCCGCCGCGGCCAGGCCGAGTGGGGCCAGGCCGAGACCGATCGCGCCCTTGAGCAGCGGGCGCCGCTGCACCCCCAGCTCGTCCGCGACGTACATCATGGTCTGGCCGGTGATCAGCCGGTCCTCGTCGCTGGACGGGTCGCCGTGCCGCTGCTGGATCGACAGCTCGTGCGGCAGCAGTTTCTTGGCCCAGGCCAGGATGCCGATGCCGAGCGAGAAGAGCGACAGACCCAGGGTCACCCCGAGGATCGGCGTGAAGAAGTCGCTCCTGGTGGTGCCCAGGGCCCACTTCCACGGCCACACGATGTAGAAGACCAGGAAGGCCAGGGCGGCCAGGCCGGAGAAGATGAACAGGAAGGAGATGCTGCGCACCATGCGCCGCTCGGCCTTCGAGTTCGGACCCGGGAACTGCGACTCGTACGTGACGATCTCGATGTCGTCGCGCCGCAGGCCCTCTTTGACGATGTCGAAGCGGGTCAGCTTCGGATCGGTCACGTCGACCGGCTCGCCGGCGACGCCGTGGTGCGCTGTCATGACTTCCCCGCAATCCAGAGCGACGTGAAGACCAGGATCGTGATCCCGACCAGGAAGATCGCCAAGCCCTCGGTCGCCGGACCGTAACCGCCCAGGTTGAACACGCCACCCGGGTCCTTGTTCTGCTGCAGCTGCTGCGTGATGTAGGTGATGATCTCGCGCTTCTGGTCGGGCGTGAGCTGGTTGTCACCGAAGACCGGCATGTTCTGCGGGCCGGTCAGCATGGCCGCGTAGATCTGCTCCGCCGTGGCGTCGTGCAGGCTCGGCGCGTACTTGCCGGACGAGAGCGCACCACCGGCGCCGGTGAAGCTGTGGCAGGAGGTGCAGTTCTTCCGGAAGAGCTCGCCGCCGCGGGCCAGGGCCTCGGGGTTGTTCTTCAGGTTCTCGACCAGCTCGCCGGTCGGGATCTGCGGGCCGCCACCGATCTCCTGGATGTACTGCGCGATCTGCTTGATCTCATCCGGGGTGAACTGCGGCTTCTTCTGCTCGGCCTGCGCCTCCTGGCGGGTCATCGGCATGCGGCCGGTACCCACCTGGAACTCGACCGAGGCCGAGCCGACGCCGATCAGGCTCGGGCCGCGGTCCTGGACACCCTGACCGTCCCGCCCGTGGCAGGTGATGCAGCTGTTGTCGAAGAGCTCCTTGCCCTGCTGCGCGGCGGTGGAGAGCTGGCTGTTGTCCTCAGCGAAGGCGCCAGGGGTGAAGGCGGTGTAGACGCCGCCGGCGAGCGCGAGCGCCGCGAGCATGCGCACCGCCGCACCGACCCGGCGGCGTGCCCGGCTGGGCGCGCCGCGGCGCCGGGAGAACACCCGGGCGCGCCTGCGGGCGGGGGTGTCAGAAGTCATGGGCTTATGTCCCTCTGGATTGAACCTGAAGCTCAGCGGATGTCGGCGGCGGTCACTTCAGCCAATAGATCATGGCGTACAGAGCGATCCAGACGACGTCCACGAAGTGCCAGTAGTAGGACACGACGATCGCGGACGTGGCCTGCGCCGGGGTGAAGCGCCCCATGGTCGTTCGGATCATGTAGATGATGAAGGCGATGAGGCCGCCGGTCACGTGCAGACCGTGGAACCCGGTGGTCAGGTAGAACATCGAGCCGTACCCGTCACCGTTGAGCTTGACGCCCTCGTGGACCAGGTTGCGGTACTCGTTCGCCTGGCCGAGCACGAAGATCAGGCCCATCACGAAGGTGATCGTGAACCAGCGCCGCAGCGCGAACACGTCACCCTTCTCCGCCGCGAAGACACCCAGCTGACAGGTCACCGACGACAGGACCAGGATCGTGGTGAAGGTCGTGGCGTACGGGATCTTGAGCTCTCTGGTGTGCTCCGCCCACATGCCGGGGGCGGCCGCGCGAATGGAGAAGTACATGGCGAACAACGCCGCGAAGAACATGAGCTCACTGGAGAGCCACACGATCGTCCCGACGCTGACCATGTTCGGCCGAGTGAGCGAGTGGATCCGGCTCTTGTCGATGGCTGCCGCTGTCACGGGCTCATTATTCCCCCGCGGTAGGCCTAAGGTCAGGCGGGGTCCCCAATCCGGTCAGGCGAGCCGCCCGCAATATTCGGTGACCAGGGGGTAGGTCTAGCTTTTCAAGGGTGCAGTCAGTCGAATTTGCCTCGCTGGCGGACGGGTCCGGGGATACTGGACTCCCGCCCTTCACCGCGGCCGCGATCTTCACCCGGTTCCACTTCGTCAGCCTGATCGCGGTGGGTCTGCTGGTCGCCGCGGCGCTCTACCTGTACGGCGTGCACCGGCTGCGGCAGCGCGGCGACCACTGGCCGGGTGGCCGGGTGGCGGCGTTCGTCGCCGGTGGACTCGGCTCGATCGCGGCGGTCTCGGTGACCGGCATCGAGGGCTACGACACCACGCTGATCTCGGTGCACATGGTGCAGCACATGGTGCTGTCGATGGTGGGCCCGATCTTCCTGGCCCTGGGCGCGCCGGTCACGCTGGCCCTGCGGGTGCTGCCCACGCAGCCGCGCAAGGCCCTGCTCGCGGTGGTGCACAGCGGGTTCGTCCGGGTGCTGACCTTCCCGCTGGTCGCGTTCGGACTGTTCGTCGCGAACCCGTTCATCCTCTACTTCACGCCGCTGTACCGGCAGACGCTGGAGCACGCCTGGCTGCACGAGTTCATCCACGTGCACTTCCTGATCACCGGGTGTCTGTTCTTCTGGCCGCTGCTCGGCCTGGACCCGCTGCCCAACCGCTGGCCGTACCCGGGGCGGGCGCTGCTGATGGTGCTGTCGGTGCCGTTCCACACGGTGCTCGGGCTGACCATCATGCAGGCCTCCGACCTGCTCGGCGGCGACTGGTACCCGAGCCTGCACCTGAGCTGGATGGATCCGCATGCCGACCAGGTCACCGCGGGCGGCATCCTGTGGGCCGGCGGCGAGATCGTCAGCGTCACGATGCTCGGCATCCTGGTGATGCAGTGGATCAAGCAGTCGGAGCGGGAGGCCCGCCGGATCGACCGGGCCCTGGACCGGGTCGAGATGGAGGAGGCCACGGCGGCCGCCAAGATCACAGATCCGCCGAACACGGATCGCCCGGGCCCCGAGGCCGGATAACAGATCCGATACGATCGGCGGGACCTCCGAGGTGAAGTGGGGCACAAAGTTGAGCGACACAGCCACGACCCAGTACACGGTTCTGCTATACAGCGACGACGCCGCGGTGCGCGACCGGATCCGGCTCGCCATCGGCACGCGTCCGGCGGCCGATCTCTCCGTCGAGTTCACCGACGCCTCCACCTGGGAGGAGTGCCGGCGACTGCTGGACGACTACGAGATCGACCTGATGGTGCTCGACGGTGAGGCGACCCCCGCCGGCGGGCTCGGCATCGCCCGGCAGACCAAGGACGAGTATCCGGACCCGCCGCCCACCTGCGTCGTGATCGCCCGCGCGGCGGATCGCTGGCTGGCAGCGTATTCGCAGGTCGACGCGACCCTGCTGGCCCCGCTCGACCCGGTCACCACCGGCCAGACGGTGGCCGGGCTGCTCCGCGCCCGCCGCTCCGGCGTGGTCCCGCTGGGCGCCCTCCCCCGCACCTGACCACCGCACCACACCCCCCGACGAAAGGCCCCGCCATGGGCGCACGCACCTGGCCGAATCTGACGAGTTCCCTGCTGCGTGGCGAGGAACTCGCCGCCGCGGACACGGCCTGGGCGATGAGCGAGATCATGGCGGGCAACGCCACGCCGGTCCAGATCTCCGGGTTCGCCGTGGCGCTGCGCGCCAAGGGCGAGACCCCGGCCGAGCTGGCCGGCCTGGTCGAGGCGATGCTGTCGGCCGCCACCCTGGTGGAGCTGCCGCCGGAGACCCGGGCCGCCGCTGTCGACGTGGTCGGCACCGGCGGCGACCGGGCCAACACGGTGAACATCTCCACCATGGCGGCGATCGTCACCGCCTCCGCCGGGGTGACCGTGGTCAAGCACGGCAACCGGTCGGCGTCCTCCACCACCGGCACCGCCGACCTGCTGGAGCACTTCGGCATCCCGCTCGACCTCGGCCCGGCCGGGGTGAACCGGACGGTCGCGGAGGCGGGCATCGGCTTCTGCTTCGCCGCGCGGTACCACCCCGGCATGCGGCACGCCTCGGTCACCCGCCGTGAGCTGGGCGTGCCCACCTTCTTCAACATGCTGGGCCCGCTGACCAACCCGGCCCGCCCACGCGCCGCAGCGGTCGGTTGCTTCGAGCCGCGGATGGCCCCGGTGATGGCCTCGGTCTTCGCCCTGCGCGGTGACTCGGCGCTGGTGATGCGCGGTGAGGACGGTCTGGACGAGTTCACCACGGCGGCGCCGACCCGGCTGTGGCTGGCCCGCGACGGTCGGGTCGACGAGATGCTGGTCGACGCCACCGAGCTGGGCCTGGCCCGCAGCGAGCCGAACGCGCTGCGCGGCGGGGACGCGTCCTACAACGCCGACGTGGCCCGCCGGGTCTTCGCCGGCGAGTCCGGCCCGGTCCGGGACGCGGTGCTGCTCAACGCGGCGGCCGCTTTCGCGGCCCAGGGCGGCTTCCCCGGTGATTTCCGCGACACCATGCGGGCCGGCATCGCCCGTGCCGCCGAGGCGATCGACTCCGGCGCCACCACCAAGCTGCTGGACCGCTGGGTCACCGCCGCTCGAGCCGCCAAGACCGCCGAATAACCGGCGTACGCCGTCATCCCCGCCCCGGCCCCGGTAGGCAGCCAGGGCACGTCCAGCGGTCGCCTGCGCCCCGGAACGGCGTCCATCGGGGCCGGAACCTCACCCGGACCCGCGGAACGCGCTCAGGGGCGGTCAGCGACTGCGACAGAATGGGTGGTTTGAGGGCACTAGTTGCTGAAAAATCTGGAAAAAGACTGCAACACACCGCCGGTGATGCTCGGAATCACCCGCGGGGCGTGACAACGTCTGAAGGACATTCGGGTAATCCCACCTTCCCGACGAAGGAGAAGCCCGTGCACGAACGTGAACTGCGCTGCGTCATCTGCGACGGCGACATGCTGTTCGAGACACCGCCCTGCGACGACGGGCACGACGACTGTCCCGAGCTGGTCTGCACCCGCTGCGGTGCCGCCGAGGTGGTCGCCCCGATCGTCGTCCACCTGTGGATGGAGCCGAAGGGCCCGCGGCGCATCGCCCCGCATCAGCGCACCGCCGCCGCCTGACCCGCGGCACCGGACCGCCCCGCGGCTGCGGGCCCGCCCCGCGGCGGCCACCGGGCTGACGGCGTACCGCGGCGATCGAGTGAACCGGAACGCCGGCGGGCCGCAAGCCGGCCGGCGACCCCGGAAAAGGCGGAAGCCCGCGTTCCCCGGAGGGGAACGCGGGCCACCGGAGACCGGACGGAGCTCAGTGCTCCGCGGGCTGCCGGGTGCTGCTGTAGTACTCGAAGAGCATCCCGCAAGCCGTGAAGATCACGCAGAGCAGGCCGAACGCCAGCAGCCACCACATCCAGAACACCAGGCCCAGACCGGCGATCGCCGCGGAGAACGCGATGCCGAACGGCCAGTAGCTGCCCGGGCTGAAGAAGCCCAGTTCGCCGGCGCCCTCGGCGATCTCGCCGTCCTCACGGTCCTCGGGGCGCAGGTCGATGCGGCGGGCGACGAACCAGAAGAAGCCGCCACACATCGAGCAGAGCAGGCCGGACAGGATCAGCGCGACGGTGCCGACCCACTCGGTCTGGTGCTGCTGGCCCTTGGTGTACAGGCCGTAGACGGTGGCTGCCCCGAAGAGGAACAGGGAGACACCCAGGAAGATCTTGTATTCGGTCTTCACGTCGTAACCCCTACTTCCCCGCGGCGACAGTGCTGCCGCTCTGGTTCCAGGTGTGCGTGCCGCGGCGGGTGTCGAACGGCTGCGTCTTGGTCGCGAAGGGCTGCTCGCCGATCGCGCTCAGCGCGTCCTGCGTCGACTGGCCGGCCTTCTTCGCCGCCAGGAACTGGTCGAACTTGGCCTGGCTGGTCGCGACCAGCTCGAAGTTCATGAACGCGTGGTACGTGCCGCAGAGCTCCGCGCACCGGCCGACGTAGCGGCCCTCCTTGTCGAGGGTCACCTCGAACACGTTGCGGATGTTGCCGGGCATGACGTCGCGCTTGAACAGCAGCTCCGGCACCCAGAACGAGTGGATGACGTCCTTGCTGGTCTCCTCGAAGCGGATCTTCTCGCCGACCGGGAGGACCAGGATCGGGATGACGTCCGAGGAGCCCACGGTGGACGCGACGGTGTGCGCGTCCTTGCCCATGCCGTCCCGGTAGTCGAACTCCCAGTTCCACTTGAACGCGGTGATCTGGACGATCTGGTCGGGGTTCTTCGACAGCTTGTCCACGTCGGTCTGGACGATCGCGGTGTAGTAGAAGAGCACCGCGACGATCAGCACCGGGGTGACCGTGTAGAGGACCTCCATCGGCATGTTGAACCGGGTCTGCACGGGCAGCTCGTCACCGCGCTTGCGATACCGGATCACGCACCAGAAGATCAGGCCCCAGACGCCGACGCCGACCACCAGCGCGGCGATCACCGAGGCGATCCACAGGTCGTACATCTCGTGGGCCTGCAGGCTGACACCCCGGCCGGGCCATCCGAAGTGGCCGAACTTGCTCCCGACGTCCTCGACCGAGCAACCGGCGAGCAGCGCCAGCAGCATCGCGCCGCCGAGACCCAGCCCGGCCGCCCGGCCAATCGCCCGCGGCCGTGTGGCCGAACTCCTTGCGCCCACCTGCTTCTGCCTCCTTAGCAGCGCCGCCGTCGCCCGAAACGGACACCTGGCGGCAAGGCTCACCGACGGTCGCACACTACTCGACCAGCGCCGGGCCACCCGCCACCGGGGGCCTCACGCGAGACCTTGAGGATTCCCCAGACAATCGGACGATACCGTTCCCTCTGTGGATTACACAGGCGATCCGCCGGTCTACCTGGACGCGGCCAGCGCCGCGCCGCTGCATCCGGTGGCCCGGGAGGCGATGCTCGCGGCGCTCGCCGACGGCTGGGCCGATCCGGCCCGCCTCTACGCGGCGGGCCGCCGGGCCCAGCAGCTGCAGGAGGCGGCCACGTCGGTGGTCGCGGACCTTTTGGGCGTACGCGCCGACGAGCTCTCGTTCTGGCCCTCCGGCGCCGCCGCGGCACAGGCGGCGGTGCTCGGCGGCCTGGCCGGCCGCCGGCGGGCCGGCCGGGTGCTGGTGCACTCCGCGATCGAGCACTCCACTGTGCTGCACGCGGCCGCCACCACTGAGGCCGTTGAGGTGGGTGTGACCCGTGAGGGCCGGCTCGACCTGGCCGCGTGGGCCGCCGCGGTGGCCGCCCCCGGGGTGGCCCTGGCCAGCCTGATCAGCGCCAGTCACGAGGCCGGCACGGTGCAGCCGGTGGCCGCCGCCGCGGAATACTGCGCCGAGGCGGGGATACCTCTGTTCGTCGACGCCGCCCAGTCCGTCGGCCGGATCCCGGTGCCGCCGGGCTGGTCGCTGCTGAGCGCGAGCGCGCACAAGTGGGGCGGCCCGCCGGGCGTCGGCCTGCTGGTGGTCCGCAAAGGAGTGCGGTGGATCTCACCCACCCCACAGGATGATCTTTATCGCCCCCGTCCGCCGGGCGCCGCCGACCTGCCGGCAATCGTCGCGGCGGCGGCCAGCCTGCGCGCGGTGACCGCCGAGGCGCGGGCCGAGGCGGTGCGGCTGAGCGCCCTGGTGGACCGGATCCGGGAGCGGGTGGCGGCCACCGTCGAGGACGTGGAGATCGTCGGCGACCCGGTCGAACGGCTGCCGCACCTGGTCACCTTCAGCTGCCTGTACGTGGATGGCGAGACGCTGCTGCACGCGCTGGACCGGCACGGGTTCGCCGTCTCGTCCGGCTCGTCGTGCACCGCCTCGACGCTGCGGCCCAGTCACGTGCTGGAGGCGATGGGGGTGCTCAGCCACGGCAACGTGCGGGTGTCGCTGCACCGCGGCACCACCGAGGCCGACGTCGAACGGTTCCTGGCGGTGCTGCCCGGGCTGGTCGCCGAGATCCGGAAGGAGGCCGGGTTCTGATCACCCTGGACTGCCTCGGCCTCAAGTGCCCGCTGCCGATCATCCGGCTGGCCAGGGCGATGCCGGGGGTGGCGATCGGCGAGATCATCCGGGTGCTCGCCGACGATCCGGCCGCGGCCAACGACATCCCCGCCTGGTGCCGCATGAAGGGCCAGGAGTTCGTCGCCGGCCACGGCCAGCGGTTCGACGTGCGAAGGACTACCTGAGGTACGCGACGACCTGCGGCGCCGGGTCCTGGGCGAGGTGGGTGTCGACCACCAGGCGCGGACCCAGGTAAGGCTCGTACTCCGACTGGCGTTCCAGCACCCGCACCCAGTCGGGCACGCCCTCGTGGTCGCGGGTCTCGTAGCGCGCCTCCACCCGGCGGCGGTGCTCGGCGTCGTCACCGCACACCACCTCCACCACGCGCAACGGCACCCCGATCCGGTCGGCCAGCTCGACCCAGAGGTCGCGGGCCGCCTTCACCGGGCTGACCGCGTCGATGATCACGTGGTGGCCGATCCGGAGCTGCGCCTCGGCCAGGGCCGCGACCACGCCGTACGCCGCGTAGCCGGGCCGCGGCTCGTGCACCGCGTACCGCTGCAGGGCGAAGTCGACGGTGTCGACCGCGAGCACCGCGGCCGGCAGCTCGGCGGCGACGGCCGCGGCCAGGGTGCTCTTGCCGACCCCGGGGAGGCCGGCGAAAACCGCGAGAACCATGTTCCTGTTTCTATCCTCAGGCCGGCAGGTGCGGCGCGATCTCGGCGGCGGCGGCCTCGCCGTACGCCGCGGCGAAGCGCTTGCCGAAGTCGGCGGGCCGGATCTCGTATTCCTGGGTGCCGACCGTCTCCAGCACCAGCGCGGCGACCAGCGAGCCGACCTGGGCGGAGCGCTCCAGGCCGAGGCCCCAGGAGATGCCGGAGAAGAAGCCGGCCCGGAAGCCGTCGCCGACCCCGGTCGGGTCCTCGCCGATCACGTCCGGGACGACCGACACGTGGATCCGCTCGATGCCCTTGCCGGTGATCTCGACGCCGTCCTTGCCGAGCGTGGTGACCCGGATCCGGACCTCGTCGAGGACCTGGTCACCGGACAGGCCCGACTTGGTCTCCAGCAGCGAGCGCTCGTACTCGTTGGTGAGCAGGTAGTCGGCGCCACGGATCAGGCTGAGCACGTCCGAGCCGTCCATCCGGGCCAACTGCTGCGACGGGTCGGCGGCGAACCGGTAACCCCGGGTGCGGCACTCCTGCGAGTGGCGGATCATCGCGGCCGGGTCGTTGGCGCTGATCAGCACCAGGTCGATGCCGCCGAGGCGGTCGACGACCGGGGCCAGCTCGATGTTGCGGGCCTCGCTCATCGCGCCGGCGTAGAACGACGCGATCTGGTTCAGGTCGTCGTCGGTGGTGCAGACGAATCGCGCGGTGTGTGCCACGTCACTGACGTGCACCGAGCCGCAGTCCACCCCGTGCCGCTCCAGCCAGGACCGGTAGTCGGCGAAGTCGGCGCCGACCGCGCCCAGCAGGATCGGCCGCAGACCGAGCTTGCCCATCCCGAAGGCGATGTTCGGCGCGACACCGCCGCGGCGCACCACCAGGTCGTCGACGAGGAACGAGAGCGAGACCTTGTGCAGCTGGTCGGCGATGAGCTGGTCGGCGAACCGGCCCGGGAAGTGCATCAGATGGTCGGTGGCGATCGAGCCGGTGACGGCGATCTTCATGGCGGCCCTTTAGAGGTGGGGAACAGGGGTCGTTACAGATGGAGACTACCGGGCGGTTACGCGGAACAGGCCGCCCCGTGAACGGGACGGCCTGCTCGGCAGTACGTGGATCAGCTGAACGAGTCGCCGCAGGCGCAGGAGTTGCCCGCGTTCGGGTTGTCGATGGTGAAGCCCTGCGCGTCGATCCGGTCGGCGAAGTCGATGGTGGCGCCCGCCAGGTAAGGCGCGGACATCCGGTCCACCACGACCTCGACGCCGTCGAAGTCGCTCACGACGTCGCCGTCGAGCGAGCGCTCGTCGAAGAAGAGCTGGTAGCGCAGGCCGGAGCAGCCACCGGGCTGTACGGCGATGCGCAGGCGCAGGTCGTCGCGCCCCTCCTGCTCGATCAGGGCCTTGACCTTCACCGCGGCGACGTCGGTGAGGATGACGCCGGTCGGGGCGGTCGCCTCGGTCGACTCGGTGTGCGCTTCAGTGGTCACTAGGTATCTCCCTGCCAGGTGCGGTCATGTGCCGTACCAGGCAACGCTAACCCCATTCCCGCAGATTCCCAATCCGGGCCCACTGAGATCAGCGACTCCACTGGGCGGCGATCCGTTCGGCCAGTTCCCGCAGGCCACGCGCCGGTTCCGCCATCGCCTGCCGGACCGAACCGAAATGCTCCACCAGGGTGTGCGTCTCGGTCACGCCCGCCGCCGCGGCCTCCCGGTACCCGGTCTCGTTGCGGCCGGCCAGCACCACACACGGCAGGCCGCGGTCACGGGCACCCCCGGCGATCCCGGCCACCACCTTGCCGCGCAGCGACTGATGGTCGAAGCTGCCCTCCCCGGTGATCACCAGGTCGGCCGCGTCCAGCTCCCGGTCCAGCCCGACCAGGTCGCTGACCAGACCGATCCCCGAGGTCACCCGGCCACCGAGGGCGATCAGCGCGGCACCGATCCCGCCGGCCGCCCCGCCACCGGGCCGGATCGCCAGATCTTCAAGATCAAAGGCCTTCTCCAGTACGCCGGCGAAGTGCCCGAGGGCCGCGTCGAGACGGAGCACGTCCTGGCGGGTCGCACCCTTCTGCGGGCCGAAGACGTTGCTCGCGCCGTGCAGGCCGGTCAGCGGGTTGTCCACGTCGGTGGCCGCCACCAGGGCGACCTGGCGCAGCCGCGGGACACCGCCCAGCGCGGCCGCGGCGATCAGCGCGGCGCCGCCGTAGGGCAGGGCGTATCCGGCCTCGTCCAGCGGGGCGGCGCCGAGCGCGGCGAGCATGCCGGCCCCGGCGTCGTTCACCGCCGAGCCGCCCAGGCCGATCACCACCTGCGCGGCGCCGCTCTCCACCGCGGCCGTCAGCAGCAGGCCCAGCCCGTACGACGTGGTCGTGGTGGGATCGCGCTCTTCGGTCGTGAGCAGGTGCAGGCCGCAGGCCTGGGCGCTCTCGACGTAGGCGACCCCGTTCGCGTACAGGATCTCGCCCGCCACCGGCCGGCCCAGCGGGTCGACCGTGCGGACCGGGATCCGGCGGCCGGGCAGCGCGGTGGCCAGCACCTCGACGAAGCCGGGGCCGCCGTCCGCGATCGGCCGCAGCACCAGCTCGTCGGTGGGGACGGACCACCCGTCGGCGATCGCCTGGGCGACTTCCGGGGCAGACAGGGTGCCGGCGAACTTGTCCGGACAGATCAGTACGCGCACCCCGGCAGTGTGGCAGCACACGCCCCGCGGGCGCAGCTACCGTCCCACGCCCTGTGCAACGATGTTCAGCGTGACGTCGACCTGGACCGAACCCGCAAACACCCCCGTCGCGCTGCTGCTTCTCGGCAAAGGCACCGACCCGGCGAGCGAGCGGGGCGTGGACTGCCCCGGCGATCTGCCCGCACCCAGCGACCCCGACCTGGTGGCCCGCGCCACCGCGGCCAAGGCCGCACTCGGCGACCGGGTGTTCGTGCTCGGGCACCATTACCAGCGCGACGAGGTGATCCAGTTCGCCGATGTCACCGGCGACTCGTTCAAGCTGGCCCAGCAGGCGGCGGCCCGGCCGGAGGCGGAGTTCATCGTCTTCTGCGGTGTGCACTTCATGGCCGAGAGCGCCGACATCCTGACCAAGCCGGAGCAGCGGGTGATCCTGCCCGACCTCGCGGCCGGCTGCTCGATGGCCGACATGGCGGTGCTGGGTCAGGTGGAGACGGCCTGGGAGCACTTCCAGGATCTCGGGATCGCGACCGACATCGTCCCGGTGACCTACATGAACTCGTCGGCCGACATCAAGGGCTTCGTCGGCCGCAACTCCGGTGTGGTCTGCACCTCGTCGAACGCCAAGCGCGCTCTCGACTGGTCGTTCGAGCAGGGCTCCAAGGTGTTCTTCCTGCCCGACCAGCACCTGGGCCGCAACACCGCGGTCCTGGAGATGGGCTTCGACCTCGACGACTGCGTGCTGTACGACCCGCACAAGCCGCACGGCGGACTGACCGACGAGCAGCTGCGCAACGCCCGGATGATCCTGTGGCGCGGGCACTGCTCGGTGCACGGCCGGTTCACCCTCGACAGCGTCCGCGAGGTGCGCGAGCGGGTCCCCGGGGTGAACGTGCTGGTCCACCCGGAGTGCCGGCACGACGTGGTCCGCGCCGCCGACCAGGTGGGCTCGACGGAGTACATCATCAAGGCCCTGGACGCCGCGCCCGCCGGCTCGGCCTGGGCGGTCGGCACCGAGCTGAACCTGGTGCGCCGGCTCGCCCTGGCCCACCCGGACAAGCAGATCATGTTTCTCGACCGGACGGTCTGCTACTGCTCGACGATGAACCGGATCGACCTCCCCCACCTGGTCTGGACGCTGGAGGAGCTGGTCGCCGGCCGGGTGCCGAACGTCATCACGGTCGACGAGAAGACCGCCCGCGAGGCCCGTGTCGCGCTTGATCAGATGCTCGCCCTGCCGTAACGCTGCGTAGCCGGGAGATTTCACCCCGGAGGGTGATTGCCCGGCTACTCGGTTTTCGGGCCGCGCGTGGACTGGCGGAGTTGTCACTCAGCGCTATGCTTCCCCGGTTGCGGAAGCGGGTACCCCCACCCGCGTTCCGCCCCCTCGATTCCCCTCGGGCACAACACGCCCACCGGCTGGAGGTTACGTTGACCGACGATGTCCTGATCGTGCACGGCGGCACGCCGCTGCAGGGACAGATCCGGGTCCGTGGCGCCAAGAACCTGGTTTCCAAGGCGATGGTCGCCGCGCTGCTCGGCGAGTCACCGAGCCGCCTGTACGACGTCCCGCGCATCCGCGACGTCGAGGTCGTCCGGGGCCTGCTCGGCCTGCACGGCGTCAAGGTCAGCGACGGCGCCGAGGATGGCGAGCTGGTGATGGACCCCACGAATGTGGAGAGCGCCAGCACCGACGAGATCAACGTGCACGCCGGCTCGAGCCGGATCCCGATCCTGCTGTGCGGCCCGCTGCTGCACCGGCTCGGGCACGCGTTCATCCCCGACCTGGGCGGCTGCCACATCGGCCCGCGGCCGATCGACTTCCACATCAAGGCGCTGCGCGAATTCGGCGCGGTCGTCGACAAGACGCCCGAGGGCATGCATCTGAGCGCTCCGAACGGGCTGCACGGCGCCAAGCTGGAACTCCCCTACCCGAGCGTCGGGGCGACCGAGCAGGTGCTGCTCACCGCCGTCCGCGCGGAGGGCGTCACCGAGCTGCGCAACGCCGCGATCGAGCCCGAGATCATCGACCTGATCTGCATCCTGCAGAAGATGGGCGCGATCATCACGGTGCACACCGACCGGGTGATCGAGATCCAGGGCGTGCCCCGCCTCTACGGTTACGAGCACAAGCCGATCCCGGACCGGATCGAGGCCGCCAGCTGGGCCGCCGCCGCGCTCGCCACCCGCGGCGAGATCGAGGTGCTCGGCGCCCGGCAGGCCGACATGATGACCTTCCTCAACGTGTACCGGAACATCGGTGGCGAGCTGAAGATCACCGACGACCGGGTGGCCCGGCACGGGGTGACCGGGGCCGAGGGCGGCATCAAGTTCTGGCATCCCGGCAACGAGCTCAAGGCCGTGGCGCTGGAGACCGACGTGCACCCCGGCTTCATGACCGACTGGCAGCAGCCGCTGGTGGTCGCGCTGACCCAGGCACGCGGCATCTCGATCATGCACGAGACGGTGTACGAGCAGCGGCTCGGCTACACCGAGGCGCTCAACTCGATGGGCGCCACCATCCAGGTGTACCGGGACTGCCTCGGCGGCACCCCGTGCCGGTTCGGCCGCCGCAACTTCATGCACTCCGCGGTGATCGCCGGCCCGTCCAAGCTGCACGCCGCCGACCTGGTCATCCCCGACCTGCGGGCCGGCTTCGCGCACCTGATCGCGGCGCTGGCCGCCGAGGGCACCTCACGGGTCTACGGGGTCAACCTGATCAAGCGTGGCTACGAGGACTTCGAGCAGAAGCTGGCCGCCCTCGGCGCCCACGTCGAACGCCCCTGAGCTGCTTTTTCATGTCGATCAACGGCGCGGTGTACGACACACCGCGCCGTTTGGCTACGCTCGTGTCGTGTCCCCGCTGTTTCGCCGCAAGCCAGCCGACCTCGTCGAAGACGCCACCGCCTCGGTGACCGAGACGCCGTCCGACGACAATCGCCGCAAGAACTACACGCCCAGCAAGAAGGAGCTGGGCGTGGTCACCCCCAAGCGCGCCCCGCAGGGCCGCCGGGTCGAGGCGGCGCCGGCCGACCGCAAGGAAGCGCTCAAACTGATGCGCGAGCGGCAGCGGACCGAGCGCGCCGAGGCTTCCGAGGGCATGCGCAACGGCGACGAGCGCTTCCTGCTCGCCCGCGACCGCGGTCCGGAGCGGTCCCTGGTCCGCGACATCGTCGACTCCCGGCGCACCATCGGCTCGTTCTTCATCGCCGGCGCGATCGTCGTGATGGTCGGCTCGGTGATCAAGAACCAGTCGGTCCAGCTCGCCAGCAACCTGCTGTGGGCACTGCTCGCCCTCGCCGTCGTGGTGGACAGCGTGTTCATCGCCCGCCGGATCAAGAAAGCGGTCACCGCCCGCTTCCCGGACACGACGCAGCGGCTGGGCTCGCTCTACCTGTACGGCATCATGCGCGGCCTGACCTTCCGGCGGATGCGGGTCCCCAAGCCCAAGGTCGAGCTCGGCGCCAAGATCTGAGCCGCTAGAACGGGACGCCGCCGCGCCACACCGCGATCGGCCCGACCGTCATGGTGCGCGGGAAAACCGTCGCCGAGCTGTCCACGTCGCCCGCGACGGCGATGTTGAGCAGCAGGTAGTGCGGCTTGCCGAACGGCCAGACCCGGCCGGAGGCGTTCGCGTCCGAGGCCCACAGGGTCATCGTGGGCGCCCGGTCGACGTAGAAGCGCACCACGGACGCGTCGAAATAGACGCCGAACCGGTGCGGCGCGACGTCCAGTGGCATGCCGAGGTCGGTGGTGGCGCCGCCCTCGCCCCAGCCGTACTGCCGGTCCCGGCCGGGATCGGTCCGGTCCGCCAGGTGCGCCGCCGATTTCGCCAGGGTCGGCTGTGCGCCGGTGCCCTCGAACACGTCCAGTTCCCCGCAGGCCGGCCAGCCGACCGTGTCGATCGCCGTGCCGAGCAGCCAGAAGGCCGGCCAGACACCGGCCCCGACCGGCGCGGTCAGCGCCGTCTCCACGTACGAGCCGGCCGGGATCGACACCTTGCCCTTGGTGGTCAGGCGGGCACTGGTGAACCCGGTGCCGGCCCGCAGGGCGGTCAGGGTCAGCTGCCCGGACCCGTCCAGCGCGGCGTTCCGCGGATCGGCGGTGTAGGTCTCCAGCTCGCCGTTGCCCCAGAGACCGGCACCCACATCGTGGTTCCACACGGCGGCGTCCGGCGCCGACCCGGCCGGCCCGGCGAACGACAGCACCCGGGCCGGGGCGCCGCTCACCCGGGGCGGCACCGGCGCGGCGACCGCGGTCACCGACAGCGCGGTCACCTGCAGGGTGAACGCCCGATCGGCCGGCAGGCTCAGATAGAACGCGGTGTCCGGGCAACCGGCCGAGGTGGCCACGAACGTCCGGGTGACCGGGCGCCACCCGGTGCCGCCGAGCGTGACGAACTCGGCGACGCCGCTCGGCCGGTGCTCCCAGGCGCCGTTGGCCAGCTGGATGCCGAACCGGCCACCGCCGCCGGCCACATCCCGCACCCAGGCCGTCATCCGGTAGGTGCGCCCCGCGACGAACGAGACGTTCTGGGCGGCGAGCGCGTAGGCCCACGCACCGGATGCGGCCGGCCGGCTCAGCTCCACCGCGGTGCCGGCCGGGGCGCCCCGCAGGCCGGACACCCGGCGCAGGCCCACCGCACCGGCCTGCGCGGTGGCCGTCCAGCCGGTCAGGTCCCGCTCGGCGGAGCCGTTCAGCACACCGGCGCCGGAGGTGGCGGCCCGGGCCGCGGTCGGCACTCCGGAGGCGACGAGCGCGGCGGCCGCGGCGGCGGCGAGGGTACGACGTCTCATGGCGGTCACCATCGGCCCGCGCGCCCGGCCCCCGAGCCGGACCGCCATCCCGCACCCGGATGGCTACCCGGCGTACAGGCGGGCGACCACGTCCTCGATGTCCGGCTCGACGACCGACAGGTCGCGGATCGGCACGGCGGCGACCAGGGCCGCGACCGCCGCGCCCGCGGTGATGTCGTCCAGGGCGAAGGTGACCCGGTGCCGGTCCGCCTCGACCCCGGTCAGGGTGGCGCCGGGCAGCGCGAAATCGGGTGGGAGCGGGGTGGTCAGGTCGGCGACCACGCTGCGGCGCGAACCGTACCGGGCGTGCAGCGCCTCGATCGAACCGTCGTGCACCACCCGACCGTGATCGATCACCACCAGGCGTTCACAGAGCCGCTCGATGTCGGCCAGGTCGTGCGTGGTCAGCACCAGCGTCACATCGCCGGTCGCGCCGAGCTCGGCCAGAAACGACCGGACCGCCTGCTTGCTGACCACGTCCAGACCGATCGTCGGCTCGTCCAGGAACAGCACCCGTGGGCCGTGCAGCAGGGCGGCGGTCAGCTCGCCGCGCATCCGCTGGCCCAGCGACAGCTGCCGGACCGGGGTGTCCAGGAACGCGTCCAGATCCAGCAGGTCACGGCAGCGGCGCAGGCGGGCGGCGTGCTCCGCGGCGGGCACCCGGTAGATGTGCCGCAGCAGCCGGAACGACTCGTGCAGCGGCAGATCCCACCACAGCTGCGAACGCTGGCCGAAGACGACGCCGATCCGCAGCGCCAGCCGGGTGCGCTGCGGGACCGGGCGCAGACCGCACACCTCCACCGTGCCGCTGGACGGGCTGAGCACCCCGGTCAGCATCTTCAACGTGGTGGACTTGCCCGCCCCGTTGGGGCCGATGTACCCGACCATCTCGCCCGGCTCGATGGTCAACGACACTCCGCCGACCGCCTCGACGACGCGTTTCTCCCGGCGGAAACGGCCGTTCTTCACGCGTACCGCGAAATCCTTGCGGAGATCCTTGGTCTTGATCATGATCCGGTGCTCCTGTAATGCCGGATGCCGACCCGCCAGACGGCGGCGGCGACAGCGGCCGCGACCAGCGCGACCAGGGGTGCGGCGAAGCCGGCCCAGGCCGGCAGGCCCAGCGGGTCCGGGCGGCCGAGCAGCGCCAGGGCGGGTTGGTAGGCGACGAAGGCGAAACCGAGGCCGTACGCGAACAGGCCGCGGAACCACGGGCCGTACACCGTGATCGGATACGACGCGAAATCCCGCCCGCCGTAGGTGAACGCGCTGCCCAGCTCCCCCGAATCCACCCACCAGAAGGCCAGGCTCGCGCTGATCACGAAGATCGCGCCGACGAACACCGCGCAGGCCAGCGGCGACAGCGCGACCAGCACCACCCGGCCCGGCGTCCACGCGATGTGGTTCAGCCGGACCGCGACCACCAGCACGCCACACCCGAAGATCACCCGCAGCAGCTTGCGGATCGGCAGGTCCATCAGCAGCAGCTGCGGCAGCGCGCCCAGCGGCCGGACCAGCACCGCGTCCAGCGTCCCGGCCCGCACATACACCTTCAGCCGGTCGACGTTGCCCACCGCGAAATCGGCCAGCGCGAACCCGGCCGAGACGAGACCCGTGATCAGCAACGCCTCGGGCAGCGTGAACCCGCCGATCCGGTCCGTCGCCCGGAACAGCACCAGCACGGTCAGCACGTCGAAGACCGTCGCACCGACGTTCGCCAGCAGCTCCACCAGGAACGACGCCCGGTAGGAGAGCACCGACCGGGCCTGCGCGGCCGCCAGCGCGACATACGCCCGCAGCTCACCCACCCTGCACCACCAGGCGACGCTCGGCCCGGCGCTGCACGAACCCGGCCAGCGCCAGCAACGCCACCGCCCAACACAGCTGGACCCCGACCAGGGCCAGCTGCAGGCCCGGACCGTCCCGCTCGGCGGCCACATCCAACGGCGACTGCAGAATGCTCGGCAGCGGGGTGCCCAGCCGGAGCGCCGCCGCCAGCCAGCCCGGCAGCAGCCGCAACGGGAAATAGAGACCGCCCAGCACCCCGGCGCCGAGCGTCCAGAACATGATCGGGCCACGCGCGTCCTGCAACCAGTACGCGGTGGCGTTCACCAGATAGCGGCAGCCGAAGCTGACCACCACCGCGAGCAACACGGACAGCAGGAACAGCGGAGCCGTCTGCCAGCGCGCCGGCGCCCGCATCGGGAAACACAGCGCGCCGACGGTGAGCAGCACCACGAACCGGGTGAGCATGCCGTGGGCGGCTCGGCCCAGGTCAGCGGCCAGATAAGCGGTCACCGGGGGGACTGGACGTAACAGATCGGCCGCGACGTCACCCGTCCGGATCCGTTCCGCCAGCTCCGACCAGCCCCACAACATGACCACACTCAGTAGTCCCTGACCCAGCCACACGTACGTGGCGAGCTGCTCGGCGTCATACCCTCCCGGGCGTCCCCCGTGTGTGCCGGCCGCCACCGCGAGCAGCACATAACAGCGCAGGTAGCCGAACACCACATTGGTGAACGTTCCGGCCATGGTGGCCTGACGATAGGTGGTGTAGCGCCGGAAACCCGACCCCACCAGTGCACCGAAAGTAGTGGTCCATCCCCGGAACGGACCATCCGGAGAGATCGTGAGCACGCTGGCGTCCTTCCCGGCCACGCCGCTAATCTCCTTTCACTGACCCGCAGTGGAGCCGGGAGACTGTACCCGGGTCCCCGGTCGGCCACGGCCCGATTAATCACACGTTGGAGTTCGCCGTGACGGAGCGTTGCCAATCGCCGGGCCCGGTCGCCCGATGAACGGTTGGAGCTCCCGCCCGGGCGCGGACGGCTGGGACGACGAACCGGCGTGGGTGTACGAGATCACCTGGGAGTGGGAGCCGCTTTCCGGACAGCGCTATCCCGGTGACCCGGGGCGGCGCAAAGCCGTGCACACACCGGTCTACGAAGCCAACCGCGGACAGACGGCGCCGGGCGTCCCCGGTCCCGGCGGTCCCGCGGCGCACGGACACGGGCGGACCCCGGACGAGGAACCGCAGCGGTACGCGGGTAGCCCCCGCGACTCGCGCGACGACCCGGCGTGGAACCGGCCGTACAGCGGGGAACCGCAACGTGGGATGTACGGGTGGGGAGCCGCGCCGTCGGTGCCGATGACGCCCGGGCGAGGACCCGGATCCGCGGCGCCGGTGTCGCCGGGGCGGGCGGCGCCGGTGTCGCCGGGGCGGTCCGGGGCGGCTCGGGTGCCGCAGGCCGGGCAGCGGGGGCAGGAGGGCTGGGGTGGGCAGCCTCAGCAGCAGCAGTGGCGTGGGGACGCGTTCGGGGGGCAGGCTCCGGCGGGTCCGGGACGGGGCGCCTATGGGGCCGGCTGGCCTGGTGCCTCGGATGTTCCCGGCGTTGCCGACGGGTCCGGTTTCTCCGGCTCTTCCGGCTCTTCCGGCTTTTCCGGCTTTTCCGGCGCGCCTGGTGAGGCCGGCGATTTCGGTGCGCAGAACCCTGGGCAGCACGGAGGCGGGCAGCACAGCGCTGGGCAGCAGCCGGGGGCGGCTCGTGGTGGGGCGCAGATGCCCGGTGGCGGGGCGGGGCCGCGCGGGCCGCAAGGGCCCGGCGGGCCGGTGCCTCCGCACCCCGGCGGGCCCATGTCGGCGCCGCAAGCAGGTGGGCCGCAGCAGTCCGGTCAGGCGCAGCAGCAGTCCGGTCAGGCGCAGCAGCGGTTCGGTGGGCCCGAGGCGTATCCGGCGCGGCCCGAACACGAATCCGGGTTCGGTGCCGGACGACGGGCGATGCCCGAGGCCGGGCGGTCCGGAGACGGGTCGCGGCCCGTGTCGCCGGCCTACGGCAGCGCGCGTCCCGCGCCGGCCGAGGCGTTCCCGACTCGCGGCGGGCGGGCGCCGGAGGGGCCGTTCGACCTTCGACCGATGCCGCAGGAACGGAACAGCCCGGCGCCGACCCGGCCCGCGGCACAGCCGATCCGGATGACGCCACCGCAGCCGGCGGTGCCGCCGGCAACGATGTACCCGGACGGGCCCGGACAGACTTCCGGGCGCCCCGGCCAGACTCCGGGACAGCATGGTGTCCGGCCCGACCAGGGAACCGGGCAGCCCGGCATGCGGCCCGATCAGAGGCCCGGGCAGCCGGGCATGCGGCCCGACCGGGGATTCGGACAGCCGGGCGCTCGACCCGACCAGGAACTCGGACAGCCGCGTAGGTGGCCCGATCCCGAGGCGGGGCAGGGTCCGATCCGGCCCGGGCGGGTGCCCGGGCGTGCCGATCAGACGCCGGTCACGCCGGGGCACGGTCAGGTTCCGGGGGCGCCGGGCTACGGTCGTGAGAATCGTGGCTGGGCCGCCGACCAGCCGGTTTCCGGGGTCGCGTCGGCACCGGTCTCCGGAATCGCCGCCCCGCCCGTTTCCGGGATCGCGCCCGTGTCGGGGGTCGCGGCCACGCCCCCACCCGGGATCGCGCCGGTGTCCGGGATCGCCGCCACGCCCCCACCCGGGATCGCGCCGGTGTCCGGGATCGCCGCCACGCCCGCACCCGGGATCGCGCCGGTGTCCGGGATCGCTTCCGCGCCGGTGTCCGGGATGGCGTCCGGCGGGCAGTGGCCGGTGGACGACGACGAGCGCAACCGGCTCATGGATACGCAGCGAATCGACTTCGGGGATCATGGGGTGCGCAAGCCGGTCCCCGCGCCGGAATCCTTCGCCGGGTCGCAGCCGGTGGCCGTGCCGGAACCGATCACCGCGCCCGATCCGGTGGCTGTGCAGCCGCCGGTGACGCAGCCACCGGTCGAGGCGCCGCGCGGTGCCTCGCAGCCGGTGGCCGTGCCCGAGCCCGCGGCGACGGAGCCGCGGGGGCTGGGCTGGCTGTTGTCGATGAGCGGGCTCGGTGCCGAGATGCCGGTCCCGGAGACCTCACCGCTGGCCGCGCCCGAAGAGACCGTGGTCGTGGAGAGCCTGCCCCCGACCGGCTGGTTCGCGCCGTCCGTCGACGACGAGGAACCGGCCGTACCCGAGGCACCCGACAGCGAGACGCCGTCCAGCGCTCCCGGCGCACGGTGGGAAGGCGGGGCAGCGAGCGCTGAACGGGATGCTCAGCCGGCGGGCGAGCTGGAGATCCGCGTGCTCGACCTTCAGGTCGACGGCGTGGTGGACAGCGGCGTGGCCGATGCCGAGGCGACCCAGGCACGTCCGGCCGGGGAGGACGCCGGGCATTCCGGCGCGGCGTGGGACCTGACCGGGTCGGGACGGGCCGAGGATCTCGCGGGTCTGGCTGCGCGCGACGCTGACCGGGGAATGCTTCCGCGGGCGGGAGCCGGGCGGCATGAGCGGCCCGGATTCGATGAGCCGGACGAGTCCGGGGCGGGCACGGAGGTCGGGGAGTACGCCGAGGACGTACGGCCGGGACGGCATGGCCGGGTGGAGGCCGAGCCTCCGGTGCCGGTCGTCACCGGGATCTCGACGGAGACTTCGCCGCCCACGATCGATCCGATGGTGGCCGAACTCGCCGAGGACACCGCGCATCGGACGCCTGCCGGAATCGCCGGAGACGAGGTTTCCCCTGCGGCCGCGGGAATCGTCGGCGACGACGTTGCTACGACGACCACCGGAATCTTGGGGGACGACGTCGCTGCGACGACCACGGAAACGGTCACGGACGACGTCGCTGCGACGACCTCCGGAATTGCGGCGGAAGGTGCCCGAGAGACGGACGCCGGATTCGGCGGGGCGGACGTTCCGGAGGTGAGCGGCGGATTCGGCGGGACGGAGGTTCCGGAGACGACCGTCGGGTCCTTCGTGGACGAGGTGTCTCCCGCGGCGGTCGGGTCCGCGGAGGATGCCGCTCCGTTGGGCCCGGCCGAGCCGGTTGCGGAGGAAGATCTGTCCACGGTCGCCGAGTCGGTTGCCGAGGAGGTTTTCCGCACCGCGGATGAGCCGATCGAGGAGACCGCCGGGGTCACCGCGGTCGAGCCGGTCGTGCAGGAAGAATCCGGTGCTCCGGTCGCGGCCGCTGAACCCGGGGTGGACGGCGGTTCGGTGATCGCCGATGAAGACTTCGATGTGGCCGCCGGAAGCGCCGCGCTTGCCGACGACGTCGAGGGAGAGCGGGCGGGCGGCGATGCGACGACCGCCGCGCCGGCGGATGTCATCGCTGAGCCGGAGGCCATCGCCGGACCGGATGCCATCCCTGCGCCGGAGGCCGGCGCCGAGGCGGACGTTGTCACGGATGCGGAATCCGGTGGGGACCCGGGTTCCCTCAGGGAGACGGATGCCGCTGCGGATGCGGTCGTCACGCACGCCGGTGTCCTTGCCGGTGCCGAGGTCGTCGGGGACACCGGCGGCCGCGCCGAGTCCGGTGCGGACGGGAATGTTGTCGCAGAGTCCCCTGGTGACCCGGTGGGGCCGGCTACGGCAGGGCTCCCCTTGTCGGGGGTGCCGGTGTGGCCTCCCCTTTCGGTGGCAAGCGTCATCGCCAGTGCCGTTGCGGCCGGCACCCGCTCGGCCGGTGAGGATGACAACGAGGCTGACCCGGTGGGTACGGCCCACGGCGCGGCCCCGGCAGTCATCGCTGAAAGCGACGCTGGCTCCGCGGCAACCGCTGAAGGCGACACCGGCTCCGCGGCCACCACTGAAGGCAACGCTGACGCAGCGGGCACCGCTGAAAGCGACACGGGCTCCGCGGGCACCGCTGAAAGCGACGCTGACGCAGCGGGCACCACTGAAGGCGACGCTGGCTCGGCGGATTCGGATGCGGGTGATGCCGATTCCGCCGGCGAGGTTGCGGCGCTGGGCGCCGGGGTGCTCGGCGGGGAGGTGAGGGACGGCGGCGCCTCGGGCGACGTGGCGAGTGCTGGTGCGGGACCGGCGTCCGGGGACGCCCACGACACGTCCGAACCGGGGTCGACCGCCGCGCACCACCACGGCGGGACCGGGCCGGCCTTCGCGCTCGCCGACGACACCACGCCCGAGGCGTCCGCCGCCGTCTCCACCATCGTGGCGGAGACCGCCGCCGATGGGACGGACAGCGAGTCCGCACCGGGCGGGCCGGAAACGGGCGCGGAGACGGCTGAGATCGTCACCCCGGCGCCCGCGGGCCCGGACCCTGCCCCGGTCGACACCGAGGGCGTTCCGGACGCTGAGGACGCTCTCCCGGCGGATGCTCACACGGGGCACGCCGATGGTGGAACCGTCGGCAGTTCTGAGCGTGCCGCGGCGGCTGACGACCGTACCGGCAAATCGGCGGACCTCGCGACCGGCGACCGTGCCGAAGAGGCGGGTCCGGCTCCGGAGGAGGACCGCACCACAGAAGCGGATCCCGAGCCGCGGGAGGACCGTGCCGTAGAAGGGGATCCCGAGCCGCGGGAGGACCGTGCCGTAGAAGCGGATCCTGCGCCGGAGGACATCCGCGAGAAGGCGGCGGATGCCGCGTCGTCGCGGGAGAGTCCCGCGGCAGCGGCGGATCCGGCGCCGGTGACCGGCCGGACCGAAGAGGCGGACGAGGCGCCGATCCGGCAGCGGCGGGAGCAGCGGGCCCCGGCTGACCGGCGCCGCGCCGATCCGGAGGAGATCCTGGCCGCCTATCCGTGGATGTTCGATCCGCGGACGCTGCGCGAGCAGGTCGACGAGCCGGACCGGCTGTGGGATCTCAGTGACCGGCTGACCGACCGGCTGGAGTTCGCCGAGCGGGACAACGTCCGGGCCGGGCTGCTCAGCCTGCGGGCCGTCGTGGGGCGGGTGCTGGGTGAGCTGGACGACGCTCTCGCGGACGGGCGGGCCGGGCTGCGGCATGCGGAGGCGAGCGGGGAGGCGCGGACCGTCGCGGTGGCGCGGGCCCGGCTGGCGCACGTGCTGCAGTGGCGGGGTGAGTTCGCCGAGGCGGACCGGCTGTATGCGGAGGCCGACTCGGCGGAGCTGCCGGCCCGGGTGCGGGCCGAGATTCGGGAGCTGGCCGGGCGGTCGGCGTTCGAGCAGGGCCGGTTCCTGGAGGCGGTGAACCACTTCGAGCGGGCCCTGGACCTGTGCCGGGACAGTGATGCCGAGCTCGTCGAGCGGGTCGAGGTGGCCCTCGACGTGATGGCGCGCCGGTCCGGGGACGGCTGGGGACCGTATCCGCGCAGCCGGGAGCAGCTGCTGAACCTGCCGCCGGCGCCGACGCCGCTGCGCGACGACGGCACCGGGCTGTGGGGGTACGCGGCGGCGGTGGAGCCGCGGTACGCGCAGGCGCAGCCGTTCGCCGAGGGGGTGGCGTGGGTGCGCCGCCCGGACTCGCCGGCCTGGGAGCTGATCGACGCGTCCGGTGCGGTGCTGATCGGCGCCGACTCGGGCTACCGGGACGCCGGGAAGTTCGCCGAGGGGCTGGCCTGGGTGAGCCGGGAGGCCGAGGGCGGCTGGGTCGCCATCGACCGCGGGAACCGGCTGATCGTGCCGGGCGGGTTCGAGGAGGCGCGGCCGTTCCGGCGCGGGCTCGCCCTCATCCGGCGCGGCGGCTGGGGTGCCGTGGACAAGCACGGACGGATCGTGGTGCAGCCGAAGTACCGGCAGTTCAGCACGGTGCTCAGCGCGGGCGGGCCGATCGACGGGTTCAGCGACGAGGGTTTCGCGGTGGTGGACGCGGGCACCGGCGCCGGGGTGGTGGACCGCACCGGGCAGCCGGTGCTGCCGCCGGTGCACAGGGCCGTGGTGCTGCACCCGTCGGCGTTCCTGATCGCCGACGAGGCGGGGCGCTGGGGCGCGCTGGATCGGCAGGGCCGGCCGCTGGTGGAGACCCGCCACACCGAGCGTGCCGACGCGGTCGCCGAGGTGCTCAGGCTCAAGCCGGACAGCAGGCCGGTTCTCTAGTTACTCGATAGGCTTCGAGGTATGGAGTTCCGTCATCTCGGCCGTTCCGGCCTGCTGGTCAGTGAGATCGCCTACGGCAACTGGATCACCCACGGGTCCCAGGTGGAGGAGGAGGCCGCGCTCGCCTGCGTGCGCGCGGCCCTCGAATCGGGGATCACCACGTTCGACACCGCCGACGTGTACGCCGGCACCCGGGCCGAGGAGGTACTGGGCCGGGCGCTGAAGGACGAGCGCCGGGACGGCCTGGAGATCCTCACCAAGGTGTACTGGCGGACCGGGCCGGGCGCGAACGACAGCGGCCTGTCCCGCAAGCACATCATGGCGTCGATCGACGGGTCGCTGCGCCGGCTCGGCACCGACCACGTCGACGTCTACCAGGCCCACCGGTACGACCACAACACGCCGCTGGAGGAGACCATGGAGGCGTTCGCCGACGTGGTGCACTCCGGGAAGGCGCACTACATCGGCGTCTCCGAGTGGGACGCGTCGCAGATCCGCGCGGCCAAGGCGCTCGCCGACGACCTGCGGATCCGGCTCGTCTCCAGCCAGCCGCAGTATTCGCTGCTGTGGCGGGTGATCGAGGCCGAGGTGGTGCCGGCCTCGCAGGAGCTGGGGCTGGGCCAGATCGTCTGGTCGCCGCTGGCGCAGGGCGTGCTGACCGGCAAGTACAAGCCGGGACAGCAGCCGCCGGCCGGCTCGCGGGCCACCGACGAGAAGTCCGGCGCCGGTTTCATCGCCCGCTGGCTGCAGGACGACGTGCTGACCGCGGTGGCCCGGCTCCAGCCGCTCGCCGACGAGGCCGGCCTGACCCTGGGTCAGCTCGCCATCGCCTGGGTGCTGCACAACCCGAACGTGTCCGCGGCGATCATCGGCGCGTCCCGGCCGGAGCAGGTGCGGGACAACGTGAAGGCGTCCGGCGTGAAGCTCGACGACGGCCTGCTCAAGGCGATCGACGACATCGTGGAACCGGTGGTGACCCGGGACCCGGCGCTCACGACCAGCCCCGCGAAGCGGCCGTGAGCGCCGTGACCCGCTAGGTCCAGAACCGCATCAGGTCGTACCCGTCGCTGACCAGCAACGGGTTCAGCCCCAGGTGGTCGGCGATCCGGTAGACCACGTCGTAGAAGTATCCGCCGAGCGAGGTCTGCCAGAGCGCCACGAACAGCAGCAGGAAACCGAAGGGCGCGAACGTGTCCCAGGCCCGCCGGTACGCCGGGCTCAGCCAGGGACGCAGGATGCTGCCCCCGTCCAGGCCCGGCACCGGCAGGACGTTCAGCACGCTCGCGGTGATCTGCAGGAACGCGACCAGCGACAGCGCCTGCCAGAACGCGATGTGCCCGTCGAACACCGAGTCCGGACCCAGACCCATCAGGAACGGCAGGGCCGCCACCAGCGCGAGCAACACGTTGGTGGCCGGCCCGGCCGCACTGATCAGCGAATCCTTGGCCCGGCTGTTGATGTATCGGTGGTCGACCCAGACCGCGCCGCCGGGCAGGCCGATGCCGCCGAGGATCACCACGATCACCGGCAGCACGATGGACAGCACCGGATGCGTGTACTTCAACGGGTTGAGCCGCAGGTAGCCGCGCTCGGCCACGGTCAGGTCGCCGGAGAAGTACGCCGCGACCGCGTGCGCGTACTCGTGCAGGCAGAGCGAGACCACCCAGCCCGAGACGACGAACAGGAACGCGTCGAACCCGACGTTGCCGAAGCCCGTCCAGATCAGCACGCCGCTCACCGCGAAGATCGCGACGATGCCGACGAAGATCGGGCTCGGGACGAACGCGTTCCGCGGCGTGCGCGTGTACACCGGTTCGTAGGTCACGTCACTCCGCCGGCTGCAGGCTCATCTGATAATCGACCCGGTCGTCCTCGACCAGGGTGACCGTGCCGACCCCGCCGGCCTGCAACTGCCGCCACTCCTGGCCGATCCAGGACTCGGCGTCGGCCTGACTGCTGAACGTCTCGGCCGGACCGTCGACCGGTTTGCCGTCGACGTCTTCGTACCGCCAACTCCACGGCATTGAGCCGCCCCCTCACGTCGTACGTCGGTGGCCTTCCACCCTACGGCTTGTGCGTGTGCGGTCCGGCTCTAAGGTACGGGGCATGTCCGAAGATCGGTGGAGCAGCGTCCTGGTGCTCGGCGGTATCCGCTCCGGTAAATCCGCGTTCGCCGAATCGCTGGTGGCGGACGCGCCGGCGGTGCGATACGTGGCGACCGCGGTCGGCGGCGAGGACGACCCGGAGTGGCTGGCCCGGATCGAGGAGCATCAGCGGCGGCGCCCGCAGTCCTGGTCGACCGAGGAGACCGGGGCCGACCCGGCCCGGCTCACCGAGCTGCTGACCAGCGCACCGGCCGGTGACACGCTGCTCGTCGACGATCTGGGCGGCTGGGTGGCCGCGGTGCTCGACCCGGCCCGCCAGCCCAACGACGACGAGGCGGACGTGGCGGCGCTGGCCGACGCGGTGCGCGCCTGCGCGGCCCGGCTGGTGCTGGTGAGTCCCGAGGTGGGCCTGTCGCTGGTGCCGGTCACCCCGGTGGGGCGCGCGTTCGCCGACGCGCTCGGCACGACCAACCAGGCGCTGGCCACGGCGTGCGACGGCGTCGTGCTCGTGGTCGCCGGGCAGCCGGCCTGGATCAAGCGGGTCACCGCGCCCGCGGTGACCACCCCGGTCACCCAGGCGCCGGTCACGCAGGCGCCGGCCGCGCTGGTCACCGCGCCGGCGACGCCCGCGCCGCCGCCACCGCCACCGGTCGTGGTCACCCCGCAGGGGCCGCCCACGCCGGACGCCGACGAGGCCACCGTCGTGCTGCCGGCATCGGTCGCCTCGGCGGCGCTGGCCGGCGCCACGATGAGCCTGCCGCTCGTCCGGTCCGGGCTGACCCGGATCGAGCCGGGCATGGACCTGCCGATGCCCAGCGGCGACGCCGGCCCGGACGCCCGGGACCGGCTCGGCCGGATCGACCTGCCCGGCGCCGGCCTGGGCCGGCTCAGCGAGGCGGTCGAGTTCGCCGCCGCCACCCAGGACACCACCACGCCGCGCCCGTGGACGTCGGTGCGCCTGCTGGTGATCTCCGGAGCACACGAGGGCGGGGCCGCGGCCGGCGCCGACCCGGCCGACACCGAACGCCGGGTGGCCGAGACCGAGCAGGGCGGCGGGCTGCTCGGCCGGCTCGCCGGGCAGGCCGGGGCGGACCTCGCGGTGATCCGGGTCGCGGACTCCGGTGCGATGGAGGACGGCCCGGTCGCCGACGAGCAGTCGGTCGAGGCCGCCATCCGCCAGGGGTGGCAGCTGGCCGACGACGCGGTCGACGCCGGGCGGGACGCGGTGCTGCTCGCCGGGCTCGGCGTGGGCCTGGAGGCGGTCGCGACCGCGGTGCTCGCCGCGGCCACCGGCGCCGAGGCGGCCGCCACCCTCCCCCGGGTGCTGCAGCCCGGCGGGCGCCTCGACGATCACGCGTGGATGGTGCGTTGCGCCGCGATCCGCGACGCGCTGCACCGGATCCGGCAGGAGCCGCGGGGCGCCGTCGACATCCTGCGCCAGCTCGGCGGCCTCGACCTGGCGGTCGCCACCGGTGTGCTGCTCGGCGCGTCCGCCCGGCGGCTGCCGGTGCTCATCGACGGCCCGCTCGGGATCGCCGCCGGGCTGGTCGCCCGGGATCTCGCCGGGCAGACCCGGCACTGGTGCCTGCTGCCCGAGGCGGGCACCCTCGCCCTGGTCAGGCAGGGCGCCGACGTGCTCGGGCTGACCCCGGTGCTGGAGCTCGGGCTGGACCTGGGCGAGGGCGCCAACGCGCTGGCCGCGCTGCCACTGCTGCGCGGCGTGCTGGGGCTGGCAGCGGCGCTGCCGGTGCACCCCGGTCTGCTCGCCGGGCACGAGGACGCCGGGCTCGCCGACGCCTACGCGGCCAGCCTCGGCGACAGCGACGCGACCGCGGATGCCGCCCTGGACGTGCTGGACGACGGCCCGACCAGCTTCGGCAACCCGGCGCCCAGCCGCTCGTGATCCCGGGCGCCGGGCGGCGCCTGATCGACGGGGTGCGGCTCGCGGTCACCACGCTGACCGTGCTGCCGGTGCGCGGCGGGCGGGTCGACCGGCCCACCGCCGGCGTGGCGATGGGTATCGCCCCCGTGGTCGGCGCGCTGCTCGGTCTGGTGCTCGCCGGACTCGGCGGGGGTCTGCGGGCGCTCGGCGCCCCGGCGCTGGTCGCGGCCGGGGTCACGGTCGCCGCGGGGGGCCTGTTCACCCGGGGCCTGCACCTGGACGGCCTGGCGGACACCGTGGACGCGCTGGGTTCCTACCGCTCCGGCCCGGCCGCCCTGGAGATCATGAAGAAGCCGGACATCGGGCCGTTCGGGGTGGCGGCCGTCGCCGCCACCCTGCTGATCCAGGCCGCCGCGATCAGCGCCCTGTCCTGGTGGCCGATCGTGATCGCCTGGACCACCGGCCGTCTCGCCATCACGGTGGCCTGCCGCCGCGGCGTCCCCTCGGCCCGCCCCGGCGGCCTGGGCGCCATGGTCGCCGGCACCCTGCCCACGCCGGCCGTCCTGGGGGCCGCCGCGGTCGTTCTGGCCGCCGCGGTGCCCGCCGTCCATCACCGCCCCTGGCAGGGACCCCTGGCGTGCGCGGTCGCGCTGATCGCGGTGCTGGCCCTGCTCCGCCACTGCACCCGCCGACTCGGTGGCATCACCGGCGACGTGCTGGGTGCGTGCGCGGAGCTGGCCACCACGCTCACGCTGATCACGCTGACCCTCGGCTGAAAGCCGACGGCGCGGTCCGCCACCCGCGCCCGCGCCGCGCGCGATCGCCCCGCGGCGCCCGATCGCCCCACGGCGCCCGATCACCCCGCAGCGCCCGATCGCCCCACGGCGCCCGATCACCCCGCAGCGCCCGATCGCCCCACGGCGCCCGATCACCCCACGGCGCCCGATCACCCCACGGCGCCCGATCACCCCACGGCGCGGCCCGCACCCCACTGCCGGCGCCGGCCGGCAGGCCGCGGGGCGGTGCCGGTTGAGCGCGGCGGGCGGCCTGGCGGCGTACACCGCAAAGGGTGAAAAGAGGCCCGGACGCCGGCGGCGCCGGGCGGTCCGCGGTGGCCGCGGCGTCGCGGGTCAGCGGACCGAAGGCGTCACGAACGGGGGTTTGACCAGGCGCGCCCCGGTCCGGCGGCCACGGATGTCGATCTCGACGGTGGCGCCGTCGGGCAGGTCCGGAGCGGTGTCGATCAGGGCGAGGGCGATCCCGATCTTCTTCGTCGGGGAGAACGTGCCGCTGGTGGTCTCGCCGATCGGGGTGTCACCGGCGAAGACCGGCATGTGGCCGCGCGGGATGCCGCGACCGGTCAGCTCCAGGCCGCGCAGGGTGCGACGCGGGCCGGCCGCCTTCTCGGCGAGCAGGGCGTCGCGGCCCCAGAAGGCCGGTTTGGACCAGCCGACCGCCCAGCCGGTCCGGGCCTGGACCGGTGTGATGTCCAGGGAGAGCTCCTGACCGTGCAGCGGGTAGCCCATCTCGGTGCGCAGCGTGTCGCGGGCGCCGAGCCCGCACGGGCGGACCCCGGCGGCGATCAGCGCGTCCCACACCGTGAAGGCCGTGTCCCACGGGACGACCAGTTCGTAGCCGTGCTCGCCGGTGTACCCGGTGCGGCAGACGACCAGCGGCGCGCCGGCCAGGGTGGCGCCGGTGAACGACATGTACTCGTGGCCGGCGGGCAGCCCGAGTTTCGCCACGACGTCGGCCGAGGCCGGGCCCTGAACCGCGAGGATCGCGAAGTCACGGTGCTGACCGGTGACCGTGACGCCGGGCGGGGCGGCCTCGGCCAGGCGGCGGACCACCTCGGCGGTGTTCGCCGCGTTCGGGATCAGGAAGACGTCGTCCGGACCGTAGAGGTAGGCGATCAGGTCGTCGACGACGCCGCCGGAGGGGTCGCAGCAGAGCGTGTACTGCGCCCGGCCGGGGGCGATCCGGTGCAGGTCGTTGGTCAGGCACGAGTTGACGAACTCGGCGGCACCGGGGCCCAGCACGCGGGCCTTGCCGAGGTGCGACACGTCGAAGACCCCGGCCGCCTCGCGGACTGCGGCGTGCTCCTTGAGGACACCGCCGCCCGCGTACTCCAGCGGCATCTCCCAGCCGCCGAACGGCGCGAGTTTCGCGCCCAGCGCGACGTGGCGTTCGTGCAGCGGAGAGCGGAAGAACTCGGCAGACATGAGACTCAACTTACCGGTGACCTTGGGTCTGGTTAGAGTCGCGGGGAATACCAAGTGTTTCCCACCAGCCGGGAGCACCGCCCGCCCGGCGGCCCGGCCCCGACGTCGTGGAGTGCCCGAGTGACCCAGCCCACCCTCAGCCTGGTCGACAGCGACCCGGCCGAATTGACGGTCGATGCCATCGTCATCGGCCTGCACAGCCAGCCCGACCAGGACGGCGCCCTGCTCCCGGCGTCCGGCGCGGAGAGCATCGCCGCGGCGTTCGACGGCCGGCTGACCGCGACGCTCGCCCTGCTCGGCGCGACCGGCGCGCCGGGTGAGGTGACCAAGCTGGCCACCCTCGGCACGATCACCGCGCCGCTCGTGGTCGCCGTGGGCCTGGGCGACGAGCCGTCCGGCTCCGCGCCCGACCTGGAGACGCTGCGCCGCGGCGCCGGCGCGGCGGTCCGCGCGCTGGCCGGCAGCACCCGGGTCGCGCTGGCCCTGCCGGTGCCCGACGACGCCGACGCCCCGGCGGTGCTGCGCGCCACCCTGGAGGGTGCGCTGCTGGGTGGCTACCGGTTCGCCGGCTACAAGACCAAGCCGCAGAAGGGCCACCGGGAGCCGGTCGCCGAGCTGCAGGTGCACGTGCCGGACGCGGCCGACGAGGCGGCCACCGCCGAGCTGACCCGGGCCGCGGTGGTCGGCCGCGCGGTCCGGCTGGCCCGCGACTGGGTGAACATGCCGCCGAACGAACTGCGCCCGGCGGGCTTCGCCGACCGCATCGCGGCCGAGGCCACCAAGGCCGGGCTGGACGTCGAGGTGCTCGACTTCGACCAGCTCAAGGCCGGTGGGTACGGCGGCATCGTGGCGGTCGGCCAGGGTTCGGAGGCGCCGCCACGGCTGGTCAAACTGACGTACGCGCCGGAGGGTGTCGCCGAGCCGAAGCGGGTGGCGCTGGTCGGCAAGGGCATCACCTTCGACACCGGCGGGGTCAGCATCAAGCCGGCGGCCGGCATGTGGGAGATGAAGTCGGACATGGCCGGCGCCGCCGCGGTGGCCGCCGCCATGCTCGCGGTCGCGGCACTCAAGCCGGGCGTGGCGGTCTCCGGCTACCTGGCGATCGCGGAGAACATGCCGTCCGGGTCGGCGTACCGCCCGGGTGACGTGATCACCATGTTCAACGGCAAGCGGGTCGAGGTGTTCAACACCGACGCCGAGGGCCGCATGGTGCTCGGCGACGCGATCGCCCGGGCCTGCGCGGACGGCACCGACTACGTGTTCGAGGCGTCGACGCTGACCGGCGGCCAGGTGATCTCCCTGGGCAAGCGGATCTCCGGCCTGATGGGCTCGGCCGAGGCGATCGCGCTGGTCCAGGCGGCCGGTGACGCGGTCGGCGAGCCGGCCTGGCCGATGCCGCTGCCGGACGACGTGCGCAAGGGCATGGAGTCGGAGATCGCCGACATCTGCCAGACCAACGCCAACCTGGACCGGGCCGGGCACATGCTGCAGGGCGGCGTGTTCCTGCGCGAGTTCGTCGAGCCGGGTGTGGAGTGGGCGCACATCGACATCGCCGGGCCGGGTTACCACGCCGGTGAGCCCACCGGTTACTGGACCAAGGGCGGCACCGGGGTCCCGATCCGCACCCTGCTGCGGGTCGTCGAGACGCTGTGAGAAACGGCGTGCCGCCCGGCCTAATCGGGCTGGGCGGCACGCTTGCGCCGGGCGTTGAAATCGCGCATGCGCTGCGGATAGCCGAGCAGCCGGACATCGTAGATCGGCAGCGAGAGCCGAAGGGCGAAACGGCGCGCGACCTCCGGTGACCCGATGCGCCGACGAGTCCATTCGCCGTCGTGTGCGACAAGCAACACGGTGGTCTCGGTCACTGTGGTGCGCGGCTCGACGAACGCCTCGACGCCACGGCGGGAGCGGACGAACTGCGTGAGGTGGTCGAGATCGGCCTGATCGACCGGGCGTCCGCCGGGCCCGGTGGACCGGGGACGACGCCGAAACCAGCCCACTGCTCCTCCTCACGCTGAATGCCGCAAGGGTACGACGAGCCGACGTGTCTTGGGGCACCTGGCTGCATTGAGCGGGTCTCCAAGTGACAAGATGTCCGAGACGGGACTGTGACCGTTTCCATTGTGTGACCCACATGGCGACGACTCGACTACGGGAGTCAACGTGAGCCAGCCGAACGGCGGAACCTTCGACATCGTCATTCTCGGCGCGGGCAGCGGCGGGTACGCGGCCGCGCTGCGCGCCGCCGAGCTCGACCTCTCCGTAGCGCTGATCGACAAGGCCGAGGTCGGCGGCACCTGCCTGCACCGCGGCTGCATCCCCACCAAGGCGCTGCTGCACGCCGCGGAGATCGCCGACCAGACCCGGGAGAGCGAGCAGTTCGGCGTCAAGGCCGACCTGGTCGGGATCGACATGGCCGGGGTCAACGCGTACAAGGACGGCGTCGTCGGCCGCCTCTACAAGGGCCTGCAGGGCCTGCTGGGCCACAACAAGAACATCACCCTGGTGCAGGGCGCCGGCCGGCTGGTCGGCAAGGACACCGTCGAGGTGGACGGGCAGCGCTACACCGGCCGCAACGTCATCCTGGCCACCGGCTCCTACTCGCGCAGCCTGCCCGGCCTGGACGTCGACGGCACCCGGGTGATCACCAGCGAGCACGCGCTGAAACTGGACCGGGTCCCGGCCTCGGCGATCGTGCTGGGCGGCGGCGTGATCGGCGTCGAGTTCGCCAGCGTGTGGAAGTCGTTCGGCGCCGACGTGACCATCATCGAGGCCCTCCCCCGCCTGGTCGCCGCGGAGGACGAGGAGATCTCGAAGACCGTCGAGCGCGCCTTCCGCAAGCGGAAGATCAACTTCAAGGTCGGCAAGCCGTTCGAGAAGGTCGAGAAGACCGCGGACGGCGTCAAGGTCACCATCGCCGGCGGCGAGACCCTGGAGGCCGAGGTTCTGCTGGTCGCGGTCGGCCGCGGCCCGACCACGGCGAACCTGGGCTACGAGGAGCAGGGCATCACCCTGGACCGCGGCTTCGTGATCACCAACGAGCGGCTGCACACCGGGGTCGGCAACATCTACGCCGTCGGCGACATCGTGCCCGGCCTGCAGCTCGCGCACCGCGGCTTCCAGCAGGGCATCTTCGTGGCCGAGGAGATCGCCGGCAAGAACCCGGCGGTCATCGACGAGGCCGGCATCCCGCGGGTCACCTACTCCGACCCGGAGGTCGCGTCCGTCGGCCTGACCGAGGCCAAGGCCAAGGAGAAGTACGGCGCGGACAAGGTCACGTCGTACAACTACAACCTGGGCGGCAACGGCAAGAGCCAGATCCTCAAGACCGCGGGCTTCGTCAAGCTGGTCCGGGTCGAGGACGGCCCGGTCGTCGGCGTCCACATGGTCGGCGCCCGGATGGGCGAGCTGGTCGGCGAAGCTCAGCTGATCTACAACTGGGAGGCCTTCCCGGAGGAGGTCGCCCAGCTCGTACACGCCCACCCGACGCAGAACGAGGCGCTGGGCGAGGCCTTCCTCGCGCTCGCGGGCAAGCCCCTGCACGCGCACAGCTGATTTCATCGCTTCGAGAAGCGTTAAAGGAGTTTGGGGAAAAATGCCGACATCGGTAACCATGCCGCGGCTGGGCGAGAGTGTCACCGAGGGCACCGTCACGCGCTGGCTCAAGCAGGAGGGTGAGCGGGTCGAGGTCGACGAGCCGCTGCTCGAGGTGTCCACCGACAAGGTCGACACCGAGATCCCGTCGCCCGCCGCGGGGGTGCTGACCCGGATCGTGGTCGGCGAGGACGAGACCGCGGAGGTCGGCAGCGAGCTGGCGGTCATCGCCGGGGAGGGTGAGGACGCCGGTGCGGCCGCCCCCGCCCCGCAGCAGCAGGCCGAGGCCGAGCCGGAGCCGGCCGCGCTGACCACCCCGTCGACCGAGAAGCCGGTCGAGGAGGAGGCGCCCGCGCCGCAGACCGCCGCCGGGTCCGCCGAGGGCACCGAGGTGAAGATGCCGGCGCTCGGCGAGAGCGTCACCGAGGGCACCGTCACCCGCTGGCTCAAGCAGGTCGGCGAGACCGTCGAGGTGGACGAGCCGCTGCTCGAGGTCTCCACCGACAAGGTGGACACCGAGATCCCGTCGCCGGTGGCCGGCACCCTGCTGGAGATCCGCGTTCCGGAGGACGAGACCGCCGAGGTCGGCGGGGTGCTCGCGATCGTCGGGTCGGCGTCGTCCGCGCCCGCCGCCGCGCCCGCTCCCGCGCAGCCCGCCCCGCGGCAGCCGGAGGCCGAGTCGAAGCCGGAGCCGAAGCCGGAGCCGAAGGCGGAGCCGGTCGGCGAGTCCTACGCGACGCCGGCCCCGGCCGCCGAGACGACGGCCCCCGCCCCGGCCGCGCCGCCCGCCGCTCCCGCGCAGCCGGCCGCACCGGCCGCCGAGACGGTCAAGGCGAACGGCGCCGGTGACGCCGGTTACGTGACCCCGCTGGTCCGCAAGCTGGCCGCGGAGAAGGGCGTGGACCTGTCCTCGCTGTCGGGGACCGGCGTCGGAGGCCGGATCCGCAAGCAGGACGTCCTCGACGCCGCTGCCGCCGCCCAGGCCGCCGCGGCGCCGGCGCCCGCCGCCGCTGCCCCGGCTGCCGCTGCCCCCGCCGCTCCGGCCGCCAAGGCGGAGCCGAGCCCGCTGCGCGGCCGCACCGAGAAGCTGACCCGCATCCGGGCCACCATCGCCCGGCGCATGGTGGAGTCGCTGCAGGTCTCGGCGCAGCTCACCACGGTCGTCGAGGTGGACGTCACCAAGATCGCCACGCTGCGGAACAAGGCGAAGGCCGACTTCCAGGCCAAGCACGGCGTCAAGCTGACCTTCCTGCCGTTCTTCGCCCTGGCCACGGTCGAGGCGCTGCAGCAGCACCCGGTGGTCAACTCGTCGATCGACGTCGAGGCGGGCACGGTCACCTACCACGGTGCCGAGCACCTGGGCATCGCGGTGGACGCGCCGAAGGGCCTGGTCGTCCCGGTGATCAAGGACGCCGGCGACCTGAACCTGGCCGGCCTGGCCAAGCGGATCGCCGACCTGGCCGACCGCACCCGCAACAACAAGATCGGGCCGGACGAGATCGGCGGCGGTACCTTCACGCTGACCAACACCGGCAGCCGGGGCGCGCTGTTCGACACCCCGATCATCAACCAGCCGCAGGTCGGCATCCTCGGCCTCGGCGCCGTGGTGAAGCGGCCGGTGATCGTGAACGACCCGAACCTCGGCGAGATCATCGCGCCGCGGTCGATGGTCTACCTGGCGCTCAGCTACGACCACCGGATCGTGGACGGCGCGGACGCCGCCCGCTTCCTGGTCACGCTCAAGGAGCGTCTGGAGGCCGGCCACTTCGAGCCGGACCTGGGCCTGTAGAGGTAGGACGTAAGGGCCGGGGGTACACACGTACCCCCGGCTCTCATGTTTTGAATCGGTTGATCTTCGGGAAAGAGAAAGAGCATGCGGATCGTCATGGCCGGCGCCTCCGGCTTTCTCGGTGCCCGGCTCGCCGCCCGGTTGCGGCAGAGCGGCCACGACATCACCCGGCTGGTCCGGAAACCCGTCCCGGGCGCCGGGCCGGAGGTCGCCGTCTGGGCGCCGTCGCAGGGCCGGCTCGACCTGTCGGTGCTCGCCGGCGCGGACGCGGTGGTCAACCTGGCCGGCGCCAACATCGGGGCCCGCCGGTGGACCGCGCAGTACAAGAACGTGCTGCGCTCCAGCCGGCTGGACACCACCGACACGATCGCCCGGACGATCGCCAAGCTGCCCGCCGGTGACCGCCCGCGGACCCTGCTGCAGTCCTCGGCGGTCGGCTGGTACGGCGACACCGGCGACCGCGAGGTCACCGAGGAGGCGCCGGCCGGCACCACGTTCCTGGCCGACGTCTGCCGGGTCTGGGAGGCCGCCGCCCATCCGGCCGAGGACGCCGGCTCGCGGGTGGTGCTGTTGCGCACCGCCCCGGTGCTGGACCGGCAGGGATCGCTGCTGAAACCGCTGCTCCCGGCGTTCAAGCTGGGCGCCGGCGCGCGGATCGGCGGGGGCCGGCAGTGGATGTCGTGGATCGCGCTGGCCGACTGGCTGGGCGCCGCCGAGTTCCTGCTGGAGCGCGAGGACGTGGCCGGTCCGGTCAACCTGGTCTCCGCCGAGCAGTGCACCAACCTGGAGTTCACCCGGGCGCTCGCCCGCCGGCTGCACCGCCCGGCGCTGCTGACCGTGCCCGGCCCGGTGCTCGACCTGGCGCTCGGCGAGCTGGCCGGGGAGGCACAGCGAAGCCAGCGGGCGATTCCCGGCGTTCTGCGCGGTGCGGGATTCTCCTGGATGTACCCGGACATCGAGTCCGCCTTGGCCGCCGCGCTGGATCCGGAACCGGCGAAGGCCCCCTGATCTCCAGGGCCCGCTGCTAACCTGCGCGTGATGTCCGTGACCGCCCCCGCCCCAGCCGCGTCCGCCGATCCTCCCTCCGAGCCCGCCGCCGCATCGGGCCGCGAGGCGCGCGAATGGCCTGTTCACCTGGCCTTCGCCGTCGTCGCGCTGTCCTTCGCGGTCTACGTGACGTGCGGCCTCTGGGCGGATCCGTACACCCATGTGCTCGCCGACAACGTCGGCGACCAGGCCTTCTTCGAATGGCTGATGGGGTACGGGTACTACACCGTCACGCACGGCTCGGACCCCTTCTTCACCAGCCTGCTGAACGCCCCCCTCGGGGTGAACCTGGCGGCCAACACCTCGATCACGGTGTACACGGTGCTGATGACGCCGCTGACCCACCTGGCCGGGCCGCAGGTCAGCTTCGTGACCGTGCTGACGCTGAACCTGGCCGGCTCCGCCTTCGCGTGGTATCTGTTCCTGCGCCGCTGGCTGGTCGGCAGCGCCGGGGCGGCCGCCGTGGCCGGGCTGTTCTGCGGCTTCGCCCCGGGGTTCATCTCGCACGCCAACGGCCATCTGAACTGGACCGCCGGCTGGGTCGCCCCGGTCGTCATCTGGCAGGTGCTGAAACTGCGTGAGCCGGGCCGCTGGCTACGCAACGGGATCATCCTCGGCGTGCTGATGGCGGTCGGTTTCTCGATCGCCGCCGAGGGCCTGTTCTACACCGCGCTGGCCTGCGCCGTGTTCCTGGTGATGTGGTCGCTGAGCCGGTCGGTCCGCACCGAGGCGCGGGACGCCTTCCTGACCGTGTTCCGCGCGCTCTGCGTGACCGGGCTGGTCGCCGGCGCGCTGCTGGCCTACCCGCTGTACATGCACTTCGCCGGGCCGCAGACGTTCAACGGCACCGGCTTCAACCAGCGGTACTTCGTCGAGGACGCCGCGTCCTACCTGTCCTTCCCGAACCGCTCCGTCGCCGGCTGGCTGGGCTGGCACGCCGACCTGGCGCCGAACCGGACCGAGGAGACGTCGTTCTTCGGCGTGCCCCTGGTCCTGCTGATCCTGGTCTCGTTCGTGGTGCTGTGGCGCCGGGCGGACGCCGGCCGGCGGGCCACACTGCGCGCGGTCGGCGCGGTCGGCGTGGTGTTCTTCGTCCTCTCCCTCGGGCCCCGGTTCAACCTGCAGAAGCACGAGTACCCGGACTTCCCGCTGCCGTACGCGGCGCTGGTGCACCTGCCGCTGTTCAACTCGGCGCTGCCGATCCGGTTCGCACTGGTCGTGGTCGGGGTCTTCGGCATCCTGCTGGCGCTGATCCTGGACCAGCTGATCACCAGGAAGATCCCGTCCGGCTCGCTGCTGCACACCGCACTGGCCTCGGCCGCGGTGATCGGTCTGCTGCCGATCGTCCCGCTGCCGGTGCGGATCCAGTTCCGGACACCGGAGCCGGCGTTCATCGCGCAGGGTCTCTGGAAGAACTACGTGCCCGAGGGCGGGACGCTCTCCGCCCTGCCGTTCGGGGCCAACGTCACCGCGGACGCCCAGCGCTGGCAGGCGTACACGATGGCTCGCGGCGGGCGGCAGTTCCGGATCCCGGACGGCTACTTCCTCGGCCCGCAGACCACCGGCGACACCGGCCGGAAGCAGCCGGGCCGGATCGGCGCACCGCCGATGGCCACCGACTGGCTGTTCCTGCGCGCCGCCTGGTACGGCTACATCACCACGCTGACCAACGGGGACCGCGCCCAGGCCCGCGCCGACTTCGAGTACTGGGGGCTGGACGCGGTGTTCCTGCCGTCCACCATCACCGGCTCGGACCACCAGACGCTGAACCGGACCGCGGTCGAGAGCACCGCCCGGGACCTGCTCGGTGAGCCCGAGGTGGTGGGTGACGTCCTGGTGTGGCGCATCCGTCGCGGAGTCGACCCCGTCGACCGGTAGGTACCCGCCGGTACGGGGATACGCTGGCCGTCGTGACAACCTCCGTACTCACCGTTCTGCGCCCCGGCCTGGTCGACTACCGCGACGCGTGGGACGAGCAGAAGCGTCTGCACGAGGCCGTGGCCGACGGCGCCCAGCCGGACACCATCCTGCTGCTGGAGCACCCCAGCGTCTTCACCGCCGGTAAACGCACCGAGCCGGCGGACCGGCCGTGGGACGGCACCCCGGTGGTCGACGTCGACCGCGGCGGCAAGATCACCTGGCACGGTCCGGGCCAGCTGGTCGGCTACCCGATCCTGCGCCTGCCCGACCCGGTCGACGTGGTCGCCTACGTGCGCCGGGTCGAGCAGCTGCTGATCGACGTGTGCGCCGAGTTCGGCGTCGCCACCGAACGGGTCGAGGGCCGCAGCGGCGCCTGGGTGCGGGCCACCGACGGCGGCCTCGACCGCAAGATCGCGCAGATCGGGATCCGGGTGGCGCGCGGCGTCACCCTGCACGGCTTCGCCCTCAACTGTGACTGCGACCTGGCGAATTTCGAGCGGTTCGTGCCGTGCGGGATCCGGGACGCCGGGGTGACCTCGCTCAGCGCCGAACTCGGCCGGCCGGTGCCGGTCGCCGAGGTGATGCCGGTCGTCGAGCGGCACCTGGCGACGCTCTTCTAGCCGACCCGCCAGACGCTGCGGGCGCTGCCCGTCGTCGGGCAGGCCAGAAACGGCCCGGCGACGGTGCAGCCGAACGGGAGCACACCGGCCAGCTCACCGTGCAGGCGGCCGGTGCGCAGGTCGGTCACCCGGGTGCCGCCGGTCACCGCGCGCAGCATCAGGCCACCGGTGGCCACACCGCGGCCCAGCTCGGTGACGACCCGGCCGGTCGCCGGATCCAGCCGGGCGACCCGGCCGCCCGCCGACGTGGCGAGATCGTCAGCGGTGTACGACGCCCACTCCGCGCCGCTCCAGCGCACCTCGCCGGTGGCCGTATCGAGCGCGGTGGTGCCGCCGCTGCCGGTGACGCAGAGCAGGTGGCCGCAACTCACCGCGGACACCGGGAACGGCCGCGGCACCGAGGTGAGCCAGGTGAGGCTCCCGTCCGTGATGCTCAGCGCGGCCACGGCGGACGGACCCAGCACGTACGCGTGATCACCGGCGACGGCCACCGACGGCTGGTACGGCCGCGTCCCGTCGATGATCAGCTGCTCCTCCGGCACGATCACGCCGTTCAGATCCCGGCTCGTGGCCAGCCGCCCGTCGGCTGTCGACCGCATCTCCACCTGGCCGCCGTCGTTCAGCATGATCAGCCGGAAGCCGGCCGGATCCAGCGCGGCAGCGGCCGCGTACCCGGGCCGCGTCCACCGGGTCCGGCCCGACGCCAGATCCACCAGCCGCAGCCGGGCCTCTCCGGTGTCGCTGTCGAAATAGCTGACCAGTGCCCGGTCGCCGAACGGCGCGACGGTGCTGCCGTCCGGCGGGCGCCAGCGGACCCTGCCGGTCGCCACGTCGAGCACCGTCACGGTGCCCTCGGCATCGGCGATCAGGACCGGACCGGCCACCGTCAGCCGAAGTTCTCCGCCGTCCAGCGGGACCCGGACCTGCCAGTCCGGGCCGCCGGCCACCAGCGGGCGCGCCACGATCACCGCGCCCGCGCCCGGGCCGGCCGCCCGGTGCGCCGCGTACAGCGCCCGGTCGGTGCACACACTGTCCAGCGTCGCCTGGCCGCCGGTCGAGGCGATCATCGGGAACGGCGGCGGGAGCGCCGGCACGGCCGCGGCACCGACCGGCAGCAGCACGGCGGCCGCGGCCAGCAGCTTCCACCACCGGGTCCCGGACGGGCGACGAACCGGGGCCGGGGCCGGCGCGGCATCGAGGTCGATCAGCACCGGCCCAAGCTAACCCTAGGGAGCCACCCGGTGCGGGTCGCGCGGGAAAGCCGCCACCTCGCGCACGTTGGCCGCCCCGGTCAGCCGCGCGACCAGCCGCTCCAGGCCGATCGCCCAGCCACCGTGCGGGGGCATCCCGTACCGGAAAGCCTCCAGATAGCCCGCATAGGCCGCGAGTGGCTCACCGGCCGCGCGCAGCGCGGCGACACAGTCGGCGTGCCGATGCAGCCGCTGGCCGCCCGTGACGATCTCCAAACCTCGGAAGAGCAGGTCAAAGCCGTTGGAGTACGTCGTGTCGGCCGGGTCGGGATGGGTGTAGAACGGCCGTTTACGCATCGGATAGCCGGTCACGTAGACGAACTCCGACCCGTGCTCACGCCGCGCCCACTCGCCCAGCGCCCGCTCGTGCGCCGGCGCCAGGTCGGGCTCGCCGGCCGGGGCGCCGGCGATCCGCAACGCCTCGGTGAAGTGCACCGCCGGGATCTCCGCCGGCACCTCCGGGGTCACCACCCCGGTCCGGGCCGTCACCTCGCCGAGCATCCCGCCGAGCGTGCGGGTCAGGGCGGCCATCACGTCCCGGTGGTCGGCGACGAACCCCATCTCGGCGTCGAGCGACGTGTACTGGGTCAGGTGCCGGGCGGTGTCACTGTTCTCCGCGCGGAACACCGGGCCGACCTCGAATACCCGTTCCAGGACGCCGACCATCATCTGCTTGTAGAACTGCGGCGACTGCGCCAGGAACGCGGGCCTGCCGAAATAGTCCAGCTGGAAGACGTTCGCGCCGGACTCGGTGGCCGACTCGACGATCTTCGGCGTGTGGATCTCGACGAACCGCTGCGCCTCCAGCGCCGCGCGGAAACCGGCGGTCGCGGCGGCGGCCACCCGGAGCGCGGTACGGCGCGCCGGGTGCCGCAGCGCGACCGCGGCGTGGTCCAGCTGCGCGGGCAGGCCCGCGGTGAGCGCAGGCCGGTGCAGATCGAACGGCAGCGGTACGTCCACAGCGGAGTGCACCCGGATCGCCGGAGCGGTGAGTTCGACGCCGCCCGGCGCCTGCTCGTTCGGGGTGACCACGGCGACGATCGCGACGACGGTCTCCTCGCGCAGGTCACCGGGGTCGTCGACGACCACCTGGGCCAGCCCGGCGGCGTCCCGGACGATCAGGAAAGTGACCGACTTCAGCCGGCGGATCCGGTGGACCCAGCCCTCGACCAGCACCTTCTCGTGCGGGTGGGCGGCCAGTTCGGTGGAGAGGATGCGTTGCACGGCGGTCGACCTCCTCAGGATGCTGCAACGCGGCCCCGGGGAGGTGCGGGCGAGCGGGATCCTCGCGGTACCACCACACCTTCGCGCCCCGCCGATCGCCGGGGCGCCTCTTGCACTGCTCGGCTCCGGGGTGTCTTCGCGCTCCGGCGCACGGGCCACCGTCACAGCTGCGGGTGGCTCTCTCGGCCGGCGTTTGCGGAGCGTTACTCGGTCCCATCACTGCCGTAGCCGGGACGTTAACGCCCCACGACCGGCGCGTGCATCCGAATTTCGTTTCGGAGGTGACGGCGGTCACAGGTCAGGTCACGTGAGCCTCGTCGCCCCTGCGCCTCGACCGGTCGTCTCCGGCGTATCTTCGGGGTTGTGACTATTGCTCCCGAGGGCCGCCGCATGCTGCGCATCGAGGCGCGCAACGCCGAGACTCCCATCGAGCGGAAGCCGCCGTGGATCAAAGTCAAAGCGAAAATGGGCCCCGAGTACACGCAGATGCGTGGCCTCGTGCAGAAAGAGGGCCTGCACACGGTCTGCCAGGAAGCCGGCTGCCCCAACATCTACGAATGCTGGGAAGACCGTGAGGCCACCTTCCTGATCGGCGGCGACCAGTGCACCCGGCGCTGCGACTTCTGCCAGATCGACACCGGCAAGCCGGCCGAGTTCGACGCCGACGAGCCGCGCCGCGTCGGTGAGTCCGTCGCCACCATGGGCCTGCGCTATGCCACCGTCACCGGCGTCGCCCGCGACGACCTGCCCGACGGCGGTGCCTGGCTCTACGCGGAAACCGTCCGCCAGATCCACGCTCTGCAGCCCGGCTGCGGCGTCGAGCTGCTCATCCCCGACTTCAACGCCGACCCGGCCCAGCTGGCCGAGGTGTTCGGCGCCCAGCCCGAGGTCCTCGCGCACAACGTCGAAACCGTCCCGCGGATCTTCAAGCGGATCCGCCCCGGCTTCCGGTACGAACGCTCCCTCGACGTGATCACCCAGGCCCGCGCGGCGAACCTGGTCACCAAGAGCAACCTGATCCTCGGCATGGGCGAGGAGCGGGCGGAGATCTCGGCCGCCCTCCGCGACCTGCACGCCGCGGGCTGCGAGCTGATCACCATCACGCAGTACCTGCGGCCGACCCCGCGGCACCACCCGGTGGAGCGCTGGGTCAAGCCGGAGGAGTTCGTCGAGCTCCGCGAGGAGGCCGAGGCGATCGGCTTCGCCGGGGTGATGAGCGGGCCGCTGGTCCGGTCCTCCTACCGGGCCGGCCGCCTCTACCGTCAGGCGCTCGACGCCCGCGGCTGATCCGTCGGTTTTCGTCCGCGGCCCGCGTCTGCTCGCGGGCCGCGTTCGGGGCCGCCCTTGTGCGGCGCCTCCGTAGGCTTTTCTTCACCACGGCCGCGTCTGCTCGGAGACCCGTCAACGGATGAAGGCCCGCAACCTCTCCAGGTCATCCGTTGCCTGGAATGGTTGCGGGCCTTCGCCGCGTTCACTTCTTGCCCTTCTTGCCTTTCTTCTCCTTACCTTTGCCCTTCTCCGCGCCCCTGTCCCTGGCCTGCCCCTCACGTTCCCGCCGGAACTCGGCGAGCCGCCGATCCGTCTCCGCCTCGGCCGCCGCCGCCTCGGGGAACATCATCGGATAGAGCAACCTGGCGAACAGAATGGCAATCGGCGCAAGCCAAGCCCACCAGGGAATCCCGGAGTCCGGCCCGAACAACGCCTCGACGACCCGATAAGCCATGTCGACCGCGCTGTCCATCACCGGCCCCCCGGGGGCGTGCGGAACTTGTCGTTCATGACGGCTCCCTTAGCTGTTGGTCGGCCCCCAATATCGGAGCCCCGCCAGCCGTCATTAGCCTTCCCCGGCCGCGCCCCCGCATCCCGGCCGGCGCGAGCGTTTCCGGCCGGCATTCGCTCCCACCTCGCAACCGTCCACACCGGCCCCGCACCCGGATACCCGATGCGCTCCAACGGACAGCGCGACTGACCGCAGCCCGACGAGGTACAGCACGACCGACCACGGCCCAACCGACCGCAACGCGGCAAACCGCAACGCAACTGACCGCAACGCGACCGACCGCAGCACAACTGACCGCAACGCGACCGACCGCAACCCGACCGACCGCAACGCGACCGACCGCAACCCGACCGACCGCAGCGCGACCGACGACAGGCAGCAACACGGCAGGCGGCAGCGCTGCAAACGGCAGCGCCTTGGTAGCCGCCAGGGCATGGCATGCCAAAGGCCGGCGGTGACGACCGGCACGCGACCGGCCTTACGTCCGCCAGAGGGGCGGCGGCACGGCGATCAGTCGGCCAACAGGTTGAGGCGGTGGGCGACGGCGGCGGCCTCGATGCGGTTGGTCACCGCGAGTTTCGCGATGATCCGGGAGACGTGGACGCTCGCCGTCTTCGGCGAGATGAACAGGCGCTGGGCGATCTGGCCGTTGCTCTGCCCCTCGGCGACCAGCCGGAGCACTTCCCGCTCGCGGGCGGTGAGCACCTCCTCGAGCGTTCCGGCGGCTGTCGCCGCCGGGCGGACCCCGAGCCGCCGGGCCAGCGTCTCCGCGGCCTCGACCAGCGGCGTCACCCGCAGGCCGTCGGCGATCGCGGTGACCTCGGCGAGTGCTGTAGCCGCCGCGGTCCGGTCGGCGGCGTTCGCCTCCGCGGCCCGCAGCAGCGCACACGCCAGTTCGTAGGGCTGCCCGTCAGCACGCCAGGCCGCGACTGCCGCGCCCCACCGCTCAGCGCCCCCGTCCAGCTCCGCCGCCACCTGGGCCGCCCCGGCCAACTCGGCGGGATAGTGCCGCGGCAACTGCTCCGCCGCCCACCAGATTCGAGCAGCCAGCCGCGCCGCCTCCACCGAAAGATCGTCCCCTGGAGCCCCCGCCGTGGAAGCCCCGTTTCGCACCCCGTCCCCTGAAGAAGCCACACTTCGCGACACCGCCCGGGCCGAAGCCACCTCCCGCGATGCCGCCCCGAACGAAACCGCATCCCCCGACGCCGCCCCGAACGAAACCGCATCCCCCGACACCGCCCCGAACGAGGCCACATCCGGCGATACGGCCTCTATCGGAACCGCGTCCTGTGACAACGCCCATGACGAGGTCGCATCCCGGATCGGCATCCGCAAACTGGCCGCATCCCGCGATCCCGGTTCCCAAGAAGGCGCATCCCGCAGAGCCGCCGCCAGCGAGGCCGCCGATGAGACAGCGGCACGCGGAGAGGGCGCGGAGCGCCCCGCGACGGGTGAGGAGGCGGCACCGGCAGAAGTGATGTCGCGGTCCTGAGAAGAGTCGCGGGCCAGGGCGGAGTCTCGGGCCAGGGCAGGATCTCGGGCCACGGCAGGATCTCGGGCCAGGGCAGATTTGCGGACCCGAGCGGAATCCCGGGCCGAGGAAGAATCCGGGGCCGAGACAGAATCCCGGGCGGAGGCAGGATCGCGGGCCGGGGCAGGGTCGTGGGCCGGGGTGGCATCGCGGGCTGCGGAGACCGCTCGGGCCGCGGTGGCCAGCAGCTGCCAGGTGTAGCGCGGGCGGTCGAGCAGTGCCGGGTCCTGCAGGGCGACCCGGGCCACCGCCACCGCTGCCGGCACGTCCCGTTCGTGGAGGGCGGCGAGGACGCGCAGCTCGTGCATCCAGAGTTTCTTCTCGGCCGGCACGTAGGGCTTGCCGAGCATGCCGATGGCGCGGCTGAGCAGGGGGCCGGCGCCGGCGTGGCCGCGGGCCAGGCGGAGACGGGCGCGCAGGCGGAGCCAGGGCAGGGCCATCAGGCCGGGTGGGTCCTGGCGGGCGGCCTCGGCCAGGCGGGCGTCGGCCTCGTCCCAGCGGCCCAGGGCGAGCAGCGCCTCGGCGTGGTTGGCGAGCAGGTGGACCCCGGTGGTGCGGGCCACACCGTACCGTGCGGCGTGCGGAACGCCCTCGGCCGCGGCGGCGGCGGACTCCTGGTAGCGGCCCAGCTCGAACAGCGCGTCGGAAACGTTGACCAGGCCGTGACACAGCGCCTGCTCGTCGTCGAGCCGGCGGGCCTGGGCGAGGGCGCCGAGCAGTGTGGGCAGACCCTCCTGCGCCGTCACCCGGCCGGCGCAGACCTGGCCCTTGGTGATCTCCGCATACACCTGGGCGGTGGTGTCGCCGAGCTCGTCGACCGACGCCCGGACCTGATCCCAGATCCGGGACACCTCGTCGCCGTCCATCCCGGCGAACAGATAGGCCACCTCGCCGAGCAGCTCCGCCCGCCCCGGCTCGGCAAACGCCGAAGCCGAGGCCGAATCGGAGGCCGACAGCGAAGCGGAAGCCGCATCGGAAACGGAAGTCGAATCGGAAACGGAAGTCGGAGCCGAGGCGGAGGGTGCAGCGGAAGCGGAGACGACCGCGGAAGACCCCGCAGACGCACCGGACACCGCCGGTGCGGCAGGAGCTGACGCCACGGCAGGCGCCGCCGACGTGACCGGCACGGCGGTGAGCAGCCGATACGCCTCCTTGGTCTCGGCGAACCCATCGCTCTTGCCCATGTTGCGCAGCAGCCGGGCCCGGCAGACCAGCAGCCGGGCGGCACGCAGCGGCTCGGCCTCGGAGTCCAGCTCGGCGAGCGCCGCCTGGGTCAGTTTCAGCGCCCGGGTCAGCTCCCCGGAGTCGATCGCGACCAGCGCGGTCTCCTCCAGCAGGTCGAGGTGGCAGACACCGAGCAACGAGCCGGCCGCGGGCACCTGCTCCCACAACTCCAGCACCCGGTCGAGCAGGCGGGCCTGCTCCGCGTACGCGAACTGCCGCCCGGCCTCGTCGGCCGCGAGTTTCGCGCTGACCAGGGCCCGCGGGTGGTTTCCGGCCGCGTGCCAGTGGTGGGCGGTTTCGGCGGGGGCCCGGCCCGGCGGGACGAGGTGCGGGTCGGCCTCGATCGCCTCGGCGTAACGGGCGTGCAGGCGGAGGTGCTCGCCGGGCAGCAGGTCGTCGTGGACCGCCTCGCGGACCAGGGCGTGGCGGAACTCATAGCCCCGCTCCGGGTCGAAGACGATCAATCGGGCGGCGACCACGACCCGCAGTGCCGAGTCGAGGGTGACCTCGTCGACGCCGGCGACCCGGGTGATCAGCTCGTGGCCGAGCCGGGTGCCGCCGACCGCGGCGACGCGCAGCATCCGCTGGGCCGCCTCGGTCAGCTGGTCGACCCGGGAGAGCAGCAGGTCACGAAGGGTTTCCGGGATGTCGGCGCAGGCCGGGTCGGCGGTGGCGGCGAGCTGCTCGATGAAGAACGGCACGCCCTGGGCGCGCCGGTCGACGGCGTCGACGGTCTGCGGCCGCGGCTCGCCGCCGAGCAGGTGGGTGAGCAGCTCCGCGGTGCCGTCCCGGTCGAGCCGGTGGATCTCCAGGCGTTGCACGCCGCGGACCCGCTCCAGCTCGGCGACGAACGGGCGCAGCGGGTGGCCGCGGTGCAGCTCGTCGGTGCGGTAGGTGGCCAGCAGCAGCATCCGGGGCGCGCGGGCGGAACGGACCAGGAAGGCGATCAGGTCCCGGGTGGAGCGGTCGGCCCAGTGCAGATCCTCCAGCACCAGCAGCAGCGGGCGCTCCACGGCGAGCCGGGCGAACAGCGCCGCGACGAGCTCGAAGAGCAGCCCGCGATGGGTGTCACCGAACTCCGGCGCGGGGCCGAGCTCGGGCAGCAGCCGGGCGAGGCCGGACTCGCGCCCCTCCAGGACCGCCACCCCCTCGTCGCGGACCAGCTCGCGCAGGGCGGCCGCGAACGGCGCGAAGGGCAGCCCCTCCTCGCCGAGCTCCAGGCACTGGCCGGTGAGCACCCGGACCGGCTCGCCGGCCAGGCTCCGGGTGAACTCCTCGACCAGCCGGGTCTTGCCGACCCCGGCCTCGCCGCCGAGCAGCACGGCGGCCGGCTCGCCGCCGCGGACCCGCCGGAACGTGTCGCGCAGCGCGGCCAGATCGGCATCCCGGCCGACCAGGATCTCGCTCGCCGTCATCATGGGGTCGAGCATGCCACGCGGATCCGACAGAAAATCCGGACCGATCGTGCGGGACGGGGCCGCGGCATCGGCCAGCCGGCCGATCGTGCCGGACAGGGCCGCGGCGTCGGCCAGCCGGCCGGTCACGCCGGACGGGGCCGCGGCACCGGCCACCGCACGCTGCGCCGGCGTCGCGGCCGCCCACCGGCCGCCTCGCGGGCCCGCCGGTACGCCTCGGCCTCCTGCCGCAGCTGCTCGCCGCGCTGCCGGGCCAGACTCAGATTGATCTCGGGATACATGGCGGTGCGCTCCTCGCGTCGAGTCGTCGTCCTTGCTGACGTCGACTCTTCGCGCGAAGGCGGCGGCCGGGCATGGGGACGCCGCCGCACTTCCGGGCCGCGCACTGCCTTACCGGGCACGCCCGGGGTGCCCGGGACGCCGTAAGGTACCTGAGGCTGACTACACTTTCCGGCTATGGCAAAACCCCAGGAGAAGGTGTCCTTCGTCGAGCGCCTGAAGCAGATCGGCCAGGTGTTCAGTTTCACCGCGAAACAGGACAAGTGGTTCGTCCCGCTCGTCCTCGCGGCGGTGCTGATCCCGATCGCGCTCACCGTGGTCGCCGTGCTCCTGGGCTGGGGTGTGCTGTTCATCCCGGTCGGCATCCTGGTCACCGTGCTGGCCGTGCTGATCGTGCTGAACCTGCGCTCGAACACCGCGATGATGAACGTGGCCGAGGGCCAGCCCGGCGCGGCCGCCTCGCTGATGGAGAACATGCGCGGCGACTGGCGGGTCCGTCCGGCGGCCAGCTCGACCACCCAGTTCGACATGGTCCACGTGGTGATCGGCCGGCCCGGTGTGATCCTGCTCGCCGAGGGCCACCCGCAGCGGGTCAAGGCCCTGCTCGGCCAGGAGAAGAAGCGCCTGTCGAAGGTGATCGGCAACGCACCGCTCTACGACTACGTGATCGGCTCCGAGGAGGGCCAGCTCCCGGTCCGCAAGCTGCGCACCACGATGCTGAAGCTGCCCCGCAACCTGACCGGCAAGGACGTGAACGCGCTGGACACCCGCCTGTCCGCGCTGATGGCCCGGCCGCAGATGCCCAAGGGCGCGATCCCGAAGAACATGCGGCCGAGCAAGGGCGCGTTCCGGCAGCAGCGTCCACGCTAAGCTCGCGATCCACCCGGTGGTCCACCCCCGTCACCGGGACGCGAACTGAAAACGGAGACGAGATGCCTACCGCTGGGCCTTACCGCCTGCAGCGCCAGCTGTCGAGCTGCGAGGTCGGTGACGTCTGGTCGGGCGTCGACGCGCAGGGGCGGCCGGTGACGGTCGCCCAGCTCAATGAGCTCGCGTCGGCCGACGACCGCTGGCGCGGCGCTTTCGCCGCGGCTTCCGAGGCGCTGGGCCAGTCCGACACCGATCGGCTGCCGATCGACGGCTCCGACCATCTCGGCGAGCGGCCCTGGGTCGCCTGCCCGGAGGGCGAGGGCCAGGGCGACGCGGCGGAGATCTTCACGGTGCTGGGCCAGAAGCTGCGTCCGGTCACCGCCGGGCCGCCGGTGGAGACGCCGCCGCCGGCCTCCGGCGACGCGGTGGTCGAGCAGCATTCCGATTCGGTACGTCGTGAGCAGGATCCGCCGACGGCGCCCTTCCCGCCGGTGCCGAGTCCATTCCCGGCCGCCGCCGGCCACCCCGTGTCGGCGCAGCCGTTCGCCGCCCAACCGGTGTCGGCGCAGCCCATGTCGGCACAGCCCATGTCGGCGCAGCCGTGGCCGGCCACGCCCGGTCCGGCCCAGCCGATGTCCGCCCAGCCCGGGCCGGAGCGTCCCATCCCGGCGTTCCCGGTCGCCACCCAGCCGGTGTCCGCGCAGCCCGTTTCCGCCCAGCCGGTCTCGGCGCATCCGGTGTCCGACCACCCCGTGTCCGGCCACCCGGTCTCGGCTCAGCCCGTCTCCAGCCACCCGGTCTCCGGCCATCCGACGTCCGGACTGCCCGCCTTCAGTCACCCGATCTCCGCGGTGCCGGTGTCCGGGAGCGGCCAGGCGTACCAGCAAATCGGTCGCCCGCCGCGCCCCGACCGCCTCCTGTTGCTGATCGTCGGCCTGGTGTGCCTGCTTCTCGGCGGCGCCGCCGGCGCCGCCGTGGTCTCCCTGCAGCGCGATGGCAAGCCGCGACCGGCGGCGAGCGACGCGCCGGTCACCTACACCGACGCTCAGCTGCTGCTGCCCGCCACGCCGCCGGTCGCGCCGGGGCTGACCCCGGAGCCGGACGGCGAGTGGCCGAAAAGCTGGCCGACCTTCGGCAGCAAGGCCACGGTCAAGCGGGTGACCGATCTCGACGGTGTCGGCTTCGATTTCAAGGTGCCCGACGGCTGGACCTGCGAGCTCGCCGAGAAGGCCGCGGCCGCGGTGCACTACCGGTGCGGCGCGTTCCAGGGGCCGACCCTGACCGCCGGCGGCGATCTCTACGTGCGCACCTGCGCGGCGGTCTGTGACGACAAGGCGCGTCAAGCCCTGCGGCAGCGCGAGGAGGCCTGGGGTCTACGGTGGACCAGCGGCACCTCGCTGCGCTCCTGGGCGGAGACCGACACCATCGACGGCAAGCCGCAGTACGGGCTGGTCTACGTCGGGTTCTGGCGCACCACCCCGGAGGACGTGCTGAACCGCGAGGTCGTGCTGCGGATGACCGCGCCGCCCGCCGCCAAGAAGGACGTGAAGAGAGTGGCCGACAACATCCGCGACCGCACGTACACGCAGTAAAAGGAGCACCTCGTGGCCAGCACCCTCGCGGTCCCCGGCACCTATCCGACGATCCGTGACGCGCTCGAGGTGGCACCGGACGGCGCGGTGATCACCATCGGTCCCGGGACGTACCGGGAGCGGATCGAGCTGACCGGGCGGCGGCTCACCCTGCGCGGCTCCGGCGAGGAGGGCACGGTCGTCGTCGACGCCGCCGCGCTGGAGGGGCCGGCCCTGGCCGTGCTCAGTGGCGAGGTGACCGTCGAGGGGCTGGACCTGACCTCGGGGGACTATCCGGCGATCGCCGTCACGGCCGCGCGGGTCGTCGTCCGGAAATGTCGCCTCCGTTCGGGTTATGCCGCCGGCCTGCAGGCCACCGACATGGCCACGGTGGAGGCCAGTGAGGTCCGCGTACTGAAGGGCCAGAACGGGCTGGTCTTCTCGGACGCCGGCGGCACGGTCGAGTCCTGCGAGGTCCGCGGGGTCAACGACGACGGCATCATCGTGCGGCTGGGCGCCGACCCGGTGATCCGCAACACCACGGTCGCCGAGTGCGGCTATCGCGGGGTGTACGTCTATCAGTCCGGCCGTCCGGTGATCGAGCGCTGTGACATCTCCGGCACCGGCGACGCCGGCATCGTGATCGCCAACAGCAGCGCCCCGGCGATCCGGGAGACCTGGGTGCACCAGACCGCCGGCTCCGGGATCGTGGTCGGCGCCGGCTGCTCCGCGGTGGTCGAGCAGTGCCGGGTCGAGGGCACCGCCGAGCCGAAGGTCGCGGTCGACCCGCGCGCCCAGGCCACCGTCACCCTCTCCGAGGGCGGTCCGGCGCCGCGGGCCGGGATCACCGAGGCCGGCGCCGGGCAGGACGCCGCCGAGGTCGACCGGCTGCTCGGCGAGCTCGACGCGATGATCGGCCTGGCCGGGGTGAAGAACGAGGTCCGCGCCCTGATCGACGAGATCCAGGTGAACGAGTGGCGGCGCAGCGCCGGGCTGTCGGTCGGCGCGGCCAGCCACCACCTGATCTTCACCGGCGCCCCGGGCACCGGCAAGACGACGGTGGCCCGCATCTACGGTCAGTTGCTCAAGGCGCTCGGTGTGCTGCCCAACGGGCGGTTCCGCGAGGTGTCCCGGCGCGACCTGGTCGGGCAGTACATCGGGCACACCGCGGAGAAGACCACCTCGGTGTTCGAGGAGGCGATGGGCGGCGTGCTGTTCATCGACGAGGCGTACACCCTGTCCCGGGCCGGCGGGGCCAGCGCCGACTTCGGCCAGGAGGCGATCGACACCCTGGTCAAGCTGATGGAGGACCACCGTGACCAGGTGGCCGTGATCGTCGCCGGGTACACCCGGGAGATGCTCGATTTCCTGGACGCGAACTCCGGTCTGGCGTCCCGCTTCGCCAAGACGCTGGAGTTCGAGAACTACGGGCCGGACGAGCTGGTGATGATCGCCACCCGGATCGCGCAGAACGACGACTACACGTTCGCGCCCGGGCTCAGCGAGGCGCTGCACGAGCACTTCTCACAGATCGAGCGGGACCGGAACTTCGGTAACGCCCGCGAGGCCCGCAAGCTGCTGGAGGGGATGCGCAAGGCGCAGTCCGGCCGGCTGCGGTCGCTGGGCCGGATGCCCAGCCGGGACGACCTGACCACGCTGGTGCTCGACGATCTGCTGACGGCGATCCGCTGAGGACTCGCCGGGCCGCTTCCTGTCGGGGGTGGCACATAGAATGGGCTCGCTACGGGGACGGCGGGGAGGTGTGCGGTGAATCCAGGTGACGGCTACTCCGGGCAGGCGTATGGCGCCGCTCTGCCGCCGCCGCCCGCGAGCGCTCCGCCGCCCACGCCGGGCGCCGCGGCGCCGCCGCCCGCGGTGACCGCGCCCCCGCAGGCCCACGCCACCGCCGCGGCCACCCCGCTGCGCCGGGCCGGCACCCAGGCGCGCGGCAGCGTCCCGGGGCCCACCTCGGGGGTCCCGTCCGGGCCGCCGACCGGCGCGGCGCACCGCCCGGCGCCGCCCGCCCCGTCGGCCGCGTCCGACGCCGCCGACGCCGGGGTGCGGGCCATCCCGCGCCGCGGGCAGGTCGGGCCGCTGAGCCTCACCCAGATCGTGGTCGCCGAGGTGGCCGTGCTGGCCACCATCGCGGCGGCCCTGCAGGGGCCGATCCCGGCGCTGGTCACCGGCGTCGCCGGGCTGATCCTGATCATCGTCTTCTTCGCCCGGCAGCAGGGCCGCTGGTGGCTGGAGCACCGGCAGATCGCCCGCCACCACGCCCGCCGGCGGGCCGCCGCTCCGGAGACCGGGGCCGGGCCGGTGCTGGCCGCGCTGCGCACCATCGCCCCCGGCCTCGCCGTGCGGGACATGACCGCGCAGGACGGCGCCCGCGCCGGGGTGGCCAAGGACGAGGCCGGCTGGTTCAGCGTGGTGGCTCTCACCCCGGCCGCGCCGGTCCACCACGACGCCGCGCCGATCCCGCTGGACGCGCTGGTCAGCGTCCTCGCCGCGACCGAGCAGCCGGGCGTGGTGCTGGAGCTGGTCACGCACACCGTGCCGGCGCCCAGCCCCGACGTGCACGCGTCCTCGCCGGCCGTCTCGTCGTATCGCCAGCTCGTCGAGTCGCTCAGTCCGGAGCCGGTCCCGGCTCACCGGGAGTCCACGATCAGCGTCCGGGTCGACGCCCGGGTGCTGGCCGAGGCGCTGCACGACCACACCGCCGATCTGGAGACCGCCGCCGCCCTGGTCGCCGGCCTCGGCCGCAAGGTGGCCACCAGCCTGCGCCGGATCGGGATCGCCTGCCGGGTGCTCGACGCCGACGAGCTGCTGGCCGCGCTGGCCCGCTCGTGCGACGTCGAGGCCGGTTCGCTGGCCGAGGGCGCACAGGTCGACGAGGACTGGACACACTGGAGCTCGGCCCGCCTGATCCACCGGACGTACTGGGTGAAGACCTGGCCCACCTCGGCCGGCGAGATCGGCTCCCTGTTCGCCTGGGCGGCCACCGCCCCGGCCGCGCAGACCAGCGTCGCCCTGGTGCTGAACGCCGCGGCCGACGGTGAGGACGTCGCCGTCCGCGCCTTCATCCGGCTGGCCACCCGGCCCGACGCCGACCTCGGCGCCCTCGACCGCGTCCTGCTGGAGGGCGTCAAACGCGTCGGCGCCGAGCTGCAACCCCTGGACGGCGAGCACGGCCCGGCCGCCTACGCCACGGCCCCGACGGGAGGCGGAGCGGGATGACCGACCCGAACCGGGACGGCTCCTGGCGTCCCTATCCCCCACAGACTCCGGACCAGCCCGCCGCCGACGCCGATGCGCCGGACGCCGCGGGGCGTGAGCAGCAGTTGCCACCGCCACCCGCGATCTTCCCGCCGGGTTCGGTGGCCCGTGCGCAGGTGCGTCCGCCGCAGGGTCAGCTGCCGCCACCGCCGGCGCACCTCCCGCAGGCGCCGACGGGTCCGGGGCAGGGCCAGTATCAGCAGGGTCCCTACTCTCCGGGGTCGTATTCGCCGGGCGGGGCGCAGCCCGGCTTCGGTCCGCATCCGGCGGGGGCAGCAGCCCCGTCCGGGCAGTTCGCGCCCGGCCAGGCGGCGCCGGCACCCCTCGCACCCGGCCAAGCGGCGCCGGCACCACTCGCACCCGGCCAGCCCGCGCCGGCACCACTCGCACCCGGCCAGCCCGCGCCGGCATCACTCGCACCCGGCCAGCCCGCGCCGGCACCACTCGCACCCGGCCAGCCCGCGCCGGCATCACTCGCACCCGGCCAGCCCGCGCCGGCACCACTCGCACCGGGTCAAGCCGTGCCGGCACAGGGACTGTTCGCGCCGGGGCAGGCGTTTCCGACATCCGGGCTGCAGGGAACGTCCGGGTCGCAGGGCCTGCAGCAGGGTGCGGGTGATGCGAGCGGGCGGCGGCTCGCCGCGCCGCAGCTGACGTCGGCGCCCCTGGCCGGCCCACAGGGCCGGCTGCCGGCCGCGGCGCAGGCGGCGCAGACGTGGGAGAACGACTCTCCGCCGGACGATTCCCCGGACGAGGACGACGACGCCCGTACCGGCCCCTCCGGGAAGACGTCACCGCTGCACATCGGCTGGCACGCGATCTCCCGTAAGACGCTGCGCCGGGTCACCGTGGCCCCGTCCGCGGGCGCCGGCCTGGTGCTCGGCCGCGACCGGCAGCACGCCCCGGTCCCCCTGCACCTGTTCGCCCCCGAACCGGTCCGCATCGCCCTGGTCGGCGGCGTCTGGGCCGCCCAGCTCCTGATCTTCCGAGCCTTCGCCCTGGGCGCCCGGGTCGTCGTCGTCACCACCGAGCCCCGCGCCTGGGCCGGCTTCGGCGAACGCGCCACCGGTCAGTACAACCGGCTCACCGTCCACAGCAGCGACCAGGGCGTCGCCCTGGCCGGCAGCGCCCAGATGCCCACGCTGGCCGTCTACGACCTGGGCATGTCCGGCCCGGCCACCACCCCACCGTTGGGCCCGTGGCGCACCCAGCTGACCATCCTGCGCCAGCTGGACCGCCCCGGCCTGGCCGCCCTCCAGGATGCCCAGCTCACCCTCCTGCAGCGCCTGGGCGGTGACGAGGCCGCCATGGCCGCCTCAGCCCTGAAGTTGCGCCCGCACAGCAGCCAGTTCCTCCAGTTCATGGCCGACGACATGCTGGCCCTGATCGGTGCGGGCACCGACCGCTACCTGTTCCTGTCCCAGACCCCGACCGAACAACAGTTCGTCGGCCTCCCCCGCCGCTGACCTGAGCCGCTCGGCCCCGGCCGAGGTGACGGCCTCCACCGGCCGCACCAGACGCCTCATCCCGCACCCACGGACCGGCATCGCGATCCGGGCAGCCGGCCCACGGGATCACGGGATCACGGGATCACGGGATCACGGCCTGAGGGTGGGCGCCGGCGAATGGCCGGTGGCATGATGCCGAGGTGCTCCATGAGCGGCGTTCCCGCCATCACCGCGTCGCGGCCGCACTGGCCGGCCGCTCCGACGGTGAACTGGCGGCGTGGCTGCAGACCGCATCGCCCATGGGCGTGGGCGTGGGTGGCGACGCTTCGAGCATCCACGTCGACGGCGTGCCCGTCTTCGTGAAGCGGATCCCGATCACCCATCGGGAGCTGGCTCATCCCTACAGCACGGCAAACCTGTTCGACCTGCCGGCCCGGTGGCAGTACGGCATGTACCGCCTGGCCGGTCCGGGTTTCGGAGCGTGGCGGGAGCTGGCCGCTAACCAGATCGTCACCGAGGGGGTTCTCGCGGGCGAAACGCCGTCGTTCGCACTGCTGCACCACTGGCGGGTGCTGCCCGGCCGCCCGCCGACCGCGGCGGAGCACCTCGACGTCGATGCCGTCGTCGCCCAGTTCGGTGGCCACCGGGCCGTTCGCGCACGGTTTGAGGCGCTGGCGAGCGCCACCGCGAGCCTCGTGCTGTTTCTCGAGCATCTCCCCGACGCACTGCCCGGCTGGCTGAGCGACCCGGTGGGGAGAGCCGCGACGGTGGAACGGCAACTGTTCGAGATGGTGGCGTTCCTGCGTAGCCACGAGGTGCTGCACCTGGACGGACACTTCGGCAACATCCGAGCCGACGAGGACCGGCTCTACCTCGTCGACTTCGGGCTCGCCACCTCACCGCGCTTCGACCTGTCGGGCACCGAGCGCGACTTCGCGGCCGACAATGCCGGTCACGACGCCGACTACGCTTCCATGCGGCTGGTGAACTGGCTGATCACCGCGACGTGCTCGGTGCCGGCCGGCGGCGGTCCGGTCGCCCGCAACCGCCTGGTACGCCGGTGCGCAACCGGCGACATTCCACCCGAGGTGCCGGCGCCCGTAGCGGAGATCATCGCCAGACACGCCCCCGCCGCCGCCCGGATGAACGAGTTCTGCCGGCGCCTGTTCGACGGCGACCTCCGCGCCGCATATCCCGGCCATGCGGATGCGATCCGGACACCTCCGGATGACGCGACGCCGGTGACGGCGTAGGCCACCCGTCCACTGCGGACGATCGACCACCCGGTCCCGAGACGAACCTCATCACCCCGTGAGCGACCCGGGCGGCCCCGCGGCTACCGGGACGGTAGGGCGCCGGGCGTCCGGGCCGACGGGCAACGGGTCAGTGGGCCGGCGGCGTCCAGGCGAGCTGGACCAGCCGGGCGCCGTGCTTGCGGGTGATCATCCAGGCCCGGCCCGGGGGCAGGAACTGAGGTTTGATCGTGCCGAAGAGCGGGCCCTCGTCGCGCGGGCCGGACATCATGATGCCGGGGGAGGCGAGTTCGCGGATGCGGCCGATCACCGGGTCGAACATGGCGCGGGCGGCGCCGCCGATGCGGCGGGTGATGACCAGGTGCAGGCCGATGTCGCGGGCCTGCGGGAGGAATTCCAGCAGCGGCAGCAATGGATTCTGTGCGGCGGCGGCGACCAGGTCGTAGTCGTCGACCAGAACGTACAGCTGGGGGCCCTTCCACCAGCTGCGGTTGGCGAGCATCTCGGGGGTGACGTCCGGGCCGGGGAGGCGTTCCCGCATGGCGACCACCACCTGGTTGATCAGGTCGGCGGTGACCTGGTGGGAGGTGCCGTAGCCGATGGTGTTCTCGGCCGGGATGATGCCGAGCAGGCTGCGGCGCAGGTCGACGGTGAGGATGCGGGCCTCGGACGGGCTGTTGCCGGCCACGATCGACTTGGCGAGGCTGCGCAGGAACGAGCTCTTGCCGCTCTCGATGTCGCCGAAGAGCAGGGCGTGCGGTTCGGCGTCGAAGTCGAGCCAGACGGGTTCCAGGTCGGATTCGGCGATGCCGATCGGGACGACCGGGCCGCGGGCCGCGGGCAGCGCCTCGAACGCAAGCTCGGCCGGCAGCAGCCGGACCCGCGGCGCGGGTGGGCCGGACCAGTGCTCGGTGGCGTGCTTGACCATCTCGGCGACGGCCTCGGCGAGGTCGTCGGCGCGCTGCTCGCGGTCGATGCGGGGCAGGGCGGCGAGGAAGTGGTGCCCGTCCGGGGTGAGGCCGTGGCCGGGTGACTTGTCCGGGACGTTGACCGCCTCCCGGCGGTTGATCAGCGAGTCGCCGGGCTCGCCGAGCCGCAGTTCGATGCGGGTGCCGAAGACGTCGCGGATCTGCGGGCGCACGTCCATCCAGCGGCTGGTCGCGCCGATCACGTGGATGCCGAAGCCGAGGCCCCGGTTGGCCAGCTCGTTGACGGTGGGCTCGAGGTCCTCGAATTCGGTGCGCAGCGTGGACCAGCCGTCGATGACCAGGAAGACGTCGCCGAACGGGTCCTCCGCGTACCGGCCCTGGGCTTTGACCCGCCGGTACGCCGCCATGCCCTCGACGTTGCGCTGGGCGAAGAAGTCCTCCCGGCCGCGCATCAGCAGGTGCACCTCGGCGATGGTGCGCCGGACCCGGTCCGAGTCACGGCGGCCGGCGACCCCGCCGACGTGCGGCAGGTCAGCGAGCGCGGTGAGCGGGCCACCACCGAAGTCGAGGCAGTAGAACTGCACCTCACGGGGGGTGTGGGTGAGCGACAGGCTGGTGATCAGCGTACGCAGGAAATTGGATTTGCCGGATTGTGCGCCGCCGACGACGAGCAGGTTGCCGGCCGCGCCGGACAGGTCCAGCCACATCGGATCCCGGCGCTGGTCGAACGGCTTGTCGATGATGCCGGTGAGGGCGTGCAGCGCGCCGAACCGCTCGGCCGCGTCGACCTGCAGGCCGCGGTCCGGCATCGAGATCACCGGCGGCAGCATCTGGCCGAGGGTGGGCGCCTTGTCCAGCGGGGGCAGCCACACCTCGTGCGCCGGGGTGCCGCGCCCCTCCATCTGCCGGGCCAGCACGTCCATCAGGGTGTCACCCTGAACCTTCTCCTCGACCTCCTGGCCGGCCGGCTCGGCGGCGCGGGGCTGCTCCTCCTGCAGGGGCATCGCGTAGTAGGTGGTGAACTCGCGGATCGGGCTGCCGGCCCGGGTGCCGCCGGCGGCGACGGCGCCCTCGCGGCGGACCGCCCCGGACACGTAGGCCGCCTTGAGCCGGATCAGGCCGTCGGTGCCGGCCCGCAGATAGCCGTGGCCCGGGTGGGACGGCAGCTCGTAGGCGTCCGGCACACCGAGGACGGCGCGGCTCTCCATGGAGGAGAAGGTGCGCAGACCGATCCGGTACGACAGGTGGGTCTCCAGGCCGCGCAACCGGCCCTCGTCCAGCCGCTGCGAGGCGAGCAGCAGGTGGATGCCGAGCGACCGGCCGACGCGTCCGATCTGGACGAACATGTCGATAAAGTCGGGCCGGTCGGCGAGCAGCTCGGAGAACTCGTCGACGATCAGCACCAGACTGGGCAGCGGCGCCAGCGGCACGCCGGCCGCCCGGGCCCGCTCGTAGTCGCGCTGCGAGGCGTAGTTGCCGGTCTTGCGCAGCAGCTCCTGCCGGCGGGTCAGCTCACCCTGGATGGCGCCGAGCATCCGGTCGACCAGGGGCTGCTCGTCCTTCAGGTTCGTGATCATCGCGGCGGTGTGCGGGAGCCGGTCGAGCGAGGCGAAGGTCGCGCCGCCCTTGTAGTCGACCAGCACGAAGTTGAGGATCTCCGGGTCGTGGGTCAGCGCCAGCGCCACCACCAGGGTGCGCAGCAGCTCCGACTTGCCCGAGCCGGTGGCGCCGATCAGCAGGCCGTGCGGGCCCATGCCGTCCTGGGCGGACTCCTTGAGGTCGATCTCGATCGGCCGGCCGTCCAGGCCGATGCCGATCGGCACCCGCAGCCGGTCCCGGTTGGGCCGGTTGGCCCAGAGGTCGGCCAGCTCGAGTTGATACGGGTCGTCGACCTCGAGCAACTCGGCCAGCCCCATGTCCTGGGAGATGGCCGGCTGGTCACCGGAGGCGGCGGCGGACAGTCGCAGCGGGGCCAGCTCGCGGGCCAGCACCTCGATCTCGGGGAGCCCGAGCGTGTCGGCCCGGCCCACCTGGGTCGAGCCGTCCATGGTGACGCCGGTGATGGTGCCGTCCGCGGCGATCTCCAGGATCACCGAGCTGTCGTCGAGCAGCCGGGGCGGCGGCCCGGACAGGTCGAGGATGGTGACGCCGGCCACGCCGCCCTCGGTCATCAGGTGGTCGGAGCCGGCCGTCGAGCCACCGTCGATGATCACGACGACGTGCGGGCCGGGCGGCGGCGGGCCGGTCAGCTCGAACCGGGACCGGCTGGCCAGCACGTCGTCGAGCGAGGCTTCGAGCGCCGGCACGCTGGGCGAGACCAGCCGGACCGAGCCGGCCGCGTCGATCTTGTCCGGGTGCTGGCCGTGCGGCAGCCATTTCACCCACTCCCAACGGGGCCGCTGGTGGTCCGGCACGCAGACGCCGATGCGCAGGTCGTCGGGGGCGTGGAAGGTGACCAGCTGGGCGGTCAGCGCCCGGCAGAAGCCGAGCACCGCCTCCTCGGCGCCGCGCAGGTAGATGTGGGAGAAGTCGCGCAGGGCGACGGAGACCGGAAGGTCCGGGACGACGGAGTACGTGTTGACGAATTTCCGCAGCGCCATGGCGCACAGCGGCTCCAGTTCGTCGACCGGCCGGGTCTGCGGCGGAACCAGGCGGGTCGCCACCTCCTGGGCGCCGACCGCGATCCGCACCACGGTGAAGTCGGCGTCGTTGCGCCGCCGCTCCCAGAGCCGGCCGCTGTCCGCGAACGTCCACAGCGTGGCCGGGTCGGGATTGCGGTAGTAATACGCCTCGCGCTGCTGGCGGATCGTGGCGCGCAGCTGGGCGCGCAACTGGGAGAGGTGCCGCAGATACTGCCGGCGAGACTCGATCATCTCGCGCTTGCCGGGGCCGGAGGTGTTGGTGGCCATCATCGCGATCATGCCGAGGATGGACACTCCGTACATCGCGCCGGCGACGTAGGTCAGCGGGCCGCCCCGCTGGGCGCTCATCATCAGCCCCATCCCGGCCGCGCCGGCGCCCATCGGCAGGACCATCAGCATCCTCGTCCAGCCCTTGCCGCCGGGCGGCGGAATCTCCGGCGGTGGGTCGAGCAGCACCTCGCCGGAGGGCATCACCGGCGCGGGCCGGCGCGGGGGGCGCTTGACGATGGTGACGGTCACGCTTGGCTCTCCCCGAGTACGGCGAATCTCCCCTGCACGGGTCGGTGTCGCCGCTCATCCTAGCTCCCGGGGCCGGCGACCCCGGCCCCGCAGCCATTCGCCGGGGCGAATCCGGCCCGGCCCGGCCTGCTAGTTTGGTGGCACAGAAGGCACAGCTGGAGGTGACCGCGTGACCGCACCGGGTGGGCCGAGTCTGGCCCGGGTGACGATCGCCGCGCCGACCCGGCGGATGGATGTCGCTCTGCCCGACAACATGCTGGTGGGAGAGCTGCTACCGCACCTGCTGCGGCACGCCGAGGGCGCGTTGGGCGAGCCGGCCGAGCGGCACGGCGGCTGGGTGCTGCGCCGCGCCACCGGCGCCGCGCTGGAGCCGCAGCGCAACCTGGCCGCCCAGGGCGTGCGCGACGGCGAGCTGCTGCATCTGAAACCGGCCCGGGAGGACTGGCCCGAGCTGGCCTACGACGACGTGGTCGAGGTGATCGCCAGCGGGGCGCGCCGGGCCGGGCGGTCCTGGGGTGCCGCCGCGACCCGCCGGGCCGGTCTGGCGGTCTTCGCGGCCGCCCTGCTGATCGGCCTGTTCGGGCTGGCCGCCGGCGGCCCGGCCCGGCCGACCGCGGCGATCGTCGCGCTGGTCGTGGCGGTCGCGCTGGCCGTGGTCGGCATCCTGCTGTCCCGGGCGTTCGCCGACGCGGGCGCGGGCGCCGTGGTCGCCGCGAGCGGCCTGCCCTACGCGTTCCTCGGCGGGGCCTGGCTGATCGCCGACTCGGGCGCCCGCTTCCTCGGCGTCGGCGCGCCGGCCCTGCTGCTCGGCTCGGCGGTGCTGCTGGTGCTCAGCGTGCTGGGGCACACCGGGGTGGCCGGGTTGCCGCGGCTGTTCGTGGGCGGCATCGCGGTCGCCCTGACCGGTCTGCTGGCCGCGCTGCTCACCCTGGCCGGGGTGTCCGCGGCCGGTGCCGCCGCGGTGGCGCTGACCGCCGCGATCGGCCTGCTCCCCGGCTATCCGGTGCTGGCCAGCTGGATCGGCCGGCTGCCGTTCCCGGAGCTGCCCAGCCGGGCCGAGGAGATCCTCAAGGACAAGCCGATGCCGCGCCGGGCGGACGTGTTCGCCGCGGTGGTCCGGGCCGACGAGGTGCTCACCGGTTTCCTGCTGGCGACCGCGTTCAGCAGCATCGTGGCGATCGTCTACCTGGCCTGGTCGCACCCGGGCACACCGGCGGTGCTGCTGATCGTGGCCGCGGTCACCGCGCTGCTGCTGCGGTCCCGGCTGCTGGCGACGCCGCGGCAGCGCGGCCCGCTGCTGGTGGCCGGGGTGGCCGGACTGGCCGTGCTGGGCGTCGGCGCGGTGGTCACCGGCGCGGTCCCGGGCCTGCTGGTGCTGGCCGGCGCGGTGCTGGCCGGCGCGGTGGCGCTGCCGGCCGCGGTGGTCTACAGCCAGCGGCAGCCGTCGCCCTATCTGGGCCGGGCCGCCGACCTGCTCGACGTGATCGCGATCATGGCGCTGATCCCGCTGGCCTGCGCGGTGATGGGCGTCTTCGACGACATCCGCGGCCTGCTCTCGTCGATCGGCGGGTGAGGCGCGGATGGCCTCGCGTCGCGATCAGCTCCAGTCGTACCAGTTCCTGAACCAGCGGGTGATCTCCGCGTTCGTGATGCGGGAGACCGATCCGGCCCAGTCGCCGCTGCGGCGGGGTATCGGCGCGCTCTTCGGCGGCCTGATGATCGCCGTCCTGATCGCGGCCGGTTTCGGCATCTACGGCATCCTGACCAAGGTCGGCGGCGACCAGTGGCGCACCGAGGGCTCGGTGGTGGTCGAGAAGGAGTCCGGCGCGAGCTTCGTGTTCCTGCACGACCGGCTCAACCCGGCGCTCAACTTCACCTCCGCCAAGCTGGCCGCCGGCAAGCCGAACCCGCAGGTCTACCGGGTCGCCGCGAAGGCGCTGACCGGGGTGCCGCGCGGGGTCACCATCGGCATTCCGGGCGCGCCGGCCTCACTGCCGGCCGCCGATCAGCAGTCCGGTCTGCCGTGGGCGATGTGCCTGGTGCCGGGCGAGAACCCGGCGGCCACCCTGCTGGTCGGCACCGCCGGGCCGGCCGGCGCCGACCTGGGCGACAAGGGGCTGCTGGTCACCGATGGGGCGGGCAACGTCCAACTGATCTCGCACGGGTGGAAGCACCGGATCCAGGACGCGCAGACCAACCTGCCGGCGCTGTTCGGCGCGGTCGACCCGATGCGGGTCAGCACCGCCTGGCTGAACTCTCTCCCGGCCGGCGCCGACATCGCCGCGATCCCGGTGCAGAACCGGGGCGTCCCGTCGCGCCGGGTGACCGGTCTGAACAACGGTCAGGTGCTCGCCACCGAGGTGGGCGTCAACGGCACCCAGTTCTACCTGGTGCTGGACAACGGCGTGCTGCCGATCACCGCCCTGCAGAAGGCGGTGCTGAACGCCGCTTTCCCGGCCGAGCCGAAGAATGTGCCGGTCACCGTGGTCACCGGCGCCCCGCAGCTCAAGCCGGCCGGCAACGCCGACGCGCAACCCCCGGCCGACCCGCCCAAACTGGCCACCGTGGCGGCCGGCACGACCGCATGCGCGGTCACCCGGTCCGCGGCCAAGGCGCCGTCGATCGTGGTGGGCGGCTCACCGGCCGGGCTCTCCGCGGCGGTGCCGACCACCGGCGCGGCCGGCGGGCGGGCGCTGGCCGACCAGGTCGGCGTCCCGGCCGGGCATTTCGCGCTGGTGCACGTGCCCGGTTCGGGCGGCTACCAGGTGATCACCGACCTGGGGGTGCGGCACGCGGTGCCGGACGCGGACGCGCTGGCCCGGCTCGGTTACACCGCCGCGTCGGCCACCGAGGTGCCGACCGCCCTGGTCACCAGCATCCCGGCCGGCGTCACGCTGGACCCGGTCGCCGCCCTGAAACCGGTCACCGGCACCGACTGACGATCCGGGGACCACCGACCGGAAAGGACAAGCGGCACCGATCAGCGGTCCGGCTGGTCCAGCAGCATGACCGGTGGCCCCGGCTCGATCGGCTCGGCATAGGACGGCGGTGGCGGGGCGAGCGCCGGGCGCCAGTGCTGCCGCCGGCTGCGCCGGATCGCCGCGGTCACCATCAGCACCGCCAGGACCGCGACACCGGCGATGGTCGCCCCGGTGAAGGCCGCCGCCCGCCGCCGGTTCTCCACCCCGCTGCGGCCGGCCGCCGCCGGGCTCAGGGCGGGCAGGGCACGGGGCCGCCGGTCGCTGACCCGTCCGGTGACGGCCGCGGACGGGTTCACCACGCCGGCCCCGAACGCGTCGCCGGTCACCGTGGGGCTGGCCGACGCGGTCAGCTGCCGGGTCACCTCGGCCACCGGCAGCCGCCCGAAACGCGCGCGCACCAGCGCCGCGGTGGCGCCCACGTAGCCGGCCGCGAGTGCCGTCCCGTCGGCCTCGACCAACCCGGCGGACGCCCCGTCACCACCCTGCAGCGTGGGCACCGCCACCCCGGGGGCGACCAGATCGACGTACGGTCCATGCTGGGATTTCGGGAAGATCGCGCCGTTCTGATCGATCGCGCCGACCCCGATCACGCCGGGGTAGGTCGCCGGGAACGGCGTCGGGTTCGCGTCCTGTGCCGCGCCGAGGTCACCGGCCGCCGCGATCACCGGCACGTCCGCGGCCACCGCCGCGGCCACCGCGTCGCGCAGCGCCGCACTGTCCTGATAGGCCGGCTCGGCGACCACGATCACGTCGGCGCCGGCCTGGACCGCGAAGCTGATCCCACGAGACAGGGCGGCGGGTTGCACCGTGCCGTCGTCGCCGGTGACCCGGACCGGCAGGATGGTCGCCTTGCCGGCCAGTCCCAGCACCGGGCTGCCGTCCGCCCGGTCGGCGGCGATCACGCCGGCCACCTGGGTGCCGATCCCGGTGCAGTCGGTGTCCGCCGCGCCCTGGTTGCGCACCGCGTCGCGGCCGGCCAGGACGCGCCCGGCGAGTTGCCGCTGGCCGGCCCGCACCCCGGTGGAGAGCACCGCGACCACGACTCCGCCGCCCCGGCTGAACGAGGTGGCCGAGTCGATCGACAGCATGGTGCGCGGCCAGGCCGTCGAACCGGTCAGCCGGGCCGGACGGGCACAGTCCGCGGCCATCGCGGCGGCCGGGGTGACGACGACCGCGATCAGGAGGAGGAACACGGCCGGCAGCCCCCGCAGCAGGGCCATCAGCGGGCCGCCAGGGCGGCGCGGCGGGCGAGCAGGTCGGCGCGGCGGAAGCGTTCCGGCGACCGGGCCCGCGCCGCCCGGCCGGCGTCACTCCAGAACGCCTCGGCCGGCACCTCGGCGGCGTCCGCCGGCAGGAACCGGAGGGCCTCGTCGAGGCAGGCCACCGCGATCAGCAGGGAGCCGGGGTCGTCGTCGATCTCGGCGGCCAGGCTGAGCATGTCGGCGAGGTCCACCCACTCGCCGGCGTCGAACAGCTGGGACGGCTCGCTGCCGAACGTCACGTACTCCCCGGCCCGGGGCGGTGTCGGCCGGTCCGGCAGAGCGAAGACGAACTCCCGGTCGCGGCCGCAGCCCCCGCACCGGCCGTGATACCGGCGGGCCAGCACGCCGGACCGGTCGACCAGCGCCTCGGCCCAGGTGACGTCGACGCTGCCGCAGTCGGGACAGCCGTGCAGGTCCATGTAGAGGTGGGCTTCGTCGCGAGTCCTGGCAACCGGTAGCACCCGCCGATGATATGCCGGTCGATCCCGGTTCGGCGCTACCCTGTGATGCCCGGCCCTTCTCCCCCGGGAGCCCGATGAAGAAGCGGATCATTTCGTACGCCGTCGCCGCGTTGCTCACCGCCGTGGTCGTCGCCGACCTGCTCAGCGGTGGCCGGCTGGTCCGGCTGCCACAGCGCGCCGACGCGGCCCGGGAGCAGGCCGCGCAGATCGGCGCGCGGCTGCGGGCGGCCGGCACGGCGAAGGTGACCTTCGAGGCGTCGATGAATCCGGGCGGATCCTGGGCCGGCACCAGCACGGTGCGGTTCGGCGACACCCCGGTGTGGGACACGGCGTACACCCGCGCGACGGCCGGAAGCCGCCGCATCCCGCTGCGAAGGCTGCATCTCCAGCGCCGGGACTTCTACTCCTCCCCGGCGCTGACCACGGCCGACGCCCGGCCCTGGATCCCGCCGGACAGAATCGGGTTCGGCCGGCTGTCCTCGCCGGGCAACAACATCAGCGACCTCACCACCTGGCTGCCGTTCCTGACCGGGGCGGGTGAGCAGGTCGCGCCGCACGAATACGAGTTCCGCTGCGACGGGACGTCCGCCGGGTGCCCGCCGCCGCTGCATTCCGACCTGGACAGCTACTTCAACGCGGTCCCGGACGGCCCGGTGATGCGGGCCCGGCTGGACGACGAGGGCCGGCTGGTCCGTCTGCAGGTGACCGCGGTGCTCGACAACATACGCGGTGACGGGTCGCGCGGCATCCTGGTCCCGAGCGATGTCACGGCGACCTTCACACTCGCCGACTTCGGCACGCCGGTGCAGGTGGTGGCACCGGCCGAGGCCGACATCACGACGACGTTCGTCAGTCTTCCGGGGTGAAGGCGAGCAGGGCCAGCACCTGGTCCTCGGGCAGCTGGAACGCGGAGTCGCTCTCCGGGTCGACCGAGAGCCCGTGCCCCTCGGGCCACAGCGCCAGGGCGAACGCCAGCGACACCTCGACACGCTCCGGCGGCTCGTGCGGGTGCCGCCGGTCGAATGCCTCCGGGCTGGTGAACACCTCGATCATCTGGTCGTAGCCGGGCAGCCAGGGGAACCCGTCGCCCAGGATCTCCTCCGGCTCGGCCGGGCGGCTGACCGGGATCAGCACGTTCGCGTCGAGCAGCCGGTCGAGGTAGCCGTACACGTCGCCGACCTCCAACGCCGCCCGCAGCGCCGCCCGGTCGTCGTCCGGATACTCGGCCGGGTCGCGACGGCGGTGCCGCGCCTCGGCGTCGGCGATCGCCTCCCGCTCGGCCGACTCGGCCAGCTCACCCAGGGTCGGCACCCGGATGTCGCCGAGCGCGGCCTGCATCAGGGTCTCGATCGAGAGGTACGCGTCGATCGGCGTACCCGGGTTGATCGCGAGCCGCCAGTCCGGGTCCGGCCACTTGCGGCTGAGCTCGGCGAAGTTGGTCACCGTGTAGCCGTCGACGGCGTGCCCGACCTGCGCGGCGAGCGCCCGCACCGAGGTGAACACCGGCAGCATCACCTGGCCGAGCGCGTGGATGGTGAGGAAGCGCTGCGGGCCGTCCCCGCTCATCCGCGGCAGGTACAGGTCGGAGGACGCGACCACCTGGAAGAACGTCTGCCGGTCGTCCTGGATCGCGGCACCCAGCAGGGTCTCCTCGACCCCGTTGCCGGGCTCCCAGGCCGGGGCGGTCACGGCGCGACCCACCGATGCGTCGCGGGGAGCAGAGCACCCAGACCGTCCGGCGCGGCGAGCTCGGCACTCGCGGCCGCGGCCCGCGCCAGATCCGACAACTCGGCCGGTACGGGTCGTAACGCCAGCCAGAACGCCCCGAAGTCGCCGGCGAGACGATGCATCAGCCGCTCGCAGCGGTCGGCCGCGGTGAAGTGGTCCCGGTCCCGCCAGTCGTCGTCGTCCAGGTAGCCGACCGCGCCCACGTCCGCGCCCCGCACCCGGATCGCCAGCAGGCCGCCCTGCACGTGCCCGATGCCCAGCCAGTCCGGCGTGAGCCGGTCGGCGAACCAGGCGTTGAGATACCCCACGTCCTGCAGCCGGTCGTCCCGGAACCCGAACAGCGGCTGGTCCAGCACGAACCCGTGGCCCGGGAACACGCTGGGCCCGGCGGGGGCGGCACCGTTCGTCCGCAGCAGGAAGTCCCGGTAGTGGGCCGGAAGCGCCACCTTCAGGATCTCCTCGCCCACCGCCAGCGCCGCCTCGGTGAGCCGCTCGCCGACCAGCATCCGCGGCGGCTCGCCGGCACCCGCCGTCAGGCCGCGACCGGCGGCGCGCGGCCCGCCGACACTGACCCCGCCCAGGTGCCGGAAACCGGCGTGCAGCTCGGCCGGTACCAGCGCGAGGTGCCGGGTCTGCGCGACGTGCGCCCAGGTCCAGCCGACCGGCGTGCCGGCGGCCCCGGCCCAGAGCGGGTCACCGGCGGCCCGGGCGGCCAGGCCCGCGGTGCACACGTCGACCACCCGCGCCTCGTCGACGGTCAGGTCGGGGATCGCCGGCGGCAACGCGACCAGCAGCCGGGCGTACGGCGTCCAGTCCGGGAAACCCCACGGGTCCACCGGGACGCCGAGGCGGTAGCGCACCCGCAGCATCGGGCTGGCCGGGTGCGCGGCCCGGAAAGCGTAGCGGGCGCCGGCGATCCGTCCGGTCACGGCCGCCACTCCCGGATGTCGCCGAGGTCCGGATCCACCCCGGCGGCCGCCCGGGCCGCGCGGACCATCTCCCACGCCTGGCCGGCCGGCGGCATCCGATCGGCCGGGAACTCGTACACGTCGTCGTCCGGTGACCACGCCGGGAGGCCCGTCTCGGCGAGCCACACGGCGCGCACCGCGGCCGCCTCGGCGAGCCGGCCGTCCCGCTGCCCCGGATCGGTCGCGAACTCGCGCTGGATCGTGCTGACCAGCGAGTCGTACGCGGCCAGCGCGGACTGCGTCGCATGCGTCGAGTATCCGGTGGCCACGTCGAGTCCGGTGGCGGCCCGCTCGGCCCGCTGAAGCTCGAGGCGTTGCGCCGGGGTGGCCCGGCGGTCGGTGAGGTCGCTCAGACCGTGCCGGGCCACCCACATGGCCCGCACCTCGGCCCGGAGCCGGACCACCTTCAGGTAGTCGGAGTCGGGCCCCCCGGCGAACTCCTCGTCGGTCATCGGCGGAATCCCGCCGTCCAGCAGCGCCCAGCGGGACCGCTGGTCGCTCAGCCAGCGACGCCGGAACCGCTCCGGTGCCGCGGCCCGCGCCTGCCGGCTCCACCCCGTCCACAGCGCCGACTCGGGCAGGTCCTCGTCGTCCTCCATGGTGGTCCAGAACTTCGCCGCCTCGTCCAGGGCCGCATCGGCCACGTCGAGCAGCGCCTGCACGGTCTTCTGCTGGTCACGCGGCAGCGCCCGGATCCCGGGAATGCTCTGCGGGACCCCGGACAGGTATCGCTCGGCGACCCACAGCCACTGCCCGGCGTCGATCAGCTCGGACGGAGCCTCGCGGTGGCTGAAGCCGGTGCTGTCCGGGCGGTCGCCGAAACGGAATCGGAACGACCGCTCCCGGCCGCAGCGCGGGCAGACGCCGAACCACCGCACGCAGTCCGCCTCGGCGACGACGGACGGGGTGAAGGCGGTCTCCCCGCACTCGCACGGGGTGAGGTCGAGGTACAGGTACGCCTCGGCGTAGGTCTGCGCCACCAGCACGGTCATCGCACGAACTCCCCGGTCGCCGGGTCCTGCCCGGCCGCCGCCCGCGCGGCCCGGACCAGTTCCCAGGCGGGCTCGGCCGGCGGCAACCGATCGGCCGGCATGTCGTACTCGTCGGCGTCCTCGTCCCACTCCGGGTAGCCCTGCCGGACACACCAGGCGGACCGCACCGCGGCCACCGCGGCGAGCCGACGGTCCCGCTCGGCCGGGTCGTCCTGGAATCGGGCGCGGATCTGGTACGGCAGCCGGTTGTATCCGCTGAGCGCGGTCCGGCCGGTGTCGGTGGGAAAGCCGGTGGCCGGATCCTTCTCGTAGCTGGGCGGCCCCGGCCACGGGCGCGGCTCCCAGACTCCGGAGGACCGGTTGTAGCTCTCCCAGAGCGGGGACAGTCCCTCGGCGCCGAGTTTCTCCGCTTCGTTGATGCAGGCCATCGCGGTGCGCATGCGCATCGGGTCGGCGGGCGGAGCCGCATACCGGGCGGCTGCCGCAACCCACTGATCGGCGTCGATCAGCTCCGAGGGCTCGGGACCGCCGAACCGTGGCCAGCCCGGCTCCTCGATCTCCGGCTCGGTGGACATCCGGTAGACGAACTCCCGGGGCCGGCCACAGTTGTCGCACGGACCGGCGAAGCGCACCTCGGCGAGGCCATCGGGCAGCAACGTCTTCTCGGGCTCGCGGGGGAAGCGCGACTCACCGCACACGCACGGATGCAGATCCATGTGCAGGTGCGCCTCATGCTCGCTACGGGCGCGTGGAACCGGCATGCGACCACCCTGCCACAGGCGTATAGGGTTTGACCCATGCGGGACCCCGACGACGACCGCGACCCGGCCCGGCACCTGCTGTCCCGGGTCCGCTACCGGCGGCTGCCGGACGGTACCCAGCAGCGCGTCCCGATCACCCTGGACCAGGCCGCCGCCGAGTTCGGCGAGCTGATCGACGCCGGCCGGCCGGCCGAGGTGCGCCTCGACCCGGACGAGGGCCGCGACGAGGTCGCGGCGTTCTCCCGGCAGCGGGCCAAGGTGATCGCCTCGCTGCTCGACGAGCTGTCCCGGCGGGTGCGTCCGGGGCTGGCCGTCGGCCCGATCCAGAGCGACGGCAAGCTCGCCGACCTGGCCGCCGAGTCCGCCGCGCACCTGCGCAGCGGCACCGGTTACTGAGAGGAGCCGGCATGACCCCGGACCCGGCCCGGCACTGGCTGAGCTACCCCGTCCACCGGGGTGATCCGGAGGGCTTCCGGCCGAAACCGCTCGATGAGTTCGCCGCCGACGCCCGCCCGGCCCTGGACGCGGGCGACGCCTTCGACCACCGCACCACCCGCGGCTCGCGGGACATCGTGTCGATCTCCGTGCAGCGTGCCGGGGTGATCGCCGCTCTGCTGGACGAGTTGGCGCTGCGGCTGCGCCCGGGCGTCGAGGCGGGGCCGATCCAGGCCGACGGCGAGCTCAGCCTGCTGGCCCGCGAGCTGGCCGACGACATGTACCGGTGGGCGTCACCCGAGTGAGCGGACCGCCGACCGGGCGGCCTCGACCATCTCCCACACCGCCGCGGCGGGCGGCAGATCGGTGTCCGGCGTCTGCCAGATGTCCCCGGCCCAGAGGGCGTCGCGCCATGGCCCGTCGCTGATCCGCAGACGGTCCAGCCACGCCTGGTACGCCGCCAGGGCGGTGCCGATCCGCAGGTCACGGGCCGGCACGTCGGCCGCCAGCGCGATCTCCAGATCGTCGATGAACTGCCGGAACGCGGCGAACCCGGCGGCGGCGCTGTCCCGGTCCAGGCCGGTCTCCGGGTCCAGACCGTCCATGCGGCGCAGCTCCCGGTCGATCTCCCGGTTCTGCTCCGCGGTGCCGGCGCCGATCACCGGATCGGCCAGGCCGTGCCGGGCGGCCCAGGCCTCGACCGCGCGGTTGCGGGCCAGCTGGCGGCGGACCTGCTCCGGGTCGCGCGGGGGCGGCGGGTCACCCGGAAGGGCGCGCAGCCGCCGCTCATATCCCAGTCGCCGGTCGATCAACCGCTGCCGGGTGAAGTCGTCCGGGTCCCGGCCGGCCGGGACGTCCCCCGGCGGCAGCCGGTCAGCGCCGTCCGGCAGGAACTTCGCCGCTTCGCGCACGGCCGCCACGGCCGCCATCAGCCAGGTCCGCGCGGTCGCCCGCGCTTCGCCGGTGAGATGTTCCGGATCGCGGGGTACGGCCTCGGCATACTGCTCCGCGGCCCATAGCCACTGCCCCGGGCCGAGGAGCCGGGAGGGGCGGGTGCCGTAGCCGTACACGATCTGCCGGGTGCTGGTGGAGTCCTCCGGTACGGCGGGCATCGCGAACACGAACTCGCGGTCGCGCCCGCAGGTCGGGCAGCGTCCCGCGTACCGCCGTCCGGGGTTGCCGTCCGGCAGCGTGACCGGCTCGCCGGCGGTGGCCAGCCGGCGATCCCCGCAGGCGCACGGGGTGAGGTCGATGAACAGGTGCGCTTCCTGGCGGGTCCGGGCCAACGGGTGGGTCATCGCCGGATCATCCGTCGTCCTCGTCCGACCAGTCGGCGATCGCCAGCCACTCGTTGTCCGCCCAGGTGAGCAACACCGCGACGGGCAGCTGGTCGAGCACGATCGTGGCCCGCTCGCCGGGCCACCGGACCTGCGGGTGGTCGGCCGGCCTGCCGTCGCCCGGCTCGCCCAGGATCGCCGTGCCGGTCCGGACCGCCAGGTCGAACACCCCGGGCAGGAAGTCCGGCGGCGCCTCGGGCAGTCCGGCTACCGAAGCCAGGGTGATACTCACCTCGTCCACCGCGCCGCGGCTCCAGGCCAGCTGGACCGGGCGGCGCGGAGCCGGCCACGGCACGTCGGCGATCACACCGTTGTCGTCCTGGTAGGTGACGGTCCATCCGAAGCGCTCGGCCAGGGCCGGAAACCCGGCCCGGTCCCAGGACCACTCGGTGTCCCGCAGCGTTCTGAACAGCCCCTCCAGCGACGGCTGATCGGCGGCGGGCGGCAGCTCAGTCATGATCTCCGGTCCTCAGTGGCTCGTCGCCGACCAGCCGGATCGTTCCCGGCTGCAGGCGGTCGTGATCCAGCAGGTACTCCGTGACGGTGACCCGCCCGTCCGCGGCCGCGTGCACCTTCAGGAAGCGCAGGCTGCCCAGACGCTCCGAGCTGATGATCGACTGCAGCAGCGGGCGGAGCTCCGGACGCTCCTCGAGCAGGGGCCGGAGCTTCACGTCGTGCTGCAGCATATGCCTCAGGTACTCGGGGCTGCACTGCTCCGCGCGGATCATGACACCGCCGAGATCGGCCGGGTTCTCCACGTTGCGCGCCTGCAGCGTGCTGCCGGCGCCCTTCTCCTCGATCGCGATGATCGCCGGGCCACCCTGCCGCGGATCCTCGACCAACAGGATCCGGTCGATGTTCTGCGGGGTGCCGGGCTTGTCGGAGACGGCGCCGGTCAGCTCCCGGGCCCCCGGGAAGTGCCGCTCGACGATCAGGTCGCCACCGGCCGTGCCGAGCTTCTCGCTGGCCAGCTTGACCTCCTTCGTCAAGCGGATGTACTCGATCCCCCGGGCCCGCAGCGCGCTGCTCTGGGCGTCGGACAGGAACGGGGCCGCCTTCGTCAGGGTGTCCCGCAGCGACGCCCCGCCCAGATGCTGCGCGTCGAGGGTGATCCCGTGCCCCTGGAGCACCCGGGCGAGCGGTGCGAGGTGCCGGTTCCAGACCTCGTTCCGCTGGGCCTCGAACGACGCGCGGGCCTCCGCCGCCTGCCGGACGCCGACCTCGGTGGTGGAGTCGCCCGTCGGGTCGTACTGGCGCTCGGAGCCGCGGTCCGGAACCGCACGCGCAGCGGCGTCCCCGGTCGGCGGCGGGTTGTCGTCCTCGACGTTGCGGGAGCCCACCCGCGGCCGGCCGTCGCGGTTGCGGCTGGTGCCGACCCGGTCACCGGGGAAGTGATCCTTGCCGTCCGGCCCGAGCATCAGCTTCTGGCCGTACGTGGTGTCGCGGCGACCGTCCCAGACGAGCTCGTGCTGCTGCCAGCGACGCTCCGGGCTGGTCTCACCGGGCCGGACGTGCTCCACGGCGACCGGCTCGGCCGCCGCGTGCGCGGGCTCCCGCAGCGGGAGTTCGGCATGCCAGCTCTCGCCGGCCATCACCTCGACACCCAGCGAGGTGCCGCCACGGTGCCAGCCCGCCTCGGTGCCGGCCCGCGCGAACTCCTCCGGCCGCGGGAACCGCGGATCGCCGAACGGATGCTCGGCGGCCCGGCGCAGTAGTCCCTGCCCGGCGGTCAGCTCGCGGCGCATGTTCGCCGCGGTCTCCTCGACCGTGCCGCCGCCGAACCGCTCGCGCAGCGCCGGCACATCCGCGCCGCCGTCCGCCAGCGTGTCCAGGGCGTGCCGGATGTCGCGCACCCGCTCGTCCAGGCCGGTCAGGATCCGGGCGACGTCCGCCGCCTCGGTGCCGGTGCCCCAGCTGTAACCGCGCCGGGCGAGCTCGTAACCGTCTCGTCCGATGGCCGGCGCCTCGATCCGGTCCACTCCGGACTCCCGGTACCACTCGGCGAGCTGCCGGTCCACCCGCGGATCGAGGGACACACCCTCGTGCCGGGCGACCACGCTGCCGTCCGGCTCGCGGATCAGCACCCGGGTCTCGGTGCCCAGCGGGACGCCGTTGCGGTCGTCGACCCGGAGCCGGATCACCATCTCGTCGGGTCGGACGGTGATCGCCGCGTCGCCGGCCAGCCGCAGGGCCCGCGTGCCGATCCGGCGTTCGTCCAGCTGCCGGGCGATCTCCGCGGCGGCGTGCTCCGACCAGCGGCCGGCCTCCGCCTCGGAACGCGGGAGCAGTTCGTCAATCGTGGGCACCCGGCCCTCGGCGTGCCAGGGGCGGCCGATCCAGCGCAGCTCCCGGGCCGGCTCCGGATAGCCGAGCCGGGTCAGGTCGCGGTCCACCCCGTCGATCTCGTCGCGCAGGTGCGCCTGCAGGTCCGGGTCGCCCTCGGCGGCGTCCAGGCGACGCTGCAGGTGGAGCCGTTCGTTCATCCGGGCGGCCGCGTGCGGGTCGACCGGCGGCCGGTCGGCGCCCAGGGCGTGCCGGATCGCCGTCATCGAGCGGCGCACCAGGCCCTGGTCGGCCGCCCGGATCTCGCCGGCGTGCCGGATCGCCAGCGTCTCGCTGATCTCGTGCACCAGGACCCGGCTGAGCTGGTCGGTGGCGACCCGATGGTTGACCGTGACCACGTGCGGACTGCCCGGCGTGCCGTCGCCGACACGGGTCTCGGCCAGGTCGTCCATGTCCCGGCCGATCTCGGTGACGAAGTGCCGCGGTACGTCGTCGGCGGTGGTGACGGTGATGACGTGCCGGCCGTCAGCCTCGATCGCGTGCACCTCGCCACCGGCGAAGTCGGCGCCGGAGATCTCCCGCGCGGCCTCGTGCAGCTCGGTCACCGAAAGGTCGGCCGCGCCCTCGGGCCGCCCGTCCGGCACGAACGCGGTGTCCTCGATCGGGCTCGCCGTATGCCGCGGGTTCTCCCCCGGAGGGCCGTCATCACGACCATCGGCCCGGTCATGCGCGGTCTCCTCACCACGCGGGGCGGCCCGGTCATGCGCGGTCGCCTCACCGCGCGGCGTCGACCCGCCGTGCGTGGTCGCCTCACCGTGTCCGCTTCCGGTCGTCCCGTGCGGGCCAGGGCGGTCCGGCCAGGCGAAGCCGCCGGTCGCGGCCCGCCGTTCCGGCCAGGCCGACATCTCCGGTCTTTCCGGTACGTGGTGGGCCCCCTCGTGCGCACCGGTCCGCTCCGTCACCGCACGCGGCGAGTAGACCGGATCGGCGGGCGCCTCGCCGCGCAACACGTCCAGCACGCCCCGGGCCGCATTCCCCGGCGCGTACCGCTCGCCGAGGAAGTCCCGCAACTCCCCGGCCCGCGCATAGTGCCGGTCCAGCCCGGTCAGCGCCGACCGGACGTGATCCACCCAGGCGCCCAGCCGGTCGTCGTCCACCGCGGTCAGCAGGTCCTTGACCACCTTCTTGGGCAGCACCTCGGCGTCGCCGGCCACCGCGTCGACCCGGTCGCGCAGGGCGGCCACGGTGTTCCCGTCCCGCACCGTCGCGGCCTCGCCCAGCCCCTCCGGCACATACCGCGAGTCGCCGAAGAACATCCCGGCACCGGTGCCCTCGGGCACCACCACCGGCACCCCGGCCTGCGCCGCCTCGCTGGCCACCAGCCCGAAACCGTCCTGAATGGACGGCATCAGCACCAGATCCGCGTCCATCAGGTCCTGCCGCAGTTCCGCCCGGCCCTCCGGGGTGCCGGACGGGACGAACTCGCGCACCTCGACCGGATGCCCGGCGATCGCGGTGAGCCGATCAGCCATCATCGGCCCCTGCCCGTCCGGGGCGCCGCGCACGGTCAGCCGCACGTCGACGCCCTCGGCCCGCAGCTCGCGGACCATCCGGGCGGCCATGTCGACGCCCTTGATCGCGTCGTCGGCGCGACCGCGCACGTGCAGCTCGTACCCGCCACCCGGGGACCGGGACGGCGCCGGGCCGGTGTCGCGCGGCATGTCGGAGATGATGGTGTGCGCCGGCACCGGACGCTCCGGCGACGCCTCCCAGGCCAGCCGCCCGGCCTCCTGGCCGAGCAGCGGCCCGATGCCGGTGACCAGGTCGGCCCCGTCCATCAGGGCGCGCTCGGTGGCCGCCCGGTCGTGACCCTCGGCGGGCAGGCCGCGGACCCCGTCCAGCACCTCCGGCGAGGTGTGCAGCACGTGGACGTACTTCGCCTCCGGATAGACGTGCTCCTGCAGCACCCGGGCCGCGCCACCGCCGAACCGGGAATTGCCGACGATCACGTCGACCTCGGCCGGCAGGTTGTCCAGCAGCATCGACATGGCGCGGCGATCGGGCCGGTCCTTCTCGTCCAGCACGCCCCAGACCTCGCGGACGCCACGCACCTCGATGCCCTGCCCGGTGGTGAGCCGGGTGAGCTCCGGACGGCTCTGGGAGACCAGCGACACCCGGCCGTACACCTCGGCGCCGGCGGTCCGGAAACTCTCGCTCAGCTCGCGGTTCGCGGTGATCACGCCGCCGGCGTTCGAGTCGTACTCGGTGCAGACGGTCATCACCCGGGTGGTGCCACCGGCGGGCGGATCCCCGGCGGCGTTGCGGCGCACCACCTCGCGCGGGTCGAGGGTGTCGTGGAACGTCTCGTCCCGGACCCGGGCGACACCGTCACCCAGGCCGCCGATCGCGTCGTGCACGCTTCTGGCGGCGGCCGCCGGGCCGTACCGCTCCTGCAGCTCGCGGCTCAGCGACAGGGCGTGCTCCCGGGCACCGGGGTCGAAGGCCTGCCGGGCCCGGTCGACCCAGCCGGCGGCGTCGGTGCCCGCCGGGACCACCGATCGGCCCGCGTGCTCCGGCGAAACCTTCTCCGGGTCGCCGAACAGACGCCCGGCGCCGCTCTCGGCGTGCGCCAGCACCGGCACGCCGTCGCCGGCCGCCTGCAGCACCAGGCCGTCCAGCTGGGGCCGGGCCACCGGGTCGAGCACCACATCCGCGTCGCGCAGCAGCTCGCGGCGCCCGGCGACGTCGTCGGGCAGCCGGCGGACGGTGACCTCGCTGCCGGCTGCCTCGGCCAGCCGGTCGGCGTGCCAGGCCGCCTCGGCCCCCTCCGGGTCGCGCAACGCCACCGTGAGCCGCGCGTCGACACCCTCGGCGCGCAGCCGCCGCACCGCGTCCGCGGCGGCCAGCTGGGACCGTTCGTCGCCGGTGGCCAGCACGTGGTAGCCACCCTGCCCCGGGATCCGCTCCGGCGGCGGACCGCCGTCGATCGGCGGGATCAGCTCGTGCACCGGCGGAATCGGATCGGCGCGGTGCTCGGTGAACGCCGCGCGCAGGCCGTCCGCGACCTCCGGACCCACCGCGATCACCAGGTCGGCGCGGGACAGCACGTCCAGGTGCGCCGGATCGGTCGGCACCACGTCGATGATCTGCACCACCCGGGCATCCGGGAAGGCGTCCCGCCGCGCCTCGGCCACCCCGGCCGTCTGTCCATAGCCGACGATCACATCGGTGTCGGCCGGCAGGTGATCGGGACGCAGCAGCGGGCTGATCCGCCCGGTGACACCCGGAACCGGCTCGGCCGGGATGGCGCGGACATTCGGGCCCAGCTCGCCGGCCTCCAGGTCGGGGGCGCGCAGTGCGACATGGTCACCCTCGCCGCCCAGCGCGATGGCCAGCTCCCGCAGCGTGCCGCGCTGCATCGGCCCGTCCGCTACGTCGTCGAACGCGAGCAGATGCTGCGGAGCGGTGTTCCGCCACTCCGCGACCCGCGGCGGCACCGCCGGTTCCAGATGCTTGATACCGGCCCAGCTGGAGGTGAGCAACGCGTCCTTGCCGACCCAGTGCGCGTCCCGGCCGTGCTCACCGCGGTCCCCGACGGCGAGCACCTGCTCGGTGGTCGGCCAGTCCGCCAGCAGACGCTCACCTCGGGTGATGGCCAGCATCCGGTTGTAGATCTCGCGCGCCTCCTGGCGCTGGCTGATCATGTTGTCGCGCAATTCCGACGGGTTCTCCCCGCCGTACTTCCGGTAAAGCGGGCGCAGTTCGTCGGCATCCCGTCGGCTCAAGCCATCCAACAGCTCGTCGATCCGGTCGGCCTCCAACCGCAGGCGCTGGATCGGATGGACACCACCGCGCGGTTCCCAGGCGTAGCCTTCCCGTGCCCAGGCGAACCCGCCGACCTTCTCGGTGTTCACATGGATGTAGCGAACACCGGACTCGCGATACCAGCCTTCCAGGTGATCATTGAACTCTCCGGCGAAGCCTCCGCCCTGGACGCCCTCGGCCAGGTAGAAAGCCTCGTTCTTGACCACCAGGAAGTTCTCTTCCGGCTGCCGCCTGAACCACTGGGTCGAGCGGCCGACCTGTCGTCCCGCTTCGTCCAGCACCCGCACGTGGACCCGCACCGCGTGCTGGGCGATCTCGACCTTGTTCACCTCGACGTGCTTGTCGCCGTACGTCCGGCCCTCGTACCTGTCCTTGACGGCCTCCTGAATCGCTCCGTGCCAACGTTCCGCCTGCTCACGGGTGTGCGGGATGAGGTCACCCACGGGTGGCCGCTCCCCCGCCTGCCACGGTGGGTCGACGAGATGCTCGGGGCCCGACGTCCCATCCGGCCCGGAAGGCCCATCGGGGTCATGTGCGCCCGCGGCGGCCCGGTCCTCCACGCCCGGAGCAGCGTGGTCATGTGCCCCGGAAGCGGCATGGTCATGGGCCCCGGGCGTCACCTGGTCATGGACGCCCGGAGTGGGATGTCGCGATCCGAGCACACCACCCGACAGCCCCGCGGGCCGCTCCACCGCGAACGGGTTGACGTTGTGCCCGAGGGCCCGCAGGTCCCGCTCCACGCCGGTGATCTCGTGGCGCAGCTGGGCCTCCCGGACCGGGTCTCCGGCCGCCTCCCGGAGCTGCCGCTGCAGATGCAGCCGCTCGTTCATCCGGGCCGCCGCGTGCGGTTCCACCGGCGGTCTCGCCGGGGCGTCGCCACCGGAGAAGAACCGCCCGATGCTGGACGCGGCCCGGCGCAGCAGCCCCTGCGGCGGCCGGCCCACCTCCTCGGTGTGCCGCATCGCCAGGGTCTCGGTGATCTCGTGCACCCAGACGCGGCTCAGCTGCTCGGGTGCGACCCGGTGATTGACCTGGACCACGTGCGGGTTCGCGTGGGTGCCGGCCTGTACCGAGACCTTGCCCAGGGTATCCATGTCCCGGCCGACCTCGACCACGAAGTGCTCGGGTTCGGCCCGGCCACGGACCCGCACCTCGACGTGGTCGCCCCGGTGCGTGACGGCCTCGACGTCCCCGGCCGAGAAGTCCTTCGGGTCCACGTGCTCGCTGGCGTCCCGCATCTCCTCCGGGGTCAGGTCGGGCAGGTGCTCCGGCCGCCCGTCCGGTACGAAACGGGTTCCCTCGATGCCGCTGGCGGTGTGCGTGACCCCGCCGACCGGCTCGGCCCGCAGCGCCGGGTCGTATCCCAGGAACTCCTCGGGCGGCGGCCCGTCCAGGTACCGGCGGCCGGTCCACCGCCGGTCCACCATCGCGTCCTTGCCCAGCCAGTGCTGATGGGCCCGGTCGGTGCCGTGCAGCGACTCCCGGTAGCCGAGGCGCGCGATCTCACCGGGCACCGGGTACGCGTGGCGCGGCTTCGTGCCGTCGGCGACGCCCTTGGCCCGATCGAGCAGATCCTGCGCGTCCCGGCTCTGCTCGCGCATGTTCCGGGCGAGTTCATCGGGGTTCGCGCCGCCGAACTTGTCGTACAGCGACCGCAGCCGCTCGGGCCCGTACCGGTCGAGGTTGCGCAGGTCCCGGCCGATGGCGTCGACCTGCTCCTTGAGCCCCTTCATCACCTCGTGGCCACCGTGGATCTGCCACTCGTAGCCGGCCGCGGCCCAGCTGTATCCGCCCACCTTGGTGGCGCGCAGCTCGACGAAGGACGCACCGGACTCCCGGTACCAACCCTCCATGTGCCGGTTGAACCGGCTCGCGAAACCGTGTCCGCGGGCGTCCTCGGTCATCTCGAGCCGGTTGTGCTTCACCCACACCGTGCCGTCCGGCTCCCGGAAGAGCCCCCGGGTGATCTCGCCCACCCGTTGCCCCTCGGGCGTGAGCACTTCGAGCTCCACCACCACGTAGTCCCGGCCCACCTGGGTGCGACCGGAGCGCACCCGGACCTCGTTCCCGGCGAACTCGTGGCCGTGCAGTTTCGCCTGGATGGCGGCGTCGATCGCGTCCGCGCGGAGCGCCGCCTCCTCGTCGGTCCGCGGAATCAGATCGTCGATCGGCGGCGTCTCCCCGGGCGCCCACGGCGTCCGCGGATCGGTCGGATCGTGCGGCGTCGCCGGCACCTCCGCCGGGTCGTGCCCGCTCTTGCCGTCGTGCCCGAACTCCCGATCCTGTGCCTGCTCAGCACCCTCGTGAACCGGCTCGCGATCATGCGGAAGCCCGTCCTCACGCGCAGGCAGACCGGCACGTGGCGAAGCCTCGTCCCGGACCGGCCCACCATCGCGCGCGGTCACTTCATCGCGCGCGATCGCCTCGTCCCGTGCCGGCACACCGTCGTGTTCCGGCCCCCGGGACAGGTCCGGGTGCGGCGTAGCCTCCGGCCGGCGTGGCGCCAACGCCGCCAGATCCGGAAACTCCGACCTTTCTGTCCTTTCTGTCCCTTCGGACCTTTCCGATTGCTCCGGACGTCCCGCCCGTTCCGGCTCAACCGGCCTCGCCGGCTCGGCCCGGCGCGGCTCCAGCGCCTCCAGGCCGCGCAGGTGCGCCGGCGGCTCCGCCCACTCCCGCGGCGTGACCCGGTCGACCGCTTCGTCTCCGAGCGCCCGCAGGTGCTCAGCCACCGCCTCGGCCGGCTTCGGCCGGATCCGGCCGTGCTCCCCGGCTTCGGTCAGGTGCTCCTCGGCCCACCGCGGCAACGGCTCGGGCACATGCCGGCCCCGGGCGATCGACTGGATCGTGCCATCGGTCAGCTCCGGGGGCAGCGGCGGCTCAGCCGGCTCCGCCGCATGCCGCACCATGTCGTCGTGATCCCGTAGTCCGACCTCCGGCCGCGCGTCCTCCAACCCCCACAACGCATCCCGCGGAGTCTCCCGGGCGCCTGCGGGCACATCGGAAACAGCGTCACGCGGCGCATCGGCACCACCATGGCGCGCGAAATCGGGAGCGGCCTCACGGGGTACGTCCGTTACGGCCTCCCGCGGCGTCCCATCGTGCGAAGCAGCCTCACGAGGCACATCGGTTGCGGCCTCGCGCGGCACCCCATCGTGCGGTCCGGCGTCGGCGGCCGCACCATCCCCACGGGACGGCGGGAGGTCACCCGCCGCACCCTCGTCACCGATCGCCTCGAGATCCCTCGGTGCGCCTTCGCCGCTGTGCGGCGCCGGCTCGCGCCCTCCCGGCACGGCTTCGCCGGCCGGCGGTCGGAGCTGTCCGCCGACCTCTTCATGCAGTGCCCGCCAGGCGTTGTCCAGATTCCCGCGTACGTACGAGGCCCGCGCCCCCGGTTCGGCCGGCACATGCGGGGACAGCCCGATCGCGGCCCCGTCCGCCTGCCGCCAGGTGCCGTCCGCGAGCTGTTCCAGGGCCGGCCGCCGCAGCACCGGCCCGCCGGCCGGCAGCGACTCGTTCACCTGCACGGACACGTCCACGGTCACGCCGTCGCCGTACCGCACCCGCAGGGTCGCCGACTCCGGGTCGAAGTCGGCCCGGTGCGGCAGGTCCGGCGCTCCCGGCTCACGTCCCTCGATCAGCGCGCCGATCTCCCGGTCGGCGACCGTCTCCACGTCCTCGGGTCGCGTCACCGGCCGGTCCGGAGCCGCCCCGTCGACCTGCACCAGGCGGAACGGCTCTATGCGGCGTACGTCCCCGCCGCCGGCCACGTCCCCACGGTCCGGGATGTCCGGACCGCCTTCGCCGCGACCGCCGCGAACGCCGGCGTCGCCGCCCCGTCCAGCGGCGTCCCCGCCGGCGTGTCCTTGTCGATCACCAGCGCCCGGTCCCGGCTCGGATGCCCGTACCGGCACTCCACCGTGGTCGGGTCCTCCCGCGCCTTCCGGAAGCCGACCAGAATGGCCATCCCAGGGATCCCGCCCTCTGCTCGTCTCCCCGCCCGCCGCCACATCGCCTCGAGAAGCCCCGTGCCGTCCGGAAGCCGCCCGGTCTCCGCCAATCGCCCCGCGCTCGCCACCAACGGCGGCACGATCCCCTCCCGCCGGCCCCCGCTCGCCACCGATCGGCGCACGGTCGTTCCCCACGGCAGCACGATCCACAGCAGCACGATCCACGGCAGCCCGGTCACTACCGACCCGGGCACGGTCACTACCGACCGGGGCACGGTCACTACCGACCGGGGCACGGTCACCCCCGGCCAGGCCATGGTCGGCCCCGGCCGGGCTCCGCTGCATCCCGGCGGACCCACGGCCGGCCGGACCGACCCGATCCCCGCCCGGCGGCGGCCCGTCCCCACCCGGACGCACACCATCCACCGACGCGTGAGCACCCGGACTGTCCCCCAAGGAACCGGCAGCCGTCCCGCCCAGCCGGTCGGGCGCCGCTGTCCCGTCGACACGACCCGCCACCTGGCTCGGCGTCTCGCTGCGCGGAGAGGCGGGTGTCCCACCATCCGGCGGCGGCCCACTGCCGTCCGGCAGATGCCCCCTGCCCCCACTGTCCGGCGCGGTCGGCTCACCCGCCTGGCCCACAGACCGCTCACCAGCATCGGGACCGCTGTGGCGACCTGCATCCGGCGTAGTCCGATCACCGGCCCCGGGCACACCGCGGTCACCCGCACCCGGCGCGCTCCGATCACCCGCGCCGGGCACACCGCGGTCACCCGCACCCGGCGCGCTCCGATCACCCGCGCCGGGCACACCTCGGTCACCGGTCCCAGGCGCGGCCCGGTCAGCCGCGCCGGCGGTGTGCTCGGCCGGTGCCGACGACGCGTAGTTCGCCCCGGCGGCCGGGCTGCCCGAGGCAGTGCCGGCTTCGGGCGTACGCACCGGGGAGGAAACGTCTCCACCGGATCGCCCGGCGGCGGCCGCGGTCCTGCCCCCGTCGGCGGCCGCGCTCGGGCCGGCCTCGCCGGCACGTGCCGGAGTCCCGCCACCCCCACCGCCGCCACCACCGGAAACCGTCTGGCGCGGACCGCCACCGCCCCCACCGCCGCCCCCGCCGCCGTCGGCACGGGCCGGAGCGCCCGGCTCGACGCGCGCCGGAGCCGCCGCCGGGGCCGCCGCCGGCGGCTCGGCCGTGACACCCGGTGACGGCGACTCGGTCCGGACCGTGGCCGGCTCCGGACCCCAGTTGTCGGCGATGTGCTGGGCCACCTCGGGCCGCGCGGAGACCTCGGCGGGCACCACCCGCAGCGCGCCGTCACCGCCGTGGTTGGCCCCCTGGTACGCGGCGTAGCCGTTGTCGGTGAGCACCAGGTGCTCCCGGATGCCGAGCTTCGGGTTGTCCCGGAAGGAGACCGCGGAGAAGCTGCCGTCCTCATGGGACAGGATGTGCAGGTCTTTGCCGATCTGCAGTTTGCCGGCGCCGAGCGTGCTCATCTCCAGGTGGGTCTGCCCGCCGAAGATCACCCCGGCCTCGGCACCCTGCACCGCGCCGTGCCCGGCTTCGGTCCAGTTCAGGTCCTTGATCCCGGTGCCCTGTTCGAGCTGGCTCATGATGTCCAGGCCACCGCCGGCCAGCGCGCCGCCGGCGACGTGGCCGGTGATGCCGCCGAACATGCTGGCGCCGAAGACGCCGCCCTGGATGGCGCTGTCCTTGACGTGGCCCCAGTCCAGGCTGTCCCGGTTGCCCTCGCCCATCTGGACGAGCTGGCCGGCCAGGTCGCCGCCGCCCATGAAGCCGGCGCCGAACGCGACCCGGCTGCCCACGTAGTGCCCGAACTCCTTGCCCAGGCCGACCGTCGCGGCCTCCTTGACGGCGAGCTTGGTAAGCGCGTTCTCGCCGACGTCCTCGGCGACCTTCCTGCCCACCCAGTTCTTCATCAGTTGCTGCTGGATCTCTTTGACCAGCTGCTTCTGCACCGCGCGGGCGCTCTGCTGCGCGAGCAGACCGCGGACCTCGGTGTTGGCCATGTCGCGCAGGGCCTGGGCGGCGAGCCGGTTGGCGACGGTCTTGGAGATGCCACGGGCGGCCAGGTTGGTGGCGCCCTTGATCGCCATGTCGGTGAGCCACTTGCCGGCGATCTTCTCGGCCAGGTTGCGGGCGCCCTGGGCGACCAGGCCGCGGACCACGCCGGCCGGGATCATGTGGCCGAGGGTGATCCGGGTGACCAGCGGGACGGCGAACCGGACGCCGGCGGTCAGCGCGCGGGCCGGGAGCTTGCCGAACACGAACGCCAGCGGCTTGATCGCGAACTTCATCACGATGCCGGCGATCCGCCCGATGGTGGCGGAGGCGGCCTTGCCCAGCAGTGCCCGGAAGCCCCAGAACGCCGGTGGGGCGCCGGTGAGCGTGGCGCCGCCGGTCGGGCCGGCCCCGGCGATCATCATCCAGATCTGCACGGCGAGCATGAACAGGTTCATCGCGACGGCGAACTTCATCAGCTCGACCTCGAGCCCGAAGTTCTGCACGCCCTGGCGCATCTCGCCGGCGCCCTCGGCGGTCTGCCGGAGGCTGTCCAGGTACGCGTACCACTGCTCGACGAAGGCGGAGGCGGACGCGTCGCCGGACCAGTTCTCGACGATCGGGTCGGCGGCCCGGACGATGTCCTGGTACGTCCGGTTCAGCTCGTCGGCGAGCCGCTCCCACTGGTCGGCGAGGTCGTACACGTTGTTGGCGTGCGCCAGCGGGATCTCGCCGATCACCAGGTGCGAGAGCCAGTCGGCCCAGCCGGGCAGCCACTCCTCGAACGCCGAGAAGTAGTCCAGCATCGACGTGATGAACTCATGATCGTCACTCACGGGTCGGTCCGGCAGAGCCTCAGACGCGCTTCGCCGTCGCCGTGTGTTTCACGATGTCGCCGGCGTTCTCCAGGTCGGTCACGTCGTAGTTCACCATCGCCTTGCCGACGTACTCGCCGACCTCCTGGAGCCGGGCGGCGACCGCCTCGGCGCCCTGCATCAGCGCCTCGTTGGCCGGGATGTCCTGTCCCGGCACCGGCCCGGGAACCGGCTTCTTGTAGTTCTTCGGCACGAAGCCGTCGGTGAACTTGTCCGACGGGAAGGTGTCCCCGCGGTTCTCGTGCTCGACGATGTCGAGCTTGATGGCGCGCACGTTCGCGGTGAGCGAGATCCCGTGGTCGCGGAGCCGGTCGGCGACGTTGATGAGTTCGGACGGGCTCGACTTGATCGAGACGTAGTTACCCATTAGTCATCCTCTGCCCGGATCAGCACGTCGGCGTCGTGGCTGCCGACATAGCTCCGCACGTCGTCGGGGGCCATCCGGCGCAGATCGGCCGGAAGGCTGTCGGTCATCACCGCGGTGCTCTTGCGGCCGGCATCCTCGATGGCCGCGCGAACCGTCTGCACGATGCTCGCGGAGAGTGCCTTCGAGTTGGGCTGCCGGAGCACCCGGGGGTCGATGTCGAGCTCGAGGAGGTGGCCGCGCGGGCCGACGACCGCCTTGATCAGGCCGTCCGGCGAGTAGCCGGTGCCGGTCACCTGGAGCATCCTGCGCTGCACGTTCGGCAGGTCGGAGGTGGCCTTGCGGAGGTCGGAGAGCATGTCGCGCAGCACGCCCCAGTCGGGTCGTCCCGGTACGTCCGCCATCGTCCTGCCCTTCCTCCCGCGTACCACCGATCATCCCGCACCGGACCGGCCGCCGGGAACCCCGTCCGGGGCTCCCCACGGCCGGGCCGATCACATTCCGGCGGCGATCTGCTGGTCGATCTGCTGCATCCGCTCCGCCGACGCGCCGAGCTTCACGCCGACGCTGGCCAGCGCGGCCTTGATCTCGTTGGCGCCCTGGTTCCACTTCTGCCGGGCCTGGTCGCAGGCCTCGCCCGCGGAACCCTGCCAGTCAGCCGCGAACAGCGTCGTGAACGCCGTGTACAGCTCGGTCAGCTGATGGTCCATCTGCCCCTCAAAGGTGCCGATGGCCGTCGCGACGTCGTTGATCTGGCCGAAGTTGTAGGTGATGCTCATGATTCGCCTCTCTCCGATCTCGCGGGCGGCGCTCAGCCGCGCAGGATGCTGACGACGGAACCGTCGCCGGTCGACGCGGCCGCGGCCCGGATGTCGTGGGCGGCGTCCTCGTCGTGCGTGCCGTACTGCTTCGAAGCGCTGCTCATCTTGCCGGCCAGTTCGTCGAGCGCGTTGACGATCTTCGCGAGACCCTCGGTGAGCTGGCCCGTCACATCCTGCAGCGCGTTGTTCGCGCTGCCCTGGAACCCGCCACCGCTGAGCCCCTCGATCCGCTCCCGCAGCCCCGCCATGCCCCGGGAGATGTTCTCCCCGGTCTCCTCACAGCGCTGGGCCATCCTGTTGAGCTGTTCCTGCGTGGCATGGACCTGTCCCATACCCGGAGTTCCTGCCAAGGTGGTTCACCCCGATTCTTCCCTGTCGGCACACTCCGTGAGCGGCCGGCGAAACGTCCATGTGGGCCCCGAAGGTAGCGATCCGCTTCCGTCCGGTGCTACCCCGATGTACCGCCTTGGGGCCCTCCCGGTTCACATAAGTACATTCGAACCTACGTATCGGCGAAGGCGTACTCTATCGCGTCACCAAATGTCGTACCGGGCGGCTAACCTGACCGGTGCGCGATCGACGACGGGGAGGCGTGATGGGCGACGACAATCTGTATCCGGATACCACGAAGCAGAACACGCATCAGCCCTGGCTCGACGAGCACACCCCGGTCGACGTCAACCTCGACGGCCTCCGGGAGTATGCGAAGCTGATGGGCAAGCAGCAGACCCAGCTGCAGGACGACCTGGGTCGCCTGACCCATCTGTACGACTCGCCGTTCAAGGCGTGGGACGGGCACGTGCTCGGCGAGGCCGCGAACATCCGCCAGCAGCTGACCAACAACGCCGGCGAGCTCCAGGCGTACATGGGGTATCTGGCGCAGGCCTTCTACAACATCGGCTCGGCCGCGCAGACGATCGCCGACATCTACTCCGACGGCGACGCGACCGGTGCCGCCTCGCTCAACGACGTGCTGTTCGCCTTCGGCGACAAGTCGATCCCCCGGCCGCACGGCCTGCCCCGCAACATCGGCCGCACCTACCTGGACGCGGTGACCGAGCAGGCCAAGTCCGACCCGGTCGCCATCCCCGGGGAGACCAGCCCGGAGTGGGGCAACCCGACCGTCACGACCCTCTCGCCGTACCAGTCGAAGGAGGTCTCGGTCGGTCCCGGCGGGCAGCACATGGAGAAAGTGATCACCAGCGTCCCGGGCAGTGGGGTGACCATCGAGACGGTCACCATCTTCAACGCCAAGGGGCAGCAGCTCTCCACCAAGAGCACCCGCACCACCACGTCGTTCGACGCGTCCACGCACTCGATCGTCACCTCCACCGAGAGCAGCCAGGACGGCCGGGCCACCGGCTCCTCGGTGAACACCAAGACGTATGCCGGCACCCGGCTGGCCGACGAGACCACGGTGAACAAGGGCGCGAACGGTCAGGAGACCACGACCACCGAGACCAAGACCGCCACCGACGGGTCCAAGGTGGAGACCACCACCAAGCCGGTCAAGGACAAGCACGGCCACATCGTCCCGGACCAGCGCACCACCACCGACGAGGTGCACACCGGGACGGCCACGACGAGCAGCGGCACGTCCGCCCCGACCACGAAGATCTCCACGGCGTACGACCCGATCGCCCAGCGGATGGCGGCCGACCATGGCTGACGGCGACTACTTCGGCGCGAAGGCCGACCCGAATTACGGATACAGCCCGTACAGCGGGCAATTGCACTACGGCAACCACAGCATCGACTTCGAGTTCACTCCGGACGCGGGTGAGGGAAATCCGCTCACCATCGAGACCGTTGAATGGATGATCAACAATTCGCATCCGGAGGAGATCGCGGTCCTCGGTGATCATTGGCAGAACATGATCACCCGGCTGAACCAGTACAAGACCTTTCTGCGCGACGAGAGCAAGCAGCTGGAGGCGGAGAGCTGGAAGTCGCCGAAGGCGCGGGAGATGTTCCTGCAGAAGGGCCCCGGCGAGGCACTGGCCTACCTGGACGTCTGGATCGACGCGGCGACCACCAACCTCACCGCCATCCGCGCCCTGGAGAAGGTCGCCGCCGACTCGCGGGCCAAGATCGCCCAGCTGATGAACGAGTACCGGGCCGCCCTGCACAACGCGCAGCACGTCGACCTGAAGGGCCAGCTCAGCGAGTGGTTCGACACCAGCCGGGCGCTCAACACCACCTGGGGCGACGCCAAGAAGTACCAGATCCAGCAGCAGGTCGGGGAGGTCGAGAAGCACTTCAACGGCCGGGCGCAGGAACTCGCCGCGCTGACCGCCAAGGCGTACTCCGACTGGAGCAAGACGCTGTTCAGCGGCGTCGGCCCGCCGTACAAGCCGATGGACGCCGTACTCAACCAGCCGGGCCACCCGCCGCTGCTGGCCCCGCCGAACCTGCCCGGTGGTGGCGCGCCGCCCCCGCCACCGCCGTTGCCGCCGGCCGTCCCGCCGCCTCCGCCACCCTCGGGAGCGAACCCGAAACCGCCCACCGCGCCGGGTGGTGACCTGCCGCCCGACCCGTCGCAGGGCACCCAGGGCAATCCGCCGCCGGCTCCCGGCGCGCTGCCGGCCCCTCCGGGTCAACTGCCCGGCGGCATGCCCGGCGGCGTGCCCGGCGGCCTTCCGCTGTTCCCCGGTGGCCTGAGCAACCGCGGGCTCACCCCGCCCAGCCTCCGGCCGGGTCTGGGCGCGCAGCGCCCGGCGCTGCCGCAGTCGCCGGGCACCAGCCTGCCCAACCCGGGGCAGCTCACCCGCAACGCGTTCAACCGGCCCGGTCAGCCCCCCGGCCTGGGCCAGCCGCCCGGCCGCACGCTGCGCCGCGGCGGCCAGAGCACCGGCAAACCGGGCAGTCTGCCGCCGGGCCGTCCCGGCGACCGCCGGCGCGGCGAGCAGGACCGCGAGCACGGCACCCGGCTGCCGGGCGGCACCGAGGAGGCCTTCGGTCACCCGCCGAACAGCATGCCGCCGGTGCTGAAGAATCCGTCGACCGACCGGCAGCGGCGGCGCCCGGGCAGCACCGAGGAGTTGCGCCCCACCGCGCACACCAGCGGTGACGCCTACCGCCCGGAGGGCACCGCCCCGCCGGTGCTGAACCGGCCGATGCAGCCGGGCATCCCGCCGGCGCAGCCGTCCCGCAGGCGGCAGACGCCCGGACAGCGGCAGACCACCGGCCCGGCGTGGGGCGACTTCTTCGGGGCCGAGCAGGCCCGGGCCGCCGCGTCCGCGCCGGTCCTCGGGCCGCCGTTGCCGCCGCCGACCGGGTCGCAGGTGTCCGGCCTGGAGGAGGTGCCGGAGGCGCTGCGCAGCCGGGCCGCCGCCCGCGCCGCGGCCGCACAGCAGGGCCGTCCCGGCACGGTCGCTCCGGAGCTCAGCAAGCGCCGGGTGACCGGCGAGCCGGCTCCGGCGCAGCGGGACGAGGACGAGGACCTGTCCGGTGTGGTCACCGACGAGCAGGCGTTCGAGGTGCAGACCCCGGGCGGCGGCGTGGTGACCAGCCAGCGTGACCAGCCGGTCTACGAGCCGGAGATCAAGCGGGTGCTGGGCTCCTCTTGACCACCATCGAGCCGGCGGCGCGGTCGTGCAGCCCACGACCGTCGCCGTCGGCGATCAACGCCGGGACGAGCAGCGCGAGCAGCACCGCCCGGAGCAACCCGCGGCCCAGCCCGATCGCACCGCCGTCGATGAGCGAGCGGCAGGCGATCCGGGTCAGCCGCATCCCGGGCGTCTGTCCGAAAAGCCCGATGAACACGGTGTTCACCAGGATCAGCAGGACCACCGGCGGCCACGACGTCCGGTACGGGCTGGCATACAGGCCGGCCACCAGCAGGCAGAGAAGCCAGTCGATGAGCAGAGCGAGCAGCCGCCGCCCGCCGCCGGCCGGTTCCGGCCGGGCCGTCGCCTGCGGTACGTCGTTCGCGGAAGCTGCCACGACCGCGGAGCCTACGCGATAGGGTCCGGGGGTCGGCCGCTGCGCACACGCCGTGCCTGATCACCCGGTTACGTAACACGGCGGAAACAATAGGGACACGCCGGGGCAACTCCGGACCCATAACGTCGCGACCAGCCTTGCCAGGTGGCGGCGTATGCCGCCCGGTGTCGGAAAACTGTGCCAGGAGGACGTGTGTTCGCCAATCCCGAGGAACTCCTGCGATACCTCAAAGACGAGGACGTCAAGTTCGTCGACGTACGTTTCTGTGACCTCCCCGGCGTGATGCAGCACTTCAACATCCCGGTGGAGTCGTTCGACGACAGTGTGGCAACCGACGGTCTCGCCTTCGACGGGTCCTCGATCCGCGGTTTCCAGGCCATCCACGAGTCCGACATGATGCTGCTGCCGGACGTCGCCACCGCGTTCGTCGACCCGTTCCGGATCCAGAAGACGCTGGCCCTGAACTTCTTCATCCACGACCCGTTCACCCGCGAGGCCTACTCGCGTGACCCGCGGAACGTGGCCAAGAAGGCCGAGGCGTACCTCGCGTCGAGCGGCATCGCCGACACCGCCTACTTCGGCGCCGAGGCCGAGTTCTACATCTTCGACTCGATCCGCCACGAGACCTCCGCGCACCAGGCGTTCTACTACATCGACTCGATCGAGGGCGCGTGGAACTCCGGCCGTGAGGAGGAGGGCGGCAACCGCGGTTACAAGACCGCGTTCAAGGGCGGCTACTTCCCGGTCTCCCCGGTCGACCACTACGCCGACCTGCGCGACGCGATGGTCCGCCGCCTGGTCGACACCGGCTTCACCGTGGAGCGCTCGCACCACGAGGTCGGCACCGCCGGCCAGGGCGAGATCAACTACAAGTTTTCCACGCTGCTGCACGCCGGCGACCAGATGCAGCTGTTCAAGTACATCATCAAGAACACCGCCTGGGAGCACGGCAAGACGGCGACCTTCATGCCGAAGCCGCTGTTCGGCGACAACGGCTCCGGCATGCACACCCACCAGAGCCTGTGGCTGGGCGGCGAGCCGCTGTTCTACGACGAGACCGGTTACGCCGGCCTGTCCGACATGGCCCGCTGGTACATCGGCGGCCTGCTGCACCACGCGCCGTCGCTGCTGGCCTTCACCAACCCGACGGTCAACTCGTACCGCCGCCTGGTCCCCGGCTACGAGGCCCCGGTCAACCTGGTCTACTCGCAGCGCAACCGCTCCGCGTGCACCCGCATCCCGGTCACCGGCAGCAACCCGAAGGCCAAGCGCGTCGAGTTCCGCGTCCCGGACCCGTCGTCCAACCCGTACCTGGCGTTCTCCGCCCAGATGATGGCCGGCCTCGACGGCATCAAGAACAAGATCGAGCCCCCGGCCCCGATCGACAAGGACCTCTACGACCTCCCGCCGGAGGAGTGGGGCAGCGTCAAGCAGGTCCCCGGCTCCCTCGACGCCGTCCTCAACTCCCTCGAGGCCGACCACGAGTTCCTCACCGCCGGCGGCGTCTTCACCGACGACCTCATCTCCACCTGGATCGACTACAAGCGCACCAACGAAATCGACCCGGTCCGGCTCCGCCCGACCCCGCACGAGTTCGAGATGTACTACAACGTCTGACGCTTGCTGAAGTGGCCACTCCCGGTCCGGGGGTGGCCGCTTCTCTCTGTCCGGTGGCGACCGCCATCCTTGTTGGCGGTGGCGGCCGGTATCTCTCTTCCCGGTGGACGGCCGCCATCCAGGATCCCCGGTGTCGGGGTTACGGCAAAGATCAAGATCCGGAAACCGATGTCGTGCGCTGCGGCCGATATCAGATCGCCGCTCCCGCCGAGGGCACCTCCGGGCTCCGCTGGCCGCTACGCGTCCAGACCGCGAAGCCCTCCGGCGCTACACCCGCGGGTGGTCACCGCAACCCTCGTCAGCGATCCGGGGCAGCTCACCGCACCCTCGGTAAGCAACCACGCTGCCCGTCGTCGAGCTCGAGCCACCGGCTCGGCACGTGACCGTTACGCGAGCTGCCACTCGCTCTGGCTGTGGCCTGACGAGGATGAATGAACGCCAACACCGCAATATCGCCGCCGTTCATGATTCGACAGTCTGTTCCTCCACAGGTCCTCAAAGACCTACAGCTATCAGGAAAGCTCCCGCCTCACGTCACCCAGCAGGTATTTGGTGGATGTCATGTATGGCTCGTTGACCTGCACCACCCTCAGCCACTCTTCGGCTTGCTCCAGATACGTTCTCGCCTGTTCGTCTCCGAACTGACCGAAATACTTCAGCGCGCGGCGGCTGTAACTGAAGGCGTGCAAGGATCTCCGCCTATCCGAGAGGTAACACCTACGCAGCATATCCATAGCACGGTCGGCCTGCCTTCGAGCGTCCGAACTCTCGGCTGCCAGATTTATATTGGCATCGAAGAGAAGTTCTGCATGCGTGGCTTCGATGCGCCAATTCTTCTTGGGGCTCATCGCGAGCGCCTGATCAATAGCCACGAAAGATTCCGTGTAGAGACTCCTTTCGCTGAGCAGTAGCGCCTTCTGCTGAAGAAGGTATGGATTTGCATCCTTATCCAGGAGGAGGTCGTAGAATTGGATCGCGTCCTGCGTCCGCTGAAACGCACGCCCAATGATCCGATGACTGTATCCACGTCTGCGAAAGATGTCGAAACGGCAGATTCGGGTAGTGGCGAGGTTCGAATGAAAGGTTGTCAGCACCTTGCGCAGGATGGACGTCCTTGCGGCATTCAGGGCCGCCTCTGCCACCACAATGGACCGCGCCGCAAAGTAATCCTGCCCATCATCTTCCGCCAGGTCGCCCTCATACTCATTGAGGAGCTTTCCGACTTTTTCGATGAGTGTTAATATGTCTCTGTATTGAGCGGATTTATCACGCCAATAGGCGAGTGCCATGTCCATTGACAACACGGTTCCGCATGCATGAACGTATGCGATCAAGATAAGCATCTCGGCAGAGACCGGATCATCTTCCTGGAACTGCTTGATGGCCTCTACAAGGCGCGATTCTAGACTCTTCGAGGTAGTATTCGCAAGGTTGAAGTCCAGTATGCTCACCTCGCCCGCGGTAACCGGCGGCCTAACCATCTTCGGGGTCCGCACGGCCGCAGGTATGGCGGCTCGGATGGTGCCCTGATCCAGTTCACTGATTTCAGACAGGGAAACGAATTCCACACCAGACCGATCGATACGGTGGATCACGGTCCCGATGTTATAGTCACGATCAGCGGCGAGGAGCGTAATATTCGGCGCCGCTCGGAGCAGATTCCATGCCTCGACGTCGTCACAGAAGCGATCGAGTACCACAGTCGCTTCGTTCCCCTGCAGAACCCGTTGAAGTCGGTCCGCAGCCTCTCTGGTCATGGAGCCTGGCATGAAAGTAACGCCAGGACCTACATTCGCCGCCGCGAGTTGCATCAAGAGCGTCGTTTTCCCGCTCGCCGGAATTCCAGTGACGATTACGTCCTTTTTGCTGTTCAGCGCATTCTCCGCCACTCGATACTGTTCCAATTTCGGAACGTCTGGGCGAAATATGTCACTCCATGCCGGCGCCGCACCGGAATAGAATTCCACTACGGGGCGCTGAGGCACCCTACTAGGCCTTGGAACCAAATATTGCCTCAGCGAGTCGATGATGTCATCCGCGCCTTCCGACGGTGCCGCCGGAACCAAACCATCGAAATATTCGATCATTTCTTCAGTTTCAGCGAAGATGATCTGAAAACGTAGAGCGCGAAGATACTCGACAAGGGGGTCGTCTCGGTCGGACGGCCTGACCGTAATCCAATTGTTCCCTACGGCTCTTCCGCCCTGACCCGTGGTCTGCAGGGATTCAAGAGCCGCCGCGTCCTGCAGAGAGTATCCCCAAAACAGTGTCGGGCCCGCCGACAGCCGACGTCGAAAGGTCTGCCAGAGCGTAGGATCCGACGAGAAGCTGCTGGCCACCTCTATGCTCGTGAAGCGAAATGCTCGCGTATCGTCGAGTACGGAACCATGGAGAGGGGCATAGTCAACCGCCGATCCATCCTTAAACTGTGGCCCACGCATCACGACGTCATTGAGATATTTCGTCTGGCTGCCTTCATAGATCTTCCATGGCAGGTCGTCGATATTTGTGGTAAAAATCATCGAAACGTTAAGGCGCGCCACAGAGGTGTAGCGCGGATCAAACCAGCCGACCGTGAAACGATTCCGGAGATATTCGTCGGCGGCGTCCCGATCCTTCGCCGCCAGAATGGTGTAAAGCTGCGGCAGGGTCAGCTTGCATCCAGGATCCACGCCGAATTCTTGACGCAATTCGTCGCCGAGCTTCCCGCCGACAGGAAGAGACCTTCCCTGCTTGTCCTTCGCCAGCACGCTGAAGCCGGCTCCCAGCATCAGGTGTATACCGGCCTGCAGAGCCACCTCGAATGAGGCAGAGTTCTCGATGTCCATTCGCCGACCTTCTCTGAGAAGTCGCGTGAGGTTCAAGGTCTACCACGCGTCGAGCGTAGAAGCACTCCATGACACCTTCGATATCCTGAAAGGGGGCGCAAAGGGGCTGATATCAATCCCTGCTCTCGCCCGCACGCTATGAAGTCGCGAAGCCGCCATCGAACGCCTACTCCTCTCGACGGTTGACGTGCGGGGCGTCAAGCAAGGAGACGCTCGCCGAAGGACCCATCGAGCGCTGCGCCACAGTGGACCATGGGCCGAGCGGCCAGCGGGACGATGCGGAACCGCGGGTGCGGTCGGCGAGGCAGAATCGACGCGTGGACATCGGGGTGCTGGGCCCGCTGGAGCTGCGCGCCGATGACGGTGCGCCGGTGCCGATCGGTGGCGTCCGACTGCGGACGCTGCTGATTCTTCTCGCTCGTGACGCGGGGCGCAGCGTCTCCACGGGCCGGCTGGTCGACGGTCTGTGGGGTGCGGCGCCGCCGGCCGGCGCGGGGAACGCGGTGCAGGCGCTGGTGTCGCGGTTGCGGCGGGCGGCGCCGGGGTTGCGGATCGAGGCGACGGCGACCGGCTACCGGCTGGTGCTGGATCCGGGGCGGGTGGACGCGCTGCGTTTCCTGGCGTGCGCCGACCGGGATCCGGGGGCGGCACTGCGGATGTGGCGCGGGGAGCTGGAGGTTCCCGACGTCCATCTGGAGGAGGTCCGGCTGCGCGCGCAGAAGGCCTGGCTGGCGGCCGAGATGGCGCACCGCGACGTGGTCGCCGAGCTGGAGGCCCTGGTCGCCGCGCACCCGCTGGACGAGCCGCTGGCCGCGCTGCTGATCCGGGCTTTGCGTCGGGCCGGGAGTCCGGGGCGGGCGCTGGACGCGTTCGAGCGGATCCGGGTCCGGCTCCGTGAGCAGCTGGGCACCGACCCGTCCGCCGAGTTGACCGCGCTGCACCGGGAGTTGCTCCGCCAGGAGCGGCCGGGCCCGCGCGGGAATCTGCCGGCCGAGCTGAGCACCTTCGTCGGCCGGGAGACCGACGTCCGGCGGGTGGTCGCGCTGATCGGCACGCATCGGCTGGTCACGCTGACCGGGCCGGGCGGCAGCGGGAAGACGCGGCTGTCGGTCGAGGTGGGCGGCCGGCTGCCGGGTGCGTCGTGGCTGGTGGAGCTTGCGCCGGTACGGGACGCCGCGGAGCTGCCGCAGGCCGTCCTGACCGCCCTGGGCCTGCGGGAGCAGCCGGGCCGTGATCCGCTGACCCGGTTGCGGGACGCGGTGGCCGGCCGGGAGCTGCTGCTGATCGTGGACAACTGTGAGCATCTGATCGAGGCCGCCGCCGAGGTCGCCGCGGCGCTGCTGCGGGCCGCGCCCGGGTTGCGGCTACTGGCGACGAGCCGGGAGCCGCTCGGGATCCCGGGCGAGGGCATCCATCCGGTGGAGCCGCTGCCGTTGCCGCCGGCCGGGTCGGACGCCACCACCGCGGCCGGCTTTCCGAGTGTGCGGCTGCTGCTGGACCGGGCGACCGGGTTCGCGCTGACCGACGGGAACGTGGCGAGCGTGGTGCGGATCTGCCGGGCCCTGGACGGGATGCCGCTGGCGATCGAGCTGGCCGCGGCCCGGCTGCGGACGCTGCCGCCGGCGATGCTGGCGGACCGGCTGACCGACCGGTTCCGGCTGCTGACCGGCGGTAACCGGGCCGCGCTGCCGCGTCATCGGACGCTGCGGGCGGTGGTCGACTGGAGCTGGGAGCTGCTGTCCGAGCCGGAGCGCCGGCTGTGGCGGCGGGTGGCCGCGCTGCCCGGCGGCGCCGACCTGGCGGGCGTCGAGCGGGTTTGCGGTGCCGACCTGGACGTGGTCAGCGCGCTGGTGGACAAGTCGCTGCTGATCCTGGAGCCGGACGGGCGCTACCGGATGTTGGAGACGATTCGGGAGTACGGCCTGGAGCGGCTCGCCGAGGCCGGCGAGACCGAGTCGTCGCGCCGGTCCATCGCCGATCATCTGCTGGCGCTGGCCCGGGCGGCGGAGCCGCATCTGCGGCGGGCCGAGCAGCTGGTCTGGATGGCCCGGCTGCGGGCCGAGCACGACAATCTGCACGCCTCGCTGCGGGCCGCGCTGGCGGCCGGCGACCGGGCCACCGCGGTCGCCCTGGTGGCGAACCTGGGCTGGTACTGGTGGCTGTGCGGGCACCGGACCGAGGGTTCCACGCTGTGCCTGGCGGCGCTGGCCCTGGACGGCCCGGCGGACCGGCAGGAGCTGGCCCTGGCGTACACCCTGGCGGCGCTCAACGGGGTCGAGGGCCCGATGGCGTTCGCCGAGGTGAAGGCATCTTTCAACCGGGCGCTGGAGCTGGCCGACCCGCATCCGGGCAGCCATCCGGGGCTGCGGATGCTGGGGCTGGTCGCGGCGCTGTACGGGACCCGGCGGGCGGATGCGGAGCAGGCCGCCGCGACGATCGTCGACGACCCGGATCCGTGGCTGCGCGCGGTCGCCCGGATGATCGTCGGGCAGGTGCGGCTGAATTTCGGGGAGCCGGCCGAGGTCGCCGAGGCGGACCTGCGGGCGTCGCTGGCCGGGTTCCGGGCGGTCGGCGACCGCTGGGGTATCGGGTTCACGCTGAGCGCACTGGCCGACCTGACCGCAGCACGCGGCGACTTCGCGCAGGCGGTCGGCTGGCAGCGGGAGGCGGTCGAGCTGCTGCGGGAGGTCGGGATCCGGGAGGACGTCCCGCAGATGGGCGCCAAGCTGGCCTATCAGCTGTGGCTGCACGGGCAGCGGGAGCAGGCGTACCGGGCGTTGGACGAGGCCCGGGAGTACGCCGCCGACCTCGGCATTCCGGAGGTGATGGCGTCGGTGCACCACGTGTCCGCGACGCTCGCCCGCGAGGAGGGCCGGCTGGACGAGGCGCGCGAGCAGGTGGACCGGACCGTGGCACTGATCGCCGGTTCGACGCTGGCGCCGCAGTTCCGGGCGATGACGCACAGCACCCGGGGGCTGATCGAGGCGACCGCCGGCCGGCTCGCCGAGGCGCGGGCCGAGCACGAGACCGCGCTGCGGATCGCGGTGCGCACCCGGGATTCGCCGATGATCGCCCAGGTGCTCGCCGGGTGGGCCGACCTGGCGCTGCGCGAGGCGGATCCGGAGCGGGCGGCGTTCCTGCTGGGTGCCGCTGACGCGGTGCGGGGGTCGGTCGACCGTACCGTCAATGCGGGTGTGATCGTGGCGGGCGAAGCCCGCGCCGCACTGGGCGACGCGGGCTATGCGGCGGCGTTCGGCCGGGCCACGGCGGTCACCATGGACACCGCGCTGGCCGCGGCCGGATTAGACCCGGCGGCGGAAGGCCTGGACGGAGAGGGGGGCGAAGACCGCGAAGAGCGCGGCGGCCCAGATCAGCGCACCGGTGACCGGGCCGGCCACCGGGCCACCGGTGAGCAGGCCGCGGCCGGCGTCGGCCAGGAGCGTGGTCGGGTTCACCCCCGCGAAGCCGCGCAGCCAGCCCGGCATGCTGTCGGTGCGGACGAACGCGCTGCTCACGAACGTGATCGGGAAGATCAGCACGAAGCCGAAGATCTGCACCCGGGCCGGTTCGCTGACCAGCATCGCGAGCAGCACGGACACCCAGGAGACGGACACCGCGAAGCCGAGCAGCAGGGCGAAGAAGCCGAGCACCGGCAGCGGGCCGGTGGTGATCCGGAAACCCAGCAGCATGCCGAAACCCAGCAGCAGCGCGAGCGCCCACGCCTGTTTGATCACGTCGGCCACGATCCGGCCGGCCAGCGGCGAGAACCGGGAGATCGGCAGTGACCGCAGTCGGTCGAAGACACCCTTGCTGATGTCGGTGTTCAGGCCGACGCCGGTGGTCAGGCTGGCGAAGAGCAGGTTCTGCGCGATGATCCCGGGCAGCGCGAAAGCCAGGTACTCCTGCGGGGAGCCGGCCATCTGCCCGCCGAAGACATAGGTGAACAGCAGCAGGAACATCACCGGCTGGATGCTGAAGTCCATCAGCTCGAACGGGTTGTGCCGGATCTGCACCAGCGTCCGCCAGGCCAGCGTCGCGGTGTGGCGCAGGGTCGTCGTGCTCATGCGGCGGCTCCGGTCAGGCTCAGGAAGACCTCGTCCAGGCTCGGGCCGCGCAGCGCCAGCTCGGACACCGGGAGGCCGGCGTCGTCCAGGCTCCGGACCAGCGCGGTCAGCGCCCCCGGGCCGCTGACCGGCGCGACCACCGCATCGCCGCGCACCTCGACCGGCCCGGCCGCGACCCGGCCCACCTCGCCGGACAGTTTCTCCAGATCATCCGGGTCGGCCGGACGCACCGTCACGGTCTGTGCCCCGGTCCGGGCCTTGAGCTGCTCGGGCGTGCCGGTGGCGAGCACCCGGCCGTGGCCGACCACCACGATCTCGTCGGCCAGCCGGTCGGCCTCCTCCAGATACTGGGTGGTGAGCAGCACCGTGGTGCCGTCGGCGACCAGCCCCCGGACGATGTCCCACACCTCGTTGCGGCTGTGCGGGTCCAGCCCGGTGGTCGGCTCGTCGAGGTAGAGCAGGCGCGGCTCGCCGACCAGGCTGGCCGCCAGGTCCAGGCGGCGGCGCATGCCACCGGAGTACTTCCCGGCCGCCCGGCCGGCCGCGTCGGCCAGGTCGAAGCGGTCCAGCAGCTGCCCGGCCCGGGCCCGGGCCGCCGGCCGGGTGAGCCCGAGCAGGCGGCCGATCATCAGCAGGTTCTCGAAACCGGTGAGCTGCTCGTCGACCGAGGCGTACTGGCCGGTCAGGCCGATCAGCCGGCGCACCTGGTGGCCCTGGCGGACCACGTCGAAGCCGCCCACCGTGGCGTGCCCGGCGTCCGGGCGGACCAGGGTGGCCAGTACCCGGACCGCGGTGGTCTTGCCGGCGCCGTTCGGGCCGAGCAGCCCCAGCACGGTGCCGGTGCGGACCGCGAGGTCCACCCCGGCCAGCGCGGTGGTGTCGCCGTAGCGTTTCACCAGGCCCTCGGCGTAGACGGCGGTGGTGGTGTCATGTCCCATGCGGCCACCGTGCCGGGGACCGCTGACAATCCGCTGACGCGGTGATCAGCGCCCGTCAGCGCCGGTCAGCACCTTCTCCGGAGCCGGATCCGGGGCCGGGACCCCGGCGCCGATCGGCGTCCAGATCAGCAGAGCCAGGCTGAACAGGACGTAGAGGTTGCTGCCCAGGATCGCCATCGGCGGCCACGGCCGGTTCTCCCACAGCCAGGCCAGATGCGAGGTCATCAGCACGTACGCGGCGGTGGCCAGCCAGGCCGGCCCGCGACCCACCCCCGACCAGCCACGCTCCAGGCAGCGGATCAGCGCCGGGATCAGCCACACGCAGTGGTGGATCCAGGTGACCGGGCTGACCAGGCAGCCCAGCACGCCGGTCAGGGCCAGGCCGCCGACCACGTCACCCGGGTTCCGGGCCACCCGCAGCCCCCACCAGACCAGCGTGATCAGGACGCAGACCAGCCAGATCTTCGAGCCGATCTGGTCGTACGGCAGTCGGGCGATCATGCCGCGCTCCGACTGGTTGGAGAGGAACTGCAGCGAACCCACCCGGTTGGTGTCCCACAGCGCGGACGTCCAGAACTCCCGGGACTGATCCGGGAACAGCGCGCCGGCCAGCACCGACGCCCCGGCGGCCGCGCCGATCGCGGTGCCCGCCTCTTTCCACCGGCGGGTCACCAGCAGATACAGGATGAAGACTCCGGGCGTCAGCTTGATCGCGGTGGCCAGCCCGATGCCGATGCCACCCCACCAGCGGCCGCGGGCGACCCCGAACAGCATGTCGCCGGTCACCACGGTCAGCAGCAGCAGATTGACCTGACCGAAACTGAACGTCTCCCGGACCGGTTCGAAAGCCAGCCCGGCACAGCAGGCCAGCCCGAAGACGAACCACAGCGGGTGGCCGGTGCGGCGTAGCACCGACCCGGCCAGCCACCAGACCAGCAGCGCGGTGGTGAGCACCGTGCCGATCGAGGCGAGCACCACCACGGCGGCGAACGGCAGCACCGACATCGGCGACATCACCAGGCCGGCGAACGGCGGATAGGTGAAGCCGTACGGCGTGCCCGGCTTCAGCCAGTCGTAGACCATCCCGCCGTCGCGGAACCAGTACTTCACCGCCCCGTAGTAGACCTTGGAGTCGAAGAACTGGTTACGGTGCACCGCGGTGAATATCAGAACCACCGCCAGCAACGCCGACCCGACCAGGGACACGATTCGCTTCATGCAGCACTTTCCACGCTAGAGAACCGGCGAGCACAGTCATCCCGACAGCACCCAGAGCCTTGGTGGCCAGGGCGAGGTTGTATCCGTCGGGCAGGCAGAGGGCGGCGGCCACCGCGCACGGGACGGCCAGCCACCGGGTGTCCCGGGGCAGCGTGGCGGCCAGCACGGCGAGCGGCCAGGTCGCGTACCACGGGTGGAAGACCGGGGCGAGCAGCACCGTCGCGGCCAGCGCCAGCCCGGCGTACAACAGCGGATCGCCGCCTCGCGCGGTCCGCCGGAACAGGGCGATCAGCACGGCGACCAGGGCCAGCATGCCGAGGATCCGGGTGACCGGGACGCCGTGCGGCACGCCGAACAGCTCCAGGGTCATCCCGGCCGCGGTCGGCGGCGACGTCCACTGCACCGACACGCCGCTGTCCACGAGCGCGCCGATCCAGCCCAGGCCCAGCCCGGAGCCGAGCGAGGCGACGAGCAGCGCGCCGGCCGCGCCCCCGGCCAACTCGCCGGCCGCCCGCCAGCGCGGCTTCGGCACCAGGAAGATCAGGAAGGGCAGCACGACGATCGCGGTGACCTTCACCCCCACCGCGAGCCCGATCAGCACACCGGCCGGCCAGCCCCGGCCGGTCGAGGCGACCGCCAGGCCGGCGACCAGCAGCGCGACCATCACCGCGTCATTGTGCGCGCCGGACACCAGGTGGATGAGCAGCAACGGACAGGCCAGCACCAGCCAGACCGCGCGAGCGGCCGGCACACCGGCCCGGCGGGCCAGCACCGGCAGGCAGGCACCCAGCAGTGCGACCCCGGCCACGGCGATCAGGCGGAGCAGCGCCACCGTCCCGGCCAGCGAACCGCCCTCCCGCGCCGCCATGGCGGCGAGGGTCAGGAACACCGGGCCGTACGGGGCGGGGGTGGCGCGCCAGATCGGCGCGACGGCGTCGGACCACGGGCAACCCAGAAGATCGACCCCGCCGGCGTACGGGTTGAGCCCGGCCGCGTGCTGCCAGCCCTGGCAGGCGTACGAGTAGGTGTCGTAACTGCCCAGCGGCAGGAACAGCACCAGCGGGAACGCCCACAGCCCGGCCGTGACGAACGCCCACCGCGCGGACGGGACCACCCGTCGCCCGGCCAGCCAGGCGCCGATCAGCAGGGTGATCCCGATCAGCCAGAACACCGGCAGCAGGATTCCGTTCTGCCCGGTGACGATCGTCCACGGGGTCACCGTCGGTTCCCACGGGCGGTGCGCGCCGCCGAGCCGCGCGGCACCTGACAACAGGGTGCTACCTGCGAGCCCCGCATATCGGATGAGAGGCGGACGCGGCATGGCGACGACCCTACCGTGACAGCCTGCAACGTATGGGGCCCCCGGTCCGCGGCGCCGGGTCGGGTCGGGTCGGATGTGATTCGGACTGCGCCCACCAGCGGATAGGGAAGGGCGCGGGGATCGTGGTGGACGCGCCGGCGGCCGGGTCGCCGGGACCGCTCGCCCCCGATCAGCGGCGATCAGTCATCGACCGGCGCGCCCGACATCACGAGGTTGAAGGTGACCGTCAGCGGGCCCCCGCACGCCGGGCCCGCTTGAGTTCGCGCTGGTCGCGAGTGTATTGCTTGCGGCGTTCCAGGTCCGCCTTCCAGCCCTCGCGGGCGAAGGCGTCGCAGCCCTGGACGGCGCCCTTCGTCTGGGCCGGGCCGATCAGCGAGCGGAACCACATGTCGTCGAAGGTCTCGTGGAACCATCGCGCGAACCGGTCCTGGAACGTCGCCACGACGCACTCCTCGTCTAGTTGGCGGGCCAACTGTTTGTGCCCCAACTATTGGTAGGATAACCAACGACCTGAGGAGAACCGCAAGTGACCGACGACGCCCCCGTGGATGATGATCCGCTGGCTCTGGAACGACAGGTGTGCTTCGCGCTGTCGGTGGCGGCACGCAGCGTCGTGGCGCTCTATCGGCCGCTGCTGGAGCCGATGGGCCTGACGCATCCGCAATATCTGGTGATGCTCGCGCTCTGGGGGGAGTCGCCGCTGACCGTGCGCCGGCTCAGCGAGCTGCTCGCGCTCGATCCGGGCACGCTGTCGCCGCTGCTCAAGCGTCTGGAAGCGATCGGTTACCTGCGCCGTGAGCGGGACCGGGCGGACGAGCGCAGCCTGGCGATCACGCTGACCGAGCGGGGTGAGGCGCTGCGGGCCGAGGCGTTGCGGATCCCGCCGGCCGTGGTGGCACGGCTCGGCATGCCGATCGACGACCTGCACCGGCTGCACGCCTCGCTGACCCGGGTGATCGCCGCGGCGGTGTGAGCGGTCAGGAGAAGACCCGTTCCATGGCGGCCCGGGACCGCCGGGTGAGGCGCAGGTAGCGGTCGACGAACTCGCCCGGGTCACCGCCGCCGAGCAGCAGCACCGTGCCGGCCAGCTCGACGCCGTGCTGCGGCAGCTGATCGGTCGGGCGGCCGCGGACCAGGGTGAGCGCGTTGCGGACCTGGGCGGCCAGCGTCCAGCCGTCGGCCATCGCGGCGGCGTCGGCCGCCTCCACCAGGCCGGCCTCCCGGGCTGCCGCCAGCGCCTCCAGGGTCGCGGTGCGGCGCAGATCCGGCACCTCGTGGGCGTGCCGCAACTGCAGCAACTGGACCGCCCACTCGACGTCGGCCAGGCCGCCGCGGCCCAGCTTGGTGTGCGTGTTCGGGTCGGCGCCGCGGGGCAGCCGCTCGGTCTCGACCCGGGCCTTGATCCGGCGGATCTCGACGACCTGGTCCCGGCTCAAGCCGCCGTCCGGGTACCGCTTGCGGTCGGCGAGCGCCTCGAACGCCACGCCGAGATCGTGGTCACCGCAGACGAAGCGGGCGCGCAGCAGCGCCTGCGCCTCCCACACCTTCGACCAGCGGTCGTAGTACTGCTGGTAGGCCTGCAGGCTGCGGACCAGCGGGCCCTGCCGGCCCTCCGGGCGCAGATCGGCGTCGACGCCCAGCGCCGGATCGGGGGCGGGGGCGTTGAGCAGCCGGCGCGTCTCCTCGGCGACCGCGTGCGCCGCGGCGCCGTCATCCGTGCCGTCGAAGACGAACAGCACGTCGGCGTCCGACGGATAGCTCATCTCGTAGCCGCCCAGCCGGCCCATCCCGATGATCGCGAAACGCATCCCGGGCGGACCCGGTCGGGCCCGCCGGGCGATCAGCAGGGCGGCGTTCAGCGTGGCGTCGGTGACCGCGGACAGCGCCGCGCCGATCTCGTGCACGTCGACCGGGTGGGCCGGGGCCAGATCACCGGCCTGGGACAGGATGTCCGCGCAGGCCAGCCGGAACAGCTCACGGCGGCGCAGGGCGCGGACCGCGGCGATCGCCTTGACCGGGTCCCCGGCGTGCCGGTCCGCCGCGGCGGCGAACCCGTCGAGCAGCTTCTCCCGGGACCGGGGCTGCAGCTCGGCATCGTCGGCCAGCAGCCGCAACGCCTCCGGGTCGCGGGTGAGCAGATCGGTGGCATACCGGGAGAGGCCGATCACCCGGGCCAGCCGGCGGGCGACCGGGCCGCCGTCGCGCAGCAGCCGCAGATACCACGGGGTGCCGCCCAGCTTGTCCGACACCTGCCGGTAGTTGAGCAGGCCCCGGTCCGGCTCCGGCGCGTCGGCGAAATCCTGCAGCAGCATCGGCAGCAGGGTGCGCTGGATCGCCGAGGTGCGGGTCACGCCGCCGGTCAGCGCCTCCAGGTGGCGCAGCGCGCCGGCCGGGTCGGCGAAACCGAGGATCTCCAGCCGCTTGCGGGCCGACTCCGGGGTCATCCGCAGCGCGTCGGCCGGCACCCGGGCCACCGCCTCCAGCAGCGGCTGGTAGAGCAGCTTGACGTGCAGCCGGCGGACGTTCGCGGCGTGCCCGATCCAGTCCGACCGGAACGCCTCCACCGCGCCTTGGCCGGGCAGCGCGGTGTAGCCGAGCGCCGCGGCCAGCCAGCGCAGCCCGGCCGGATCGTCCGGAACGGTGTGCGTGCGCTTCAGGTGCTGCAACTGCAGCCGGTGCTCGACGGCCCGCAGGAAACGGTAGCCGCGCAGCAGCGTCTCACCGTCCTGCCGGCCCACATAGCCCCCGGAGACCAGGGCCCGCAGCGCCGGCAGCGTGCCGGGCAGCCGCAGCGACTCGTCGACCCGGCCGTGCACCAGCTGCAGCAACTGCACCGCGAACTCGATGTCCCGCAGCCCGCCCGGGCCCCGCTTGATCTCCCGGTCCAGCTCGCGGGCCGGCACGTTGTCGATGATCCGGCGGCGCATGTCCCGCACGTCGGCGACCGCCTCGGGCCGCTCCGCGGCATGCCAGACCAGCGGCGCCAGATCGGCCAGCCACTCCCCGGCCAGCGCCAGGTCGCCGGCCGCCGGGCGGGCCTTGAGCAGGGCCTGGAACTCCCAGGTCCGCGCCCACCTGCGGTAGTAGGCCTGATGGCTGGCGAGGGTGCGGACCAGCGGGCCACGGCTGCCCTCCGGGCGCAGCGCGGCGTCCACCGGCCAGGCGACCTGACCGCAGATCTCCATCAGCCGGGCCGCGACCGTGGTGCCGGCCGGCAGATCCTCGTCGCCGGCCGCCACGAAGATCACGTCGACGTCGGAGATGTAGTTCAGCTCGTTGCCGCCGCACTTGCCCATCGCCACCACCGCCAGACGCGGCTCCGGGGTGCCGGCCGGCAGCGCGGCCACCGCGATCGCGTACGCCGCGGACAGCGTCTCGTCGGCCAGCGTCGACAGCGCGGCCATGGTCGGCTCCAGACCGCGGCCACCGGTCAGGTCGGCGGCGGCGATCCGCAGCAGGGCGATCCGGTACGCCCGGCGCAACGCCGGCACGGTCGGCTCGTCCAGCTCCAGGTGCCCCTCCGGATCGGGCGGCAGCCCGCTCTTCGTCGTGGCCAGCGCCCGCCACTCCTGCTCGTTGGCGACCAGGTGATCGCCGAGCGTCGACGAGGCACCGAGCACCGCCACCAGCCGGCGGCGCAGACCGTGATCCCGGAACAGCTCGCCGAACACCTCCCGGGTGGCGTCGTTCGCGGTGATCTCACCGGTCGGCCCGGTCGGGCGGGCCCCGGCGGCCCGCTCGGCGGCCCGGGACACCGCGTCGACCAGCCGGTGGAACTGGCGCAGCGCCAGATCCGGGTCGGCGGCCCGGGACAGGGCGTGGATCAGCTCGGCCGCGTCGGCGCCGGCCGGACCCTCGGCGTCCCACAGCCGCAGACCGCGCGGGCCGAGCAGATCGGCCCCGGAGTCGGCGAAACCGTACCGCGCCAGCCGGGTGGGGCGGGTCACCTCACTGCCCCAGCAGCGGCAGGGTCTTCGGCATCCCGGCATCCGGCAGCTGACCCAGGGCCAGCGCGGCGAACCGGGCCGCGAACGGCTGCCAGACCTCCTCGACGTCGGGCAGGATGCCGGCGACCGCGTGCACCACCGCCTCCCCGTCGTAGCCCAGCTCGTCCAGGTCGGCGGCGCCCAGCCGGACCCAGTCGGCCATCATCGCGGCGTCACACTCGATGTGGAACTGCAGGCCCCAGGCCCGGTCGCCGATCCGGAACGCCTGATGCGGGTAACGGCTGGAGGCGGCCAGCAGGGTGGCGCTCAGCGGCAGCTCGGTGATCTCGTCACGGTGCCACTGGATCACGTCGGGCAGCAGCGGCACCCACTGGAACAGCGGGTCGGTGTCGGCCGCGTCGCGCTTGCCGACCAGCCCCGGACCGATCTCCGGGCCGGCCGGACTGCGCTCCACCAGACCGCCGTGCGCGCTGGCCAGCAGCTGCCCGCCGAGGCACACGCCGAGCGTCGGCACCCGGTTGCGGACCGCCTTGCGGAACAGCCCCTCCAACGCCGGGAACCAGGGGGCGCCCGGGGCGCCGGCCGCATCCGGATAGGCGCTCTGATCGCCGCCGAGCACGATCAGGGCGGCGAAGTCGTCCAGGGTCTCGGGCAGATCGTCGCCGGCGTGCGGGCGCAGCACGGTCAGCTCCAGCCCGGCCTCGGTGAGCCACTCCCCGAGGCGCCGGAGGTCGTCGGTCGGATCGTTCTCGATGACAAGCGCTGTCCTCACGTGACGAGGCTAACGAATTACTCGCCGGCAAACACCGACAGGACGCTGTCGGGCCGGCCCGCGAGAGTTCTGTCGACGCCAACGAAGGAGAACGAGATGAACACCATCGGCTGGATCGAAGTCGGCACCGACCACCCGGCGGAGGCCGAGAAGTTCTACGGGGAGCTGTTCGGCTGGACCTTCACCGACGACGACACGTCCATCGGACTGGACGGCGAGGCGTACCGGATGGTCACCGGGCCGGACGGCGGGGCGCCGTTCGGCGGCTTCTACGGCACCGGGGGGAAGGCGCCGCAGCAGGCGATCTTCCTGGTGGTGGTGGCCGACACCGAGGCGGTCTGCCGTCAGGCCGTGGCCGGCGGGGCGACAGTCCTGGTGGGGCCGCAGCGGGAAGCCAACGGGCTGGTCTTCGCCCGGCTCGCCGACCCGCTCGGCAACCTCTTCGGCGTCTTCACCCCGCCGGCTCCGCGGTCCTGACGAGCAGGGTGAGCCGCTCCCGCCGGGTCACCGGGATGTCCAGATCATCCTCGGTGAACGGGCGGGCCGGCGCGACCTCCCGGGTCGGCACCACCGAGCTGATCCGGTCGGTGCGGAAGATCCGGACGCCGTCGCGCAGTCGGCACCAGGCGATCAGATACCACTGGTCGCGGATGCCGACATATCCCAACGGCTCGATGTCGCGGGTGGTGACGGCGCCGGACCGGTCGGCATAACCGATCCGCAGGACCCGGCCGATCGGCAGCGCGCCGACCGCCGCGCGGGGCATGACGGCCGGGACGATCCCACCGACCAGGTGGATCCGCTCGGCCAGCTCCTGCGCGGCGGCCGCGTCGTCGGTCCGCATCGCCGCGACCAGCTTGCGGAAGGCGCTCGCCGCCGGCTGCCGGAACGGGGTGCCGTCGAGCCGGCGCAGGGCCAGCGCCATCGCCACCGCCTCCTCCGGAGTCAGGTTGACCGGGGGCAGGGTGTGCGCCCGGTCCAGGCAGTAACCGCCGGTGCGGCCCGGCTCGGCGTAGATCGGGGTGCCGGACTGCTGCAGGGCGCCGATGTCACGCTCGACGGTGCGGACGCTCACCTCGAAGCGCTGGGCGAGCCAGCGGGCGCTGCGTGGCCGGGGTGCGACCGCCCGCAATTCCTCGACAAGGGCGTAGAGCCGGTCGGTACGGTTCACGCCCAGCACGCTAGAGCGGGGGTACGACAATCTCCCGGTACGGCGCCGGCACCCCGCAGTCACCGCCGACCGCCTAAGGTCTGCAGCATGACGCAGGAGTCGCCCGAGCCCCGGGTGTCCACACTCGAGCTGTTCTTCGATCTCGTCTTCGTCTTCACGGTGACCCAGCTCGCCGACTCGCTCGCCCACCACCCGACCTGGTCCGGCCTGGTCGACGTCCTGTTGGTCCTGGTCGTCGTCTGGTGGATGTATTCGGGGTATGCGTGGCTCACCAACGCGGTCGCCCCGACCACCACCACCCGGCGCACCCTGCTGCTGGCCGGGATGGCGGGGTTCCTGGTGATGGCGCTGGCCATCCCGGACGCGTTCGGGCACAACGGCTGGCTGTTCGGGGTGGCCTACGTGGTCGTCAACGTCACCCATTCGGTGCTGTTCCTGCAGGCCGGGCCGGACGCGCGGCGGGTGATGCGGACTCTCGGGCCGATGAACCTGCTGGCCGCGCTGCTCGTGCTGACCGGCGGGGTGCTGCCCGAGCCGTGGCGGCACCTGTGCTGGCTGGCCGCCCCGGTGGTGCAGGTGCTGGCGAGCTACTCGCACCCGATCGGGCTGCACCACATCGCGGCCGGCCACTTCGTCGAGCGCCACAGCCTCGTCATGATCATCGCGATCGGCGAGTCGGTCATCGCGATCGGCGTCGGTGTCGGCGGCCAGGGCCATCTCGGCGGCGACCTGATCCTGGCCGCGGTTCTCGGCCTGGCCATCGCCTACTACCTGTGGTGGACCTATTTCGCCGACGGCGACCGCCGCTCCGAGCACGTCCTGGCCGCGGTCGACGATCCCGCCCGGCGCGGCCGCCTGGCCCTGAACGCCTGGGGGTACGCGCACATCCCGATGCTCCTCGGCATCGTGATCACCGCGGTCGGGATCAAGAAGACACTCGGCCACACGTTCGAGGCACTGCACTGGCCGGAGGCCCTGATGCTGGGCGGCGGCGTCGCCGTCTACCTGCTCGGTCACGCCGTCTTCCTGCGCCTGCTGGCCCAGCCCGGCCCGGGCTACCGCGTGATCGTGGCCACATGTTGCCTGGCCACCGTCCCGCTGGGGCACCTCCTGGCCGTCGCCCAGCTGGCCGCCGTCGCGGTGATCCTGGCGGCCGGCGCCATCGCCGAGGACATCCCCCGCGTCCGCCGCGCCGGATTGCAGGCCGCCATCGGCGACTTCGGCCGCACCGGCTGATCCCCACGCCCGATCCGCTCGCGGTACCCGGAGTCGCGCCGTGGCCCCGGACGTTTCCGCTGAGGCGCGGGGTCCCATCACCGCATGACCCCATGTGCGGGATCAGCCCGGTGCGTCCGGCCGGGAGAACCGCTCCCGGCACGGCGGATCGGGTTTCAAGCGATGCAGGCGCAGACGATGAGGGCGGCGCCGAAGTGGGAGGCGGCGCTGACCAGGGCGCCGCCGTGGAAGTCGTCGGTGCAGATGACTTCGCCGAGTCTGCCGGGGGTCATCCAGTCGAGGACCAGGAAGGCCAAGCCCATGATCGCGATGCCGATCAGGCCGAACAGGACCGTGGAGGCGAGGCCCTGGCCGAAGGAGTCGTAGGTGGTGAAGATCGCGGTGAAGACGATCGCGGCGATGCCGAGCTGGTTGGCGGCCAGGAGCAGGGAGGCGTTCGGGTTGCGCCGGGTCCAGATCAGGTCACGCAGCTTGCCCGGCGTGAGCAGGTCGATCAGCACGTAACCGACGGCCATCAGGCCGATCCCGATCAGGCCGAAGACGATGCTCCGCCCCGCGCCTTCCAGCAGGTCCTGCAGCACAGCCACTTCCCCCTTGTCGCATGACGTCAGAGCAGACCGTACCCCGTGTGACGAGACTTCGGGAGGCGGCGGCAGTCCGGACCGGCCGTCACCCCGGCGGAAGCGGCGACCCGGGGGAGATCAGCCGCCCGGCCGGGCGATCAACCCCGGCGAGGGCGGCGACCAGGGAAGACCGCCGCCCCGGGGTCGGGACGGTCAGAGGGCGCCGAGGTAGCGCTGCCGCTCGTAGGGCGTCACCTCACGCCGGAACTGCTCCCACTCGGCGCGCTTGTTGCGCAGGAAGAAGTCGAAGACGTGCTCGCCGAGCACCTCGGCGACCAGCTCCGACCCGGCCATCACGTCGATCGCCTCGGACAGGTTCTCCGGCAGCGCCTCGTAGCCGGCCGCCCTGCGCTCGGCCGGGGACAGCGACCACACGTCGTCCTCGGCGCCGGCGGGCAGCTCGTAACCCTCTTCGATGCCCTTGAGACCGGCCCCGAGCATGACCGCGAAGGCCAGGTACGGGTTGGTCGCCGAGTCGAGCGAGCGGACCTCGACCCGGGCCGAGTTGGGTTTGCCGAAGGCCGGCACCCGGACCAGGGCGGACCGGTTGAGGTGGCCCCAGCTGACGAACGCCGGCGACTCGGTGATCCGGTCGGGCAGCTGCATCGGGAACAGCCGCTTGTACGAGTTGACCCACTGGTTGGTGACCGCGGTGTACTCCCGGGCGTGCACCAGCAGGCCGGCGATGAACGCGCGCGCCGTCTTGGACAGCTTCTGCGGGTCCTCGCTGTCGTAGAACGCGTTGCGCTCGCCCTCGAACAGCGACAGGTGGGTGTGCATCCCCGAGCCGGGCTGGTCGGTGTACGGCTTCGGCATGAAGGTGGCTTTCACCCCCTGGGAGAGCGCCACCTCCTTGACCACGTGCCGGAACGTCATGATGTTGTCCGCGGTGGTCAGCGCATCCGCGTACCGCAGGTCGATCTCCTGCTGGCCGGGGGCGACCTCGTGGTGGCTGAACTCGACGGAGATGCCGATCCGTTCCAGGGCGAGCACCGCTTGGCGGCGGAAGTCGCGGGCCACCGCGTGGGTGGTGTGGTCGAAGTAGCCGCCGGTGTCGACCGGGATCGGCACCGAGCCGTCGTTGTCCTGGTCCTGGATGAGGAAGAACTCGACCTCGGGGTGGGTGTAGAAGGTGAAGCCCTTCTCGGCCGCCCGGGCCAGGGCGCGGCGCAGCACGTGGCGCGGGTCGGCCCAGGCGGGGTTGCCGTCGGGCAGCAGGATGTCGCAGAACATCCGGGCGCTCTCGCCGCTGCCGCCGCCCTCGAACGGGAAGACCTGGAAGGTGGTCGGGTCGGGCATGGCGACCATGTCGGACTCGAACACCCGGGCGAAGCCCTCGATGGCGGAGCCGTCGATGCCGATGCCCTCTTCGAAGGCGGACTCCAGCTCGGCCGGGGCCACCGACACGCTTTTCAGCGTGCCGAGGACATCGGTGAACCAGAGACGGACAAAACGGATGTCGCGCTCCTCGAGCGTGCGAAGCACGAACTCCTGCTGTCGGTCCACGTCCACCCCTCGCCCCGCTGTCAACCCGTCGAGCCGAGACTACGCTGACCTTGCCCTGTGACGTCGGCCCGGGTCGAACTCCGGGACGCCTCCGCTGGGGAAGAATGAGGCGCATGCCCACGCTGCGCATCGCCCTCGCTCAGGTGAATTCGACGGTCGGCGACCTGGCCGGTAACGCGGCCGCGGTCCGCCGCTGGTCACGGGCCGCCGCGGAGGCCGGCGCGCACCTGGTGGCCTTCCCGGAGATGATGTTGACCGGCTATCCGATCGAGGATCTGGTGTTCCGCAACTCGTTCGTCGAGGCGTCCCGACGGGCGCTGGGCGAGCTGGCCGCGGAGCTGGCCGCCGACGGGCTGGGCGAGCTGGCGGTGGTGGTGGGTTATGTGGACGCCGACGGGCCGGCCCGGATCAGCTCGGACGCCACGCCGGGGACCGGGCGCCGCGACGCGTCCGCGCTGCTGCACCGCGGCGAGGTGGTCGCGACCTACTTCAAGCACCATCTGCCGAACTACGGCGTCTTCGACGAGGACCGGTATTTCGAGCCCGGTGACACGCTGACCGTGGTGCGCCTCAACCGGATCGACATCGCGCTCACCGTCTGCGAGGACATCTGGCAGGCCGGCGGCCCGTTCACCGCGGCGCGCCGGGCCGGTGTGGGGCTGGTCGTCACCATCAACGCCTCGCCGTACGAGTTGAACAAGGACGACGTCCGCCTCCCGCTGGTGCAGCGGCGGGCGGCCGAGGCGGGCGCCACCGTCGCGTACGTCAATCTGGTCGGCGGTCAGGACGAGCTGGTCTTCGACGGTGACTCGATGATCGTCGGACCGGACGGCGAGCTGCTGGCGCGGGCCGGGCAGTTCAGCGAGGAACTGCTCGTCCACGACCTCGATCTGCCGGAGGCGGACGCCGAGCCGAATCCGGAGGGTTCCACCGACGCGGCGAAGCCCCGGGTGGAAACCGAGGTGAGCGACACCATGGCGGTAAGTCGGACGACGATCACCGGCGAGCCGGCCATGCTCCGCGACCGCCGGACGGCCCCCGCCAAGGATCGCCTCGAGGACTCCGCCGAGATCTGGTCCGCTCTCGTCCTCGGTCTCCGGGATTACGTCGACAAGAACGGCTTCCGCTCGGTGATCCTCGGTCTCTCCGGCGGCATCGACTCCGCCGTGGTCGCCGCGATCGCCGTCGACGCCCTCGGCCCGGACCGGGTCACCGGCGTCTCGCTGCCCAGCGGCTACTCCTCCGAGCACTCCAAGGACGACGCCGCCGACCTGGCCGGCCGCACCGGCCTGAAATACCGCGTCGAGCCGATCCAGCCGATGGTCGACGCCTTCCTGGCGAACATGTCGCTGTCCGGTGTCGCCGTGGAGAATCTGCAGGCCCGGGTCCGCGGCGTGATCCTGATGGCACTCTCCAACTCCGACGGCCACCTCGTGCTCACCACCGGCAACAAGAGTGAGCTCGCGGTCGGCTACTCCACGCTCTACGGCGATTCGGTGGGCGGCTTCAACCCCCTCAAGGACGTACCGAAGACCATGGTGTGGCAATTGGCCCGCTGGCGGAACACGCAGGCGGACGCACCGATCCCGGAGAATTCGATCAGCAAGCCGCCGAGCGCCGAGCTGCGCCCGGATCAGAAGGATTCGGATTCACTGCCCGACTACGAGGTGCTTGATCCGATCATCAAGGGGTATGTCGACCACGACCTCGGGCGCGCCGAGCTGATCGCGGCCGGGAACGACCCGGCCCTGGTCGACCGGGTGCTGCGGATGGTCGACCTGGCCGAGTACAAACGCCGCCAGGCCGCCCCGGGCACCAAGATCTCCGGGAAGGCGTTCGGGCGGGACCGCCGGCTGCCGATCACCAACAGGTTCCGGGAGGGACAGGTACTTTAATCCGTTTCCCGGGTGGTGAGCGGGGCGGTGGGATGGTGTGAAAACCTCCACTGACCCCTGACCGAGGTCCTTTCCCCGGTGCGACGATGCTCGCAACACCCGGGGACCGCATCAGGCGGCCTCGAGGGAGGAGAGTGACGACATGTCGGAGATCCCGACCCTGTACGGCGGTCCCGCAACCCGCCGGGTCCGCACCCGTGACCTGCTCAACGCCAAGGTCCGCGGCGACCGGTGGCCGATGCTCACGTCGTACGACATGTACACCGCTTCGATCTTCGATCAGTCCGGTGTGCCGGTGCTGCTCGTCGGCGATTCCGCGGCGAACAACGTGTTCGGATACGAGACCACCGTCCCGATCACCGTCGACGAACTGTTGCCGCTGGTCCGCGCCGTGGTGCGGGCCACCAGGACCGCGCTGATCGTCGGTGACCTGCCGTTCGGCAGCTACGAGGAGTCACCCACACAGGCGCTGCGCACCGCCGTCCGGTTCATGAAGGAGGGCGGCTGCCACGCGGTGAAGCTGGAGGGCGGCCGCCGGATGGCCCCGCAGATCGAGGCGATCACCGGTGCCGGCATCCCGGTGATGGCGCACATCGGCTTCACCCCGCAGCGCGAGCACGCGATCGGCGGCTACCGCGTGCAGGGCCGGGAGAACGAGGGCGCCGAGGTGATCTCGGACGCGCGGGCGGTCGCCGACGCGGGCGCCTTCGCGGTCGTCCTGGAGATGGTTCCGGGCGAGGTCGCCAAGCAGGTCACCAAGGAGTTGTCGATTCCCACGGTCGGGATCGGCGCGGGCCCGGACACCGACGCCCAGGTGCTGGTCTGGCAGGACATGGCCGGGCTGCGGACCGGCAAGGCGCCGCGGTTCGTCAAACGCTACGCCGACCTGGCGGGCGCGCTGACCGAGGCCACGCGGCAGTTCGCCGACGAGGTCCGCTCCGGCGAGTTCCCCGCTCCGGAGCACACCTTCTGAACCCGTTGTCGAGTACGCCGTGAGCACCGCCGCCGCGCGCGACGCTCCCCAGGAGCTCGCGCGCGGCGCCCGGCCCGCTCCCGGCGGTCCCCGCCGTTGCGGTCTCCGGCCGGTCCGGCTTCTCCGGCGGCGGCCGTACGAATGTCTCCGGTCACGCCTTCTCGAAGCGGACCGTGCGGGTCGACGGGTCGGCCTCGGTGAGCCGCGCCTGGATGCGTGAGCCCAGCGGCAGGTCGCCGAGGCAGCGGGCGCGCACGGCCGGCTCGTCGAGCGCCACCATGCCGCCGGCCGGCCGTTTCCCGGAGGCGTCCTCCCGGTCCAGGACCGCCACGTCGAACGTCTCCCCGACCCGGCCCTGCAGCAGCACCGCCTCGGCCAGGTCGATCGCACCCCGGTCGGCGGCGCCGGCGACCCGGTCGGTCGCGGACATCTGCTTCGGCAGCCGGGGCAGCGCCTCCCGCACCCACCCGGGCACCGGGCGGCCCCCGTGCAGGGCCAGGCACGCCTCCGTCACGTACCGGTCGGCAAGCCTCCGCAGCGGTGCCGTGACGTGCGCGTACGCCGCGCCCACCCCGCCGTGCCCGACGTCGGACGGCGGCGGCCCGGCGTCCCCGCCGAAGGCGGTGTACCCGGCACCGCGCAGCAGCTCCGCCGCCTGGTCGAGAAACGCCGCGCCCCGCGGGCTGCCCGGATCCACCGACGCCACCACCGCGCCGACGCTCGCCCCGTCCGGCCAGGGCACCCCGAGGGACGCGGCGGCGACCCGCAGACCGGCCACCGCCTCCGGTTTCGGCGCCGGCATGGTCCGCAGCAGCCCGATCCCGCCGTCCAGCATGATCCGCGCCGCGGCCATCCCGGTGAGCAGCGAGATCTGCGCGTTGTGCTCCTCCACCGGCAGCGGCGCGCGCAGCACCAGCCGCCAGCCGTCGCCGTCGCGCTCCACCTCCTGAGCCGGCAGCGGCAGATTGACCGCTCCCCGGTCGGCGGCCCGGCGGGCCAACCGCGCGCCGATCTCGGCGAGCAGCGTCACCTGCTCGGACGGGCTGCCGCCGTCAAGCTCCCGCTGCACGCCCGGATAGTCCAGCTTGGCCCGGCTGCGCACCCGCGCCCGTTCCAGAGCCACCCCGGTCGTCGCCCCGTCCGCGTCCAGGTCGATCGTCCACACCACGGCGGCCCGGTCCACGTCCGGGAAGAGGCTGACCGCGCCCTCGCTGAGCACCGGCGGGTGCAGCGGGATCCGCCCGTCCGGCAGATAGACGGTCTGCCCGCGCACCCAGCTCTCCGCCTCGATCGCCCCACCGGGCCGGGCGTACGAGGCGACGTCCGCGATCGCGTACCGCACCCGGTAGCCGCCCGACTCCCGGCGCTCCAGGAACATCGCCTGGTCGAGATCCTGCGACCCGGCCGGGTCGATCGTCACGAACGGGACATCGGTCCGGTCGGCGAGCTCCGGCATCTCCCCGGCCACCCGCTCCGCCTCGGCGATCACCTCAGCCGGGAACTCCCCCGGCAGCTTCAGCTCCCGCCGGAGAACCGAGAAGTCGATCTGCGGCGCCCACACCCTTTTGATCGGCACGCGCCATTCCTACCAGCCGCACCCTCGGCCGGCCCACTCACCACACCTTCGGCTCGTCCCCGACGACGCAAAGAAGTGAGCCGCGACCCGGACCCGGGGCGCGGCTCACTGACCTCTCAACGTTCACCGGCCACCGGCCACCACTACCGCTTGCGGCCAGCGGCTACCGCCAGCGGCTACCGCCAGCGGTTATGGCTACCGCCAGCGGTTATGGCTACCGGCTGCGGCGCACCGCACCCGCCGGCTTGCGCACCGCGCTGGCCCGCGACGCCGAAGCCGCCTTCGCGGCGTTCCGGCCACCGCCGGTCGCACCGCCGCCCGCACTTCCGTTCGTGCCGGACGTCCGAGTCGCCTTGGTGCCCTTGGCCGCATTCCCGGTAGCCCGCCCAGCCCCGGCAGCCACCGACTTGTTGGCCGCCTTCTTGGCCGGCGCATTCTTGGCCGGCGCATTCTTGGCCGATGCGCCCTTGGCCGATGCGGTCTTGACCGGTCCGTTCTTGGCCGAGTCGTTCCTGGCGGATGCGCTCTTGACCGATGCGCTCTTGGCCGGCGCCCGCCTGGCCGAGCTCACCGCGGTCTCCGTCCGTGCCGAAGCCGCCGGCACCGTCCGCTTGGAGCCGGCCGCTGTCTTGGCCGCCGCCCGACCGGAAGCCGCCTTCGTTCCCGCCCGGCCCGTCGTGCTCGTGGCCGCCGTCGTCCGGCTCCGACCGCTCCGGGCCGCCGGCTCGTCGTCGGCAACCGCCTGAGCCGCCTTGGCCGCCGCTGCCTTGCTGGTCCGTGCCGCCTTGGCCGCCGCGGCCCGGTTGCTCGCGGCCACCTTGACCGCCTTCGCCGCCGCCGACTTGGCCGCCATCACCGAAGCGACCGCCTGGTTGGCAGACTCCATCGCCTCTTCAGCCTTGACCGCCGCGAAATCCGCCGCCGCAGCCTCCACCGCCGCCGCCTCCGCGACGACAGCCTCCGCCGCGGCCCCGGCCCGAGCCCCGCTCACCTTCCGCCCAGCCACCTTGCCCGCCGCCCGACCACCAGCCGCCCGGGCACCAGCCGACTTGACCGCCGTGGCCCTGCCCCCGGTCGCTCTGGTCGCGGTCCCCTTCGTCGCCGCAGCCTTAGCCCCAGTCCCCTTAGCCACTGTCGCCTTGGTCGCTGTCGCCTTGGTCGCTGTCGCCTTGGTCGCTGTCGCCTTGGCCGCCGTCGCCTTGGTCGTCGTCGCCTTGGTCGCCGTCGCCTTGGTCGCTGTCGCTTTAGCGGCGGTCGCCTTGGCGGCTGTCGCCTTGGTCCCCGCCGCCTTGGCCGGAGTTGCCCTGGTCCCCGCCGCCTTAGTTGCAGCCGCCTTAGCGGCGGTCGCCTTCGCCGCAGTCGCCTTGGTGGCGGTTGCCTTGGTCCCCGTCTTCGTTGTGGTCGCCTTCGCCGCAGTCTTCGTCGCGCCCGCAGCCCTGGCCCCGGTCGCCACCCCTACTCCAGCCCGGCTCCCCGCCGCCCCCTTAGTAGCCGCCCCGCTCCGACCGGCACCGGCAGCCTTCGCCACGGCACCACCCCGCGTGCTCTTCACCGCAGCGGCACCAGCTGCCTTGGCCCCGCCGGCCTTCGCCGGAGTCGCCTTCGTCCCCGCCGCCTTCGCCGCAGTGGCCTTCGTCCCCGCCGCCTTCGCCGCGGTCGCCTTCGTTCCTGTCGCCTTGGCCGCAGTCGCCTTCGTTGCTGTCGCCTTCGTTGCTGTCGCCTTGGCCGCAGTCGCCTTGGTCCCCGCCGCCTTCGCCGCGGTCGCCTTCGTTCCCGCCGCCTTCGCCGCGGTCGCCTTCGCTCCCGCCGCCTTCGCCGCAGTCGCCTTCGTTCCCGCCGCCTTCGCCGCAGTCGCCTTCGCTCCCGCCGCCTTCGCCGCAGTCGCCTTGGTCCCCGCCGCCTTCGCCGCAGTCGCCTTCGTTCCTGTCGCCTTGGCCGCAGTCGCCTTCGTTGCTGTCGCCTTCGTTGCTGTCGCCTTGGCCGCAGTCGCCTTGGTCCCCGCCGCCTTCGCCGCAGTCGCCTTCGTTCCCGCCGCCTTCGCCGCAGTCGCCTTCGTAGCGGCGGCTCCCGCCTTGGCAGCAGTAGCCTTGGCCGGCGCCTTCGCGACGCCTCCTGCCCGGGCTCCGCCGCGTCCCGCAGCCGAACCGGCCGGCTTGGTGACGCCGGCCCGGCCGGCCACCTTCCGGCCGCCCGTCTTGCTCGGTACCCCGGTCGAGGCGGCTTCCTCAGCCGCCACCGCTGCCCGCGCCGCAGCCGCCGCAGCCGCCTTCGAAGCAGTCGTTCTAGAAGCGGTCGCCTTCCCAGCCGTCGCCTTCCCAGCCGTCGCCTTGCCAGCGGTCGCCTTGCCAGCGGTCGCCTTGCCAGCGGTCGCCTTGCCAGCGGTCGCCTTGCCAGCGGTTGCTTTGGAGGGCGCCGTCGCCTTCACCGCCTTGACGGGCGCGGCGTTCCGGGTCGGAGCCGCTTTCGCCCCCACCGTCTTGACCGGCGCCGCCGCCCGCCCGGAAGCCTTCGATCCGACCGTCTTGACCGGCGTCCCCGCCGCACTCCTGGTGCTCGAACCCCGCCCACGACCACCGGTTTTCACCGGTGCCGCCGCGACCTCCTGCTCCTCGATCGCGTTCAGGGCCGCCTCATCGGCCAGTTCGGCGGCACGGGCCGCGGCCTCCGCCGCTTCGGCCGCTTTCGCCGCCGCCCCGCGTGCGGCCTTGGCCGTCCCGCTCCCGGCACTGCGGCCCGCTGTCCTGCGCGGTGCACGCCCGCCCTGCTTCTCGGCTTCCGCCTCTTCGACGTCCGCCGCCGGCCGGGAATCCCAGTCGTCGTCCGGGACGTCGTCAGCCACCACCCGCTGCGCTCGCGAACCCGTCGGCCGCGCCCCAGCATCAGCGCCCGCGCCGCCGGCACTCCGCGCGCCGCCGGCACTGCCCGCCCCGCCCGAACCAGCTGCCCCGTCCGAGCCCGCCGCACTGCCCAAGCTCGCCGCACTGCCCAAGCCCGCCGCACTGCCAAAGCCCGCCGCACTGCCCGAGCTCGCCGCACTGCCCAAGCCCGCCGCACTGCCCAAGCCCGCCGCACTGCCCGAGCCCGCCGCACTGCCCGAGCCCGCCGCACTGCCTGAACTGGCGCTGCCCACTCCGCCGGAGCGGACCGCGCCGCTGGAGCCTGCCGTTCCGGCTGACCCGCTCATCGCAGCCCGGGCCGCCGCCCGCCGGGCCGCCGCTTCCCGCCGGGTCATCCGCGACGGCGCCACTTCCGCGCTCGCCGTAGCCTCATCCGCCGCCCCCGGCTCCACCGAGGTCCGGCTCACGTCCCCGGAGTGTTCCGCCGCGAACGGTCCAGCCGCCACGGAGCCCCCGCCGTACGCCACACCGGGGTCATCCGGCACCGCGATCAGCCTGCCGCCGGCCCGCTTCCCCGCCGGTCCGCCGGGCACGGTCCCGCCGCCGACCGCCACCTGAGTGGCCGGCGGTTCGGGCTGGTCCGGCCCGACCCGGCCCACCGCGAGGGTCCCCGCCTGCGCCGCCCGGGTGGCCGCCATCTCGGCCTGCGCCGCCCGAACCGCAGCCACCTCCGATCCGGCACCACCACCGCCCGGTTCGCCAGCCCGCTCGGCCTCCTGCGGCCCGGCAGTGGCACCCCGTTTCCGCACCGGCGTACTCCGGATCACCCCGCCGTCCTCGACCGCTCCTTCGTCCTCAGGCGAGAGGAACAGCTGCCCCCGCGCCCGGGCACTCTTGGCGAACGCTTCCATCTGCGCCGACACCAGATCCGTGGTTCCGGTCCCGCCGGTCCCGCCGGCGACCTTGTCCGGCTCCGCGAGCGCTTCCAGGTCGGGCCGGTCCGCACCCCACTGGTCGGAGTCGCGGGCGGGCTCGGTGTCGTCCCGCGACGGCGCGAACCATCCCCCCAGGAACGGCCGATCCGTCAACTCACTGGGCGAAATCTCCGTTTCATCCCCAGCCCGTCGCCACTCTTTACTCTCGGCGTCCTCGGTCGAGACGGTCACCTGCGTCTTGTTCGGCACATTGCTGCTCGCCGCCGCAACTCGCCGCCCACCCGACGCGCGCCGGGCCGTAGCCACCCCAGCGTCTTTACCCGCCTTACCGACACCCACCTTGGCCGCACCGCTCTTGACCGCACCGCCCTTGGCCGCGCCGGTCCCCGCCGCACCAACCTTGGCCGCGCCGGTCTTGGCCGCGCTCGCCTTGGCAGCGCCAACCTTGACCGTGTTGGCCTTGGCAGCACCGACCTTCACCGGGCCGGCTTCAGCCGCACCCGCCTTGGCCGGGCCGACCTTGACTCCACCCGTCGAGGCAGCACCGGACCGGGCGGCCGGCACTTTCACCGCCGCCGACTTCGCAGCTTTCGAAGGCGTCACCGCCTTCCGGCCCGCGGCCGCCTTCGCCACCGCGCTGTCCGCAACCCGCCCGGTGACCGGTTTGGCCACTCCGGACCGCCCCGCACTCCGAGCCGCCGCGACCGCCTTGACCGTCGTCTTGCCACCTGCGACCGGGTTGACCGCAACCTTGCTGCCCGCGACCCCCTTGACCGCCGGCTTGCTCGCCACGACCGCCTTGGCCGCCGAGACCGGCTTGGTCACCGGCTTGTCGCCCCGTTTGGTGGCCGCCCGAGCCGATCCACCCGCCGCCCGAGCCGAGCCACCCGCCACCCGAGCCGCGGGCACCGCAGCCGTCCCCCGCTTCGCCGGCGCAGCGCCCTTCACCGAGGATTTCGGCGTAGTCGCCGCCCGCGCCGCCGGCACCTTCTTGCCGGCCGTCGCATCCCGCCCGGACACCTTCGCCCCCGCCGCCTTGCTCACCGGAGCCGCCTTGGCAGCCCCCGTCCGGCCTACCGCCGCACTTTTCGCCCCACTCCGAGCCGTCGGAACCACCGCAACCCCACGAGCGCTCTTGCCCGCCGTCGCCTTCGCAGCCGGCTTAGCCGCGACCGTCTTGGCGCCGGCACTCTTCGCAGCCGCAGCCCCGGCCGGAGTGCCCTTCCCCGCAGCGCCCTTGACCGCAGCGCTCCGAACAGAAGTAGTCGCCTTGGCCGCAGCCCCGGCCTTCCCCGCCACCGTCTTCACGGGCGCAGCCTTGGTCACGGCAACCTTCGTGGAAGCAGCCTTGGCGGGCGCAACCTTCACCGCAGCGACCTTCGTTGACGCCACCTTGGCCGGCGAGGCCTTCACCACAGCGGCCTTCGTCGAAGCCGTTTTCGCAGACGCGGTCTTCGCAGACGCGGTCTTGGCGGCCACGGTCTTCACCGCACCCGCCTTCACCACGCCCGCTTTCACCCCGACCGGTTTCGCCACAGCAGCCTTCGCCGCCCGCGAACTCCCGGGCTTGGCCTCGGCCCCCTTACCGGACACCCGAGCCGTCACACTCGCCGAGCTCTTGGTCTTGGCCGCCACCGCGACTCCACTCCCCACCTTCGCCGCGGCACGTCCCACCGCGCCGGCCTTCGCCGTACCCGCCCCGGTCACCGCACGAGCCGATCGCCCGGTTCCGGTGGACGGCCGGGCACTCGCGGCCGCGGCGCGGGTTCCACCCGGGCGCGGGGTGCCGGCGCCGGTCCGACCGGTCGCGGCTTCCGGTTGGCCCGCGGCGGTGGTGCGTTTGGCCGTACCGGGAATCGTCTTTGTCGCCGCGCCGGAGGTGGCGGGTCTGGTCGGTGCCTTTTTGGCAGCGGGCATCGGGGTGTTCCTCCTTGCGAATGACTGCGGGCACGTCTGCGCCGGGGAAGGGGTCGGACTTGGGGCGAGGTGACGGTCTAGCTGTTCTCCCCGGTCCAGCGGGCGTCTTCGGCGTCCCACTCGGCATTGCGCTTCTCGACCGTTTCGAGGGCCCGCGTCGCTTCGTCAGCCGTGGCGAACGGACCGAGCCGGAATTGGGCGGGACACACGTCGTCGCCGGTCTCGACCCGGTGGTGTCGGAGGCACCAGAAGTAGCCCGCCCCGCCGAGCCCACTGTCGTTCATTCCATCACTCTGCAACTAAAAACGACCATGCGCTACCGATTCGGGCAAAATGCCCCAAGATTTCCATTGTGGAGCCGAGTGGATTGACCGTCATACCTCATCGGAACGAGCCACCCGGTCAATTCGCCCGGCTTCCCCCGCGCATTCACACCACAGAGACCTCCACCCGCCCGCATCGAGCCCGGCAGACCCCTCGATGCCGCAGAAGAGACGACACAGAGCCGCCCCGGCCGCGCGAACGCGACCGGGGCGGCAGAGGAGGCGAGCGGGTCAGCCCAGCTCGGCGGCGACCAATTCGGCGATCTGCACGGCGTTCAGCGCCGCGCCCTTGCGCAGGTTGTCGTTGGAGACGAAGAAGGCGAGGCCGTTCTCCGCGGTCGGGTCGACCCGGAAACGCCCCACGTACGACGGGTCGCGCCCGGCGGCCTGCAACGGGGTCGGCACCGTGGACAGCTCGACGCCGGGGGCGGTGGCGAGCAGCTCCTGCGCCCGGGCCGGGGACAGCGGGCGGGCGAACCGCGCGTTCACCTGGATGGAGTGGCCGGTGAAGACCGGCACCCGCACGCACGTACCGGAGACCAGCAGCTCGGGCAGGCCGAGGATCTTCCGGCTCTCGTTGCGGAGCTTCTGCTCCTCGTCGGTCTCGAAGCTGCCGTCGTCGACGAACGACCCGGCCTGCGGGATCACGTTGAACGCGATCGGCCGGGGGAACACCCTGGTCTCGGGGAATTCGACGGCGCTGCCGTCGTGGGTGAGTTCGGTGGCCCGGTCGGCGACCTTCTTCACCTGCTCGTCGAGCTCGGCCACACCGGCCAGCCCGGAGCCGCCGACGGCCTGGTAGGTGGTGGCGACGAAGGAGACCAGCCCGGCCTCGTCGTGCAGCGGCCGGATCACCGGCATGACGGCCATCGTGGTGCAGTTCGGGTTGGCGATGATGCCCTTGGGCCGGATCCGCGCCGCGTCGGGGTTGACCTCGGCGACGACGAGCGGAACGTCCGGGTCCATCCGCCAGGCGGAGGAGTTGTCGACGACGACGGCGCCGGCGTCGACGACGCGCGGCCCGTACTCCTTGGACCCGCCCTTGCCGGCGGAGAAGAGCACGATGTCCAGGCCGCGGTAGTCGGCGGTGGCCGCGTCCTCGACGGTCACCTCACCGCCGCCCCACGGCAGGGTGCGGCCCGCGGAACGGGCGGAGGCGAAGAGCCGGAGCTCGGAGACAGGGAAGGCGCGTTCGGCCAGGATGCGGCGCATGACGCCACCGACCTGTCCCGTCGCGCCGATGATGCCGATCCTCATGAGCACCAAAATACGGCCTGAACTGCGTACCAAGAAATCGTGTTGTTCATAGTGTGGGAACGTTGTCCCACAATAGAGGACAGCGGGGCTAGCTTCATGGGCATGGCGACGTACACCCACGGGCACCACGAGTCGGTCTTGCGTTCACACCGCTGGCGCACCGCAGAGAATTCGGCGGCATACCTGCTGCCGCATCTTTCCTCCGGATTCACCCTGCTGGACGTCGGTTGCGGCCCCGGCACCATCACCGCCGACCTGGCCACCCGGGTGACCCGGGTCACCGCGCTGGAGCGCACCGAGGACGCGCTGAACGCGGCCCGCGCCGAGATCACCCGGCGCGGCCTGCCGAATGTCGACTTCGCGCTGGGCGACGTGCACGCCCTCGACTTTCCCGACGACTCGTTCGACGTCGTGCACGCCCACCAGGTGCTGCAGCACGTCACCGACCCGGTCGCCGCGCTGCGCGAGATGCGCCGGGTGACCCGACCCGGCGGCCTGGTCGCCGCCCGGGACAGCGACTACGCCGGTTTCACCTGGTTCCCGCTGCTGCCCGAGCTGGACGAGTGGCTCGCCCTCTACCAGCGGGTCGCCCGCGGCAACGGCGGCGAGCCGGACGCCGGCCGGCGGATGCTGTCCTGGGCCCGCGCGGCCGGGTTCACCGACCTCACCGCCACCGCGTCGGTGTGGGGTTTCGCCGACGACGCCGACCGGCAGTGGTGGGGCACCATGTGGGCGGACCGGATCCTGAAGTCGGAGATGGCCACCACGGCCCTGGCCACCGGCGCGGCCACCGCGGACGACCTCCAGCGCCTGTCGGACGCCTGGCGCCGCTGGGCCGCGTCACCGGACGGCTTCTTCACCATCCCGCACGGCGAGATCCTCTGCCGCGCCTGAACCGTCCGCGAGACGGCGGCCCGCTAGACCATGTTGGGACGGAAGGCCCAGTGCCAGGACTCGCGCGAGACATTCTCGACGAAGCCGTAGCGGCCGCCGTTCTTGCGCATCCAGGACAACGCCTCGGGGTTGAGGTCGAGGTCGGTCGCCATGCCCCAGCCGTGCTCGCTGGTGCCGGGCTTGGCGGCGAGCCCGCCCTGTGAGTACAGGCCCTTGCGCCGGGCCAGGTCGACCTGCTCGGTGTAGGGGCGATAGGAGTCGGTGATCCCGATGGTGACGCCGTCCCGCTTGGCGTCGGCGATCAGCTGGGTGAGCTTCTCGGCGGCCGGCGCCCACAGCTTGTGCCGGGTGTCGCCGACCTGCTCCAACGCCTCCGGCGGGATCCTGCCGTTGCCGTAGGCGGCCAGATCCTCCGGAATACCCTTGGCATTGAGTTTGTACGTCCGGCCCGCCCCCGCCGCGCCCTGGGCGACCATCGCGCCCTGCAGGTGACCGGCGAAGGTGCTGGCGCTACTGCTTCCGGACGCCGTCGTCCGGTTCGTGGTGATCGTGGCCGCCTGCTGCGTCTGCAGGGCCAGGATCCGGCTCTGGATGTCCGCGATGCGCGAGTTCACTCCCTCGATTCCCACGCTCTACAGGTTCGGCGTCACCGGGGAAATCTGAGTTGCTCCGGGAAAATGACTCAACCGCCGAGCCCTCCAGCCGGACCGTGAGGTCCAGATCGACCTCGGACGTGCTGTCCCTCCGGTTCGGCAGCACGTTGGTCACCAGCACCAGCAGGCAGCCGATGATCGCGTACGCGGCGAGCACCCACAGGTGTGCCGCGATGGGCGCCTGGGGGAAGTAGAGGTTCTCCCGGACCGCCTGCACGCCGGCCCCGGTCGGCAGGTTCTCCCCCAGCCGCCGGCCGAACGACGGCAGGAACTCCGGCAGGATGCTGGCACCGGAGATCACCGTCCCGATCGTGAAGTAGAACGCGCCGACCGCCGCGCCGGCCGGGCCGATCAGCGCCACCGCCCCGGCCGTCGAACCGGTCACGGCCAGCGAGATCAGCGAGAAGATGCCGAGCATCTCGGCCCGGTTCGCGTCGACGCCGACCCCGAACCAGCTCATCGACCAGAGGACCGCGGCGGCCGAACCGACCGCGTACACGATCAGCGTGGACAGGTGGGCGACGCCGCGCCGCCAGCTGCGCCGGGTGCGCGGGATGAGCCGGCCGAGCCCCATCGAGGCGATCGTGCCGCCCAGCGACAGGGCCTGGGTGAGGAAGCCGAGCGAGACGCCGTTCACGTCGTCCTTCGGCAGCGGCACCACGTCGGTCACCGGCGGCGGGGTGATCAGCGTGCGGACGGTGGCGATCCCGACCCGGTCGGTGGTCTTGGCGAGCGCGGCGACCTGCTCGGCGGTCCGCTGTTGCAGCACCGCGGTGTAGGTGCCGCGCAGCAGGGTGGCGGCGGCCGGGCCGGCGGCGCCCGCGACATAGAGGTGCGGGGTGTCGCCGGTCAGATCCGCTCCGCCGTACACCTCCCGCCGCTTGATCGCGGCGGTCAGCGCGGCCGCCGACGGGAAGTCGCCGACCCGGAACCGGCCGCCGGCCTCCAGCATCCCGATCACCTGGGCGCGCTGCTCGGCACCGGCCACCAGACCGACCGGCAGGTGGTGCGGCGCCGCGCGGTGGCCCATGCTCAGGTAGTACGCGGTGAGCCCGAGCTGGATGACGACGCCGATCGCACACACGATCAGGGCGAACCGGCGGAACTGGTGGACTGACTGGATCTCGTCGGCCATCGAACCAGCGTGGCACCCGGGCGGCGGGGAATCAGGTCAAATCGGAAGGATCGGTGTTGGCGCCGCAGAGCAGGGTGGTGACCCGCTCGCCGGGGGCGGGGCGGTACGCGCCGGAGGTGAGCGCCGCGTAGGCGGCGGCGGTGCCGTGCTCGACGACGATCCGGTAGTCGTCCCAGAGTGCGCGGCGGGCGCGCACGATGGCGTCGTCGTCGACCAGGATCGCGTCGATTTTCGCGGTGGTGGCCAGGTCGAAGGCGATGTCGCCGACCCGGCGGGCGCCGAGGGCGTCGGCCGCGACGCCGGATACCGGGACGTCGACGGGATGCCCCTTCTCCAGCGCGGCGTGGAGTGCGCACGAGGTCGCCGGCTCCACCGCCACGATCCGCATGTTGCCGACGTTTCCGGCGATCAGGCCGGCGATCAGGCCGCCACCCCCGACCGCCACGAGCACCGTGTCCGAGACTTCGGATATTTCGTGGGCTATCGTGCCGTTTCCGGCGATGAGCGCCGGGTCGTCGTAGGCGTGGCAGAACAGTGCGCCGGTCCGCTCCCGCGCCGCCGCGTACGCCTCGGCGTACTCGTTGCCCACCTGCACCACCTTGGCGCCCAGTTTGCCGAGCTTGGCGACCTTCACCGCGGGGGCGGTCACCGGCACGAACACCTCGGCCGGCACCCCGAGCTCGCGGGCCGCGTACGCCGCCGCCAGGCCGGCGTTGCCACCGGACGCCGCCACGATCCCGGCCGGCGGAACGTCGCTGCCGAGAATCTTGTTCAGCATCCCGCGGGTCTTGAACGATCCGGCGTGCTGCAGGTACTCCAGCTTGAACCAGCGGTCCGGCCCGGCCTGGAGCAGCGGGGTGCGCCGGATCCGGCCGTCGATCCGCCGGTCGGCGGCCTCCACATCCGCGAGCGTGATCATGTGATCAATCTAGGCCTGCCCCTAGACGACGCTCCAGCTCACCTGACTGGACGGGACGGGTAGGCGCTCGCCGATCAGCCGGGTCAGATCCAGTAATCGGTGGGAGAAGCCCCACTCGTTGTCGAACCAGCCGCGGACGCTCACCCCGCCGCCGGCCGTGGTCTGCGTGCCGGACGGGTCGAACAGGCAGGACGCCGGATTGTTCTTCACGTCGATCGACACGGTCGGGTCCGGGTCGTACGCCAGGATGCCGCGCAGTGGACCGGCCGCCGCCTCCGCCATGGCCCGGTTCACCTCCTCGACGCTCACCGGCCGGTCGGTCTCCCCGGCGAGTTCGGCGAGCGAGCCGATCGGGGTGGGCACGCAGTAGTAGCTGTAGCGCATCTCGCCGATCTCCGGCAGCGCCACCCGGACCAGGTCGCCGACCACGTGGTTGTGCGGAATGATGCTCTCCCCGGTGGCCCGGCCCAGCCGCGGATCGTCCCGCGAGGCGCCGATCAGCGAGTCCTGCACCCGACCCCAGCCCTGGGTGGCCAGCATCACCGAGGTCTTCACCGCGTGCAGGCCGAACCGGTCGAGCAGCACCTTGGCCATCACGGTCAGCGCGTTCACCCCGCACGAGGCCGGCGAGACCACGTCGTGCACGCCCGGGTTGTAGCTCAGGTGGTTCGCCCCGAAGATCAGGAACGCGTCCGGGTCGTCGGCCGAGGCGCTGATCACCACCTTGCGGGCGCCCCCGTGGGTGATGTGGGTGCGCGCGCTGCCGCCGGCCCGGAACCGCCCGGTCGCCTCGATCACCACGTCCACCCCCTGGTCGGCCCAGGGAATCCGGTCCGGACGTTCCTGGTGGTACGTCCGGATCGCGTGATCGTTGACGACCAGGTGGTCGCCGCGGGCGGTGACCGTGCCCGGGAACGAGCCGCGCAGGCTGTCGCGCCGCAACCCGTACGCCAGCTTCTCGGTGGGCGCGATGTCGTTCACCGCGGCGATCGAGATCCCCGGATTCGGCGAGGCCGCCACGATACGAGTCAAACTGCGACCGATCCGTCCGAGCCCGTTGATCCCGATCGCGACAGTCATCGAGCGCTCCCCGACTCCGTTGCTGTTGTGTGTTCCCCGCCCATCGAGGACACCCCCGTTTCGCACCAGGGTCCACCCGGCGTTACGACTTCGACACTATGAGTTGTGCAAGTTGCACGTCAACGGATGACAATGTCACACCAGCCGAGTGACGCCCATCGAAGCCCCATGCTCAATGTGGAATGCGTTGCGGCATGCTGGGCACGTGCCCGTACTCCTGTCCTACGCCCCCGCGGACGCACACTGGGCACAATGGATCACCGGATCGCTGCAGGCCGCCGGCCATGCCGTGACCATGCATCCGGCCGGGGTCGACTTCGCGCATCGGATGACCGTCGCGCTATCCGGATCAGATCGGGTGCTCATCCTGGTCTCCGCGGAGCATCCCGCGTCCGAATCGGACTGGGCGCGGGTCGCCACCACAGCGGGATGGACGGTGCTCGCCCTGGACGCGGTTCCCCTGCCCGCGGCACTCGATGCCGCGAACTGCAAAAGCTTGCATGACCTGGATGAAGAAGAGGCGCTGGAGATCCTTCTGGGGGCGGTGGGCGGACCACGGGACTCTTTTTCGCGTACGCCGCAATCTCGCCCTGTTTGATCGTCGGAGAGAAGGGGTAGTGACCGCTTCCCGTCCGTTTCTTTCCGTCTCGGCCTTTTCCGTCTCGGTCAGCGGAACGCCCGATACAGCAGAATCAAGCCGATCGTCGTGCCGAACGTGACGATCAGGTATTTGAGCACCGTCGCCGGAAGCCGTCGGGCCAGCCGCGCCCCGGCATACCCGCCGACCACCGTCGCCGGCGCCAGCGTCGCCACCGCCGCCCAGTGCACGTCCGCGAAGAACGCGAACACCAGCACGGTGACCAGCCCCACCGTCGCCGACAGCACGTTCTTCAACGCGTTGATCCGCTTCAACGGCTCGTCCAGCACCAGCGCGAGCGCCGCCACGTACATGACCCCGAGCGCCGCCCCGAAGTACCCGCCGTACACCGCCCCCACGAACACGACGGCCTGCAAGATCACCGCCGCCCGCCGTGCCGGCATGCCGCGCGGATGCCCGACCAGCCCGCGCAGCCGCTCCTGGAAAGCCAGCGTCGCCGCCGCCCCCAGCACCAGGAACGGGACGATCACCTCGAACACCCGCCCGGGCGTCGACAGCAGCAGCGCACACCCGCCCACCGACCCGAGTACCGCGGCCGGCAGCACCGACCGCACCCGCCGCTCCTGGCCGGCCAGGTCCGCCCGGCTCCCGGCCACGCTCGACACGTACCCCGGAAAGACCGACACCGAATTGGTGACGTTCGCGTCCACGGACGGCAACCCGGCCGCGATCAGGCTCGGAAAGGTGATCAGCGACCCGCCCCCGGCGATCGCGTTCACCCCACCGGCCGCGACCCCGGCCACCACCAGCAGCAAGATGTGCGAAAGATCCATGATGCGGCCGACCCTACGCCCTGCCCCCACCGGCCGGGCCGTAGGATTGGGGCGCGACGGACGAGTCGGCTGGGCGGCCGCGTCGGTGCCTCCGGGCATCGCCGAGGAACGTCCGGACTCCGCAGAGCAGGGTGGTTGTTAACGGCAACCCGGGGCGACCCGCGGGACAGTGCCACAGAGAACAGACCGCCGCCGGGGCCTCGGCCCTGGGCGGTAAGGGTGAAACGGTGAGGTAAGAGCTCACCAGCGCCCCGGGTGACCGGGGCGGCTTGGTAAACCCCACCCGGAGCAAGGCCAAGCAAGGCCGCGCCCGCAAGGACGCGACCGGCGCAGGGTTCGAGGGCTGCTCGCCTGATCCTGCGGGTAGGCCGCAAGAGCCTGCCGGCAACGGCAGGCCGAGATGGATGGCCGCCACCGGGACCTCGGTCCCGGCCACAGAATCCGGCGTACAGGCCGACTCGTCCGCCGCCCCCCGAGGTCACCACTCTGCGGGCGGCGCCCGCCCGGCCTCATATATACGGTCAACGTCGGCCGCCGTCTCAAGCTCCCGACTCCCCACCTGCAGAGGGGTCATCCCTGTCGCCCGGGCTCCGCATACCGGCGAGGACGGTTTTGCTCACGTCGAGCCCGGGCCCGACGATCGAGACGCGGGACTGAGGTGCGCCGCACTCGAAAAGGTCGGGTGGTCACGGCATGCCTCTGCATCAGGATCGACCGGGAGATGACGTGAGCGACGACCCGTCGGGACGCTCTGCGGTCGCGGTAGACCACCTGACGAGTAAGCCTGTCCGGACGTTCAAGATCAAGCGTCCCATGGCCGGGTTCGTCCCGGTGATGATCGCGGTGGTGGCGGCCGGTCCCCTGCACGCCCATGCGGGAGCAAGGCCCGAGGCCAACGCTCCTGCGATCGCACCGATCCCGGGCGACCCCGGGTGGCAGGGCGTCGTCGTGGCCGACGTGCACTGTGGTGACGCTGATCCGTGCCGGCGAGTCCCCACCGATCCAGCGCTCGCCGACAAGTCCGCGTTCTGGGGTCCGGACAATGACACCCGGCAGTTGATCAGCCAGGTGGAGGCTGCCCTCGCGAAGGATCTCGACAAGCGCACGGCCTGCGGCCTCGACGACAAGGCCTGTGCCGCCAAGCCGCCGTCACCGGCAGGAGTCCGGCAGGCGCTCACCGCCGCCGGCATCTCGCATTTCGAGGTGCGGACGGGGGGACTGGAAGCAGGCGTCCCCGAGGGCACCGTCCTCGTGGGTATCCCGCACGGACCTGGCTGCGTGATCGTCACGGTGACCGGCTACACGCACGACATCTACAAGAACTTCGCCCAGCCTGACGGGACCTGTCTGCACGCGTGAAGGCGACGTCGGCAACACCGCGACCATGACGGCCCTCGCCACCTGTCCCGGGCACGCGGACCCGCGATTCGCCTCTATCCTTACGCCATGGACGACATGGTCGGCTGGGTCGCGGTTGTCTCGTTCCGCGCCGGCAGGAATCCGAGCCCCTGGCAGGTTTGACTGCGCGGCTGGGGCATCGACTGGGAGCCGTTCGAGCAGGTCCGCGGCAGCCTCGCCCGCACCGAGTATCCGGACGGGACGATCGGCTGCCAGCAGACCTACCATGTCCGGCAGGCCGAGCTGGATCGTCTCGGGATCAGCGTCGGGCCCGGACCTGCTGCGTCACCTCGGGATACGACCCCTGCTGGTAGGGCTGCGCCGCGAAGAAGCCCGCCAGCTCCGCCTGTTCCAGGACGTCCTTCGCGGCGCGTTCGCGAGCCCGTTCGGCGGCCTTGGCCGCCCGTGACCGGGCGACGTCCTCGGCGGCCTTCGCCGCCTGATTCGCCCGACGGGTGACGGCCGCTTTGGCGGCCCGCCGCCGGGCGACTTCGGGGTCGAGGCGGCGGGCCGGGCGCACGTCCGCGGTCGCTTCCACCTCGCGGGCCTCGATGGCCGCGAAGTCGGGGCGGATTTTGGCGGCGACCCATTCGACGCCGGCGACCAGGCCGACCACCAGGGAGAAGATGATGCGCAGGCCGAGTGGGCCGGGTGCCGCGAAGTTGACCGCGGCGGAGATGGTGACGACCAGAACGAGGACCTTGAGGGCGGCGCGTTTGGCGTCGGCGGCCATCCCGGCGGTCTGGCTGATCGTCAGCATGGACAGCATGGCGAGGTCGAAGACGGCCGGCACGATCCAGGCGAACAGTCCGGCGTCGAGGCTGACCAGGTAGTGGCCCTGGTGCAGGTAGCTGGCGGCGAGCGCGCCGGCGAGGATCCCGTTGTTGGCGCGTTTGATGGTCCGGATCGCGCGCAGCATGCCCGGCACCGCGCCTTTGGCGTATTCGGTGGCGAACTGCTGCGTCAGCGTCATCTGCGCCGGCAACGCGACCCCCTGCAGACACGAGGAACCCTCGGAGAACAGGCCCGACGCTACCGGAGAGTCGGTCGAACAGGGGCAAGGTTCGCAACGGACCGCAAGGTCCGCAATCAGTCGACGAGCGCGCCGCGCCCCGACCGGGACGCGGCGCACGAAACTGATCGGAACCGGTCAGGTGGAGGAGACCGTCTCGACCGGGGTCGGCTCCTGCCCGACCCGCGGATCGCCCTCGTCGGCGAAGTAGTCGCCGGGTGCCGTGCCGTCCACCCCTTCCGGGGTCTTCGCGGCCCGCAGCGCGAATGTCACCAGGACCGCCACCGCCAGGTTGACCAGCACCGCCACGAACCCGACGTAGATCGTCTTCTTGGTGTCGAGGCCGAACTCGGAGAGCGCGAACGCCGACCCGCCGAAGTGCTTGCGGCCGGTCGCCGCGTTCGGGATCTGCCACAGCATCCAGAAGGCGAGCAGCATGCCGGCGGCCCAGCCGGCGATCAGCGCGCCGCGGTGCAGCCACCGGGTGTAGAGGCCGAGGATCACCGACGGCGCCGTCTGCAGAATGATCACGCCGCCGATCAGCTGCAGGTCGATGGAGAACTGCGGGTCGAGGAAGACGATGAACGCCACCGCCCCGATCTTGACGACCAGCGAGGTGATCTTGGCAACGTTCGCCTCCTGCGCCGGGGTCGCGTCCCGCTTCAGGTACTCCTTGTAGATGTTGCGGGTGAACAGGTTCGCCGCGGCGATCGACATGATCGCGGCCGGGACCAGCGCGCCGATCCCGATCGCGGCGAACGCCACCCCGGCGAACCAGGACGGGAATTTGGTGTCGAACAGCAGCGGCACCACGGTGTTGCTGTCCAGGCTGCCGGCCTTCGCCCCGGGCAGCGGCTTCACCCCGGCGGCGATCGCCATGTAGCCGAGCAGCGCGATCAGGCCGAGCAGGAAGCTGTACGCCGGCAACGCCGACATGTTCCGCTTGATCACGTCACGGTTCCTGCTGGCCAGCACGCCGGTGATGCTGTGCGGGTAGAGGAACAGCGCGAGCGCCGAACCCAGCGCCAGCGTGAAGTACTGCACCTGGTTGTTGGCGTTCAGCAGGATCCCGTCGCCGGGCGCCGGCGTCGCCTGGAACTTCCTGTCCGCGGCATCGAAGATCGCACCCCAGCCACCGAGTTTGTACGGCAGGTAGAGCACCGCCACGATGATCACGAGGTAGATGAGGGTGTCCTTGACGAACGCGATCAGCGCCGGCGCGCGCAGCCCGGACTGGTAGGTGTACGCCGCCAGGATCGCGAACGCGATGATGATCGGCAGATGCCGGGCCACCGCACTGTCCCCGGTCACGCCCATCGTCTTGAGCACCGACTCGATGCCGACCAGCTGCAGGGCGATGTACGGCATGGTCGCGACGATCCCGGTGATCGCGATCAGCAGCGCCAGCGTCGGCGAGTCGTAGCGCCGCCGGACGAAGTCGGCCGGCGTCACGAACCCGTGCCGGTGCGCCACCGACCAGAGCCGCACCAGGACCAGGAAGAACAGGGGATAGATGACGACGGTGTACGGCACGGCGAAGAACCCGGCCGCGCCGGCCCCGAAGATCAGCGCGGGCACCGCCACGAACGTGTACGCGGTGTAGAGGTCGCCACCCACCAGGAACCAGGTGATCCACCCGCCGAAGCTGCGCCCGCCCAGCCCCCACTCGTCGAGATGAGCCATGTCCTGCGGCGCCCGCCATCGGGCCGCCACAAAACCGATCCCGCTCACCAGCAGGAACAGCACCGTGAAGATGACGATCTCGGTGACGTGCCCGCTCATGGCCGGCTCCGCTTCCGGGTCATCCGGTAGACCAGCGTGGTCGTCGCCACGCCCAGCAGGATGAAGGCGAACTGCAGCCAGTAGAACAGCGGGAACCCGGCGAACCGGGGCGAGTCGTGATTGAACAACGGGGTCAGCAGCGGCACCACGATCGGCACCAGAAGCAACCAGTTCCAGACACTGCTATCGGTACGTGGTGAAGATTTCAGCTCCGCCATGATCCGCCCCCTCCAGTAGCGAGACAGTGCGTACAGTCCCCGTCACGCTAACGAGACACCCGGATCACTGGCGATCGGAGTGCGCCGAACGGGCGAAGGGCTGCGCCGAACGGCGCCGGGGCGGGTGGAGCCCGGCCCCTGGTGGGACCGGGCTCCGGTGGTGCCGGTGGATCTCCCGGGTCAGAACAGGCCCAGGGAGATCGTCTTGGTGAGGGTGGCGTTGTCGTCGTCGCCGTCGAGGGACCACATCATCGCGCCGGCCAGGCCGCGGCTGCGGATGTACAGCGTCTTCTGCAGCAGGACGGCCGGGTCGTCGTACGTCCAATAGGTGGTGCCGTCGAACAGCCAGGCGTCGCCGGAGCGCAGGTCGCGGTGCACGGTGTAACCCTTGGCCGGCAGGGTCTTGACGACCTTGTAGTCCTCGGTGCCGGCGCCGAAGGTGCCGGCCGCCGGGCCGGTGGCCGGCTGGAACCGCCCGGTGCCGCCGCCGGTGACGCCGGTCCAGCCCTGGCTGTAGTAGGGCAGGCCGAGCGCGATCCGGTTCTTCGGGGCGCCACCGGCGACCCAGGCGTGGAGCGCGTTGTCGACCGAGAAGTCCGGATTGTCCGGCGCGCCGGCCGGAACCCGCAGCGCCGACTGCTGGTTCGTCCTCGATTCCCAGGTGCCGTGGAAGTCGTAGCCCTGCAGGGTGCCGAAGTCCAGATACCTGAAGATCTTGTCGGCCTCGAAGCCGGCACCGATCTTCGCCGGGGCGGCCGGCAGGAACGCGGTCAGATCGTAGTGCTTGTGGTTGGTCCGGCCGAGCCGGTCGAGCTGGGCGCGGAATTCGGCGGCGAGCAGCGTGAAGTTCCGCTTGTCCTCGGGCCGGACCACGTTGCCGGTGTTGCCGTCCGAGCCGGGCCACTCCCAGTCCAGGTCGACGCCGTCGAAGATGCCGGCGGCGGCACCCGCGGCGTGGTCGGGCAGGTTGCCCTTGAGCCACAGATCCACGCAGGACGAGACGAGCTTCCTCCGGGAAGCGTCGGTCAGGGCGGCGTCGGAGAAGTACGCCGATCCGCTCCAGCCGCCGAGCGAGATCAGCACGCGCAGCCGGGGGTTGGCCTTCTTCAATTCGGCGAGCTGGTTGAGATTGCCGGCGATCGGCTGGCCGGCCACGTCCCCGACACCGTCCACACTGGTGGCGTCGGAGAACGGCGTCTGCCAGTCGGCCCACGGGTCGGCGGAGGCGCAGACGCCGTCCGCGGTGACCGGGCCGAACGCGTAGTTGAGGTGGGTGAGCCGGGCCGCGGCGCCCGACTTCTGCACCTTGGCCAGCTGAAAGTCGCGGCCGTAGATGCCCCACTGGGTGAAGTAGCCGACTTTGACGAAGCCCTTGCTCGCCTGCGCCTCGGCGGGCGTCTGCGCCGCGCCCAGCACGACCGTGGCGGCAGCCGCCGCGGCGACGAAGCGGCGGATGAAACCGTTCATGAGCCCTCCAGGGCGAAACGGTGAAGAAAGTTTCCTGATCGAGGAAACTAAACGTCTCGCCCTGGCAGGGTCAATATCTGTTATCGAAGATGGGCAGTCTCGTTGACCGACCGGACCGCGATGTTGCCGTCCGGCCAGATGTCCATGGTCGACACTCCGGCAGCATCCAGGAACAAGCGGTGCAGGAAGGCATCCCCGGCGGCGAGCGCGTCGCGCAGGATCAACTTGATCGGCGTCACGTGCGAAACGACCACGACCACCTGACCCTCGTACGCCTGCTGGATCTTCGCGAGCGCGCCACGGACCCGCTTCGCCACCGCCTGGAACGACTCGCCCCCGGGCGGTGCCACGCTGGTCGACGACAGCCAGGCGGTCATCTCGTCCGGCCAGCCCTCCTGCACCTCGGCGAAGGTCTTGCCCTCCCACAGCCCGAAGTCGCACTCGATCAGGTCGTCCAGCACGGTCACCGGCACCCCGCCCACCTCGGCGGCGATCAGCTCGGCGGTCCGCCCGCACCGGGCCAGCGGCGAGGTCAGCACCACCGCGACGTCCCGGGACAGCCCGGCGACCCGGCCGGCCGCGGCCATCGCCTGCGCCTCACCCTCGTCGGTCAGCGGCACGTCGCCCCGGCCCGAGTACCGGCCCTGCGCGGTCATCGCGGTGGCGCCGTGCCGGACCAGGATCAGCCGGGTGGCGTTGTCCAGCTCCGGCGGGGCCCAGCTGCGCGGCTGGGGCGCGGCGGCGGGCACATCCGGGACAGCCTTACCGGCGGCCTCGTCCATCGCCCGGTTCGCCAGCGCGTCCGCCTCCCGGTTGCGCTCCCGCGGAATCCAGTCGAAGCTCACCGTCTGGAACCTGGCGACCAGCTGGGCCGCCTCCGCGGCCAGCGGGCGCAGCCCCGGGTTCTTGATCTGCCAGCGGCCGGACATCTGCTCGATGACCAGCTTGGAATCCATCCGGATGTCGACCCGGGCGGCGTTCAGCTCGGCGGCGGCGCGCAGGCCGGCGATCAGTCCGGAATACTCGGCGACGTTGTTCGTGGCGGTGCCCAGGGCGGCGTACCGCTCAAGAAGAACCTCGCCGGTGGCCGCATCCTTGACCACCGCGCCGTAGCCCGCCGGGCCGGGGTTGCCCCGCGAGCCGCCGTCGGCCTCGACGACGACCCGCAGGCCGGCGCTCACAGACCCGACTCCGCGGTGCGCACCATGATCCGGCGGCACTCCTCGCAGCGCACCACCTCGTCGGCCGGGGCGGACTTCACCCGGTTGAGGTCGGCACCGTACAGCTCGATCCGGCACGCCCCGCAGCGCCCGGCGTACACCAGCGCGGCACCCATCCCGGTCTCGGTGCGGATCTTGTCGTACAGGGTGACCAGGTCGGCCGGAAGATCACCGGCGAGCGGCCCCCGGGACGCGGCCTTGAACTCCTGCTCCTTGGCGATGTCGGCGTACGCCTCGTCGCGCCGGCGTTCCGCGTCGGAGCGCCGCTGCCCGGCAGCGGCGATCCGGCCCTGCACGTCGGCGAGCGCCGCGGTGGCCGCCTCGCGCTGCTCCATGAGCTCCAGCTCGGCGTCCTCCAGCTCGGACTGCCGCCGGTTCAGCGTGGCCAGCTCGTGCTGCAGGCCCTCGACCTGCTTCAGCGAGCCGCCCGCGTCCAGCTGCTGCTGATCCTTCGCCTTGCGCTGGCGCACCTGGTCGATGTCCTTCTCGAACCGGGCGATGTCCCGGTCCAGGTCGTCGACCGCGACCTGGGCGCGGACCCGCTCGTCCTCCAGCGCGGAGATCTCCCGGGCCACCGCCTCGATCTCGGCGATCTCGGGCAGGTTCTTCCGGCGGTGCGCGAGCTGGGCCAGGGCGGTGTCGACGGCCTGCAGGTCGAGCAGGCGACGCTGGGCTTCCGGGGCGGCCTTCACGAGTGAATCTCCTTGTGCGCAGAGGCGGAATGAACGGTCCAGGGGTCGGTGTCCAGGTCGGACACCACCACTTCGACGGGAAACTGCGCGCGCAGCCAGGCCGCCACGTCGTCCAGCCACGGTCGCTCGGTCGCCCAGTGGGCGGTGTCGAGCAGGGCCGGGCCGTCGTTCGCGAGATGCTCGCCGGCCGGATGGTGCCGCAGGTCCGCGCAAAGATACGCGTCGACGCCGGCACGTGCCGCGTCGGCCAGGAAGGAGTCGCCCGCGCCACCGCAGACGGCCATCGTCCGGATCACCCGCTCGGGGTCGCCGGCGGCGCGCACCCCGGCCGCGGTGGCCGGCAGCCGCTCCGCCGCCAGCGCGGTCAGCCGGGCCAGGGTGAGCGGCTCGGCCAGCTCACCGATCCGGCCCGCGCCGCGGCCGCCGCCGGCCGCCGCGCCCTCGGCGGGCACCAGCGGGCGCAGCCCGGTCAGGCCGAGCCGGGCGGCCAGCGCGTCGGACACGCCGGGGTTGGCCACGTCGGCGTTGGTGTGCGCGGTGTAGAGGGCCACCTCGGCACGGATCAGCCGGTGTGCGATCCGCCCCTTGAAGGTGTCCGGGGCGAGCGACGACACCGGCTTGAGCAGCAGCGGATGGTGGGCGACGATCAGATCGGCGCCGACGGCGAGGGCCTGGTCGACGGTTTCCGGCACGCAGTCGACGACGCACAGGATGCGGGTGACGGCGTGCTCGTACTCGCCGAGCACCGGGCCGACCCGGTCCCAGGACTCCGCCCAGCTCCGCGGGTAACGCCCGTCGAGGGCGTCGACCACCTGGCGAACGGTCGGTACAGCGGCAGGGTCCACGACCGGAAACTCTATACGTCTAGGAAACCGCCCCAGGCTCGACTCGGCTGGCCGCGGTGATCGGACCGCTGACCGCCTGCAGGGCACGCCGCCACGGGAACTGGCCGCGGAACCGGTCGGTCTGCCCCGGACCGCCGAGCCGGCACACGTCCTCCCCGTAGAGGACGTGCACCCCCCAGTCGCGCAGCTTGGCGAGGCTCTCGTGCAGCGCGGGGTGCAGGGCCATGACCTTGTTGGTGTACGGCACGACGGCGGTCGGCACGCCGTACCCGTAGCCCTCCACCAGGAGACCGAGCACCAGCGTGTCGGTGATCCCGGCGGCCCACTTGTTGACCGTGTTGACGGTGGCCGGGGCGACGATCATCGCGTCGGCCGGCGGCAGCACGTCCGGGTCGCCGGGACTCTTGTAGAAGGTGCGTACCGGATGTCCGGTCTGCGCCTGCAGGGCCGGAACGTCGACGAACTTCCGGCCGTCCGGGGTGGTGATCACGCAGACCTCCCAGCCGTCCCGCTGCGCGAGCCCGACCAGGATTCCCACGTCCCGGGCCATCGGTGAGCCGCAGACGAGGACGTACAGCACACCGGGTGAGGGGTTACCCGTCATCACGCGCGGACCCACCTCATACGCCGACTCCCATCTGTTCGGCCAGCTCCGCGATCGGAGCCGGCGGCGTGCCCCGGGTACGCCGGAGCACGTCGGAAAGGATTTCGTGGGCGAGCGGGCGGCAGCGGATCTCCGAGGGGGCGAGACGGTCGCCCTCCAGCAGCATCTCGCCGGCCTTGTCCACGTCGCCGATCTGTGTGTAGCCCCGGGCGATGTCCAGGTAGTGGTGCGCCCGCCGCTCCGGCAGCAGCGCGTTGAACCCGGCCATGTCCAGTGCCTTCTCGTGGGTCTCGACCGCCTGCCGGCCGTCGCCGAGCTCCACCGCGGTGGCGCACCGGTGCAACAGCACGTTGGTCGGGCCGAACGACGTCCAGTAGTGGTTGAAGTCGCCACCCAGCTGCCGGGACGCCTGATCGGCGCCGTCCAGCAGGTCGCGCACGGTGGCGCTGTCCCCGATCCGGGAGGCCGCCATCGCCCCGTTGAGCAGCAGCATCCCGTACACCGAGAGCTGGTCGCCGTCGGCGCGTTCCAGCCCGCAGGCGAGCCGGTTGGCGATGTTGACGTTGACCTCCAGCGATGGGCGGACCCGGCCGAGTGCCAGCAGCGCGCTGCCCACGCGGTAACTGGCCAGGCCGGCCAGCAGCTGGTCGCCGGCCCGCTGGGAGACCGCGATCGACCGGTCCGCGGCCAGCCAGGAGAGCTCGTGCTCGCCCACTTTCCGCAGCGCCGACGAGGCGATCTGGTAGACCTGCCCGAGCAGGTGCGCCGCCTTGGGCGCCTGGTCGCTGTTGGCGTGCGCGGTGTCCGCCGCCTGCGCGTCGCGCAACAGCTTGGGCAGTGCGCGCGCCAGGGCGCCGTACTTCGCGTGCTGATAGGTCAGCCAGGCGTGGCTGACCGCTTTGTGCATCTCCGCGAGGGGCGGAGATTGCGGCACGGCCTGGAAGAACGCGCTCATCTGGTCATAGCGCTCCAGAGCGGCACGAATCTCCTCGACCTCGACCTGATCGATACAGGCCTGGGTCTCCGGCTTGCGCTCCACCTCCTTGCCCAGCAGCAGCTGGACATCGACCTGGAGCACGTCCGCGATGTCATACACCACGGAGAACTTGTCGAGTCGGCGGACCCCGCGCTCCACCTTGTCGACCCAACTCTTGCTCTTGCCCAACCGGTCTGCGAAGACCTGCTGAGACATCTTCCGCCTGCCCCGCCAGTAGGCGACGCGGCGGCCGATCGGCAGCTCGTCCACGGTGCCTCCCCCACTCACCCGGCGGACTCTCCGCCGGTGAGCCATCCGGTGACCTGCAGTCTGAACCGCTCACGTGCGCACAGATCGCACAGCGTGTGTGATCGCCTGCTCACCGATGCTCGTAGTTTTTCTTGCAAGTTGCAAAGGGTGGATCTGACCGGCCCAACGAGACTCACCTCGATGGGATACGGCCCGAACACTCGAATCCGGGGGAGTTGGGCTATGCAGTGGAGCAGCCGTCAGCCGTTCGTCCCACCGTCTTTTCTCGATCGCCTGGACCGGGTCCGGCTGCGCCGGGCCGCCCAGACCTTCGCCGGCCACGGCTGGGCGGTCGCACCCGGCGCCGTCCTCACCGGACCGCGGTTCGACTGCGGGCGGCCCGGCTGCCCGATCACCGGATGCCATCCGGCCGTCGACTCGCTCGCCGAGGCGGCCACCACCGACCCCGGCCGGGTCGCCGCATGGTGGCGGCGCCGGCCGCACAACGTGTTGCTCACCACCGGGGAGAGATTCGACGTGCTGGAGGTCCCGGCGCTGCTGGGGCGGCCGGTCGCGGACCGGGCCGCCGGGCCGGTCGCGGTCACCGCGGGCGGACGCTGGATGTTCCTGGTCCGGCCCGGTTGCCCGCTGCGGGCGGAACTCGACCTGCGCCAGGACGTCGTCCGCCACGGGCACGGCTCGTGGATCCCCGCCCCGCCCAGCCGGATGGTGGAGGGGCCGGTGCGCTGGGTGATCCCGCCCAGCCAGGTGGATTGGGCGCCGGGCGATCCGGGACGGATCCAGGAGATGCTCGCCGCGAGCGCGGCACGAACCGGGTGGGCTCATCGCGTACCGCGGCAATTGTCGACCTTGCGCCGCGCGGCCTAGAGCGTCGCGAGCCCGGCCGTGCGGCGACGTCCGGCCGTCGGCCGGATGCCGGGCATTTGCGCGCGAACACATGTCGTCCGACAAGGTATCCCGGCCCGCGACCCGGTGGGAGTCATCCGACCGGGTGACGCGGATGAATGAAAAATCAGACCCCGAGTTCCCGGTACGCGGTGATCACCGCTGCCGTGCGATCCGCGAGCTCCGGGCCACTCTCGGCGACCGGGACGCCACCGACCCGGGCAAGCGTCCGCTCGGCGTGCCGGGCGGTGGCCGCCACCTGCTGCTCCCGGATGAAGCTCTCGCCGGTGCGGGCCGCGGCGTCGATCGCCCGGATGATCCGGTTCGCCGCCGCGCCGGTCTCCCGCCACAGCTCGTCCGCGCGCTCCCGCTGCAGGTCGGCAGCGATCCGGGCCGGGCTGTCGGCCGGGATGTCGGCGTCCTCGGTGGCGGCCAGACCGGCCCGGACCCGACGCAGCTCCTGCCGTCGGGCCAGCAGGGTGGCCAGCTCGTCCAGCGCCCGGGTCAGCGACCGGTCGGCCAGCCGGGTGTCGATCATCGCGCCCAGGGCGGGCCAGGTGCGGCGAACCCGGTGCGCGACGGCGACGGCACGGGTGAAAGCCGCCCGCTCGGGCTCGGTCCAGAGCACCCGCCCCTCGCCCTCGCCCGGCCGGCGGAAGGCGACCGGCTGCGCGGCGCGGGCCTGCCGGCGCCAGAGCCAGACCACCAGAGCGGTACCCCCGGCCGCCGGCAACCACCAGGTCAGGCCGGCCGCGGCGAGCACCGCGGCGACGAAGAGCAGGGGCAGGGCGAGGCGGGCGGTGTTCGTCACGCGAACCTCGCGGCTGCGCCCGGAAGGCGGGCACGGCACGGCTTCGACCATCGATCCGGTACGCCGTGAGCGGGCCCGTCCGGTCCGGGTGCGCACCGGGCGCCCCGCGACCACGACCTTCTCCGCGTCGGCGCCGATGTAGAGCTCCGTGTTCACCGCGCCTCCCCCGTCGTGCCGGCATCCGGGCGGGCCCGAACCGCCGAGGGGAAACCGGCCGGACCCGCCCGCCGCGGTCATCCCGCGGACACCACTACGGATCGGAGACGGCACCGAAGACTTGAGCCGCCACCCGGTTGCGCGGGCGTTGCGTTAGCGTTCCCGGGTGGACTCGGTCGACCTGGTGTTACGCAAATACGACGGACGGCCGCACCGCCGGGTCACCGGCCGCCTCCTCGGCGAGGACGAGCACGGCACCTGGATCGGCACCCCGCGCGGCACCCGGGTGAGCTACAGCTACGGCCTACGCCGGCTCTCCTGGACCCGCTCCGACTCGGTCCGGCTGATCCCCCGCGACACCTGGTGGATGGCGATGTTCTCGGCCGCACCCAGCCGCTCCGAGATCTACTGCGACGTGATCACCCCGGCCCGGCGCACCCGCCCGCACGAATTCACCGTGATCGACCTGGACATCGACGTGATCCGGCTGCGCCCGGACGGCCGGGTGGTGATCGACGACGAGGACGAGTTCGCCGCCCACCGGATCCGCTTCGGCTACCCGGCGCAGGTCGTGGCCGAGGCCACGGCGGCGGCGGCGACCCTGCAGGCGGCGCTCAGCGGCGGGGCCGAGCCGTTCGCGACGCACTACCGGGAGTGGCTCACCCGGGCCGCGGCCCTGCCCCGGCCACTCCGCTGACCGCTCGCCCCCGACATTTTCTGCTTCACCCTGCCCGCCGGCCACGGACCCGCCGCCCGTTGCCCACCGGCCACGGACCCGCCGCCCGTTACCCACCGGCCACGGACCCGCCGCCCGTTGCCCGCCGGCCGCCGGGCACGGTTTCCCGCCCACCCCTGTCCGGCGGCCGCCGTCCCAGCCCCTCAGCCGCCCGGCGCACTCCCGAAAAATTGTCAGAGGGTCGCCCTAGGTTCAGTCCATGACCGACACAGCACTCCGGGACTCCCCGATCACCCTCGACCGCCGCCTCCTGCTCGGCGCCACGGATTACGAGGTGACCGTCTTCCCCACCGACGACCAGCGCCTGGAGCTCTGCATAGTGAGCAGCGACGGCGACGGCCGGGTCCTGAGCGAGCTCAGCGGCAGCCTCACCCCGGCCGACCTGCCCACCCTCACCGAGGTCCTCACCTCCACCCTGTCCGGCCTCCGCGCGATGACCACCCCACCACCGGCCACCCCACCACCCACCCCACCCGAGCCTCCCGCCCAGCGCAGCCGGCCCGCCAACCACGGCGCCCGCTGGACCACCGCCGACGACGACCGCCTCCGCGCCCGCTACCGCGAGGGCCCCACCCAGTCCGCCCTCGCCAGAGAGTTCGGCCGCACCCCGGGCGGCATCCGCTCCCGCCTCGAACACCTGGGCGAGCTCCCACCCGGCGCCCCCTGGCGCCCACCCCGACCCACCGCACCCACCGATCCACTCGCCACCACCGGGATCAGCAAGCCCACGCCGCCACAGGCCCAGCCACCCCCGGCCCCCCACTCCGGCGAGCCCGACCCTCGCCTCCCCACCAGGCCTCCCACAGCCGGGTGACCACCACCGGCGGCGGGCCGCTCCCCCAGCGGCCCGCCACCACTCACCCGGTCCACCCTGCCCGCACTCCACCCCACTCGCCCCGGCCACTCGCGGCGAGCCACCCGCCCGCACTCCACCGCACTCGCCCTGGCCACTCGCGGCAAGCCACCCGCCCGCACTCGCTCCGGCCACTCGCGGCGAGCCACCCGGAGCCTGCACCGTCTGCCGTCGCACAACACCTGCGTCCACCGGACAGGAGGCGCGCATCCCGGCCACTCCAGCGCAGTCCAACGGACGACACCCGCGACCCGCTGCGGCGAAAGTCCAGCGGCCGTCAGCTTGAACCTCGCGATGACCACTCACAACCAACCGGCTCGCAGGCCTCCATCGGCCTCAGCCAACAACGCCCATTGCGAACAGTCCGCTCCGGCCAACGACCCACACAACCAACGGCCTACGCACGCCACTGCGCCACCAGAGGGCCGCCGCGGTGAACGGTCGTCGTATTCGGAGCCGGCGCGCCGCACGAGGCGAGGGCGATGAAACCCAGCCCGCAGCGCGCCAGTGGAAGCCGGCGCGGAACGTGCGGCACAAGGCGCAGGGCGCGGAACGCGGCGCAGGGCGCACGCGCGCCGCCAAGCGCACGCGCGGCGCGGGAGACGCGGCGCAGGGCGCGGGGCGCGGATGTAGGAGGCAGGCAGGAAGCTTGCGCGGCCCGAGGCGCAGGCGCGGCCCAAGGCGCAGGCGCGGCCCAAGGCGCAGGCGCGGCCCAAGGCGCAGGCACGGCCGACGCGCAGGCACGGCCGACGCGCAGGCACGGCCCGACGCGCAGGGGAACGCGCGGCGCAGGGCGACGAAAGAAAGCGCACAGCGCGGCAATGGGAGGCGGCGCACAGCGCGAGGCGTGGACGACGGAAGACAACGCGAGGCGAGGGCTTCGAAAACCGACGCGCAGCGCGGGACGAGAACACTGAAAGCCAGCGCGCAGCGCGAGGCGACAGCACTGAAAGCCAGCGCGCAGCGCGAGGCGAGCGCCCCAGAGGCGACCGGGAGCGAACGGAATGCGGGGTTTCCGGGGGCTCGGCCCCCGGAGTCAGCATGACGACCGCCTTGGTCCGCGCACTCCGCGGACAGGGGGTGGCCAAGGTCGTGGGCGCGGTAGGTTTCGAACCTACGACCCCCCGCTTGTAAGGCGGGTGCTCTCCCACTGAGCTACGCGCCCGGTGTTCACCGGAGTGGCCATCCTACCCTGCGCGGGGATCAGGTACCGAGGGTGGCGAGGGCGGTTCGCCAGGCGTGCTGGTCGCGGGTTTCGCCGGGGGTGGTCATTTCGGCGAAGCGGATGGTTCCGGTGGGGTCGATCAGGAAGGTGCCTCGGTTGGCGACGCCGGTCTCCTCGTTGAGGACGCCGTATCGGCGGGCGACTTCGCCGTGGGGCCAGAAGTCGGCGAGCAGGGGGAAGTCGAAGCCTTCCCGGTCGGCCCAGACTTTGTGGCTGTAGACGGAGTCGACGCTGACGGTGAGGACCTGGACCCGCTCATTGACGTAGTCGTCGAGGTGGGCCTGAATTTCGGTCAGTTCGCCGTGGCAGCGACGGGTGAAGGCCAAGGGGTAGAAGACCAGCAGGACTGCTTTGCGGCCGCGGAAGGCGGAGAGGCGTACCTCTTGGTTGTTCTGGTCTTTGAGCAGGAAATCCGGCGCCGGCGCGCCCACCTCGATCGGCACGGCCCCAGCCTAGCCGTCGGTCCCGGCGCCGCGCCGATGGCGGCATGGCGCGGCGGCGGCATCGCGGTCGCCGGGAGCCGGCGCCGTAAGGCAGGTGCGTTGCGGTCGCCGCGAGCCGGCAGCCTTGCGGTCGCCGCGAGCCGGCAGCCTTACGGTCGCCGCGAGTCGCGACGTAAAACAGCAGCATTGAGGTCGCCGGGAGCCGGCGACGTAAAACAGCAGCATTGAGGTCACCGGGAGCCGGCGACGTGCGGTGGGCATGCCGATCGGCCGGCGCCCGGAGGGCGCCGACCAGGCCAGGCGGGGTGGGCGGTGAGCTACTTCTTCTTGGCGCCCCGCGGGGAGACCAGCCGGGCGCCGGTCCAGTCCTTGCCGGCGTTCAGCGTCGAGGTCTGCTGCAGGCCGGCGGTGGGGGCCGACTCGCTGATCTCGCTGGGCTCGACGTGGCCGTCGCGGCCGGCTTTCGGGGTCAGCAGCCACACCACGCCGTTGTCGGCGAGGGGGCCGAGTGCGTCGGTGAGCAGCTCGAACAGGTCACCGTCGCCGTCGCGATACCACAACAGCACCGCGTCGACGACCTCGTCGGTGTCCTCGTCGACCAAATCACCGACGCGTTCGGTCAGGGCGTCACGGAGCTCCTCGTCGACGTCGTCGTCGTAGCCCATCTCCATGACCACCATGTTCGGCTCGAAGCCGAACCGGTCCGCCAGGCTGCGTACGCCGTCGGCCTGACCCGCGGTCGCGCTCACTGTCCAAATCCTCCTAGCCGTGGAAACTCATCAAATAGCACCGGAACCTGGGGGTAGTCCACACACTCCGGCGCTCCGGCGCAAGTGGCGCACCGAGTGTGTGGCAATTTACCGCGCCAGCAGGGCGTGGGCACCCTGTGTGATGGCATCCTCTCCCACCAGCACGTGCTGGGCGGCTGGTCCGAGTGGAACCGGGGCGTCAGCCGCGGCCACCCGGCGGGCGGATCCGACGAAGGAGCCGTCGACCAGGGCGGCGAGCACTCCTTCGCCGACGCCGCCGGAGCGGCGGGTCTCGTCGACGATCAGCACCCGGCCGGTGGCCAGCGACTCGCGCACCAGGTCAGCGACGGGTAGCGGGCTCAGCCAGCGTAGATCGACGACTCGGGTGCCGTACCCGTCGGCGGCCAGCCGGGCCGCCACTCGCAGGGACATCCGCACCCCGCCACCGTACGTGACGATGGTCAGGTCCTGCGCCGTGCCCAGGGTGTAGATGCGGGCGCGGCCGATCGGGGCGTGCTCGGCGGCCCACTGGGCCGGCCCCGGATAGGGCGACAGCCACTCGTTGTCGCCTTGCTGATAGAGGTCCCTCGTCTGATACAGCGCGGCGGGTTCGAGGAAGACGCAGACGCTGCCGTCCAGGTCGGCGGCGGCCAGGCAGGTGCGCAGCATCGGGGCGGCGTCCTGGGCCCGGGCCGGGACGGCGACGACCAGGCCGGGCACGTCGCGGAGCACGGCCAGGGAGTTGTCGTTGTCCAGCGGGCCGCCCAGGCCGTACGGGTCGGCGAGGGCCGGGACGCGCAGCACCAGCGGGTTGCGGTAGGCGCCGGAGGACAGGAACGACATGGTGGCCGCCTCGACCCGCACCTGGTCCTCGCCGCTGTGCAGGCTGCCCAGGCCGGGCAGTTCGGGCACCGGGAGCAGGCCGGCCAGGCCGGCGCCGAGGGCGAGACCGACCACGCTGGTGGTGTCCGGCGGGGTGTCGAAGACCCGGTCGCCGCCGCGGTCGCGGAGTCCGGCGGTGACTCCGTGCCGGCCGCCGCGGGTGGTGCCGGGGCCGAACACGAGCAGGCCGGGCCGGGCGGCGAGGGCGTCGGTGAGGGTCGCGTTGATCGCCTGGGCGAGGGTCATCGGGCCGGCCTGTTCGGGCAGCCGGCCGCCGAAGACGCGGGACCGGTTCGCGCCGGCCGGGCCGAGGGCGCGTTCGGCGGCGTCGGCGATGGCGTGCGCGACCCGCAGTGGGCGGCGTGGAGCGAGCGAGGCGACGATCTCGCCGACGGTGGCGAGTTTCGGTTCGCCGAGCACCTCCTCGGCGGCTTTGCGGACCTGCCAGCCGATCTCGTCGTACCGGGTGATCACCTCGTCGACGGTGAGCAGACCGGTTTCGACGAGCAGCCGGGCGGTCCCGGCGAGCGGGTCGCGGTCCAGGTCGGGGCCGGGGTCCGGGTCCCCCGGGCGGCCCAGCAGTCGGACCGTGCCCAGGTGCAGCACGGCGGGGCGGCGTTCGCGGCGCACGTAGGCGGCCGCCTCGGCGGCGGCGTCGTGGGTGGCGGCCAGGTCGCCGCCGTCGGCGTACGAGTAGCGCACCCCGGGCCGCCCGCGCAGCACCGCGGCGGCCCAGCCGTCCGGGTCGGCGCCGCCGGGCGTGTCGTCCTCGCAGACGAGCAGCAGCGGGATGGGCCGGCCGGCCCGGTCGTGCCAGCCGGCGGCGTGCAGGGCCGCGGTCGCGCCGGGCCGGTCGACCCCGTCGTCGCCGAAGGTGGCGGCCACGATCGCGTCGGCCGGCCAGCGCGGGTCCGGCGAGCGGCTCAACCCGTACGCCAGTCCGACCGCGCGCGGCAGGTGACCCGCCGGCGTCGAGACCACCGGGACCAGGTGCAGCCCGGCGTTGCCGAAGACCTTGTCGCGGCCGCCGCTGATCGGGTCGCGCACCGAGGCGACGACGCCGCGCAGGATGTCGCGGGCGGCGTCCTCCAGCCGGTGGGTCCGGTCGCCGGGGGCCGACGCGGCGGCCCGCATGCAGTAGAACGCCGCGGCCCGGTCGTGCGGCAGGGCCGGATCGTCGCCGCGCAGCGCGGCGGCGACCGCCGCGTTCCCCTCGTGGCCGGACGACGCGACGGTGTGGAAGCCCTCGTTGAAGCTGCGCAGCCAGCGCGCGGCCAGGTCGAGGTGACGGCTGGTGAGCTGGGCGTCGAAGATTTCCAGGGCGCGGGCGCCGGTCAGCGTGGAGCCGTCGCGGACCGGGTCGCCGGGGGCGTGGGGGTGCTCCGGGGGCCGCAGGGCCGAGACCGCATCGCGGAACCGCTCGTCGAGGCTTTGCGGGGTGGTCACGAAATCAGCATCGCGGACCGGGGCGAGCGCTGCCACCCGCCGGAACCCGATCATCTGAGTCGATCTTCCTGCGCGACGGCCCGCCCCGGTGGTGCAATCCTCGGATGATCATGTGCCGGCTGGTCCTGTGGGCGGCCTGGCTGACCGTGACGGCGGCCCTGTTCCTGGCGCTGGACCTGTACACATAGGCTTCCCGGATGCGTAGCGAAGTGATCACCGTCCGGACCGGGAACGCCCCGGTGGTCGTCGACATCACCGCCCGGGCCGAGGATTTCGTCCGGCCGCAGGGGGACGGGCTGCTGCACGTCTTCGTGCCGCACGCGACGGCCGGCCTGGCGATCATCGAGACCGGCGCGGGTTCCGACGACGACCTGCTGACCGCGATCGACGAGCTGCTGCCGGCCGAGGACAGGTGGCGGCACCGGCACGGCTCCCGCGGGCACGGCCGTGACCATGTGCTGCCGGCCTGGATCCCGCCGTACGCCACGCTGCCGGTGGTCGGCGGGCGGATCATGCTCGGCACCTGGCAGTCGATCTGCCTGGTGGATCCGAACGGCGACAACCCGGAGCGTCAGGTGCGCTTTTCCTTCCTGGCCGGGTGACCCCGGAAAGTTACTGGTCAGTACATGTGTCGCGCATCGCTGCGCCGACCGTTAGGCGTGACGATGCCCACCGTTAAGAGGCAGGATGGAGACCTCCGGGCGATACGCCACCTTGATCGCACCGGTTCCGACACTCAACCAAGAGGATTGCCTGTGGCCACGGAGCGCAAGCGCCCGGTGATCAGCGATGGCCTGCCGAGCCAGCTTCCGGACATCGACCCTTCGGAAACGAACGAATGGATCGAGTCCCTCGACGGAGTCATCGACGAGCGGGGCGCCAAACGAGCCCGGTACGTGATGTTGCGCCTGCTGGAGCGCGCTCGTGAACGACAGGTGGGCGTTCCGCCACTGACGTCCACCGACTACATCAACACCATCACGCCGGAGCAGGAGCCGTGGTTCCCCGGTGACGAGTTCGTCGAGCGGCGGATCCGGGCGTACGTCCGGTGGAACGCCGCCATGCTGGTGCACCGCGCGCAGCGTCCCGAGATCGGCGTCGGAGGCCACATCTCGTCGTACGCGTCCAGTGCCAGCCTGTACGAGGTCGGCATGAACCACTTCTTCCGCGGCAAGGACCACCCGGGCGGCGGCGACCAGATCTTCTTCCAGGGCCACGCCTCCCCCGGCATGTACGCCCGGGCGTATCTGGAGGGCCGGCTCACCACCGATCAGCTCGACGGCTTCCGCCAGGAGCTGAGCCACCCGGGCGGCGGCCTCCCGTCGTACCCGCACCCGCGGCTGATGCCGAACTTCTGGGAGTTCCCGACCGTCAGCATGGGCCTCGGCCCGATGAACGCGATCTACCAGGCGCGGTACAACCGCTACCTGCACAACCGCGGCATCAAGGACACCAGCCAGCAGCACGTCTGGGCATTCCTCGGCGACGGCGAGATGGACGAGGTCGAGTCGCTCGGCGCGATCGGCCTGGCGGCCCGCGAGGAGCTGGACAACCTCACCTTCGTGGTCAACTGCAACCTGCAGCGGCTCGACGGCCCGGTGCGTGGCAACGGCAAGGTCATCCAGGAGCTGGAGTCCTTCTTCCGCGGCGCCGGCTGGAACGTGATCAAGGTGGTCTGGGGCCGTGAGTGGGACGCGCTGCTGGCCGCGGACACCGACGGCGCGCTGGTCAACCTGATGAACGTGACGCCGGACGGCGACTACCAGACGTACAAGGGCGAGTCCGGGGCGTACGTGCGCGAGCACTTCTTCGGCCGCGACCCGCGCACCCGCAAGCTGGTCGAGCACATGACCGACGACGAGGTGTGGAACCTCAAGCGCGGCGGCCACGACTACCGCAAGCTGTACGCGGCGTACAAGGCGGCCACCGAGCACACCGGCCAGCCGACGGTGATCCTCGCCAAGACCATCAAGGGCTGGACGCTGGGCTCGCACTTCGAGGCCCGCAACGCCACCCACCAGATGAAGAAGCTGACGCTGGAGGACCTGAAGGGCTTCCGCGACCGGCTCTACCTCGACATCAGCGACAAGCAGCTCGAGGAGAACCCGTACCTCCCGCCGTATTACCACCCCGGCGAGAAGTCCGACGAGTACCAGTACATGCAGCAGCGCCGCCGTGACCTGGGCGGGTACGTCCCGTCCCGGCGCACCAGGGCCAAGTCGCTGGCGATCCCGGACTCGAAGGCGTTCAGCGACATCAAGCGGGGCAGCGGCAAGCAGAAGGTGGCCACCACGATGGCCTTCGTCCGCCTGCTCAAGGACCTGATGAAGGACAAGGAGTTCGGCGCCCGGTGGGTGCCGATCATCCCGGACGAGGCGCGGACCTTCGGGATGGACTCGCTCTTCCCGACCAAGAAGATCTACTCCCCGCACGGTCAGACGTACACCTCGGTGGACCGGGAGCTGTTCCTGTCCTACAAGGAGGCGACGAACGGCCAGATCCTGCACGAGGGGATCAACGAGGCCGGATCGACCGCGAGCTTCATCGCGGCCGGCACGTCGTACGCCACGCACGACGAGCCGATGATCCCGCTGTACATCTTCTACTCGATGTTCGGTTTCCAGCGCACCGCCGACGAGCTGTGGGCGGCGGCCGACCAGATGGCCCGCGGCTTCCTGCTCGGCGCCACCGCCGGCCGGACCACGCTCAACGGTGAGGGTCTGCAGCACGAGGACGGGCACTCGCTGCTGATCGCGGCCACCAACCCGGCCGTCGTGGCGTACGACCCGGCGTTCGCGTTCGAGATCGCGCACATCGTCGAGAACGGCCTGCACCGGATGTACGGGGAGAAGCAGGAGAACATCTTCTACTACCTCACCATCTACAACGAGCCGGCGATCCAGCCGGCCGAGCCGGCGAACGTCGACGCCGAGGGCATCCTCAAGGGCATCTACCGGTACGCCGAGGGCCCGTCGACGAATGGTCCGAAGGCGCAGCTGCTCGCCTCCGGCACCGGCATGCGCTGGGCGCTCAAGGCGCAGGAGCTGCTCGCCCAGGACTGGGGCGTGAGCGCCGACGTGTGGTCGGTCACCTCGTGGGGCGAGCTGCGCCGGGACGCCATCGCGGCCGAGGAGCACAACCTGATGCACCCGAGCGACCAGCCCCGCAAGCCCTACATCCAGCAGAAGCTGGAGGGCACCGAGGGCCCGTCGGTCGCGGTCAGCGACTGGATGCGGGCGGTGCCCGACCTGATCGCCCGCTGGGTGCCCAACGGCTACACCTCGCTGGGCACCGACGGGTTCGGGATGAGCGACACCCGGCATGCGCTGCGCCGCCACTTCCACGTGGACGGCGAGTCGGTGGCCGTCGCCACGCTGCGCGAGCTCGCGCTGCGCGGCAAGGTGCCGGCGCACGTGCCCGGTGAGGCCGCCAAGAAGTACGCGATCGACGACGTGAACGCGGCGCCGGTCGGCGAGACCGGCGGCGACAGCTGATCGATGGGGGCCCGTCGCCGGGGCGGCGGGCCCCTACCGGTGCGTAAAGTGCGCCGCGTCGCATACCGGTGGCCGGCCTCGGTAGTCTGGGGCGGTGACTGTTCGCGTACGTTTCGCACCCTCACCCACCGGCATGTTCCACGTCGGCGGCGCCCGTTCGGCGCTGCAGAACTGGATCTACGCCCAGCAGCACGGTGGTGTCTTCGTGCTCCGGATCGAGGACACCGACGCGGCCCGCAACAAGCCGGAGTGGACCGAGGGCATCATCTCGGCGCTCGACTGGATCGGCATCGAGCGCGGCACGTATGAAGGGCCCTACTACCAGTCCTCGTATGCCGCTGACCACACCGCCGCGGCGACCCGGCTGTACGGCGAGGGCAAGGCGTACTACTGCGACTGCAAGCGCGAGGACGTGATCGCCCGCACGGGCAACACGCACACCGGCTACGACGGCTTCTGCCGCGACCGCGCACTGGGCCCCGGCGAGGGCCGTGCGCTGCGCTTCCGCACCCCGGACGAGGGTGAGACGGTGGTCGTCGACCTGGTCCGCGGCAAGCCCACCTTCGAGAACAAGCTGATCGAGGACTTCGTCATCGCCCGGTCCGACGGCTCGGCGGTGTTCCTGCTGGCGAACGTCGTCGACGACATGAGCATGGGGATCACCCACGTGTTCCGGGCCGAGGAGCATCTGCCGAACACGCCGAAGCAGCAGCTGCTGTGGGAGGCGCTCGGGCGCACCCCGCCGGTGTGGGGTCACGTTCCGGTGATCGTCAACGAGAAGCGGCAGAAGCTCTCCAAGCGCCGTGACAAGGTCGCCCTGGAGTCGTACCGCGACGAGGGTTACCTGGCCGCCGCGATGCGCAACTACCTGATGCTGCTCGGCTGGTCGCCCACCGGGGACCGGGAGATCGTCCCGTGGTCGGTGGTCGAGGAGGAGTACCGGATCGAGGACGTCAACCACGCCCCGGCGTTCTTCGACGTCAAGAAGCTCCGCGCGTTCAACGGGGAGTACATCCGGGCCCTCACCCCGAGCGAGTTCACCCAGTGCTGCGCGCCGTGGCTGACCGGCACCGAGACGATCCCGGCCCCGCCGTGGTCGCCGGAGAAGTTCGACGCCGAGGTGTTCACCACGATCGCCCCGCTGGCGCAGACCCGGATCGCGGTGCTCTCCGAGATCGTGGAGAACGTCGACTTCCTCTTCCTCGACGAGCCGGTGGCCGACGAGGCGTCCTGGGCGAAGGCGATGAAGGACGGCGCGGCCGACATCCTGGACGGCGCCGCCGAGGCCTTCACGGCTCTGCCCGAGTGGACCGCGGAGTCCCTCAAGGCGGCCCTGGAGCGGGTGGGTGAGGCCCGCGGGCTGAAGCTCGGCAAGACCCAGGCGCCGGTCCGGGTGGCGGTCACCGGGCGCACCGTCGGCCTGCCGCTGTTCGAGTCGATCGAGTTGCTCGGCCGGGAGCGCACGCTGGCCCGGATCACCGCCGCGCGGGCGCGTCTTTCCGCCTGATCGCCCTCTTTTACCGCATTCGACGGCCGAGCGCCATAGCTGGTCGTCGAATGCGGTGATGCGGTCCGCTACATGGGTGGCCACCGGCCCCGCGATTTGCGGGCAGTGGGTAATATCTGGCCGCTGATCAACGGCTTTACCGTCCTCGGCGGTCGTCCCCCCACATGGCTCCAATTCACCCTGCCACGAGATGCGGCGGGGCCGGTGCTCGGGAAGGCTGAGAGGTGGATGCACGAGCAGCGGTCCACGTAACCATGTCATCCACGGGCGGGGGAGGTCGGATGGTGGTTCGACAAGCGATGAAACGGGTGGCCGCGGGCGCCGGTGGGCTGGCGATCGCGGCCGCGGTGACGCTGGGCGTGACGCCTGGTGTGGCGTTCGCCACACCGCGGGCACAGGCCGGCACCGCCACGACGGTGGTCACCGGGTCCAGCAGCAAGCCGGCGCCGCAGCCGGACTCGCTGCTGATCACCGGCGATCAGGTGCCGTCGGAGGGCATCAAGGTCCTGCAGTCGGAGGACCCGAAGCTGTTCCGCATGATGCTCAGTGAGGTGAGCTGGCTCTCCTCGGCCACGCCCACCGCCACCGAGCCGCAGAAGGGCAAGCTCGGCCCGAAGTACACGGTCAAGGTCTTCATCAAGGAGGACGCCTCCGAGCTGTACGATCTGTACCCGCTGGCCACCGGCGGCCCGCGGGCGCACCGTCCGACCGGCGCGCCGAACGGCAAGAAGGCGGACGGCTGGTTCTACGGCCGACAGTCGATGTCCGAGTCGCTGCGCCTGAGCGGGGTCCCGCTCAAGGCGAAGCCGGACGTGGTCAACGGCGGCATCGGCGGCGGCATCGGGGAGAACCTGAACTCCTCCGAGCTCGACCCGGTCTCCGGCGCCGGCCACCTGTTCGGCCAGATGCGCCGGCTGCTCCTGCTCAACGGGGCGGTGCTGCTGGTGATCCTCACCGGCCTGGCGGGGATGGCCTTCGTGATCCGCCGCCGCATCTGAAACACCGGCGACGCCCGCACCAGCGATGCCCTGGCCGCGATTCTTCGCGAGCCAGGGCATTTCGCTGTACGCGATGATCAGCGCCGGTCGCCGGCATGGTGATCAGCGACACGTTCGATGAGCGCCACCAGGTCCTCCAGGTCCGCGTCGAACTCCCCCGCCCCGGGGTCCGGGGTGACCGTGGGCAGCCCGCCGGTGACCTCCCCGGTGGTGTAGCCGAGCAGGAACGCGCAGATCATCCGGGCCAGGCGGGGCACCTCGGCGGCCGGAACGCCCGCGTCGTGCAGCAGCCCGCGCAGGGCCGCGGTGAGCCACGAGGCCGAGGCGCCGGCCGCGGAACGGTTCAGCAGCAGCGGGAAGGCGCTCGGGTGGGCGTGCGCGAGCGAGCGGACGGCCCGGCCCAGCGCGCGCAGCCGGGCCTGCCAGCCGATTTCCGCGAGGTCGTCGCCGAGCGTCGTGCCCAGCTCCAGGTGCAGCAGGTCGACCAGGCCGTCGAGCAGGGCGTCCTTGCCACCCACGTAGGGGTAGAGCGCCATCGAGGTGAGGCCCACCCGCTCGGCCACCGCCCGCATCGACATGGCGGCCAGGCCCCGCTCGTCCACCAGGGCGAGAGCCTGGTCCAGGATCAGCCGTCGCTTGTCGTCCACGCGTTCACCGTGACCACCCGGACCCCGTCACTGCGCGAAACGCGCCGGGCCACGGCTCGCACTCACCCCAAAGGGGTGCATGCTCGCGGCGTACCGCCGAGTCGCGCGAAGCGCCGGAAATCCTCTCAGCACCAGCGACCCGGGGGGCGGCCCCGGCCCGCGGCTCGGCGGCGGGGGCGGACGGCGCCGTGAAGGTGGGCGCCCGCCCAGCCGCGCAACTCGGTCCGGCAACCGACCCGGCCCGGCTCCGATGCGACGATCGGCTCCTCCTCGGCCCCCGGTGGCAGGTCCTCAAGGGCGGGATCGATCTCGGCACGCGTGGTGTCGTCCCGTTCCATCATCTCCCCTCCTCGATCCTCGGTATCGGTTGACGGTCGCTTGTTCGGCACCGTCTCTTCATCGGCACGCCCGGGCGCGGGTTGAAGCCTCCGGTCCGCCAGCACACGATGCCAGGTCACCGACCGGAATCGCGGGAGGGGCGCACCGCTACACCGGGCAAATGTCATAAAAATACTGAAAACCGGCAAGGTTCGCGCTCACCGGAAGCGGCGTGACACTCTGGGCCCGTGGCCGAGAGCCGAATTGCCGAACCCGCGCCGGAAGCCCCGGCAAACCCACTCCAGCCTGCGACGTTACGCCGGATCGAGCGGCACGCCGGAGCGCTGGCCAGCTCCGCGGTGGCCCGGATGGAGGAAACGCTGCCGTGGTTCCGGGCGCTCCCGGCCGATCAGCGGTCCTGGGTGATGCTCGTCGCCCAGGCCGGCGTGCGGTCACTGGTCGAGTGGCTGCGGTCCGGGGCCACCGTGGCGGCCAGCACCCAGGAGATCTCCGACGAGGTGTTCGCGGCCGCCCCGCGCGCGCTGGCCCGGGCGATCACGCTGACCCAGACCGTGCAGCTGATCAAGGTGACCATCGACGTGGCCGAGGCCGAGGTGCCCGGCTTCGCCGCGAAGGGCGAGGGCGACCTGCTGCTGCAGGCGATCCTGCGGTTCTCCCGGGAGATCGCGTTTTCCGCGGCCCGGGTCTACGCGCGGGCCGCCGAGTCGCGCGGCGCCTGGGACGCCCGGCTGCAGGCGATGCTGGTCGACGCGCTGCTGCGGGGCGACTCGTCGGACGTGCTGGCCAGTCGGGCGGCCGCGCTCGGCTGGGTCGACTCGCCGCCGGTCGCGGTCGTGGTCGGCCGCTCCCCCGGCGGCGACATCACCGCGGTGCTGCACGCGCTGTACCGGGCCGCCCGGCGCAGCCGGCTGGAGGTGATCGGCGGCCTGCACGGCGACCGGCTGGTGGCGGTGGTCGGCGGGGCGACCGACCCGGTGCTGACCGCCGCCTCGCTGCGGTCCGGCTTCGGCGACGGCCCGATCGTGGCCGGCCCCGGGGTGCCGACGCTGGAACAGGCCACCGAGTCCGCCCGGGCCGCGCTCGCCGGATTCCGTGCCGCGCCGGCCTGGCCGGGCGCACCCAGCCCGGTCGCGGCCGACGCCCTGCTGCCCGAGCGGGCCCTCGCCGGCGACCTGGACGCGCGGCGCAAGCTGCGCAACGACGTGTACGGCCCGCTCTCGCGGGCGGGCAGCGGCCTGCTGGAGACGCTGGACGCGTTCTTCGCCGCGGGCGGGGTGCTGGAGAGCGCGGCCCGGGAGCTCTACGTACACCCGAACACGGTCCGCTACCGCCTGCGCCGGGTCGCCGAGGTCACCACGCTCTCCCCGCTGGACGGGCGGGACGCGTTCGCGCTGCGGATGGCGCTGAGCATCGGGCGGCTGGATCCTGCGACATGAGTCACAGGGGTCAAGTACTAACGACCAGCTCGTCAAATCGCCCTTAAACAGCTCAATTCAACCCCTATTTTGTAGAGAACCTACAAGGCTTGTCGTAGGGTTTCGTCGCGCCCGGCAACCGCGGAACGCTCCCCGATCCGGAAGAGTCGAACACGTGCTCGCCGTACTCTCCCCCGGCCAGGGCTCCCAGAAGCCCGGCTTCCTGGCCCCCTGGCTCGACCTCCCCGGCGCCCGGGACAGCCTGACCACCTGGTCGGCGCTGGCCGGCGTCGACCTCGTCCACCTCGGCACCGAAGCCGGCGCGGAGGAAATCAAGGACACTGCCCGGACCCAGCCACTGCTGGTCGCGGCCGCCCTGCTCGCCACCGCCCAGTTGCCGCTGGAGCAGGTCGCGGTGGTGGCCGGTCACAGCGTCGGCGAGCTCGGCGCGGCCGCCGCGGCCGGCGTCCTGACCCCGGCCGACGCCGTCACGCTGGCCGGCGTCCGCGGCCGGGAGATGGCCGCGGCCTGCGCGCTCGAACCGACCGGGATGTCCGCGGTGCTCGGCGGCGACCCGGACGAGGTGCTGGCCACCATCGAGAAACACGGGCTGCACGCGGCCAACCGCAACGGCGCCGGCCAGGTGGTCGCGGCCGGGGCGCAGGAGGCGCTGGCCGAGTTCGCGGCCGCGCCGCCGGCCAAGGCCCGGGTGATCGCGCTGGCCGTGGCCGGGGCGTTCCACACGCCGTACATGGCGCCCGCGGAAACCGCGCTGGCCGAGGTCGCGAGCGGCACAGCCGTCACCGACCCGGCCCGTACGCTGTTGTCGAACCTGGACGGCACGGCGGTGGCGAGCGGGCGGGAGATGCTCGACCGCCTGGTCCGCCAGATCACCGCCGGCGTCCGCTGGGATCTGTGCATGCGCACGCTCAGGGATCTCGGCGTCACCGCGGTGCTCGAGCTGCCCCCGGCCGGCACCCTCGCCGGTCTGGTCAAGCGGGAGCTGAAGGGCGACGGCGCACCGGAGATCGTCACCCTGAACACGCCGGACGACCTGCCCGCCGCGCGCGATCTGATCGCCCGGCACGCCACGCCCCAGCACTGACGCGCGCAGTCGCGACCGAAGGAGGAACAGGATGACCGCGGGTTCCCGCATCGTCGCGATGGGCCACTACCAGCCCTCGCGGGTGGTCACCAACGACGACCTGACCAAGACCCTGGACACCAACGACGAGTGGATCCGGGACCGGGTCGGGATCGCCGAACGCCGCATCGCCGACACCGAGACGGTCGCCGACATGGCCGGCTTCGCCGCCGAGAAGGCGCTGGCCGCCTCCGGTCTGAGCGCCGCCGACATCGACCTGGTCGTGGTCGCGACCTGCTCGTCGATCGACCGCTGCCCGAACGTCGCCACCCGGGTGGCGAACCGGCTCGGCATCGCGGCCCCCGCGGCGTACGACCTGAACACCGCGTGCTCCGGCTTCTCGTACGCGCTGGGCTCGGCCGACCACGCCATCCGCGCCGGCGCCGCCCGCAACGCGATCGTGATCGGCGCGGAGAAGCTCTCCGATGTCACCGACTGGTCGGACCGCAAGACCGCGGTGCTGTTCGGGGACGCGGCCGGCGCGGCCGTGGTGACCGGGGTGCCGGACGGCGAGGAGCCGGGCGTCGGCCCGGTGCTCTGGGGCTCGGCACCGGACAAGGGCGACGTACTGCGGATCGAGGGCTGGCGGCCGTACATCGAGCAGGAGGGCCAGATCGTCTTCCGCTGGGCGACCACCGCGCTCGCCCCGTTCGCGATCGAGGCCTGCCGGCGCGCCGGGGTCGACCCGTCCGAGCTGGCCGCGTTCGTGCCGCACCAGGCGAACACCCGGATCATCGACGGCATCGTGAAGCGGCTCGGCCTCAGCGACACCGCGATCGTCGCGAAGGACCTGGTCGAGTCCGGCAACACCTCGGCGGCGAGCGTGCCGCTGGCCCTGTCCAAGCTGATCGAGCGCCGGGAGATCCCGTCCGGGGCGCCGGTGCTGCTGTTCGGCTTCGGCGGTGGCCTCACCTACGCCGGGCAGGTTGTTCGCTGCCCGTAAGATTTGCCCATAAACCACCAGTTAACCCGTTTGAGAGGAAAAAACCCACCATGGCTACTCGTGAAGAGATCACCTCCGGCCTCGCCGAGATCCTCGAGGAGGTCGCCGGGGTGAACCCGGACGACGTCGCCGAGGGCAAGTCGTTCACCGATGATCTGGACGTCGACTCGCTGTCGATGGTCGAGGTCGTGGTCGCGGCCGAGGAGAAGTTCGGCGTGAAGATCCCGGACAACGAGGTGCAGAACCTGAAGACCGTCGGCGACGCCGTCAGCTACATCGAGGCGAACGCCTGACATGAGCACCGTAGACGTCGTCGTCACCGGGCTCGGCGCGACGACCCCGTTGGGCGGGGACGTCGCGTCCACCTGGGACGCCATGCTCGCCGGCCGCTCCGGGGTGGGTCCGCTCACCCAGGAGTGGGCCGGTCAGCTCCCGGTCCGCATCGGCGCCCAGCTGGCCGTCGACCCGTCCGAGGTGATCGAACGGGTCCGGATGCGCCGCCTGGACCGCAGTGAGGCCATCGCGATCATCGCGGCCAAGCAGGCCTGGGCCGACTCCGGCCTGGACGGCTCCGGGCTCGACCCGGAACGTCTCGCGGTCAGCTTCGGCAGCGGCATCGGTGGCGCGGTCAGCCTGCTCGACCAGGACGACATCCTGGAGCAGTCCGGCCCGCGGCGGGTCAGCCCGCACACCGTGCCGATGCTCATGCCCAACGGCCCCGCGGCCTACGTCGGCCTGGAGCTCGGCGCCCGCGCCGGCGTCCGGGCGATGGCCAGCGCCTGCGCCACCGGCGCCGAGGCGGTCGCCCTGGGCCTCGACCTGATCCGGGCCGGCCGCGCCGACGTGGTGGTGGCCGGCAGCACCGAGGCGGTGGTGCACCCGCTGCCGATCGCCGGGTTCGCCTCGATGCGCGCCATGTCGACGCGCAACGACGACCCGCAGCGGGCCTCCCGCCCGTGGGACAAGGGCCGGGACGGCTTCGTCCTGGGCGAGGGCGCCGGCGCGCTGATCCTGGAGCGGGCCGACCACGCGGTGGCCCGGGGCGCGCGGATCTACGCCCGGCTGGCCGGTGCCGGGATCACCTCGGACGGCTACGACATCGTCCAGCCCGACCCGGAGTGTGCCGGCGGCATCCGGGCGATGTCCATGGCGGTCCGCGACGCCGGTCTGACCGGCGCCGACATCGTGCACGTCAACGCCCACGCGACCTCGACCCCGGTCGGCGACATGGGCGAGATCAAGGGCATCAAGGCGGCCCTCGGCACGCACCCGGTGATCACCTCGACGAAGTCGATGACCGGGCACCTGCTGGGTGCGGCCGGCGCACTGGAGTCGATCGCCACCATCCTGGCGATCCGCGACAGCGTGGTCCCCCCGACGATCAACCTGGACGACCCGGACGACCGGCTGGACCTCGACGTGGCCGCGCACAAGGCCCGCCCGCTCGACATCCCGGCCGCGATGAACAACTCGTTCGGTTTCGGCGGGCACAACGTGGCGCTGATCTTCACGCGTCCCTGACGTGTCGGGCCGGGCTCGCGAGCCCGGCCCTCCCATCTTGAGGAGGAGCCCGTGGACCGCGATCCGGAATCGCGGCTGCGCGCCCTCTTCGACCACCACACCCTGCGTCCGCTGGCCGTGCCGGACGACTCCGGCGTGCTGCCGGCGCGCGGCACGGTCGACGGCACTCCCGCGATCGCCTTCGCCACCGACCCCGGCCGGATGGGCGGCGCGATCGGCGTCCACGGAAGCCGGCGCATCGTCGAGGCGATCGACCTCGCGGTCCGCGAACGGGTTCCGGTGATCGGCGTCTGGCACTCCGGCGGGGCGCGGCTCGACGAGGGCATGGTGGCGCTGGACGCGGCCGGTCAGGTCGTCGCCGCCACGGTCCGCGCCGCCGGCCGGATCCCGCGGATCTCGCTGCTGCTGGGCCCGGCACTGGGCAGCACCGCCTACGTGCCGGCACTCACCGACGTCGTGATCGCCGGCCCGGAGGCCGACGGCTCGCCGGCCGGCAACCGGCTGACCGGCGGATCGGCTGTCGCCGGTGCGGCGGCCTTCGGCCGGGTCGCGCACGTGATCAGCGACGATGACGAGGCCGCGGTGGGCGCCGCTCGCCGGACCGTCCGGATGCTGGGTCACCCGGGCCGGCTGTCGCCGGCCGACGTCAAACCCGGCAGCACGCTGGGGCGGTCCCTCGACTCACTGCTGCCGGCCGGGATTCGCGGGTACGACGTACGCCCGCTGATCCGTGCCCTGCTCGACGAGCCCGGCCTGGAACTGCAGGAGACGTGGGCGCCCAACGTGGTCACCGCTCTGGGCCGGTTCGCCGGACGCACGATCGGCGTGGTGGCGACCAACCCCGGGCATCTCGATGGCCGGCTGGACGAGGCCGCCGCCGACAAGACCGCCCGCTTCGTCCGGATGTGCGACGCCCGGGCGCTGCCCCTGCTCGTGGTCGTCGACACCCCGGGGCATCTGCCCGGCCCGGAACTGGTGATCAGCGGAGCGCGGCTACTGCACGCCTTCGCCGGAGCCGTGGTACCCCGGGTGACGCTGCTCACCCGGCGCGCGTACGGCGGCGCCTATCTCGCCCTGAACTCCCGCGCTCTGGGCGCCACCGCGGTATTCGCCTGGCCTGACACCGAGCTGGCGGTGCACGACCCGGTCGAGGCCGTGCCGATCCGGCATCACCGGCGGCTGGCCGCGACGGCGCCCGAGGAGCGCGGCGCGCTGCAGGAGCGGCTGGCACGCGAGCAGGCCGAGACCGCCGCCGCGACGGTGGACGCGGTGATCACGCCGGCGGAGACGCGGCGGCGGATCGCCGAGGCATTCGCCGCGGCACCGCTCTGACCCCTCACCTCCGGCGACGCCGGCATCCGATGCGGCTATCTCCCGCAGGCGCTGCGGGGCAGGCCGGCGACCGCGATCGGCGATCTACCCGGTGCCGTCGTCTTCCCGGCGATCACCGCGGCCAGCGCCACCATCGACAGCCGGCTCGACGAGTACGTCGCCAGCAGCGTCGGTGACTTGGCGTAGGCGAGCAGCCCCGGCAGGTCGGTGATCACCGTCAGCGCGGCGTCCGGGGACAGGTCGACCGGCTGGTCGCCGTACCCCACCAGCCGGATCTCGGCCCCGCCGGCCGCCTGCACGACCACCCCGGCGTCCTGCAGGGCGTGCACCAGGTTCACCCGGGCGGTCTCCCGCGAGGCCGGCGCGGTGACCGTGACCGGCCCGGTTACCAGCGGCCCGGAGCACCGGCCGCGCAGCACGGTGACCGCGGCGGCGTCCAGCGCGGCGACCGCCTGCTGGTGCGCCGGCGTGCCGATCGCGGCGAGGGCGGGTGGGGCGGTGGCCGCGGTGCGGAACTTGAGGGTGAGGATCCGGGTGACCGCCTCGGTCAGCCGCTGCCGCGGGAGCGTCCCGCTCCTCAGGCCGGCCAGGATGCCGTCCCGGGCGGCGCCGATGTCCGGCGGCATGAGCAGCATGTCGTTGCCGGCGTTGAGGGCCCGCACCGCCGCCTCGCCGGGCGCCCACTTGCGGGCCGGCGCCATGTTCATCGCGTCGGTGATCGCCACCCCGGTGAACTGGAGCCGGCCGCGTAGCACATCGGTCATGATCTTGTGGGAGAAGGTGGCCGGCACCCCCTTGTCGACCGCCTGCAGGTCGAGGTGGCCGGACATCACCACACCGGCGCCGGCCTGCACCCCGGCCTGGAACGGCGGCAGGTCCTGGGCCTGCCAGGCGGCCAGGCTCTGCCGGATCACCGGCAGCTCCTCGTGGCTGTCCCCGCTGGTGTGCCCGTGCCCCGGGAAGTGTTTGAGGGCGGCCGCGACGCCGGCCCCCTGCAGGCCCCGGACGGCGGCGGCGACCTGGGCGGCGTTCGCCGCCGGGTCGGTGCCGAAGGAGCGGGAGCCGATCACCGCGCTGCCGGCCGGTCCGAGGGTGTCGGCGACCGGGGCGAAGTCCACCGTGACGCCCATCGCGGCCAGCTCCTCGCCGGCCGCGTGCCAGGCCGCCTCGGTCAGCGCGGGCTGCCCGGCGGCGCCCGCCGCGAGCGCCGACGGGAGCACCGTGACGCCATCGGTGATCCGGGTGACCACCCCGTACTCCTGGTCGGTGCCGATCATCAGCGGGGCCGCGGCGGGCAGCTGCCGGGCGGCCACCTGCAGGCCGTCGGTGAGCGCCCGGACCTGCTGCGGGTTCTCCACGTTCGAGGTGGGGTTGGTTCGGCCGGTCGGGTCCTGCTGGGTGAACGAGACCAGGATCAGGCCGCCGAGCCGGTATTTGGCGATCATCTCGGCCGGGGTGTCGACGCCGGCCAGTTTCCGGTTGCCGGCCACCGCGCCGGCGTCGACCCGGTTCGCCGATCCGCCGTACGCGTACGGCATCAGCACCTGCCCGGCCAGGTCCTCGTCGCTGAGCCGGGCCACCGTGGCGGCCGCCCGGACCGCCGGATCGCCGGGTGGCGCGGACGCCGATTCGGAGAGCGGGACGCTCAGCACCGACCCGACCGGATCGGTGGTGGGCGGGGCGGCCGGCGGTGGCTTGGCGTCGTCTCCGCAGGCCCCGATGAGCAGGAGCAGCGGAGCGACAAAAGCGACACAAGACAACTTTCTCACGACCGCCATCGAATCAGGTCGGACGGCAGCCCGCCACGCGATCCCCCTACCCGACCCGGGTGAGAAGGGTTACCGGGGCGCCGTCGCCGGCGTACCGGAACGGCTCCAGCTCGGCGTCCCAGGCGCTGCCGAGCGCCTTCTCCAGGGCATGCGCCAGCGCCTCCGGAGCCCGGGCGGACGCCATGATGGCACGCAGCCGGTCCTCGCCGACCTGAATGTCCCCCGAGGCGCCCATCGTCCCGTGGAACAGCCCGCGGCCGGGGACGTGCATGAAGCGCTCCCCGTCCAGCCCCGGACTCGGTTCCTCGGTCACCTCAAAACGGATCATCGGCCACTGCCGGAGGGCAGCAGCCAGCTCGGCGCCAGTTCCGGCGCGTCCCGTCCAGCTGCACTCGGCTCGGCGCATGCTGGGGTCGACCGGCTGCACGGTCCAGTGGAGATTGACCGGCGCGGTCAGGACGCGCGCTATGGCCCATTCGACGTGCTGGCACACGGCGAGCGGGGTTGAGTGGACGTATACGACGCCACACGTTGGCACGGTGACCTCCCGGAGACCGAGGTGCGTCTTCCCCTACGACCTCGACCGCGGTTGATCGTGTCCCATGATGCCGGTTGGTACGGATGGTGCGCCAGAGAATCCGCAACATCGACTGTGGGACCGGTCGTGGTGGCATACCCGGTCCAACGCCTGTACCTGCTCCGACGGCACGGTTCACCGCTCGTCGTGTAGAGTTGCCACGGCCTTTTTTCTCTGCTCGAGCTTTTCCTCAAGGAGTACCGCCGTGGCGAGCAACACCTCAAAGACCGCCCGCGCATCAGTCCGCGCCGGCCAGGGCACCGGTGGCGCCCTCAGCGTGCTCGGTGAGTACAAATACCTCATCCCGCTCGCCAACGGCCGCTTCGCGTACGTTCGCAACCTGACCAACGGCAAGACCTCGCACCTCAAGACCGACTCCGACGCCTTCGTCGAGGAGATCCGCGTGCTGAGCGCGGCCGGCCACGGCGCCAAGATCCGCGCCGAGCTGAACGCCCTGCACACCTCCAGCCCGGCCGACGGCTGGGACGCGACCGAGAAGCGGCTGGCCGACGCCGGCGTCTTCGAGGGCTGACCCACCGCGTACGAGAAAGGCACCTCCCCGGATCTGCCGGGGAGGTGCCTTTTCGCATCTGATGAAGATCACACCTACAGGATGATGACCGTGCCGGTCGCCAGGTCGTAGACGCCGCCGACCACGTCCACCCGGCCCTCGGCGATCGCCGGGGCCAGGCTGTCGGCCGTCCGCAGCCGCTCCACCGTGCGCCGCACGTGGGCCCGCAGCACGAGGCCGGCGGCGTCCGGGGCGGCCAGATCGATGCCCTCGGTCGCCGCGGCGATCTCGCTGACCAGATAGCCGACGTCGCCGGCCGGCCGATCCCCGGAGCGCTCCGCGTCCAGGGTGGCCTGCACCGCGCCGCAGTTGGTGTGGCCGAGCACCAGCACCAGCGAGGCACCGAGCGCGCCGACGCTGAACTCCACCGAACCGGCCACCGAGCGGTCCAGCACGTGCGCGCCGGACCGGGCCACCAGGATGGAGCCGAACGCCTGGTCGAAGACCGCCTCCAGGGGCACCCGCGAGTCGATGCAGCCGAGCACGATCGAGTGCGGCTGCTGTCCGCCGGCGAGCGCGACGGCCTGTGCCACGTCGTGGCCGGCGAGCGGCGTGCCGGAGACGAAACGCTTGTTGCCGGCCAGGAGCTCGTCCAGAGCGGCGGCGGGAGTGACCGGGGCGGGAAGAGTCGCTGTCATGCGGTCGATTCTCGTACTCCGACGGGCCGGGGGCAGCGATTGCGAGGCAGGTCACGTCACTAACGGGTCTTCCGGCCCTGGCGGGAAAGACGGTGGTCGTTTCGCCGGAGCGTGAGTGATGATTACTACCCGTGGGTACGACGGGGCCGTGAGACACGCGGAGGTGCCCATGTCCGAGCGGATCGAGGTTCGGCTCGCCGACGGTGTGCGGCTGCACGCCGAGGTCTCCGGGCCGGAGCGGGCCCCGGTGACCGTGGTGCTGCTGCACGGCTGGTGCCTGGACCGGCGCACCTGGCGGCACCAGGTGGACGCGCTGAGCGGCCTGGGCCGGCGGGCGCCGCGGGTGATCGCCTACGACACCCGGGGACACGGCCGCTCCTCGGCCACCCATCGCCGGTCCGCCACCCTGGACCAGCTCGGTGACGATCTGGCCGAGGTGCTGCGCCGGCTGGCGCCCCGCGGGCCGGTGGTGCTGGCCGGGCACTCGATGGGCGGCATGACCATCATGGAGTTCGCCCACCGGCACCCGGCGGAGTTCGCCGGCCGGGTGGCCGGGCTGCTCCTGGTCTCCACCACCGCCGAGGGGCACACCCACACCCGGTACGGGCTGCCCGGGAGCGTGGCCGGGGTGCTGCGCGTCGGCGAGACCCTCGGCGCCGGCGTGCTGGCCCGTTCCGGCGCCTGGCGCCCGCACCGGGCCGTGCTGCCCGCCCTCGCCCCGGCGCTGCGCTGGCTGCTCTTCGGTGACCGGTGCGCCGACGAGGACCTGGGCCTGACCCTGCGCGGGGTGGGCCGGGCGTCGCTGTGCTCGATCGGCGGGTTCCGCGCCTCGGTCGGCGCCCAGCAGCGGCTGGACACGCTCCACGCGTTCGCCGGCGTGCCGGCCGCGGTGCTGGTCGGTGACCGGGACCGGCTGACCCCGCCGGCCTGTGCCGAGTCGATCGCGGCGGCGCTGCCGGCGGCCGAGTTCACCGTCTGCCCGGGCGCCGGGCACATGCTGCCCCTGGAACGCCCCGAGGAGGTGTCGGCGGCGCTGCTGAAAGTGGTCCGCCGGGCCGGCCGGGCGACCCGCCGGACCGCCGCCGGTCACCTCGGCCGCGCCGCTTAGCCGGAACATCCGCACCCCGTCCGTCGTTTGTGAGAGGTTCAAACGATGCGGTGACACCAGGCCGCTTCGACGCGCGTTGCCGGGCAGGAGTACGTTCGATTGCCCCCTTCGCGCGAGCGCTGGTGGTGCGCATGAAAGGGAGAACGACCGACTTGAGCGACGCCACCGTCCTGCAACTTCAGATCGCGGTCGAGCAGCAGCACGTGGACCGGGTCTACGCCCGGCTCGCCGAGCTGCGCCGGGACGCGTCCCGGGCCGAAAAGGAGGGCTATCAGCTCGCCGGGGTCGGCACCTTCGGCGCCCTGGTCGAGCGGGACGCGATGGTGTTCCATGCGGCCCGCCGCCGGCACGCGCTGGACACCGAGTACGAGGGGCTGGTCTTCGGCCGTCTCGACCAGAAGGACGGCGCCACCCACTACGTGGGCCGGATGGGCATCCGCGACGAGGACTCGAAGCCGCTGGTCGTCGACTGGCGGGCGCCGGCCGCGGCGGCCTTCTACCGGGCCACCCCGGCCGAGCCGCTGGGCGTGATCCGGCGCCGGATGATCCAGTCCAGCCGGGAGCGGGTCACCGGCATCGAGGACGACCTGCTCGATCCGGAGTCGGCACCGCCCGGGATGACCGTGGTCGGGGACGGCGCGCTGCTGGCCAGCCTGGCCAAGGCGACCGGGCGCGGGATGCGCGACATCGTCGCGACCATCCAGCGCGAGCAGGACGAGGCGATCCGCTCCCCCGCCTCCGGCGTGACCATCGTGACCGGCGGCCCGGGCACGGGCAAGACCGCGGTCGCCCTGCACCGCGCGGCGTACCTGCTGTACTCCGACCGCAGCCGGTTCGCCGGCGGCGGCATCCTGGTGATCGGCCCGTCCGGCGTCTTCGTCGAGTACATCGCGACCGTGCTGCCCTCGCTCGGCGAGGACACCGCCACGCTGCGCTCCCTCGGCTCACTGGTGCCCGGCTGGGACGCGACCCGGGTCGACTCCGGCCCGGTGGCCGCGATCAAGGGCTCGCTGCGGATGCGCCGGGTGCTCGAACGCGCCTCGCACGACGCGGTCCCGGGCGGCCCGGCCGAGCTCCGGCTGCTCTACCGCGGCACGCTGCTGCGGCTGGGCGCGGCCGAGCTGGATCAGATCCGGCGCCGGGTGCTGCAGCGCGGCGCGCGGCGCAACGAGGTCCGCGGTCAGGGTTTCGACCGGGTCTTCGACGCGCTCTGGGCGCAGGCACGTGAGCAGCGGGTGACCGGCCTGCCGGAGAAACGCGAGTTCGAGGCGGAACTGGCCGACCGGACCGACTTCCGGGAGTTCCTCAAGGCGTGGTGGCCGCGATTCACCCCGATGCGGGTGCTGCGGTGGCTGGCCGATCCCGCGCGGCTCCGGTCGTACGCCAACAATCTGCTCTCCCGCGAGGAGATCGCGGTGTTGCAGGGTTCCTTCGACGGCCTGGCCGAGTTCGGTCCGACCATCGCCGACGTCGCGCTGCTCGACGAGCTGGACGAATTGCTGGGCCGCCCCCGGCAGCCGCAGAAGAAGACGAAGAATCCGTTCCACGTGCGCGACGGCATCCAGGAGGTGTCCACCTTCGCCGACCGGCAGGCCGCCGCGCGCGCCCAGCAGGTGCAGCGCGAGGAGGACTACCGCGACTACGCGCACGTGGTGGTCGACGAGTCGCAGGACGTCTCGCCGATGCAGTGGCGGATGATCGGCCGCCGCGGGCAGTACGCGTCCTGGACGATCGTCGGCGACCCGGCGCAGACCGCCTGGGCCGGCGACCCGGACGAACTGGACCGGTCCCGGGAGAAGGCGCTCGGCTCGCGCAAGCGCAACAGCTACGCACTGACCACCAACTACCGCAACTCGTCGGAGATCTTCGCGGTCGCCGCCGGGGTGATCCGGGCGATCCTGCCCGACCTGCCGCTGCCTTCGGCGGTCCGGTCCACCGGCGTCGACCCGGTCGACGTGGTCACCGCGCCGGCCGGTCTGCCCGGCGCGGTCCGCGAGCTGGCCGAGAAACAGCTGGCCGACGTCGACGGCACGATCGGCGTGATCGCCCCGGTGCCGCGCCGCGACGAGGTCGCCGGCTGGGTCACCGGCCTGCCGGAACGCGTGCAGGTGGTGACCGCGTTGGAGGCCAAGGGCATGGAGTACGACGCGGTCGTGCTGGTCGAGCCGGGCCAGATCGCGATCGACCGGGCCGGCGTGCGCACCCTGTACGTCGCCCTGTCCCGTGCCACCCAGCGGCTCACCACGGTCGGCACGGATCCCGCCTGGCACCCCTGACCGGCTGACCGAACCGGTACATCACGGCGGCGGCCGGCCCTCGGTTCGGCCGGGCTCGCCATCGAGCACGCCACCCTGCCGGGGGAACCGGCCGGCGCCGGCCGGCACTGCGCGCCCACCGCCTGGTGACCGGGTATGGCGATCATCACATCGATGGCGGATGATCGCGACATGACGGTGCTCCATCAGCCGCGGGTGGCCTGGGACGGTGCTCTGGCCATGGTCCGCGCTTCCCGGGGGCGGGACTTCCTCGACTACAGCTGGCGGGTCCGCGACCTGCTCGGCCAGCCGGTCTACACCGAGCTGGTGGCCACCCGCGACCGCCTGGTCGCGGCCGATTTCCGGACCGGCGGCGACCGGTCGACCGGGGACCTGGAGGCGGGCAGGTGGCGGGTGCGTCTCGAGGAGCTGCTGCACGACCGGCCCGAGTTGGCCCGCGCGGTCGTGGAACTCACCGCACGCGCCCGGGAAGCCTGAAACGCCACTTCTGTTCTTTTTGCGATCCGCCACGCCGGATGCGCAAAAAGATGAGAATGCGAATCATGAGTGACGGCCGGGTCATGGTCTTCGCGCCGGCCCCACAGCTGACGGTGACCATCGAGCAACACCACGACGAGCCGGAATTGCATGTGCACCCGGGTGGCCAGGGCATCTGGCAGACCCGGATGATCACGTCGCTGGGTGCCCAGGTGACGCTCTGCACCGCGGCCGGCGGCGAGGTCGGCCGGGTGCTGGCCCCGCTGATGGCGGAGCTGCCCGGGGTGACCATGCGACTGGTCGGCCGCGAGCACGGCACCGGGTGGTATGTGCACGACCGCCGCAGCGGCAGCCGCCAGGAGATCGCCGAGCGTCCCGGCGTGCCGCTCTCCCGCCACGAGCTGGACGAGCTCTACAACCTCACCCTGGCCGAGGGCCTGCGGGCCGGCATCGCGATCCTCAGCGGCCCCGCGCACCCTTCGGTGATCAAGCCCGAGGTGTACGGGCGGCTCGCCGCCGACCTGCGGTCCAACGGCTGCCGGGTGATCGCCGACCTGTGCGGCCGGTACCTGGAGGAGGTGCTCGCCGCCGGCCTCAACGTCGTCAAGATCAGCCATGAGGAGCTGATCAAGGACGGGCTGGCCGCCGACGGCTCCACCCGCGAGCTGATGAACGCGCTCATGAAGATCAACACCGACGGGGCCGAGGCGGTGCTGGTCTCCCGCGCCGACGAGGGTGCCCTGGCCCTGATCGACGACGAGATCTACGCGGTCACCCTGCCCCGGCTGACCGCGGCCGAGCACCGCGGCGCCGGCGACTCGATGACCGCCGGGGTGGCCGCCACCCTGGCCTCCGGCGGCACGCTGACCGACGCGGTCCGCACCGGCGCCGCCGCCGGCGCCCTCAACGTCACCCGGCACGGCCTCGGCACCGGGCACGTCGACGCCGTCCGGGTCCTCACCGAACGAGTCCGGCTGACCCCGATCAAGAAGGCATCATGACGCTTCGCCAACCGCGCATCCTGATCACCAACGACGACGGCATCGAGGCGCCCGGCATCCGCTGGCTGGCCCGGGCCGTCGCGCACGCCGGATACGAGGCCGTGGTCGCCGCCCCGCTCAGCGAGTCGAGCGGCAGCAGCGCGTCGATGACCGCGGTGGTCCAGGACGGCAAGATCGTCTCGGAGCCGCGCGAGCTGGTCGGGGGCAAGAACATCCCGGCGTACGGGGTGGCCGCCTCACCGGCCTACATCGTCCTGCTCGCGCTGCGGGAAGCCTTCGGCCCGGCACCCGAACTGGTGCTCTCCGGCATCAACCGGGGTGCCAACGCGGGCGCCGCGGTGGTCCACTCCGGCACCGTCGGAGCCACCCTGACCGCGTCCCACGCCGGGCTGCGCGGGCTGGCCGTCTCCCTCGACGTGCTCACCCCGGCACAGGCCACCGCGGCCAGCGGCGGCGCCGCGATCGACGCCATCCACAAGGCCGACGAGGAGCAGCACCACTGGGCGAGCGGGGCCGAGCTCGCCGTCCGGATGCTGCCCGCCCTGCTGCACACCCCGCCCGGCACGGTGTTCAATCTCAACGTGCCCGACCTGCACGTGGACGGGATCCGCGGGCTGAAACAGGCGGCGCTGGCCCGGTTCGGCCAGGTGCAGATGAGCATCGCCGAAGCCGGGGACGGCTTCGTGCGCACGGCGGTCCAGGCCGCCGAGGAGGAGCTGGACGCGGGCACCGACCTGGCCGCGCTGGCCGACAACTTCGCGGTGGTGACACCGCTGCGGGCGCCGCACGAGGACACCACGATCCGGATCAACGTCGACGGGATCCGCATCCAGACCCCGGCGATCTGACCGGCGGTGCGCTTCATTGGCCGGCCCTGCCCTGCATCAGCCTGGTGGCGCACTGCAATCAGCCCGGTGGTCCCTGCATCAGCCCGGTGGTGCGCTTCATCGGCCCGGTGGTGCGCCTCATCGACCCGGCCGTGCCCTGCGTCAGCCCGGTAGTGCGCTTCATCGGCCGAGAAAAAGCCCGCGACCGGCGGAAGCCGATCGCGGGCCAGAAGTATCGGGGTGATCAACCCCACAGCGTCCCAGGAAGCAGAACGTCAGGCGCCGGAGAGCGCCGCATCGTCCTCGTGCGGGGCCGGGTTGCCGAACAGACCCAGCAGCCCGGTCACCCACAGCTGCCGGTGCGCGAACCGGCTCGGATGGGTGACGACGACCTTGACCCCGCCGACCCCGGCGAGCTGGAAGGCCGCCACGAGCGCGCTGATGCCCACGGAGTCGATGAAGGTCACGTGCTGCATGTTGAGCTCGATGCGGGCCGGTGAGCCGTCGGCCAGCTGGGCCGCGACAGCCTCACGGATCTCGTACGCGTTCTCGACGTCGATCTCGCCGCGCGGCGACACCTCGACGGCGCCGTCAGCCAGCGTCGACGTCGTTATCGACAGCGTCACGCCTCTTCCCTCCACCCGCCCGGATCGTTCCGGGCGTTTTTCCTCTGTATCGCGGGTCGTCACAGCCCACCCTGGAGCAGGGCGGGATGGACTACCCCCGGAAGGTTCGGTGAAACTGACCGAAAGGTTAGGCCCCGAACCTGTTAGACACCTGAGTGGCCCGTGTGAGCGAGGTCAACAGTACTGCGGCCGGTCAAATCGTTTTCGAAACGTGATGAGGTCGGGCCCGACGTTTGCCGTTTCCCGCAGCGGGGCAGGAGACGCTCCGGGGACAGGAGACGGCGGGTTGGGCGAGCGCAGGAGGTAACCGAGGATGTTCGCGACGAGGAAGAACCGGGCGGAACGGACCGCGGGTCAGGCCTGGGAGTACCTGTCGGCCGCCGTGGCGAGCGCCGGCGAGACCGCCAAGGACCAGGCCGGTGAGGCTCGCAAGGCCGCCCGCCAGGGACGGAAGGCGGCGGCCGGCAAGGCTGCCAAGGTGAACAAGCAGGGGCACCGGGTCGCCGACGAGGCGAGGTCGCGGGCCACCGCCGCGGCCAACGCGCTGGCCGGCCGCAAGCCGGGTCGCCCGTGGGGCCTGCTCGCCGCGATCGGCCTGCTGGGCCTGGCGGCCGGCTGGGCCGCAGCCACCACCACCCGGGCCGCGCTGGAGCGTGAGGCGGAGAACGAGCAGCTGGAGCTGGCCGAGACGGCGGTCGTGGTGACGCCCACCGCCGACAAGTAGGCGGGCACGGCCGGGCGGGAAAACAGGGTAGGGCGGCCGGGTCCGGCCGCCCTACCCTGTTCCGATGGCCGAACCGCAGTTCTTCCCGGACGCCGCCGCCCTGCGCGGCTGGTTCGAGGAGCACCACGAGGCCGCGCCGGAGGTCTTCGTCGGCTACTGGCAGAAGGGCGCCGGCGAGTCCGGTGTCAGCCACCGAGTCCGGTGTCAGCCACCCCGAGACGATCGAGCAGGCCCTCACCGGCGCCTACTCATACGAGCGGACCGCCCCGGTGGTGTTCGACGTCACCCGGACCCGTTGATCCAGGCCACACCCGCCGCCGGGGAGTGGTTCCGGGCACAGTCGGCGGCGTATGGCCGCTCCGCCACGCGCCGGGTGCTCGGCGCCCGGCGCGCCGACACCCGGGAGCGCCGCCTCGCCCAGCTCATCGAGGATGCCGCGGCCGGGCGACGGGTGCCTCCGCTGGCCTCCCGTTGATCCGCCCGGCTCTGTACTCTTGAGCGGCGTTGCCCACGATCAAAGCTGACTCACAGCTTGCCCAGCGGCCCGGCCGCCCGATCTAGAGAAGGTCCACCTGGTGCTCAGTGCGGGACACATCCTGGACAACCGCTACCGGTTGGACGAGCGGATCGCCACCGGTGGCATGGGTGACGTGTGGCGTGGCACCGACAAGGTGCTGGGCCGGGTCGTCGCGGTGAAGGTGCTGCGCACCGCGATGCTGGACGACCCGGAGTTCGCCGCCCGGTTCTACGGCGAGGCCCGGATGATGGCCGCGTTCCGGCACCCGGGCGTGGTCGAGGTCTACGACTACGCCGAGGCCGGTGACTCCGGCGGTTCGGAGACCGTGGCCTATCTGGTGATGGCGTTCGTCGAGGGCGAGCCGCTGTCCGTCCGGGTGAAGCAGGGCCCGATCCCGGTGGCCGAGACGCTGTCGATCGTGGCGCAGGCGGCCGACGCGCTGCACGCCGCCCACGAGGTCGGCATCGTGCACCGCGACATCAAACCGGGCAACCTGATCGTGAAACCGACCGGCGCGGTCATCCTGATCGACTTCGGCGTCGCCCGGTCGAACGCGATGACCAGCATGACCGGGCTGAACGCGATCGTCGGCACAGCCCTCTACATGGCCCCCGAGCAGGTGGCGAAAGGCAACCTCACGCCCGGCACGGATGTCTACGCGCTGGGCGCCGTGGCGTACCACTGCATCGCCGGCCGCCCCCCGTTCGACGGTGACAACGCGCTCCAGGTGGCCCTGCGCCACCTGGAGGACGAGCCCGACCCGCTGCCCGACCACGTGCCGTTCGAGGTCCGGGAGCTGATCGCCCGGGCGATGGCCAAGCAGCCGGCCGACCGGTTCGCCACGGCCGCCGAGTTCGCCGAGGCGGCCTACGCCGCGGTCGGCACCCCGCAGGACTGGAAACGGCTGACCGGCACTGCGATGATCGCGCCGCGCAGCCCGATCCCGGTGAGCCCGCCGCCGGCGGCGCCCACCTACGCGATGACCCGCCCGCGCATGTCGCCGGCGCCGCCGCCGATGCCGGCCCCCGAGCCGGTCGCCTCCGGCTGGCACACCCAGCGGGGCCTGATGGTCGCCGTGATCGCGCTGTTCGTGCTGGCCGGCGGGCTGGGCGTGGCGTTCGCACTGAGCGGCAACGGGGAGAAGGCGGACGCGAACACCGGCGGTAAGAAGGATCAGAAGCCGGGCATCAGCCAGACCGTCGAGCAGCCGTTCGACCAGGTGACCAACGGCCCGTCGGCGGCCGAGCCGACCCACAAGCCGTCGGCCCGGCACACCAAGGCACCGGTGTCGAGCACGTCGGTCTCCGCCCCGGCCTCGTCGGCGCCGGCCAGCGCCGGCCCGACCAGCGCCCCGCCGTCGTCGAAACCGCCGGTCTCCTCCCCGCCGCCGGATGATCCGACCACGACGACGCCCACCGCCACGACCACCACCACCGGTCCGGCGGCCGGCTCGCAGTAGGGCGCGGTTGACTCTCACACCGTGTCAGACGGGATGGTGAAGCGGTCATGTTGAGTATCGGAGACTTCGCCGGCCTGGGCCGGGTGTCGGTGCGGATGCTGCGCCACTACGACGCCATCGGTCTGCTGCCACCCGCCCGCGTCGACCCGCACAGCGGCTACCGCTTCTACACCGCGGAGCAGCTGTTGCGGCTCAACCGGATCCTCGCCCTCAAGGACCTCGGCTTCAGCCTGCAGCAGGTCCAGTCGATGATCGAGGAGAAGGTCGACGTCGGTGAGCTGCGCGGGATGCTGCGGCTGCGGCGCGCCGAGCTGGCCGCCCAACTGGAGCGGGACAACGCCCGCCTGGCCCTGGTCGACGCGCGTCTCCGGATGGTCGAGTCGGAGGGTCACATGGACACCACGGACGTCATCCTGAAGCAGGTCCCGGCGTTGCGTGTGGCGGCGTTGTCCGCCACCGCGCTGGGTTACGACCACCCCTCGTCGATCAGCGAGAACCTGTCCCCGCTCTACCCTCGCCTGCTGCAGCTGATGGAGCAGGCGGGGGTCGCGATGACCGGCTCACCGATCGCGTACTACCGGCCCGCGCCGACCGGTCCCGAGGACGAGACGATCACGGTGCACGCGGCGTTCCCGATCGGCGACGCCGAGGTCGGCGCGGCCGGTTTCGACGTGGTGACGCTGCCGCCGGTCCGGGTGGCCGCCGCGGTGCACCGGGGCCCGATGGCGGAAGCGTTCCGCACCGGTGGACGGATCGCCGCGTGGATCGAGGACAACGGGTTCCGCCCGGTCCCGCCGGGTTACGCGCGGGAGGTCTATCTGCACTGCCCGCCGGAGCTCGCCGAGTGGCTCACCGAGATGCAGGTGCCGTTGGACGGCACCGGAAATGCAACCGAGGGCAACTAATCCTCAACTGAATCCGGCCCCGGCCGATGAAGGCGGGTGGCCCGGAGATTGCACCCGGGCCGCTACCCGGGAGGCCGCAGGATGACCATCCAGACGTCGCATCACGATCACCTCGTTTCGCCGCCGTGGGCGAATGAGAATGCCGTGGAGGCGGCGGAGACCGTCGAGTTCGTCGTGCCACCGTTCGGGGGCACCGTTCCGCCGTACGGGTCCCCGGAGAACAAGCACGGCGCGCTACTGGTCCGGTTCCCGCACGCGGTGCTGGGTGAGGCCCGGCCGGAGGCGCCGTCCTGGCGCCCGGTGGTGGCCTGGACGTTCCTCCTGAGCGTGCTGGGCGTGGTGTCGGCCATGCGGCGCGCGGGTCGGGCCAGGGCGTACGGGCGGCCGCGTGCCCCGTACTGGATCGCCTTCCTGCTCACCGCGGCGGCCGGAGCGGCGTTCTGGTCGGTGCTGGTCGCCGACGTGGCGGTGCCGGCCTACCGGCACCACGTGGAGGACCGGGCGACCGCCGCGGTGCAGGCCAAGGTGCTCGGCGACGGCCGGGTGGAGGCGGCGGTCGGCACCACGGTCAAGTCCGGCGGTTGTGTGCCGGACGGCGACCGTGGCGCCGACAGCCTGCGGGTCTACGTCTGCTCGTTCCAGTTGACCGACGGGCGGTCCGCCTCGATGCGGATCACCGCGGACATCCGCGGCAACTGGACGTTCAGAAAGTGACCGGCACGCCCTCGCGGACCAGCTGCCAGTTCTTCACGAAGAAGTCGGCCGGGTCGATCTTGCCCTTGGCCTGCGCCCAGTCGATCAGCAGCTGGCGGATCTCCTTCTGCTCGTTGTAGACCTGGGTCTTCACGATGCCCGGGAAGTTGCCGCCGCCCGACCGGCGGTAGTTGTTCACCGCGACCACGAACTGGGCGTCGGCCGCGACGTCGACGCCGGCGATCTGCAGTCGGGTGATCCGGCTGCCGATCGGCTTGCTGATGTCGATGTCGTAGTCGACCCCGGAGAGGATGTCGTAGTTGTAGTCCGGGATCGTGCTGTCGCTGATGGTCGCCGGGTCGACCGGCGCACCGACGGCGAGCGTCTTGAAGAACTTGGCGGAGTACTCCAGGTACGCCTTCACCTCGGCGCCGGTCAGTACGACCGCTTCCAGGGTGTTGTCGTAGATGTAGAGCCCCGCGAGGTCCTTGATCTTGACATCGCCCTTCGGGAACACCGCGGTCCGGCTGAACGGCGCGGCGATCGAGAGCACCGGCAGATTGGCGTACGACGTGCCGGCCAGCGCCTTGGTCACCTCGTCGGTCTGCACCTTGTTGATGTAGTCCAGGATCGCGGTGTCCTCGTACCGCGAGGTGGCGGCGGACAGCTCCGCGGTCGACGCGGCGACGATCTGGTTGACGTACGCGACCGTCTTGGCGTGCTGGCTCTTCACCACGGCCAGCACCTTCGGGTCGGCCTCGACCGTGTTGGTGTTCAGCGTGGCCGACGCCTTGCTGGTGATCTTCCAGCAGCCGTGCTCGCGGACCAGCTCGAAGTCCATCCTGGTGAGCCGCTGGCCCCACTTGGACGGCTCCGAGGTGAGCACCTGCGCGCCGGTCGCCGTGTTGGTGACGAACCGCTGCGCGATCTCCAGGTGCGCATGCCCGAACAGGATCGCGTCGATCCCCGGCACCTGCTGGGCGATCAGCTGCACCGGGTTCTCGTTCGGCAGCTCCGGGCCGTAGCTGGAGGTACCGCTGTCGCCGCCGTGCGCCACCACGATCACGATGTCGGCGCCGCGGTGCCGGATGATCGGCACCCACTTCGCGGCGGTCTCCACCATGCCGAGGAACTTCAGCTTGCCCTCGACGTTGCCCTTGTCCCAGATCGCCACGCCCGGGTTGGTCAGACCCAGGATGCCGACCCGCAGCGTGGGCGCGTGCTTGCCGAGCGAGACCTTCTTGATGATGTACGGGGTGAACGCCGGCCGACCGGTCTTGGCGCTCACCGCGTTGGCGGCCAGGGCCGGGAAGCCCAGCTGACGGATCCACAGGTTCAGCAGCGGCAGGCCGTAGTTGAACTCGTGGTTGCCCAGCGTGACGGCGTCGTAGTGCAGCACGTTCATCGACTTGGCCATCGGGTGCCGCTCACCGGTCTCGGTGATCGGCTCCTGCTTGGCGTAGTACGTGGCCAGCGGCGTGCCCTGGATGGTGTCGCCGGCGTCGAGCACCAGGGTGGCGCCGGCCGCCTCGGCGCGCAGCTTGTTGATCAGCGCGGCGGCCTTGGCGATGCCGACGTCGTTGTGCGCGGCGTCGTCGTACTCCGCGTCCTTGTAGTAGTCCCAGTTGTAGACGTTGCCGTGCAGGTCGGAGGTGCCGAGCACGGTGAGGTGGAACGTCTCCGGGGCCTTCGGCGGCTTCGGGTCGTGCCCCTTGCCGTGGGCCTGGGCCGGACCGGTGAGCGCCAGCGGCGCCGCGGCGGCGGCCGCGGAGACGGCCAGCACACCACGACGCGATACGCCGTTGGGAAGCGTCATTGCGAACCTTTCGCGGATGTCTCGATACGCGTCGCCTCGTGGGCGGCGCAACCACAGCACCCTAACGGCCGATCAGCACATCGGTCGATCAACGGCAGGTTGCACGACTGTCAAGATTGATCAAATCTCTTCCGGCGTCTCGATGCCCAGCAGGAACAATCCGGTGCGCAGCGTCCGCGCGGTCAGGTCGGCCAGACCGAGCCGGCCGGCCCGCAGCCCGTCGGGCGCCCGCAGGACCGGGCAGCGCTCGTAGAAGACCGAGAATGCCGCGGCCAGATCGTGCAGATAGACCGCGAGCCGATGAGGTTCGGCCTGCTCGGCGGCGGCGGTGACGGCGGGGGCGAAGCCGAGCAACGCCATCGCGAGGGCCCGCTCGGCCGGCTCGGTCACCGCCACCGGCCCCGGCGTGCCGGTCGTCTTCCGGAAGATCGAACACACCCGGGCGTACGCCATCTGCAAGTACGGACCGGTGTTCCCGGTGATCGCGAGCATCCGGTCGAAGTCGAGGACGTAGTCGCCGCGCCGGTCCCCGGACAGGTCGGCGTATTTGATCGCGCCGATCCCGACGGCCGGCGTGGACGCCCGGCTCTCCGCCTCGTCGAGCAGGGCGGCGAGCTTCACCGTGTCACCGACCCGGGTCTTGAGCATCTTGCCGTCCGGTCCCAGGATCGAGCCGAACCCGATGTGCTCGGCGGTCACCCCGGCCGGCAGCCAGCCGGCCGCCGTCGCCACCGCGAAGACCATCTCGAAGTGGGTCCGCTGCGGCGCGCCCACCACGTAGAGCATCCGCCGCGCGCCCAGCTTCCCGGCCCGGTACCGGATCGCGGCCAGGTCGGTGGCGGCGTAGCCGTACCCTCCGTCGGCCTTGCGCACGATCAGCGGCAGCGGGTCGCCGTCGCGCCCGGTGAAGCCCGCCGGGAACGCGCAGAGCGCGCCGTCGCTCTCCGCCAGCAGGCCCTTGACCTCCAGCTCGGCCACGACGTCGTCGAGATCGCCCTGATACCGGCTCTCGCCGGCGAAGTCGTCCGGACCGAGCGTGATCCCCAGCCGGGCATAGACGTCCAGGAAGTACCGCTCGGACTGCGCCACCAGGGTCCGCCACAGGTCCCGGGAGAGCGGATCGCCGGTCTGCAGCGCCACCACCCGCCGCCGGGCCCGCGTCCGGAAGTCGTCATCGGTGTCGAACTTAACCCGGGCCGACTGATAGAAAGCGGTCAGGTCACCGATCGAATGATCGGCCGCACCGCCCCGGTCGACCAGGTGCTCGACCAGCATCCCGAACGGGGTGCCCCAGTCGCCGAGGTGATTGACCCGCACCACGTCGTGCCCCAGCCACTGCAGCATCCGGGCCAGGGCGTCACCGATGATGGTCGACCGCAGGTGGCCGACGTGCATCTCCTTGGCCACGTTCGGCCCGGAGTAGTCGACCACCACCCGTACCGGCGCCGCGGCCGGCGGAACCCCCAGCCGGGCATCCGCGCCAACGGTCTGCAACGCGTCGGTCAGCAGGCTGTCAGAAACGGTCAGGTTGAGGAAGCCGGGCCCGGAGACCGCGATCCGCGCGACCCCGTCCAGATCGGCCCGGGCGGCGACGTCGGCGGCGATGTCCCGCGGCGCCCGGCCCAGTTCCCGGGCCAGCGCCAGCGGCGCCCCGGACTGGAAGTCGGCGTGCGGCGACGCCCGCACCGCCGGATCGACCGGGTGGCCGGCGACCGCCGCCAGCGCGGGCGCGAGCCGATCATGCAGGAGAGATTCGAGATTCAAGGTCAACACCCGATTTCTTCGTACGGACGAAGCGGGTCGACCGGCGAGCCTCTGCGCAACCGGCGGGATCGACCCGCCGGAGGTAGGCACAAGTCAGCGGCGGCCGTGGAGACGGCGGCGTCGCGAGCTGACGGTGCTGAACATGCCGCGACTATAACCCGCCGCGGCCGCCTTGGCCGACCGGGTAGTGTTCCGGCGATGAGCGGGACGACCGGCTGGGACCAGGACGCCGCCGGCGTGCTGCGGCTGCCCTCCGGCCGGCTGGTCCGCGGCCGTGGCCTGCGCCGGGCGATGCCCACCGGCCATCCCCCGCAGTTCGGCGTCTACCTGCTCGGCTCCCCGCCTCCCGAGTTCGGCTGGACCACCCGCTGGATCCGCTGGCCCGACTTCTGGCTGCCCAGCGACCGGTCCGAGGCCCGCGCCACGCTGCGGGAGGCGCTGGACCGGGCTGCCGGCGAACGCGTCGAGGTCGCCTGCTTCGGCGGCGTCGGCCGCACCGGCACCGCGCTGGCCTGCCTCGCCGTCCTCGACGGCGTGCCGGCCACCGAGGCCGTCGCCTACGTCCGCGCCCACTACCACCACCAGGCCGTCGAGACCCCCTGGCAGCGCCGCTTCGTCGCCCGCTTCGCCACGGTCGCACCCCGGCCCTAGCGCGCCGCGGCCGGGTCGGTCCGGCGACGGGCCGTCCGGCTGTGGCGCCGGCCGGGTCAGTCCGGCGACGAGCCGTCCGGCTGTGGCGCCGGCCGGGTCAGTCCGGCGACGAGCCGTCCGGCTGTGGCGGGGCCGGGTCGGGGGTGCCGGTCGCGGCCGCCTCCCGGTCCCGGTTCGCTCGCAGGAACTCCAGATTGTCGCGGTAGGAGAAGAAGGCGAGGACCGCCGAGACGGCGCCGAGCAGGGCGGCGATGACGCTGGCGAACTGATCGGCGCGGTTCGGGCCGAGGCCGGCCATCACGACGACGGCGATCGCCAGCAGGACCAGCAGGCCGAGGCCGACGGTCTGCAGCCGGCGGTCGGCGGTGGGCGGGGACACCGGCTCGGCGGGCGGTTTGTCACGGTGGGTGTACCAGGAGACGCCGGCGTCGATCAGGACGATCAGGACGATGGCCGCGGTCACGAAGACCGGTACCAGCCAGGCCTGCAGGCCACCGGTGGTCATCGCAGGGCCTCCTGCATGCTCTGGACGAAGTTCTCGCCGAGCTGGATCCGGTTGTAGAGGTAGTTGTAGACGTGCTGGCGGACGATGCCGGAGAAGGCCGCGTAACCGGCGCTCATCGGGCGCGGGTGGGCCCGTTCCACCGCTGAGCGGACCTTCCCCAGGTGCGGGACCGTGGCGGCCAGTTCCGGGTCGTTGTACGCCTCCACCGAGGTGGGCGCGAAACCGTAGGTGGCCAGCAACTTCTGCGCGGGCATGCCGGTCAGGAACTGGATCACCGCTTCGGCCTCGGCCCGGTGGCGGGTGTCCTCGGCGACCGCGAGGGCCTGGCCACCCAGGATGCCGATCGGCAGCGCGCCGAGGCGGATCGCCGCGGTGCCGGGCTTCTCCCGTTCGGCGCGGTCGATCGCCGGGAAGTAGACCGGCCAGTTCCGCATGTACCGCAGGCCCTGCCGCTGGAACGCCTCGTTGGTCTGCGTCTCGCCGGCCGTGACCACGACCCGCCGGCTGTAGATCGCGGCGGCGAGCGGGGCGAGCGCCTTCTGCCACTGGCCCAGGTTGAACGAGACCGTGCCCCGGTCGTCGAGGATCGTCGGATCCTGGGCGAGGGCCTGCTCCAGCACGTTGACCACGAACGCCTCGTCGGTGAACGTGCCCTCGGTGCTGAGCTGGCCGGTGAACAGCCGGGTGCCGGCGATCACCGCGTCCAGACCGGGTTCCAGGTCCCGGGCGCCCTTCGCGGCGATCCGGCGGTAGAGCATGCCCACGTCGGTGTTGAACGGGACCGCCCAGAGCCGGGTCGAGCCCTCGATCTCGCAGGTACGGCGCACCGGCGGCAGCAGGGTGATGCCGTCCGGCGCGTCGATCGGCGTGATCCGGCCGCTACCGGAGAACCGCGGGATGTGGATGATGTCGAGGTTGTAGATGTCCGCCTTGGTGCTGACGAACTTCTCGTACTGGTCCTGTGTGGAGTTGCCGACCGGGACCACCTCGACGGTCACGTCCGGATGGAACGTGTTCCACAGCTTGATCAGCAGGGTGCGCCCGCCGGTGTCGTCGGTGCCGGTGACCAGGGTGAGGGTCACCGGGACGCGGCGGGTGAACAGGTAGCCGGCGGCGGTGGAGAGCATCCCGGCGGTGAGCACCCCGGCGATGAACGACCGCCGCGAGTACAGGTCCGTCATGTGATTCAAATTACTCGATGTACGCCATCGCGGCGTACCCGGTGTGCGAGGCATGTGTAAGTTAGGTGACCGCCTATATACTCCTCGTGAGCGACCTGCCGTCGACCGCCCTGGCGCTGGGAGCACCGCTTGTCGGACTATTACTTTTTCCTCAGCTACGCGCGCGGCGACGACTGGGAATCAGTCAAGCAGTTCTTCAACGATCTGTCCGCCGAGGTCCGCTCCTACGCGGGGCTGCCGACCAGCCGGAACGTCGGTTTTCTCGACGTGGAGATGCAGGTCGGCGAGGCGTGGGCGCGGACCCTGGTCACCGCGCTCGGCAACTGCCGCTCGTTCGTCGCCCTGATCACGCCGCGCTACCTGCAGAGCGAGCCGTGCGGCCGGGAGTGGACGGTCTTCACCGAGCGGCTGACCCTGCTCGAACTCGACGTCCCGGTGCTCGACCCGCCGCCGCTGATCCCGCTGCTCTGGCTGCCGCCACCAAAACTGCCGCCGGCCATCGCGGCGCGGCAGTACCTCAACCACCGGCTGCCCGAGGCGTACGCGGCGCTCGGGTTGCGCCAGATCATCCGGCTGCAGCGGTACCGGGACGACTACATCGAGATGGTCGCCCGCCTGGCCCAGCAGATCGTGGCGGCCTACGACGTGGACCCGGCGCTGCCGAAGAATCCGGCCACGGTGCCGTTCGAGGAGATCCCCAGCGCCTTCCACACCGCCGGGATGACGCCGCCGGCCACCGGCGGGCCGGCCCACCAGGTGGAGTTCGTGATCGCCGCGCCGTCCCGGGCCGACCTGAGCGACCACCACCATCCGGACCTGCCGGGCGTGGCCCGGGACCCGCGCTTCTACGGCGAGGCGCCGGAGAGCTGGGCGCCGTACCGGCCGGCCCTGGAGTCGTCGCTCGCCGACCGGGCCCGCAGCGTGGCGTTGAACCACCGGTTCCAGGCCCTGGTCACCGATCTGGACAAGCTGCGCCGGCTCGGCCGGGACGACGACGCGGTCCGGCTCGTGGTGCTGCTGGTCGACCTGTGGGTGACCGGCCTGGCCCGGCATCGCGAGGCCCTGGCCCGGTTCGCCGCCGGCGGCCGGGACACCACCGCGGCGGCCGTGCTGGTGCCGGCCGGTCAGGACGACGAGCAGACCCTGACCCACCTGCATCAGCTGAAGGCGACGCTGAGCCGGGTGTTCGGCCGGCGGATGAACACCCGGATGGACCCGCCCGAGTTCCGCAGCGAGATCCCCAGCCCGGCGGTGTTCGACGCCGAGCTCGGCGGCATCCTGGAGCGCTCCCGCAACCGGATGTTCCGCACCGACCCGGTCCACCGCCGCCCGCCCGGCCCGTCCGGGCAGCGGCCGATTCTGCGCGGTCCGTGACCTCCAGAAAGGAGTCCGGCCATGACCAGCTCGTCCCACGGCCGGGAGCCCGGTCAAATCGTGACGTTCTACTCCTTCAAGGGGGGCACCGGCCGGACCATGGCGGTGGCCAACGTGGCGTGGATCCTGGCCGCCAACGGGTTGCGGGTGCTCGCCGTCGACTGGGATCTGGAGTCGCCCGGGCTGCACCACTACTTCCGTCCCTTCCTGGCCGACAAGAAGCTGCGGCACTCCCGCGGCGTGATCGACATGATCCGTGACTTCGCGGCCGCGGCGGTCGATCCCACCGCCGATCCCGCCGAGCCGGAGTGGTACCGCCGCTACGCCGACGTGGAGCGCGAGGCGGTCTCGCTGACCTGGCGTTTCCCGGGTGCCGGCCGGATCGACATGCTGCCGGCCGGGCAGCAGAACCCGGCCTACTCCGGCACGGTGAGCACCTTCGACTGGGCGGCGTTCTACGACCGGCTGGGCGGTGAGGCCTTCCTGCACGCGCTGCGCGAGAACATGGCGCAGATGTACGACTACGTGCTGATCGACAGCCGGACCGGGCTGAGCGACTCGGCCGGCATGTGCACGGTCAACCTGCCGGACACGGTGGTCAACTGCTTCACCCTCAACGAGCAGAGCATCGACGGCGCGGCCGCGGTCGCCGAGTCGATCGTCCGGCTCAGCACCCGTCGCCCGGTGCGGATCCTGCCGGTCCCGATGCGGGTCGAGGACGCCGAGCTGTTCAAGCTGGAGACCGGCCGGGACCACGCCCGCCAGCGCTTCGAGCCGTACCTGCGGCTCGACCCGGACGCGGCCACCTCCTACTGGGGCGACGTCGAAATCCCCTACAAACCCTTCTTCGCGTACGAGGAGATCCTGGCCACCTTCGGCGAACGTGCCCGGCAGGAACACTCCCTGCTCTCCTCGTTCGAACGGCTCACCTCGATCATCACCGCCGGTGCGGTGACCGAACTGCCCCCGATGGAGGAACGGGAACGCCGGCGCTGGCTGGCCGGCTTCGAACGACAGAAGCCCTCGATCAACCCGAACACCGTGATCAGCTACGTCTCGGTCGACCGCACCTGGGCCGACTGGATCGCCGGCGAGCTGGAGCAGATCGGCCAGTCGGTCACGCTGCAGGAGGTGGAGCTGACCGACCCGGCCGCCGGACCGGGCCACGACCCGCGCCCGGCCGCCCGGCTGCTGGTCCTGCTCTCCCACGACTACCTGCTCACCCCGCAGTCCGCGGCGCTCTGGCAGCAGGCCGCCGACCGGGACCTGGCCGCTGGCGACCTGGTCCGGATCCGGATCGACAACAGCCGGCTGCCGGTCTCGTTCGCCAGGCCCCAGGTCCGCGAGGTGGACCTGTTCGGCCTGACCGAGGAGCAGGCCCGGCCGGCCCTGCTCGGCGCGTTCGACCAGCCGCACCTGGAGCCGGGCGCCGCCGGTGTCCGGGCCGGAGCGCAGTCCGGATCCCGGTTCCCGGCGGACACTCCGCCGGTCTGGAACCCGCCGCAGCGCAACCCAACCTTCACCGGACGCACCCGGCTGCTGGAGGAACTGCGGGACCGCCTGCCGATCAGTGTCACCGCGACCGCGCCGCAGGCCCTCTACGGTCTGGGCGGCGCCGGGAAGACGCAGATCGCGCTGGAGTTCGTGCACCGGTTCGCGGCCAACTACGACATCGTCTGGTGGATTCCGGCCGAACAGCCCGCCCTGGTCCGCGCCTCGCTGGCGGAGCTCGCCGAGGCGCTGGACCTGCCCACCGCGTCCTCCACGGCCGAGGCGGTCGACGCCGTCCTGGACGCGCTGCGCCGCGGCGAGCCGTACCGGCGCTGGCTGCTCGTGCTCGACAACGCCGACCAGCCGGAGGAGATCCGGCGCTACCTGCCCGCCGGGCCCGGGCACATCCTGATCACCACCCGCAACGTGGCCTGGGGCCGGTACGTCAGCGCCACCGAGGTGCCGGTCTTCAGCCGGGTGGAGAGCGTCGGCCTGATCCGCCGCCTGGTGCCGGCGATGTCCGAGGCGGACGCCGAGATGATCGCCGCCAAACTGGGCGACCTGCCGCTGGTCATCGAGCAGGCGGCCGCCTGGCTGGCGGCGACCGGAATGCCGGCCGGCGCCTACTCCGCACTGCTCGACACCGAGCTCCCCCGGATGCTGCGGGAGAACCCGCCACCGGGGTACGAGCACACCCCGGCCGGCACCTGGCGCCTGTCGCTGGAACGCATCCGGGCCGACCTGCCCGCCGCGGCCCGCCTGCTGGAGGTCTGCGCGTTCTTCGCCCCCGAGCCGATCCCGATGCGCCTGCTGTACAGCGGGCGGTTCATCGAGCTCCTGCAGCCGCTCGACCCGACCCTGCAGGACCCGCTGCTGATCGGCCGCCTGGTCCAGGAGATCGGGCGGTACGCGCTGGCCCGCTTCGACGCCGGCCGGAACACCATCGCGATGCACCGCCTGGTGCAGACCTTCATCCGCTCCGAGATGTCTCCGGAGGACCGCGAGCAGACCGGCCGGGACGTACACCGGATCCTGGCGGCGACCAACCCGAAGGAGCCGGACGACCCGGAGACCTGGCCCGACTACCGCCTCATCCGCCCGCACATGGAGGCGACCGGGGTGCTCAGCTCACCGGTGGCCCCGGTCCGGCAACTGGTCATCGACATGGTCCGGTACCTGTGGCGGATCGGCGACCTGCAGGAAAGCCAGGAACTGGGCGAACGTGCGCTGGCCGCCTGGCGTGCGGCCGGCGGCGAGGACGATCTGACGACGCTCTGGCTGCGCCTGCACCTGGCCAATCCGATCCGCTCCCAGGCCCGGCTCGCCGAGGCCCTGGCGATCGATGAGGACGTCCACCGGTCGCTGCTGAGCACGGTGGGACCGGAGCATCCGTACCTCGTGATGAGTCTCAGCGGACGGGCCGCCGACCTCAAGGGCCTCGGCCGCTACCCGGAATCGCTCGCCCTCGACCGGGAGGCGCTCGCGCTGGCCACCCGGACTCTGGGCGAGAACGCGGCGCGCACCATCTTCGCGATGAACAACCTGGGCCTGTCGCTGCGGTTCAACGGCGACTTCCGGGAGTCGGCGAAGATGGCGGAGCGGTCGTACGTGCTGGCCCGCCAGCTCGGCGAGAGCCGCCCGTACACCCTGGCGATGGCCGCCAATCTCGGCCGCAGCTATCGGGACCTGGGACAGTTCGCCGAGGCCCAGCGGGTGCTGACCCGGGTGCTGATCAAGTCGACCGAGGTGCACGGCGCGGGCCACGCGCAGACCCTGGCGATCGTCCGGATCCTCGCCGTGACCCTGCGCAAGCTCGGCGACCTGGATCAGGCCGAGGCACTCACCCGGGACGTCCGGCCGAAACTGGAGCGGCGGCTGGGACGCAGCCACCCGGAGACCCTGGCCTGCCTCAACGACCTGGCCAACCTGCAGTCCGCGCTCGGCGACGACCGGACCGCACTGCTGACCGCGGAGACCGCGCTGCGACACTACGAGTCGCGGCTCGGCGTCGACCATCCGTCGACACTGGCCTGCCGGAACAACGTGGCGATCTTCCAGCGCCGGCTCGGCGACCACGCCGGCGCGCGGGAGATCAGCGAACGGGTGATCGCCCGGTTCCGCGCCCTGCTCGGCCCGGATCATCCGTACACGCTGGCCTGCCTGGTCAACCGGGGCAACGAACTGTTCGACGGCGGCGACCTGGACGGCGCCCGGGACAACGATCAGGACGTCTGCGACCGCCTGACCGAGGCGCTCGGCGAGGAGCACCCGGACACCATCGCCGCGCGCAGCAACCTGGCCATCACGCTGGCGGCGCGCGGCGACCAGGAGACGGCCCGCGAGCTCACCCGTCGGGTGCTCGCTCAGTCCGTGCGGGTGCTGGGTGCCGAGCACCCGAACACCACGGCGATCCGCGAGGGCCGGCGACTGAACTGCGACATCGACCCACCGCAGATGTGACTAGCCGACCTCGGCGGGCAATGCGCGGCGCAGGTCGGCGAAAACCCGATCCCGGATGTGGTCGATCAGCCGGCGCTGGTCCGCGCAGTAGACGGTCGGGTTGGCGAAGTCGGCGGGCGCCCGGAACCGGTGCGCATAGTGCCCGCCGCCGCAGACCGCGACCGCCGGGCAGCGCCGGCACGTCTCGGCCAGGCTCGCCAGCCCGCTCTGCCGGGCCCGCACGCCGGGATGCGCGAGCGCCTCGTCGAGCGTGTGGTCGAAGACGTTCAGCCCGGTCGCGGCCGCCCGGTCGGCGGTGGTCTTCAGCGCGTCGGACTGCTCGATCGCACCGTCGGTCTCGATCGTCACGTAGTCCACCGGGTCCAGCCCGGTCGCCTCGTAGCCGCTCGCGCCGCCCAGCAGCAACGTGATGATCGAGCTGAACAGCCGGATGTCGGTCTCCGGCGCTGCGGAGTACCACCGGTCGAAGACGGCCACGAGCCAGTCGCCGTACGGCGTGGCCGGGTCACCGGGCACCCGGAACGGCGGCGGGCTCGTCCAGTTGCCGTGCGGCAGCAGCAGATCCATGGTCGGCGGGCCGAGCGCCAGCAGCGCCTCGTACACCTCGACCGGGTCGTTGCGGACGTCGATCGTGCACAGCAGGCCACGGTAGAGATGCCGGTACCGCTCGCCGCGGAGCCGGTCCAGGCCGGCCACGACGTCGTCGTGACTGCCCGCACCATGCGCGTACCGCCGATGCCGGTCGTGAGCCGCCCGGCCGCCGTCGACGCTCACCCCGACCCGGACGTCGTGTCGCAGCAGCGCCTCCAGCATCGGCTCGTCGAGCAGGATCCCGTTGGTCTGCACGGTGAACCGGGCCGCGGCGGTGCTGCCCAGCGCCTCCCGGATCGCCCCGGTGACCGTCCCGATCGCCGCGGCGCCGGCCAGCAGCGGCTCACCGCCGTGCAGGACCACCGCCAGCGAGTCGATCCCCCAGGCGCGCGCATGCTCGGCCACCCGGGCCGCCGCGGCGGCGATCACCTCGGGGGACATCACCCGGGGACGGGTGCGCCAGGACTGATCGGCGTGCTCATACACATAACAGTAGTCGCACGCTAAATTGCACCGGCTGTGTAGTTTCAGAAGAACTTGCCGGAATGGCCGGACCGGCCCCGCGGCCACCATTTCAACTGACGAAGTTGGTGAAGTACGTCGTTGTCGGTTCCGGGTCGTCGGCCCGATCCAGGAGGGCCAGCAGAACCCGACTGTCGACCTTCGACCGATCGACCAGTTTGCGCGTGCTGTTCGTGATGACGTACGGGTCGTCGTCAGGCTGCACAGCCGGCTTCATTGCCACCCCTCTGAATAATGCGGGGGAAGCGTAGCATCCAGGCCGCCGCCGAACGCACGAAACGACCAGCCTGTGGACAAGTTCGCCTAACCGGGAACGATAATTGCACTCCCAGGTTTGAGGTAAGTGACCAGTGCTACCGGAAGTAGCCGGGTCGTGTCATTTCCGAGACCGGACGATATCAGGTGCTCAGCGGCTCCAGGTCGAAGAAGGCCCGCCCGCCGGAGCGCAGCGCCACCATCAGCGGGTGTTTCTCGTCGAACAGCTCCCCGGCGATCCGGAGCACCTCCTCGCGCTGTGCCTCACCGCCGGTCCGGTCACCGGCGGCCAGCCGGCTCGCCACCAGGTTGACGCCGGCGGTCAGGATCGCCGGATGACTCCGGCTGTGCAGTCGCTCGCGCAACCGGGCCAGGCTGACCGTGTCCGCTTCCCGAGCGGCCTGCACCTCACCGGCCTGGAACAGGGCGCTCGCCAGGTTCATCCGGCCGATCCAGACGTACGGATGGGACTCGGGCAGGGTGGCCTCCAACGCGGTGAACGTCTGCTCCAGCCGGGTGCGGGCGTCCGCCACCTCGCCGTCCAGGCATTCCAGGACCCCGAAGGTGTTGGCGACGGTCAGCGTGGCCGGGTGGCTCTCCCCCCGGATCCGGGAGTAGCCGGCCAGCACCTCGGCCGCCTCGGCCCGCGCCTCGGCGTGCTCGGACTGGGCCGCCCTGATGTTCGCCACCTCCAGCCGGCAGGCGAGCGTGTGCGGATGCTCGGCGCCGACCGTCGCGCCGAACCCCGCCACGGCCCGCTCGGCCAGCTCCCGGGCCTCGGCCAGGTGACCGAGGCGGCGCAGCGTGACGGCGAGCTCCTTGCGGGTCAGCAGGGTGTACTCGTCGGCCTCGTCGAGCGCGTTCTGACACCCGGCCAGGGTTTCCCGCAGCACGTTCTCGGACCGGCCCAGGTCACCGTCGGCCCGCAGGCACCGGCCCAGGTTGCGGCGGATCAGCAGGGTCCACCGGGCGGACGGGCCGAGCACGTCCTCGGAGGCCACCACGGCCTGCTCGCTGATCTCCCGGGACCGGGCGAAGTCGCCGGCGAGCATCAGGAAGAACGCGTAGTTGTTGCGCGCGATGACGGTCCGGCGGTGGCTGTCGCCGACCGTGGTCTGCCAGTGCAGCAGCACCTGCTCGGCGAGGTCGACCGCCTGCTGGTACTGCCCGAGCCCGACGTACGCCGCGGCCACGCCACTGAGCGCGATCAGCGCATGCGGGTACGTGTGGCCGCGCTGGGCGATCATCCGGTCCGCGGTGTCCTGCTGGATGTCCAACGCCGCGCGGTACTCGCCGTGCGCCTCCAGGATGTTGCCGAGTTCGCTGCGCATCCGCAGCAGGGAGAGGTGGTCGGCGCCGAGCCGGTCCTGCCAGATCCCGATGGCCCGCTCGGCGAGCCGGCGGCCACCGGCCAGGTCACCGCGGTACCGCAGATACCGCACCATGTCGACGGCGAGCTGGTGCACCTCGGCGTCGTCGGAGTCGAGCGCGCCGGAAGGCTCCAGGTGGGTCAGGATGCCCTGGTACGTCGGCCAGCTGGCCTGGTCGTCAGGTTCGCCGCGCTGAGCCTTCGCCAGGATCACGTGTATCTGCTCCCGCCTGCGCCTCTGCTCTTCAACGGCGAGGTCGCTGATAATCACACTCTGCACCAGGCGGTGCATGCGAAGCGCGTGAACCGCCGAATCCACCCGGGCCAACCCGAACCGGCTCACTTCCCGCACCAACGAGTTGCGCATCAGTTGGTCACGGAAGATCGGGTCGTATCTCGCCAGCGCGTCGGCCATGCCCGGGCTGTCCAGCAGCGTGGTGGGGATCGGCTCGGGCGCCATCACGGCCAGCAGCTCCACCAGGAACGCGGCGGCCGGGTTCGCCTGCTGCAGACGCCCCTGGGACAGCCGCCAGGTCTCGGCGGCCGGGTGCCGGTAACCGGGCGGCGGCGGCTCGTTGAGGATGCGCGGCAGCTGCTCGTCGAGCAGCGCGAGGTACCGTTCGGCGGACATGCCGGTGGTGGCCAGCCAGGTGGCTGCCTGTTCCACGGCGAGCGGCAGGTCACCCAGCTTGGCGGCGATCTCGTCGGCCTGCGCGTCGGAGAGACCGGCCACCCGCCGGGTCAGCAGGGCCCGGCTCTCCGAGCGGTCGAAGACGTTGATGTCCAGCGTCCAGGCGGTGCGCGACCACTCCTGCCCGGGCGTGGTGACCACCACGTCGCCCGACCCGGTCGGCAGGAACCGCCGGATCTGCTCCGGGTCCTCGGTGTTGTCGAAGATGACGATCCAGTTCGCCGACGGGTTGCCCACCCGCAGCGCCTCCAGCACGGCGGCCACCTCCTCGTCGGCCCGGCCGGAGCCGGCGATCGGCAGGCCGAGCTCCCGGGCCAGGTCGGCCAGGGCGGTGACGACCAGCGCCGGCTGGTCGGCGGAGATCCACCACACGATGTCGTAGTCGGCGTTGAACCGGTGCACGTACTCGACGGCGATCTGCGTCTTGCCGACGCCGCCGATGCCCTGCAGCACCACCGGGCCGGTCTGCGCGTTGCTGGCGTTGAGCTGCTCGCGCAACGCCTCCAGGGTGGCGTCCCGGCCGGTGAAGCCCGGGTTGCGGGCCGGCGCGCGCCAGACCCGGGCCGGCTCGAACGGGAACCGGGGGGTGGGCCCGCCGGCGAGGCCGCCGATGTGCCCGGACCCGGTGTCCCGCAGGTCGAGCCGGGCCAGCAGCGAGTCCCGCGCCGCGCGTTCCGGCACGTTGAACATGTCGACCGGCTCCCGGTCGGCGAACGGCTCGGGCGGGCGGAAGCCGTCCACCCGGACCGGGACGAGGAACCGGCCGTGCCCCGGGATGTCGCGCCGGACGGTCAGCCGCCACCAGGTCTCCAGCTGGGGCACCCGGACCGACTCCTGGGAGAGCAGGACGATCGCGCAGTCCGAGCGGGCCAACACCTCGGTCGCGTCCACCGCGGCGTTGACGTCCTGCAGCACGCTGCGCTGGCCGGCCAGGCGCAGCTGATAGGCGATCCACTCGGCCCAGATCCGGTCCCGCGGGGTGTAGCAGATCAGCGCCGGCCCCGGGTTGATCGTGCCGCGCTGCTCGAACTCCGCCAGCCAGCCGAGCCGGATCGCCTCGGAGATCTCGTCCAGCTTGCAGCGCTCGCCGACGAGCTCGCCGGCCAGCCGTTCGTACGCGGCGAGCAGGTCGTTCTCCTGATACGGCCGGTCGCCGAAGGTGGCGAGGGTCTCCTCGTACGCGTAGAAGGGTTTGTAAGGTTGTTCCACCTGACCCCAGTACTTGCCGGGGTCGGCGTGCCCGAGCGCCGCCACGAACTCGCGGAACTGTTGCTGGGCCAGCGCCCGGCGGCGGTTCAGCTTGGCCGCCTCGCCGTCCTCGACCCGGCTCGGGACCGGAAAGATCCGGATGTCGTCGGGGCGCAGCCGGCGGATCGTGTTCGCCACCGCGACGGCGCCCTCGATGCTCTGGTTGTTGTAGGCGAAGCAGTTGACCACCGTGTCGGGCAGGGTCACGGTGCAGATGCCGGCGTTGTCGCTCAACCCGGTGCGGCTGTCGATCAGCACCACGTCGTAGTTGGCGCGCATGTCGTCGGCCAGGTCGAAGAGGAACCGCTCGCCGTTGAGCCGGGTGTAGAACGTCTCCCAGTCGAAGTTGCTGACCACGTGCGAGTACTCGGGGGTCTGCCGGCCGGACGGGACGAAGTCGATCGAGCCGCCGCGCGGGAATTCGTACCGCTCCAGGGAGGTCGCGTACTCCTGGATCCGGGCCAGCCGGCGGATCTCCCCGGGCCCGAGCTCCTCCCCGTTCGCCTGCGCCTCGCCGGCCCGCTCCTCGAACCGGACGACCGCGTCGATCACCCCGGGTGACTGGCGCAGATCGCGGTCGGGCAGGAAGGGCGAGTAGTACCGGTGCAGGCCGGGCGACTCCAGATCCCAGTCCACGGTGAGCACGCGGCGTCCGGTGCTGGCCAGGATCCAGGCGACGTTGGCCAGCGACATGGTCCGGCCGACGCCGCCCTTGAACGAGTAGAACGTGATGATCTGTCCGTGCCGGCCCGAGAACTCCATGATCACCGCCAGTTCGTGTGCACGTTGCGCCGGACCGCACGGTTTCCCGCGGGAACGTACGTCCGCCATTGTCCCGCGCCGGTCAAGCGCGTCGTCCCCGGATCCACTGTGGCCGGCGTGGTCACGGCCCCTCCAGTACCGGCCGGCGCGGCCCGGGGCGTGACCCGCCCGGCCGCTCGCGCCGGTACGCCCGGCGCTGCGCCGCGGCGATCGCCGTCGCCAGGTCGGCGTCGAACTCGTCGGGTGAGTCGACGCCGACCCGGAACAGCGAGTCGTGCCAGGACGCCCGGCCGGGGAAGCTGCGCAGCACCTCGCCGCGGAGCTCGCCGCGCCGGGCCGAGGTCTCCCCGTCGCCCGGGCTGGCCGGGACGAGCACCGCCACCGCCTCGTCGTCCCGCTCGCCGATCTCCCGCAGCGCCCGGTGCAGATCCTCCACCCGGGTGGCCCAGGCGTCGACGAGAAGCACCAGGATGTCGCGCTGCAGCCCCTTGCGCAGCCGCTCGGGCACCGACTCGATCGGTACCACCTCGGACTGCAGGCGGCGATCGGAGACCACCCCGCAGGCCCGGGCCGCCAGCGACTGCGGGGTCATCGGCTGATAGGGCGACCAGTCCTCCCGGCGCCGGCCGTAGAAGCGCAGGTCGTCGCGGACCGCCCGCATCTGCTCGCGGGTGCCGGCCGCGACCACCACGTACACCTTGGTCGACGGCGGGCCGGCGCCCGGCCGGTGGCGGCGCTCGTCGAACGGGTTCACCGCGGCGTCCAGGTCGACGCCGGCCGGGCCGTCGGGCAACCGGTGCGCGTGCGCCGTCTCGACCACCCGGTGCGCGAGCGAGGCCACGAACGCGGCGTACCCGGCGCGGTGCGAGCGCAGGCGCATCATCACCCGCAGGTCGTCGCCGTGCGGCGTCCGATGGGGCTGGACGTCGAGCCCCGGCTCGTGGAAGACGTCGCCGGAAACGCCGTCGGCCGACCACAGCACCGGGATCAGCGCGCCGGAGGCGGCCGCCGAGTCGTCCTTGCGGATCCGGTCGACGAAGGTGCCCCAGTACCGCCCGCAGCGGTCGCTGGCCAGGTAGCGCGACGAGCACAGGGCGATGAAGGTCTGGCAGGTGCCGAGCGCGGACCGGGCGTCGGCCGGCCATCTGCCGTTGCCGCTGTCGTCCAGATATCCGATGACCTGCTGAGGCTCCGCGCCGATCCGGCGGGCGATCTCGGCGGACAGATCGCGGTAGAGCCGGCGGACGAAGATGTCGTCCTCGTCAGACGCGTAGCTCAGAAAGAAATACAGCATCCGGCCTCCCGACGGCCACCGACGGGCCCAGCGGTCGCGCGGGTCACCTCTGGGCCGGCAGGCGGCCGCCCCGTGCGGGCTTTGAGTCATTACTACCGCACCGAGCACCCGAGGGATACCCCCGGGACGGACGTCAACTCCGGACACCCGGGCCTCCGGCGGCCGGCGGGAGATCGGTGGCCAGCCGATCGGCCGCGTGCCGGATCAGCGTGGCGAGATCGGCGCAGTACACCGACGGGTTGTCGAACCCGGTCAGCGAGCTGTATCGATGGGCGTACAGCCCGCCGCCGCACACCTCCACCAGCGGGCACCGCCGGCAGGTGGCGCTCAGCCCGTCCACACCGGACTGTCGGGCCCGCGCCCCCGGATGCTCCAGGTAATCGTCGAAGGAGTGCCAGCGCACGTGCAGGCCGGTGGCCGGCGCGCCCGGCGCGGCCGTCTTCAGCGCGTCGCCCTGCTCCAGGGTGCCGTCGGTCTCGACGGTGACCAGGTCGACCCGGCCGAGACCGAGCCCCTCGATCCCGCCCGGCCCGCCGAGCAGCAGCGAGACCAGCGACTCGAACAGCCGGACCCGGGTCTGCGGGGCCGGCGACTCGTACCACCGGTCGAAGATCGGAATCAGCCAGTCGGCGTACGGGGTGCGGCCCGGATCCGGGCCGCGCTCCGGCGGCGGGCGGTCCCAGTTCCCGTGCGGAAGCAGGAAGTCCAGCTCCGGCGGGTCGAACGCGAGCAGGTGGTGGTAGACGTCGAGCGGATCGTTCGTCACGTCCACCGTGCACAGGATGCCGCCGAACAGGGGGCGGTGCCGCGCCTCGTTGAGCCGGCGCAGGGCCCTGGCCACCCCGGCGTGACTGCCCCGGCCGTTCGGGAAGCGGCGGTGCCGGTCGTTGGCCGTCGCCGGGCCGTCCAGGCTCACCCCGACCCGGATCCGGTGGGTGGCGAACAGCTCCAGATACGCGTCGTCGAGCAGCAGCCCGTTGGTCTGCACCCCGAACGCGACCTTGGTGTGGCTGGTGATCGCGCCGCGCACCGCCCGGACGATGTAGTCGATCACGTCGGGCCCGGCCAGCAGCGGCTCACCGCCGTGCAGGATGACGGCGAGATAGGGCAGGTCGTGCTTGCCGGCGTGCTCGGCGATCCGGGCCACCGCCAGGTCGATGTCGGCCCGCGACATCACCCGCGGGCGGTCCCGCCAGCTCTGGTCCACATGCTGATAGACGTAGCAGTAGTCACACGCCAGGTTGCACCGGCTGTGAATCTTGAGCAGGACCTGGCGCACCGGCGCTGGTGCGAAGCCCGCGGGTCGGCTCACCCCTACCGGGGCGCCTCATCGGAGCAGTGGCCCCCGATGAAGTTCCCGAAGACGCCCGCGTGCCGCGACTCGTCCAGCGAGTGCCGCAACGCCGGGCGCCGCCGCAGCAGCAGGGCCAGTCGCGCCTGATCCGGCGCGGCCGAACGTAGCAGGGCGATCGAAGTCTCACTCTCACGTGCCATGCCACAAACCTCGCATCGACGACGGGGCGTGATCTTGCGGGGCGAGAGCCACCGTAACGCTATCGTAGAGCGTCGATTCGACTACGTACAGTGTCGCCGACTACGTACAGAGTCGCCCGGCTCCGGCGGTCCGGCCGGCGGCACGCGGTGCGCGGCCAGCCAGTCCCGGGCGAAGGCCACCGCGGCCGGCAGCGGGAACAGCCGGGCCACCGCGGCACCGGCCGGACCGGTGGTCACCGCGCCGGTCCGCTCGAAGTCGGCACCCAGGGCCGCGAAGTCGCCGGCGTCGAGCAGCACGCCGCGATACGGCACCCAGGCGCGGCCGGCCGGGGTGCTCATCACGCAGGCGTTGTCCCGTGGGGTGCGCCAGGGCAGGCGGTACTCCGCCAGGTGGAACGCCGTGCAGCGGTCGAAGCCGACACCGAGCAGCACCACCCGGGCACCGGCCGCCTCCAGCGCGGCCAGCGGCGACTCCTCCCCCAGTTCGCTGACCAGGTCGTGCCGGCGCATCAGGGCCGCGGCCCGGGCGCCGACCGCCGCGAACGAGGTCTGCGGGTGCGGGCTGCGCACGGCGCCCGGCCAGCAGCGCAGGGTCTCGGCCACGATGCCGAGCGCCCGGCACGGCGTGCGCTGCGCGTCGTACGCAGGCATGGTTTCCCTGATCCGCGGCCACCAGGCCGCCGGGATCTCCGGACCGGCCCAGCGCGCCGGGTCGCGGTTCTCGCTGGCGAACGCCGGCGTCACGAGCGTGCCGGCGGGACCCAGCACGTCGAGGAAGGCCTGCACGACGGTGACCGCGCCGCCGCAGACCCAGCCCACCGACCTCAGCGAGGAGTGCAGGAGCACGCTCTCGCCCGCGCGCAGCCCCAGCCCGCGCAGGTCCTCGGCCAGCGAGCCACGATCCGCGAAGTCCATCACTCCTTCTACCACCACCGGGTGGCGCCGATCACTGGTGACGCCACCCCGGCCGGCGCGCGTCGCGGCAGGAGAAGGCTGTAGGCATGTGTGCTGCCTGCGGCCAGACCGCGCATGTGCCCGACACACCCCGCCGGTTCGCCGCGCTGCGCAACCCGGACTGCCGGCCGTACCTGTTCGGCGCCGCGCTGGCGATGATGGCGGACAACATCGAGCACGTCATCACCTACTGGGTGCTGTGGGAGAAGTTCCACTCGTCGGCGCTGGCCGGCTTCCAGGTGATCAGCCACTGGGTGCCGTTCCTGTTCCTGTCGGTCTGGTTCGGCTCGCTCGCCGACCGGTACGACTGCCGCCGGGTGATCCAGGTCGCGCAGACGTTGTTCATGCTGGTCTCGGCGGCCTGGGGGGTGCTCTTCCTGACCGGCACGCTGCAGGTCTGGCACGCCTGCGTGCTGCTGGTGCTGCACGGGGTGGCCGGCGCCCTGTGGGGTCCGGGCGAACAGCTGATGCTGCACGACTTCGTCGGCGACGACGAACTGCCCAGCGCGGTGCGGCTGAACGCCACCTTCCGCAGCCTCGGGGTGCTGTTCGGGCCGGCGGTCGGCTCGGCGCTGCTGCTGGGGCTCGGCCCGACCTGGGGGATCTTCGCCAACATCGCGTTCTACCTGCCGCTCACCCTGTTCCTGTTCCGCACCCGGTTCACCGGGCACAGCCGGGACGGCGGGGTGCCGGCCGGCCGGAAACGGGTCGGGATCATGGACTCGGTGCGGGTGCTGCGTCACGTGCGGGCCGACCGCACCCTGGTCAGCATGATCATCCTGGGCGGGCTGGGTTCGTTCTTCGTCGGCGCGTCCCTGCAGTCCGCGATGCCGCTGTTCGCGCAGGACCTGGGCAGCGGCAGCGCCGGCACGGCGTACGGCGTCCTGCTCTTCGCCAACGGCGCCGGCGGCGTGCTGGGCGGCCTCGTGCTGGAGACGACCGGATGGATCCGGCCCACCGTGTTCGCCGCGGTTCTCAGCACCGGCCTGTACGGGCTGTTCACCTTCTGCTTCGCGATCACCCCGAACTACCCGCTGGCGGTCGTCCTGCTCGTGGCCGGCGGGGTGGCGAACCTGGCGTCGATGTCGGTCGGGCAGACCGTCGTGCAGCTGATGGCGCCGCCCGCCGACCGCGGCCGGGTGATCGGCGTGTACGGCATGTCCGCCAACGGCCTGCGGTTCGGCAGCGGCATCACGGTCGGGCTGTTCGGCGCGGTGGTCGGCATCCACTGGTCGCTGGGGCTCAGTGCGGCGACCCTGTGCGTGGGCACGCTGATCGCGGCTAGTTACGCGCGGCGAACGTGACGTCGGCCAGTTCGTTCTGCCCCTTCAGGTTCGGGTGGAAATAGTCGAACCTGTTCACCAGGTCCAGGCTGAACCGCAGACCGTGCACCCGGCCGCCGTCCCATCGGCAGCGGCTGCCGTACCCGGCGCACGAGCGGTGCAGCACCTCGTCGTACGCGTCGATCCGATCCCGCACCGCCCGGCGCCGCCGCTCGTCGGCGGACGCCGTCGAGGTCGGATCGGCCAGCATCGACGGGCAGACGCCCCCGGTCCGCCAGACCCGGACCGCGTCGTCGTCGTTGCGGCCGACCTGCCACAGCCGGTACAGATCCGGGATGCTGACCATCAGCAGATCCGCCCTCGGCAGACCCTTCTTCAGCTCGGCCAGCCCCCGGTCCACCTCGTTGCGGAACGTGGCGACCGGTGTCATGTCCGCCACCGACCCGGCGCAGGCGTCGTTCGCCCCGATCAGGATCGTGACGTACTGCGCCTTCGCGTCGACCGCCCGCCGCGCCTGCGTGACCAGCGCATCCGCCTCGGCGCCCGGCTCGGCGAAATTGTGCTCGTTGCCCTTGATCCCCGGATTCTTCGCCAGGATCCGCCGGTAGTGGCTGTCCACACCGTCGTTGTCCCCGGTCGACCAGGAATTGTGCGAACAGGCCAGGTAGGTGACACAGCTGCCGACCCCGGCGGTGATCGAGTCACCGAGCGCGGCCATCGACGCCGGGCCGCCGCCGGGCCGGGGCTTCCTGGTGGCGGTGGGCTTCGGCGCGGGATCGGAGCCGGCACCCCCCTCACAGGCAAGCGCCAAAACCCCGAGCACTGCCAGAACAACCAGATGCCAGCGGCGCTGCACGTGTCCCCCGTTCACCGACGGCTACAACTCCGGCACGATATGCCACCGAAGCTTTGTCCGTCATGTTCCCAACCTCACAGACAAACTCTGTCGCCACACTGCCTAGATCAAAGATGTCGCACCTCGGTTGCATGATGGTGCCGACCAACTAGGCAATTGCCTAGACTCGCCTCGCATTCAGCACGGGGGATCAGTGGATCTCGATGAGATGACCACCGAGCTTGGCCGGCTCAAACCGCGACGACCGTCAGCGCATCTTGCGATTACTCTCATTTGGGCCGCCCAGCGCGCCGACCGGGATGAGCCTAGGCAGAGTCGGTGGTCTGACGCTCGGTCGACTCTCCAAGACGCCGTCGCCAAGGTGAGCGGCCACGCCGCGGCTGATCAGGCCGCGTCCCCAGTCGTTGCCTTGCGGGGCTCGCCACTGTGGTCCATGGATGTCGATGCCGGCGCTCCGCCCCTGGCCAACCGCGATGCTGCCGGCTGGCTCGACCGAGCTGATCCGCTAGTCGGGCTATCTCCGGCGGCTTACTCAACGCTGCGTGGTGGCGGCTTTGAGGAGTTCGCGCTCGCCGCGGTGGGCAAGCTTGACACCGGCACGGCCCATTCCGTGCTCAGCTATTTCAACGTCGAACGACTGCCGTTCCAGGGATTCGGCGACGTCCCCGGCATTGATGTGGGCGCCACCTTCAAGGACCGCGCCGACCTCTTCGCCCATCGGGTGCACCGGGAGCTCCAAGCCGGTATCGCCGGTTCCGCCAGCAGAGGCGCGGAGTCCATCGTCCTCTCCGGTGGATACACCGACCGCGACTTCGGCGACGTCATCATTTACACCGGTCATGGCGGCCGGGACCCGAGAACCAAAAGGCAGATTGCCGACCAAGATCCGAAGGCCCGAGGGAATGCCGCGCTGATCGTCAGTCACCTCACCAACGCTCCCGTGCGGGTCATTCGTGGTGCTCACCGCGGCAGCCCACACGCGCCGGCCGTCGGTCTCCGGTATGACGGCCTCTTCCTGGTCGAAAGCTTTTGGCAAGAGCCGGACGACAACGGATTCCGCCTCTGCCGATACCGGCTGGTTGGCTTTCGCCCCTCCGCCGTCGTCGCGACGGCTGAAACCCACACCACACCGTCGACGCCCCTGCCGTCCGGATCGACGAATCCCGGTCGCAGGGCGACGACATCGGAACGGATCATCCGCAATGTAGCGCTCGCCAACGCCACCAAAGCACTGCACAACCACACCTGCCAGGTGTGCGATACCCGCCTGCTGATTCAGGGCCGGGGGTATGCGGAGGGTGCGCACATCCGACCGCTGGGCGAACCCCATAACGGCAACGACACGCCCGACAACATGCTGTGCCTTTGCCCTAACTGCCACGTCCTATTCGACAACGGAGCCATCACCATCGACGCCGACCTGACCATCCGGTCGGACCAGCCACACCGCGGGATATTACGCCGCGCTGAGGGACACGACATCAACCCCGCGTTCTTGGCCTACCACCGGGAGATCTACCCCGGCAACTAGACCAGTCCCCACCCACCGGGGACGGCAAGCCCGCCGGATTCTCCACGACATCGCATACCACCGATCCGCTGCGGATGCCTTCGTACATGCGAGATGGTGGAAATCTGGAGACGGGCTGATCGTGTGGAAGGACGGCACGATCGCACGGCGGACAACCCTGCCGGCTACCGACGCCGAGATCGTCGACATGACCCGGGACGGCACCGGCGTCGCCACCGGCTATCTGCAGAACCATCAGGCTTCCTTCGGGTACGCCGACGGCCGCTTCACCCGGTTGCGCGGCAGCGGCGTGGGAGCGATCGCGATCAACGAGGCCGGGGTGATCGTCGGAGGGAGGGGCGGGTCTCCCGGGGGAGTGCCGGTTCGCTGGGCGTCGGCGTCCGCGGCGCCGGTCCGGCTGCCACTGCCGGCCGGGGCGACCGAGGGCTCGGCGAGCAACATCGCCGAGGACGGCACCATCCTCGGCTCGGTCGGCAGGGCCGGGAAGTCGGCCACCGCGTATCTCTGGTTTCCCGGCGGCACCGGCCGCTACCTGCCACTGTCCACCGTCGACGGCGGCCGCAGGGCGACCTCCTTCGCGCCCTCAGCGATCAGCAACGGCTGGGTGACCGGCAACGCGGTCGTCGAGACCGAGCAGTCGACGGCCTCCACCCCGATGCGGTACCGGATCACCACCGGTGAGTTCCAAAGGCTGCCGGCCGATCTCTGGAGCGCCGAGAAGATCGCCGCGGACGGCTGGGTGGCCGCCGAGGGACTGGACCTGTCGGTAACGGGGGATGCCGGCCGGCGCTCATCGGCGCCGGCCGGCGTCGGCGGTGATCGCCCGGATCTCGGCCAGGCCGGTGGCGCCGGCGGTGGCCGCCGTGACGGTAAGCCGCACGCTGCGCACCCTCTTCGCCGGGAACCGCACGGTCAGCGGGGCGCCGCCGGCCGGTAGCGGGCCGAAACGGATCCGGCTGCCGTCGTCGAAGCGCAGCACGCCGCCGGCGATCCGGCCGGCCGGGTCGCGGCGGCCGAACAGCACGATCCGGTCCAGCCACTGCGGCTGCGGCCAGGCCAGGCCGAGCCACGCGCCGGCCCGCTGACCGGCGGTGACCCATTCACCGATGAGTTCGGGTCCGAGCCGGCCGTCGACCACCCGGACCGGGGTGCGCCCGGTGCCGGTGTCCCCGGACGAGCCGGTGACCCGGGCTTCGGCCGCCACGTTGCGGCCCGCCCCGTACGGCAGCTCGACCGGGACGTTGCGCCGCAGGTAGCCGCCGTAGTTGCCGCGCATGCACCAGTCCTCGGTCTGGCAGACCACCGGGTCGTGCGGCGCGTAGGTGAGGAAGTAGCCGAGCTTGACCGCGGCCCGCGCGGCGTCCAGCGTCACGGGGCGCTGGGAGACCGGATATCCGAGGTGCCCGACGGTCCGGTGCGGTGTCCGGTAGGCCCGCTGCGCCGCCCAGGTCAGGTAGGCGGTCGTGTGATGGTCGTCGTGGTCGCCGTCGCCGTACGCGTCACGGAAGTCCAGGGTCCGGATCACCGCCGGCTGGTACGTGTCGAGGAGCGCGAGCAGCGCGCCGACCAGCGCCGGTCGGTCGTATGCCTGGCCGGTGTCCAGAGTGCGCACTCGGGTCGCCGGGTCGAGCCACAGCAGTTGCAGGGTCTGCGCCGGCCAGCCGCCGAGCCGGTCGGGCAGGCGCAGGAACAGCAGGGTGATCGCGGTGCCGGCCAGGGTCGCCCGGTGCACGGCGTGCCCGTCGACGGTCAGCGTGTCCTCGGTCCACTGCCCGGGGCGGCCGGCCATCCGGGCGTACGCCGCCATCTCCCCCTCCTCGCGCCCCCGCCAGTAGGCCGGGCCGCGGGCCGCGTCACCCGAGGTGACGTAGACGGTGGTGACGCAGCGCCCGGCCGCGATGTCGTCGCTGATCTCCGGGTTGAGGAAGAGCAGGTCGTCGTCCTCGTGCGCGACGACGCTCAACGCGTTGCGGCACGGGCCGGGCGCGGCCACCGCGACCGGCGCCGCCGGTGTCCCGGCGAGGGTCAGCAGCACGGTAGAGAGAATCCGGATCCAACGCACGCTGGACGTTCTATCAGGACATTCCCGACACACCAGGCTTCCGCGCCCGTGTCTGCAAGATGAACCATTCCATGAAGGAAGTTACGTTTCGTCTGCAAGCAATTGCAGAAAGCCGTCAGACTCCTAGCCTGAGCCGTGACCGCTCCGGCCTCGGCGGCCACCACCCCGCAGCAGCTCGGCGGCCTCGACATCGGCGCCTACTGCCGTTCGATCGGCTACACCGCGCCGGCGGGTAGCGGGCGGGGTGTTTCGCTTTAGAGGCGAGGGGGACGGCCGAAGGTGCGGGTGCTCGGACAGACCGCACGCGAGGGGGCTTAAATGACCGATCTTTCGGAGTACACCGGCCGGATGGCCGCGATCGACCGGTCGCAGGCGGTGATCGAGTTCGGGGTGGACGGCAACGTCCTGACCGCGAACGCGAACTTCCTGGCCGCCACCGGCTACACACTCGCCGAGATCACCGGACGGCATCACCGGATCTTCTGCGATCCGCAGTACGCCGGGTCGGACGCGTACGCGGCCTTCTGGCAGCGGCTCGCTGCGGGCGAGTTCGAGGCCGGCGAGTACCGGAGGTTCGGCCGGGACGGGCGGGAGTTGTGGCTGCAGGCCACCTACAACCCGATTCTGGACGAGCAGGGCCGGGCGTACAAGGTGGTCAAGTTCGCCATCGACGTCACCGCGGCCAAGCTGCGCAACACCGAGTTCGCCGCGAAGGTGGACGCGCTGAACCGGTCGAACGCGGTGATCGAGTTCGACCTGGACGGGACGGTGCTGCAGGCGAACGAGAACTTCCTGCGGACCATGGGGTACACGCTGCGGGAGATCGTCGGGAGTCACCACAGCCGGTTCTGCACCGAGGACTACCGGCGTTCCGACGAGTACCGGGACTTCTGGCTGCGGCTGGGCAAGGGCGAGTTCATCAGCGGGCGCTTCGAGCGGGTCGGCAACTACGGGCGCCAGGTCTGGATCCGGGCGACGTACAACCCGATCATGGACGTGGACGGCAAGCCGATCCGGGTGGTCAAGTACGCGTCCGACATCACCGCCCAGGTGGAGCGGGAACAGCGGATCGACGCGCTGATCGCCGGGACGGCCGAGGTGACCACGTCGGTGCAGAGTCTGTCCGAGTCGATCGCGGAGATCGCCGGCACCTCGCAGACCGCGGCCGAGCTGGCGGCGCGGACACAGACCGCGGCGACCGGTGGCGCGCAGGCGCTGCAGGCGTCGATGGAGGCGATCGGCCTGATCGAGAAGTCGTCGAAGGCGATCGCCGACGAGGTGCGGGTGATGAGCGAGATCGCCAACCAGACGAACCTGCTGGCGTTCAACGCCTCGATCGAGGCGGCCCGGGCCGGCGAACACGGCATCGGCTTCGCGGTGGTCGCCGACGAGGTGCGCAAGCTGGCCGAGCGGTCCTTCGAGGCGGCCCAGCACGTCGGGCGGCTGGTCGAGGAGGCGGCGGAACGGGTGCACGAGGGTTCCCGGGTGTCGGCCGAGGCGGGCGCGGCGTTCCAGCACATCGTGGACAGCGTGGAGCGGACCCACGAGGCGATCGGCAGCATCTCCGGCTCGACCCGGGTGCAGCAGGCCGCCGCGCAGGAGGTCGACCGTCTCGTCTCCCGGCTGGTCGCCGAACATGCCCGCTGACCGGATCACCTACGGCGCCGCCCGGCTCGGCCCGCTCACCCTGGCGTTGCCGCTGACCGCCCTGCACGAGGCGGTCGCCTGCCCGCCGGCGCTGGATCCGGCGCCGTTCCCGGGCGGCGGCGTGGCCGGTTCGCTGAACCTGCGCGGCCTGGTGCTGCCGGTACTCGATCTGCGCCCGCACCTCGGGGTCGGCGATGCCGCCCCGGACGAGCAGGTGGTCCTGGTCGTCGCCGACGGCGAGCACCGGTTCGGGCTGCTGGCCGACGGTGTGCTGGGCATGCTGCGCCCCGAGCCGGGTGCGGTGCGGCCGGTGACGACCGGCGCCGGGCCGTCCCTGGTGTCGCACCTGTTCACCGAACCCGCCGGGGCGGGGCCGGTCGCGGTGCTGGACACCGCGGCGGTGCGCCGACTTCCGGGGCTGCCCGCGGTGCAGGTGCGGGACACGCAGACCGCGGCCACCGCCGGTGGGGCGACACGGACCGTCGTCGTGGTCCGCTGCGGCGAGCTGACCCTGGGTGTGGACACCTCCCTGGTGCACACGATCACGCCGGGTACGGCGGCCGGCAGATTCCTGTCGTACGACGGCCGTAAGCTGCCCGTGCTCGACCCGCTCCCGCTGTTCGGCACGGACCGCCCCGGCCCGGCCACCGTGACCGCGCACCTGGTGCTGCGGGTCGCCGGCGGCCACGTCGCCCTGCCGGTCACCGCGCTCGTCGGGCTGCACCGGCTGGCCGAGGCCGACGTGCTCGCCGTGCCCGCCGTCGTCCTCCCCCGCCCCGGCCTGATCGCCGGCCTGGTCGAGACTCCGGCGGCCGGCCGGTTCCTGGTGCTCGATCCGGCCGCCGTCGACGCCGATCCGGATCTGGGCGCACTGGCGGCGGCCAGCCGGCTGGGCGCCCGCCCGGAGTCCCGGGCGGTGGCCGCGCGGGCCGGCGGGTCATTCCTGACCTACGCCGCCGGCGGCGACTTCGCCACCCCGCTCGACCAGATCACCGAGATCATCCCGATGCCCGCCGGAGTCGGCGGCGACGGCCCGGTGCTCGGCATGATCCAGCACCGGCGGGCCGCCATCCCGCTGGTCTGCCTGGCCGGTCTGCTGGGCCGGCGGCCGGAGCCGGTCAACCCGTGCGTGCTCGTCGCCCAGGTCGACGGTGTCCCGGTCGGCTTCCGGATCGACCGGCTCGGCTCGATCGACACGGCGGAGTGGGCGGGCCGGGCCGGCGGTGCGGGCCGGGTGATCCGGGCGGTGGCCGCCGCCCGGATGATCAGCGAGCTGGATCTCCACGAGACCGGCCGCCGGGTCTTGTGTGGACGGCCCTGAGCGACCAGGGTGGTGATGCATACGCATCGACTCTGACGAGTCCCCGGGGGACCTGATGGCGTACCGTCAATTGCCCGCCCTGACCGCGACCGTGACCCTGACTCTGACCTTGACCAGCGCCTTCGTGCCGTCGGCGGCGCAGGCCGCGCCCCGCGGCCCGAACGCCGTGGTGACCTGGAACCTCAACGCGCAGAACGAGATCTACGAGGTGGCGAAGCAGTCGCCGGCCACCGCGGCGCGCAGCTTCGCGATGGTGCAGGGCGCCGTCTACGACGCCGTGAACGCGGTGTCCGGCGTGCCCTTCGAGCCGTACCTGACCGCGCCGCGCGCGCACCGCGGCTATGCGGTCGACGCCGCCGTGGCCGCGGCCGCCTCCGGGGTGCTCACCTCGCTCTTCCCGGATCAGGCCGACACTGTTCAGGCGCAGTACGACGCGGCACTGGCCGCGATCCCGGACGGCTGGGCCGAGAACGGCGGCGTCCGGGTCGGCCGGCAGGCCGCCGACGCGATGATCAAGGCGCGGGCCGGGGACGGCGCCTTCGACACCTCGGACAGTTACCACGTCGGCACCGCGCCCGGCCAGTGGCGGCCGACCCCGCCGACCAACGTCCAGGACGGCGCCTGGTTCGCCGACCTGAAGCCGTTCGTGCTGCCGGACGCCGCGATGTTCCGCACCGCCGGTCCGCCCGCGCTGACCGGGGCCACCTATGCCAAGGACCTGAACGAGGTCAAGGCGATCGGCGGGGTGACCAGCACGGTCCGCACCGCCGACCAGACGCGGTCGGCGATCTGGTGGCACGACCGCCGGCTCACCGAGTGGGACATGAAACGCCAGCTCGCGATCACCCGGCACCTGAGCCCGTTGCAGACCGCGCGGATGTTCGCGATGGTCGACATCACCAACGTGGACGCGCTGATCGCCTGCTACAACGAGAAGAAGTACTGGAACTTCTGGCGCCCGATCACCGCGGTCCGCGAGGCGGACAACGACGGCAACCCGGACACCACCGGCGATCCGAGTTGGACGCCGCTGCTGGTCACCCCGCCGTTCCCGGACTACACCTCCGGGCACACCTGCTCGTTCTCCGCGATCACCCTGACCTGGCAGCGCTTCTTCGGCCGCGACGACCTGCCGATCAGCGCGTACAGCGCGGACTCCGGCACCACCCGCGCCTTCCCGAGCTTCTCGTCGGCGCTGGCCGAGGTGATCGAGGCGCGGATCTGGGGCGGCGTGCACTTCCGCAGCGCCGACGAACAGGGGGTGCGGATCGGCACGAGCACCGCGCGCTACGTGCTGGCCCGCGAGTTCCGACCGCGCCGCTGAACCGGCGCGCGCGGGTGCGGGTGGACGCGGTGACCCGCGCCGTGATCGGGTCGATCCGGCACGGGCACCGCACTGACCCGCCGCGGCGGCGTCGGCAGCGTCACGCCGGCACCAGACAGGTGAGCAGGTCGTTCGCGATGTCCGCCGCCGCCCCCCGCAACGCCTTCCGGCTCCCGGCGTCGTTCCGCTTCGCGAGCAGCTGGATGCGGACGGTGGCATTGCCGGACCGTACGGCGATTCGCGTCTCGTCGAAGCCGACGTCCTCCGACATGAACGCCTGCTCACCTACCCCGTTGAGCGGCTGCTTCAGCGTGCTGTCGCCGATCGCCCAAACCCTGTCGGCCGCTGCCTGCTGAGTGGTCGTGGTCAGGTTCATGATCGCCGACGGGGCAGTACCGTCGGCTGGTCCCCACTGGCAGCTGATGGTGTCGCCGAGGGCGCTGAGGTGATCGGCGTCGACCACCTTTCCCACTCCGGCGATTCCGGCCGCGACGGCCGCCGGCCTGGTCACTGAGGGACAGGCGAGACCATCGGTTTTCCAGTGATGAGTGGCCGGAGGCACCGATCGTCGCGAATCCACCGACGGGAACAGCGACGGCGGTAGGGTCACACCGGGTGACGACAGCGGACTGTTGATGTCCGGGACGTCGACCCTGGAACACCCCGCGAGGATCGACACGGTCAACATCGCGATCACGCCGAGCAGGGGTCGCATTTTCACAGGTCCACCGCCTTCGGCCAGTTGCCTCCCGGAAACGCGCTGTTGTCGCTGTGCTCGGCCGCGACCTCGGTGACCAGACGGATCACCTCGGTGAATCGATTGGCCAGGCTGGTGAGAAAGTCGATGATGGCGGCGGCGTACTTCCCCATCATCTCGTCCAGATTGTTGACGGCCTCCTGAGCACTGAGCGGGTCCTCCGCTCCGATGGCAGTGCCGATGTCCAAGGTCACCGTGACCAACTCCTCCACGATGGTTGTGGCCTGATCCACCAGTTCGGTGACGAAGTGTGTGTTCGCTTCCGCCACGTCGGCAAGCCACACGCTGAGGCTTTTCACCTGCGCGGACGCAAGCCCGACAGCCTCTCCCTGCTCGGTCTCCCGAGTCCGGTAGGTGTCGTGCGCCGGGCCGTGCCACACGTCGATGCTGCCGGACTGCTCGACGTCCGGCTGGATCGCGCTGAGTCGTGTATTGATCGTGGTGGACCAGTCGATGCCGGACCGGAACAGCGAAAGAATCGGTGGTGTGCCGCTGAGCGCTGCATCCATCCTGCCGAGGATGTCATCGAGTTTCACCCGAGCCGACTCGATTCCGGCCTCGATCGCCTCGAGCGTGTCGGCGATGTCGTCGGTGAACCATTCCGCGATCCTGTTCCACCAGTGATCGTCCTGGAGTTTCGCGCGAATCGCCGCGAGAAACTCCTCGGCCGTGCGAGTGAACTCGTCCCAGGCGGTGCGAATGCCACTGACCTGTTTCTCCAGCAGGTCGACCGCGTCCTGGAAGGTGCCGAGGAGCGCCGGGGCGAACGATCCATCCGGTTCAGTCATGTCAGGCCTCCTTCCGTCAGTGCGGCCAGTCGCCGGCGGCGATGCCGTCGAAGCTCTGCGCCGAGTCGGCATCCGCATCCTCGTACCAGTCGGCGTTTCGTTTCAGAGCCGCGCCCATCGCATCGAACTGCTCGACCGCCGCCGCGAACAGCCGGTTCAGGCGGTCGAACTGCTGCTGGTAGGCGTCCTGCAGATCGCTGGTGGCAGCGGAGCCGACCGGACCGTCGATGACGACGGAGAAGGCCGACTGGTCAAGGTGCTGGCGAGCAGCGGTCGAGGAGACCGAAGCCATCCGATCCGCGAGTCCGTGCCACTTCCGGCCCGATTCCCGGAGACCTTCGGTGGCGACTCGAACGTTCTGGGTGGAATACCAGTTGTAGTCGTTTCCCATTACCTCTCCCCAGGTGTGATGCCGAGTCGCGAGGTGAGCAGCGCGTCCTGGGCGTCGGCGGCGAGCACGGCGCCATCGGCGCGACGCAAACCGTGGACAGCGACCCGGGCGCCTTGGATGACGGCACCTCGCATCACCACGGTGAACAGGCGGCGCGGTCCGGTGACCTCCCGGGACGTGCGTCCGCTGAGCAGTTCCGACAACCGGGCGGCCCGGTCGAGGCCGATCGACGCCTGTTCGAGGCGTCGCCGGAGTTCGGCCAGATCCTGGTGGTCCGCGTGCCCGCTCGGATAGGAGCATCGCCGGCCAGGATCCACCGGCGGGGACTTCGCTCGCCCGGCGCGTCCGTGGTGGCGCAGGACCAGCCGAGCGAAGCCGGCCTTCTCGCACGCGAAGCGGTACGCCTCCAGAACCGCGTCCGCGATGCGGTCGGGACCGACGGAATGCCACCAGCCGTCGACGATCGCCACCCGAAGATCGCCGCGGAGCCCGACCCGGCAGTGGACCGTGCCGGTCGGGTCGGTGCCCTCGATCGCGGCCAGGCCCGGGACGGGCCGGCCGTGCGGGGTGCGGGCCAGCGCGTCCTCCAGGTTCTGAACGAACCTGCGGGCGTCACGCAGCCGGTAGTCGTCGGACTGGCTCATGGTTGCCGCCACCTCACGGGCGAGGGATTCGGGCGTCGCACAACGCGCATCGATGTGCGCATCAGGGAGTACGCCGCCGTCGGCGACCAGGTTCAGGCCGTGTCCCCGGAGAACCTGGACAAGAAAGTTTAGAAATCGAAGACCTTGACTACATGCCACGATCGTTGTTCAACTGTGTTTGCTCACGATTGAACACGAGCGTTCCTGGACCGTTCTCAAGGAGCATCGCGCGTGAAGAAACAGATCCTCACCCTGGCGGCCGCGGCCGTCGCCCTTCTGACAGTGACCGCGACGACGGCGACACCCGCCGCGGTGGCCGCCGGCGAACCCACCTGGCATGCCGGCATCCCGCCGCTGGCCACTCCGTGGACCGGCCAGGTCGGCCCGGACAACGCCCTGCCCGACTACCCCCGCCCGCAGCTGACCCGGGCCCGGTGGCAGAGCCTGAACGGCGTCTGGCAGTTCGCCGGCGCGACCGTGGGGCAGGCCGTGCCGACCGGGCAGAATCTCGGCGAGCGCGTGCTGGTGCCCTACCCGATCGAGTCGGCGCTCTCCGGGATCCAGCGGCACGAGGACCGGATGTGGTATCGACGGACGTTCACCGTCCCGGACGGCTGGGACGTGGGCGGCGGGAATCGGCTGAAGCTGAATTTCGGCGCGGTCGACTACGACGCCAAGGTCTTCGTCAACGGCAGGCAGGTCGCCACGCACCGGGGCGGCTACGACAAGTTCGACGTGGACGTCACCGACGCGCTGACCGGGTCCGGTGAGCAGGAGCTGATCGTCTGGGCCGAGGATCTCACCGACGCCACCGGGCAGCCGATCGGCAAGCAGCGCCGCACCGGCGATCACGGCATCTTCTACCAGGGCAGTTCCGGCATCTGGCAGACGGTGTGGATGGAGCCGGTGCCCACCGACAGCATCACCGGGCTGCGCTTCACGCCCGACCCCGAGGCCGGCGTGCTGCGTCTCACCGTGGACGTCGCGGGACGCCAGAATCTACAGGTCAAGGCCGTGGCGCGAGGCAGCGGCGCGGTGGCCGGAAAGATCCAGGGCGGTTCCGGTACGGAGTTGGCCCTCCCGGTCACCGCGGCGCACCTGTGGTCGCCCGACGACCCGTACCTCTATGACCTGGATGTCTCCCTGATCGACGGCAGGACGACCGTGGACCGGGTCGGCTCCTACGTCGGGATGCGGGCGGTCGGCACCGCGAAGGGTGCGGACGGGCGGCTGCGGATCACGCTGAACAACCGGATCCTGTTCACCATGGCCAACCTCGACCAGGGTTTCTGGCCGGACGGCCTGTACACCGCCCCGACCGACGCGGCGCTGAAGTGGGATCTCAAGAAGGACAAGGAGATGGGCTTCAACGCGGTCCGCAAGCACATCAAAGTGGAGCCGGATCGCTGGTACTACTGGGCGGACAAGCTGGGCCTGATGGTGTGGCAGGACATGCCGGCCGCGAACACCGGGCCGATCCCGCCGGAGTGGCGCGGGCAGTTCGAGGCCGAGCTGCACGAGATGGTCCGCGAGCATCAGAGCTGGACGTCGATCGTCGCCTGGATCCCGTTCAACGAGGGCTGGGGCGAGTGGGACCGGGCGGCCACCGGCCGGATCGCCGACGACGTCAAGGCCCAGGACCCGTCCCGGCTGGTGAACGCGCACAGCGGGGTGAACTGCTGCAACTCGCACGGCGACTCCGGCCGCGGCGACGTGATCGACTACCACCAGTACCTGGGTCCGGCCTCGCCGCGGCCGACCGCGGACCGGGTGGCGATCGACGGCGAGCACGGCGGTTTCGGGCTGAAGGTGTCCAACCACATGTGGTTCGGCGACGGCAACGCCTACCAGATGACCCCGGACAAGGCCACGCTGACCGCCCGCTACGTGCAGAACCAGCAGGACGTGCTGACCTCGGCGCAGCGGTGCGGGATCAGCGCGGCGATCTACACCCAGCTCTCCGATGTGGAGGGGGAGCTCAACGGCTTCTTCACCTACGACCGCCGGGTCACCAAGATGGATCTCGCCCAGGTCAAGGCGATCAACCAGAAGATCATCGCGGGAGCGGACGGCACCACGGCCGGCATCCCGCAGCCGGATCCGGGCACCCCGGGGCTGTCCGGGATCGCGTTCTGGCCGCTCGACGGGTCGTACGGCGATCTGACGCCGGTCAACGCTCCGGCCTTCGCCGACGGCCACACCGGCCAGGGCGTCGCGTTCAACGGCGGCAAACAGTACCTGGACGCCGGCCGCCCGGTGCTGAACACCGCCTCGGACTACTCGGTCGCCGCCTGGGTCAGGCTCGACAAGGCGGACGGCGCGTTCCAGACCGTGATCAGCCAGGACGGCCCCGCCAACAGCGACTTCTTCCTGCAGTACTCCGGCGCCGACCAACGCTTCGCGATGAGTTTCGCCGGGGTGCGCGCGCTGGCTCCCATCAGACCCGAGGCCGGCCGCTGGTACCACCTGACCGGCGTGCGGGACACGGTCAAAGGCCAATTGCGGTTGTACGTCGACGGCGAGCTCGCCGGGACGGCCGACGCGTGCCTGCCGCAGGGGGCCCCGACCGGCAACACCGTGATCGGCCGCGGCAAGTTCGGCGGCAACCCGGTCGACTACCTGGACGGCACGGCCGACCAGGTGCACCTGTACGACCGGGCGCTGTCCGCCGACGAGATCAGGCAGTTGTACGCCTCCGGCCGGTAACGCCGGGACCGGTGACCGCTCGCCGGGTTCGCGCCCGGCGGGCGGTCACACCGCGCCGGCCGCCGGCGTCCCGGTGCCGCTCCCGTTCTCCTCGGGCAGCCGGGACAGCAGGGCCCGGGTGTTGTTCCGGGTCTCGACCAGGATCAGCCCGGCCGTGGTGGCGGCGTCTCCGCGGCCGAACGTGTCGTCCCAGGCCGACACCGCCTGGTCCAGCTGCGGTTTGAGCTTCAGGTAGACCGCGTTGGCGATCTTCTCGATGTCATCGGGCGTCACGACGTCCTCCAGCGGCCATGGTGCGGTCGAGTTGTTGCCGGCGTGGTCGTGCCGCGCGCTGAAGTGCGCGTGGCCGGTGTGCGGATCGGCGCTGCCGGCGTAGGCCCGCCAGGTCCAGCCCCGGGCCCGCGAGGCGATCCGCCGGTTCCAGATGATGTATTCCAGCCGGGAGTCGCCGCGCAGCGTCTCGACCAGGTCACCGAACGGCTGTGGCCACGGTCCGGTCGAGTCGATGTCGAGCGCGAGGACCCGGCCGGCGCGGTCCGGGTTGTGGTCGGAGACCCGCGAGCTGTGCGCGGCGTCGCCGATCCAGCCGTCGCTGTCCTTGTCGCGTCTCGGCGACAGCCGGTTGAACTCAGACCGCAACGTCACCAGACAGGGGACGAGATACGGGGTCGTCATCGGTGGGGTGCCCTTCCGCTGGCTCCGCCGCGATTCTGCCCGGACCGGCAGCCGGAAAACCATCGCGCTCCCCGTACGGATGACCTCCATGGCGTCGCCCGACCGCACCGGACGGCCTCCTGGCATGCCCACTGAGCTGCGCGAACGACGCGCGGCGGGGCACTGCCCGGTGCGGATGTGCCAACTCGTACCACCAATCGGGTGTTGATGTGAAGATCGTGAATGCGTTGTTTCACGGTTCCGGACCTTTAAGGTTAATTTATGGTTACCCCGAAAACCGGCTCTGAACTGCGAAAACGCCGGGTCCGTCGCGCTGCGTGCAGGTTGACGACACATCGACGGGAGCGTTTATTGTTAGCCACCTTTTCAATCCCGGCCCGACCCCCATCCCGGCAAGGGAGATCCCCGCCATGCCCCTGAAACGCACCCCTCTGCTCGCCGTCGGCACCGCCGCGCTCGTCGCCGGCACCCTCGGCGTACTCGGCATCACCGATGCTTCGGCGGCCAGCGCCGGCACGCTGGCGAGCGCACTGAACGGCAAATGTCTGGACGTGACCGACGGCTCCACCGCCAACGGCACCCTGCCCCAGCTCTGGGACTGCGTCGCCGGCAGCGCCAACCAGCTCTGGACCCTCGCCGACAACGGCTCGGTGCAGGGCAGGGGCAAGTGCCTCGACGTCGCGAACAACGCCACCACCGACGGCGCCGCGGTCCACCTGTGGGACTGCTTCGACTCGGTGACCAGCCAGAAGTGGACACTGAACGCGGCCGGCGACCTGGTCAACAAGGCGTCCGGCAAGTGCCTGGACGTCAGGGACAGGAACACCGCGAACGGCGCCAAGCTGCAGCTCTGGACGTGCACCGGCACGTCGAACCAGAAATGGACCTTCGGTGGCGGCAGCGTTCCCACCACCCCGCCGGCGACCGGCGGGCCGGGAGCGAAAGCCGTCGCGCCGTACTACTACACCGGCTGGGGCAACCCGCCGAGCCTGAGCGCGGTCACCGCGGCCACCGGCGTCAGGTGGTTCACCATGGCGTTCATGCTGAACAGCGGCACCTGCGACCCGAAGTGGGACGGCTCCCGCCCGCTCACCGGCGGCCAGGACCAGACCGCGATCACCACGATCCGCGCCGACGGGGGCGATGTGATCGTGTCGTTCGGCGGCGCCAGCGGACCGTGGCTGGAGCACTACTGCGGCAGCGCGTCGGCGCTGGCCGCGGCCTACCAGAAGGTGATCGACGCGTACGGCCTGAAAGCGATCGACATCGACATCGAGGGCACCCCGTACGACAGCGCCACCGACCAGCAGAAGACGGTCGACGCCCTGAAGACGATCAAGGCCAACAACCCGGGCATCACCACCTACATCACGCTGGGCAGCGGCACCGGCGGCCCGGACGACTCGCTGATCAAGCGCGCCGCCGCGGCCGGCCTGGTCGTCGACGGCTGGGGCATCATGACCTTCGACTGGGGCAACACCGGCGGCAACCAGGGCCAGCTGACCATCCAGGCGGCCGACGGGCTGAAGAACAAGCTGAAGAGTGCGTACGGGTGGTCGGACGCCGAGGCGTACCACCATGTCGGCATCTCGTCGATGAACGGCATCACCGACGAGCACGCCACGGTGACCCTGGCCGACATGCAGACGATCACGGCGTACGCCCAGCAGCACACCATCGCCCGCCTGACGTTCTGGTCCCTGAACCGGGACCGCCAGTGCCCCGGCGCCTACCCCAACGACGACACGTGCAGCGGCGTCGCGCAGTCCGCCTACCAGTTCACCAAGATCATCGGCGCCTACCGCGGCTAGAGGCTGGACCAGCAGTAGAGGGACTCGCCGTGCGCCCGGGCCCGCGCGGCGAGCTCCCCCAGCTCGATGATCACTTCGGCCAGGTACTCCGTGTCGACGTCACCGAAGAACTCCTCGATGCCGGCCCACCGCTCGGCCAGTTCCGGCGCCCGGCCGGCCTCGATGCCGGCCAGCGCGTCCCGCGCCGGATCACCGATGCCCGTCACCCAGGGCCCTTGATACTCGAGGTCGCGGTCGGCGCTCATCGGCCAGATGAGACGTTCGCTGACCAGGTCGGCGCTCCACTCCCGGTCCGCCGCCATCGCGATCATCTGCGCCAGGATCACGCCGGGGTCGATGGTCTTCAGCATCACCCCGTCGAAGAACTCCGGGACCGGCGAGTAACCCTCGTTCTCGTCGAGCTTCCGCCGCACCTCCTCCACCTCGGGCGCCCGGAAATAGTCGAACAGAACACCCATCGTTTCTCCCCCTCGGCGGCCGGCGGCCGGCATCGGGCCGCCGGGACAGATTGAAGCCGCCATCGGATCCGCCTGACAACCCTGTGCAGCATCGTCACCTTCTCTCGATGCAGGACGCCTCCCGTACGGAGGCATGCGGCATGATGGCTCGGGTCGATCGGAGAGACGTCATGAGTTACGAGCACCTGCCACCCGCTGAGGGGAATCTGGAGACCTTCGGCCTGGCCACTCGCCGGGTGATCCGGTTCAGCGTGGGTTACCTGCTGGTCTCGGCCCTGACGACGGTGCTGGTCCTGGCCGGGGTGGCGGCCCTGCGCAGCGGCGCCGCCGACCCGCTCTCCGTGGGCACCCAGGCGACCTTCGCGATCACCAACCTGATCCTCGGCTCGGCGACGCTGATCTGCCTCATCGGCCTGCTGATCTCCACGATCGTCTGGGCGGTGAGCGCCGACCGGGTGGCACCCGGCGGTCCCGGCGCCCCCGGTTACGGCGGCCTGACCCTCGCCGTCCTGCTGATCGCGCTGAGCGAACTGCTGACCGCGCCGGCCCTGCTGCTGGGTGCTCTCCAGCTGGCCGCCTGGGCCGCGCTGCTCGCCGGCGTGCTGATCACCCGCACCCGGCTCCGCCGCCACACCGGCGACGTCAGCCTGGGCGGCCGTCGCAAACCGGTCGTGACCAGCGACGACTGGGACGCCTCCCGGTGGGACCCGGAGGTCGCGCACGACATCGAGCGGCGCGGCCGCCCCACCGGCTGATCACTCCTGGCGTCGCCGGGCAGACTCACGAATCGGCGCCAGCTCCGAATCCGGCAGACCCGCGCGGCGAGCGTCGTCGATGACCGCGTCCAGCTGACGGTCGATCTCGACGAGCGTCGCGGCACGGTCCTCGCGGGCGGCGACGACGTCTCGCAGCATGCGCAGCACCCGGATCAGGGTCAAGGCCACCTGGGGATGACCACCGGCGAAGAGGCGGATCTGGCCGTACGCGTGCCGAACGTACTCGGCATGGTCCAGGTCCCACGGCGTCAGCAGGCTCCGGCCCCGGTCGTCCCGGTGCGCCTGGGCCGGCAGGTCAGCCTGCAGGAGCGGACGCATGACGGACGACACCCGCAGGATCGACTCGACCGCGGTGGTCGGGTCGTTGACCGCCGGCGACAACGCGCGCAATCCGATGTCGTTGAGCTGGCGCAGCGCGAAGTCGATGTCCTGCTGCATGGTCCGGGTGGCGCCGATGACGACCGCTTCGGCGATGAGCTGGGCGATCCGGTGCGCTTGCGCCTTCGCCGGGCGTGGCCAGATCCGCACCAGCGGCTCGTCGCGGATCAGGTACGCGCCGACCCGGGTCTCCAGGCGGACCGTGCTGCCCGGCGGCACCGCGGCCAGGATCGCCGGGTGGCTGATCTGCTGCACCCAGCCGTCAGCCGGGGACCTGACCGCCAGGGCGTCGCCGGGTTCACCGGCCCGCGGGGCGGCGATCGGCGCACCGACCTGGATGCCCATCCGGGACCCGTACGGCAGATCATCGATCAGTTCGATGGCCTCGTGCTGGATTCGTTCCATGATCCGGCCCACGTACTGCTGCCGGGTGATCCGGTTGAGGAAGACGACGATGGCCAGCACCGAGGCCAGGGAGAGCCCGACCGCCAGGGTCATGGTCAGTCGCGGCGCCTGGTCCTGGCTGTCGATGTGCCCCAGCGCGAGCACACAGAAGGCGAACGTCGCCAGCAGCAGACCGATCAGCACCTGACCGATCCGATCCCGCCAGAAGGTGCGCAGCACCCGCGGCGAGAACTGACCACTGGCCAGCTGCAGCGACACCACGAGCAGGGAGAACACCACTCCGGCGGTGGTGATGGTGGCGCCCGCGATGGTGGACAGCAGAGTGACCGCCGCGTCCGAGCTCATGGCGAACAGCCCCAGCCCCGCCGGCTCCCGGCTCCGGTCGATCTCCCGCGCCGCGGTCTCGGCGAGGATGCCGGCGGCCAGCAGCAGCATCGGCAGGAAGAGCAGACTCTCCCGCAGCCGGTCGCCGATCGCGCGCTGCCTGAGCCGCCGCACCGACGGAGCGATACTCGCGTGCGTGTCGTCCTCCACGCCCCGGACCCTATCCGCCGGGCCGCCGGGCGGCAGGACTCATCCCGGCAGCTTATCGACAGCCATGCGCTCGGATGACGACCGGCACGCCACCGCTCTGTCTAGCGGTAGTCGCACGCCGGGTTCGGACCCGACGTCACCTCGATGATGTCCTCGAGCCGGTCCCGGGCGAGGGTCAGCTCGGCGATCTGCGCGTTGATCCGGTCCCGCTCCGCCACCAGGCGCGCCCGCGACTCGGGCGTGCTCACCTTGGCGTCGACACACGGCAGCAACTCCGCGATCGTCCTGCTGGACAGGCCCGCACCGTACAACTGCTGAATCAGGCGTACGCGGTTGACCGCCGCGTCCGCATAGAGGCGCTGCCCGCTGCCGCTGCGCGTCGAGGCCAGCAGTCCCTGCTCCTCGTAATACCTCAGGGCCCGCACACTCACGCGCGTCCGTTCTGCCAGGTCGCCGATCCGCACCGTGATCCACCTCGCAACCCTTGCCTCTGACGTCAACGTGAGGTTTTAGCGTAGCGGTATGCAGATCAACGGCACAAAAGCCCTGGTGACCGGCGCCAACCGCGGACTCGGCAAGGCGTTCGCCGAGGCCCTCCTCGCCCGCGGCGCGACCACCGTCTACGCCACCGCGCGCCGCCCGGACAGCATCGACATCCCCGGCGTCGTCCCACTCCAACTGGACGTCACCGACCCGGCGTCCATCGCCGCCGCGGCGGCCGGAGTCGGCGACCTCGACATTCTGATCAACAACGCCGGCATCTCCACCGACGCGCCGCTGCTCGGCCCTTCCACGGACAACATCCGCCGTGAGTTCGACACCAACTTCTGGGGCACCCTCAACGTCACCCGAGCCTTCGCCCCCCGGTTGGCCGGCGGCGCGATCCTCACCGTCATCTCGGCGCTGAGCTGGTACGCGTTCGCCCCGTCCAGCAACGGCTACGCGGCCTCGAAGGCGGCGGAGTGGTCGCTCACCAACGGCATCCGGCTGGAGCTGGCCGGCCAGAAGACCCAGGTGACCGCGCTGGCCCTGGCGATCGCCGACACCGACATGATGGCCGGGTACGACATCCCGAAGCTCCCGCCGCACGAGGTGATCGCCAAGGCGCTGGACGGCCTGGAGGCGGGCGCGCTCGAGGTCATCGCCGACACTCCGACCGCCAACGTCAAGGCGTCCCTGTCCCGCGATCCCGCCCTGTTCTACGCCGACATCCCCGGCGCCCTCTTCGGCTGACAGAACGGCGCGCGCCGCGGTGGAGGGCGGGGCGGCCGGGCACACCATCGCGTGGTCGTTGCAGGTCGCCGGCCCGGCGACAGGTACCGGCGTGGCCGGTCAGAACACCGGAAGGCCGTTGGTGTCGTCCACGAGACGGGCGCCCAGCGGCTTGTGGAGCCGCACCGGCACCAGGTAATACGTCGCGCCGGAGTAGGCGAACTCTCCTCGGCAGTCCGACTGGCATGCGTCCAGGACGGCGACGGCGACCCGATCGGGGGCCACCTCACTGATCTGAACACCGATGCGGTGCCGGACGTCCTGGTCGGCCGGGCGGGTGCCGCGTCGCCCGCGGTGGTTTGATCGACGCACACCCATGCCAGTACGCCGATCATGACGATGTTGGCGAGCCGGTTCAGGTCGTACACGACGTCGTTCGGCTCGCTCCCCTCCGAGTTGCGACAGCGCCAGGCGTAGATCACCTGCCACTGGAATCGAGGCGAGATCACCCCCACAGCAGCACCGCGGCGAGCGGGATCGCCATCAGGAGAAGCCCGTCCATGGCCGACGACGGTATCGACAACCGCCAAACCGAACGGCCCCGAGCCGGGCGGCCGAGCTTCATCACGGTGGCCAAGGACGGTATCGTCAGCGCCATCGGATTCACGACGATCATCATCGGCCAACCCGCCGCACCGTTCATCGCCGTCGGAGCAGCGCTCGCCGCCTGTACATCGAAGTCGCCGGCGCGGAAATCCTCGAAGGGGTCTGTTCGTCGATGAACGCCAGCCTGCGGCAAAAGGTCGACGACACCGCCTTCTACGGCGGCCGGTGGCCGCGGGCGGTCACACGGTGACCGGCGCCCCGCTCAGTCGCGGGCAATCGGTTGCCATGGCGATAACGCTGGGAATCCACGCGCTGGCCGACGTCGCTCTGGTGTGGCTGGGATCGCTGGTGTGGAACGCGTACCGGCAGGGCACCCTCGCCGCCACCGAAGCGGCATCCGTCTCCATCCTCGCGGTCAGCGCCGGCGTCGGAGCCGTCATCACCGTCGTCTTGCAGATCGGGCTGCTGCGGGGAACCAACGGCCGCCACCTCGTGCAGGCCGCCATGGCCCTCAACCTGGCAAGGCTGCTGGGCCTGCTGCTCGCTCTCATGATCACCGCGGCACGGCTCGGCATCACCGCCCTTGCCGGAATGATGGAGACGTTCGCCGCCGTGATCGCGGTGGCAGAGGCCCTCGGCGCGCTCTACGTGACGACCGTAGTGAGCCGCCGTACCAGTGATGGGTGAACGGATTGCCGTCGCGGCAGGCCTGCTCTGCCTGGTGATGATCGCCCTCGTCACCGTGGTGACGGTGGCCCAGCGGCGCGGCGCCCGCCGAGAGCCATGACTCGGTCGGCGTCTGCCCAGTAAGCAGCTCGCCCGCTTGATGCCCGCCGAGCAAGCCGATGGCGGGTAGACACGCGCTCATTCCTCCTGCTGGGACGCCGGCTGGAAGGGCATGCCGACCCGACACATAGGTCGATCTGAACCGTCTCTGACCGCCCTCTGGCCTGCGTCGATCACGGGAAAGGGTAGATCGATCAGTGCGCTTAGGGTTGCGCCTGGTCCGGGCCCTGCGGGGGATACGGGCCCTGCGGCGGGTACGGGCCCTGCGGGGGATACGGGCCCTGCGGTGGGTACGGAGCCTGCGGTGGGTACGGAGCCTGCGGCGTGCGGCTCCGAGACGCGCGACGTACCAACGCAATGACTGACCACACCAGGGCGCCTACCACGATAAGACAGCAGAATAGGCGGAACCCTACGAAGCCAAGCGTGTAAGCCAGGCCGTGCTTCTCCACCACTTGCCGTCCCCTCCCGTGGATCATGCGATGCGGCGTCGACCCTACACCCGCCAGACCATGCGCGAACGCCCCCTTCGACGGGCACCAACACGGCGCGTACCAGTGCTTTCGACGCGGATGCCGCGCGGCCCTCATTCCGCCTGATGCCACGATGGACGCCGAAGTAAAGGCCGCCTCGGCGTTACGGTGTTGGACCGAGCACAGTCCTCCGGGATGGACGAGGCAGGTCGGTGACGACGGCCGGCCCACGGTGCGCTTCGGCGCCGGGGTAGCCGTGGGCTTGCAGCACGCCGAGGGCGCGTCGAAATCAGCGGCGCCCGGAACACCTCGCGATCGGTGAAGGAGGGCACGTCGGGATGGTGTGGGCGTTGCGGGTGGCCACGTCCCCCCATGTCGTCGAACGCGGCGAGGCGTCTGCGGCGTAGTACTCGCCGATCGCGACAGCTCGCCGCGCAGTTCCGACCTCGACTGACTCGCCCCAACCGACTCCGACTCGTCCGCGAGTACGGGGTTTCACGCTCGACGGCGCTCCGGGCATCGCCCACCGAGCAAGAGAGGGACCTCAACCGCGCACCTGGCTCGACGTTGGCAATGCACAGAGCTCGCCGCTCGCGTACCGCCGCAATCGCCACCGCACCCAAGGCGGACCGCAACCGATCCGCCCACCGCGCCCACCGTAACGTGGGGTCTGGGAGTCGCCCCAGGCAGACAAACCTGGGCCGGACGTTGCACCATGCGAACCACCCCATCGCCATCCCCGGTGGCTCACTACCGGGACGTCTGACCAGCTCACGGAGCAGGTAGTCGCACTCAGGCCGCCGTCGGCGGCACCGGGCGAGCGTCAAAAGCGGCACACCGCCACCACCAGAGTGGTACCATATTCGGTACAACCTTGGGAGGCGTCGTGACTTCAGCGATCAGTGCCAGCGAGGCTCGCAAGTCCCTCTTTCCGCTCATCGAACGAGTCAACCTGGACCACACTCCGATCGAAATCGTCTCCAAGCGCGGCAACGCCGTCCTGGTGAGCAAGGAGGACTGGGACTCGATCATGGAAACCAACTACCTGCTTCGATCCCCCGCCAACGCCAAGCGCCTCACTGAGAGCGTCGAGCAATGGCGAGCGGGACGAGCCACGGAGCGCGAGTTCGGCCCCGAGGAGTGAAACTCAGCTGGACCGACCACGCCTGGGACGACTACCTGTACCGGCAGACTCAGGACCGCAGAACCCTCAAACGCATCAACGCCCTGATCGCCGACATCAAACGTGATCCCGACGGTCAGGGCATCGGCAAACCGGAGATCCTCCGAAACAACCTCGCGGGACTCCGGTCCCGGCGCATCGACGACGAACACCGCATGGTGTACGCCGTCGAGACCAACGAGATCACCATCATCTCCTGCCGATACCATCACGAATAGCCGCCGACCCCACCATTTCTGATCAGCGGCGTCTGGCGAATTCTGCCAAGCGCTCGCTGAGCGGGCTCACCCGCGGGCGCGGCAGCCGATGGAAATAGAGCGGCTTGAACTCGCGCATCAACGCCTCACCGTCCCGGACCCAGTCGAAGCGTGGTCGTTTCAGCAGCCGACGGAACACGACACTCGCCTTCTCCGGATGCCGAGCAGCCAGCCGACGCAGGACCATCGGCTCCACGCTGTCGTCCTCGAGATAGGACAGCGTCCGCTCGCGCCACCGGCGACGTCGCAGCACGTCGGGGTTCACGAACGCTTCCTCCACGAGGCCGAACTCGGCGTAGAAGCCGAGTCCGTCCGTCTCGTCGTAAATCAGCGCAACCGTCTCCGCACCGGTCAGATCCGGCGGCAACGACATCGACACCATAGAGGGGCTGACCTTCGGGTCCGGCCCGAGAACCGAGTCACGGCAGTACGTGTAGTAGCCGTCGAGCCCGAGCACCATCTCCCGTTCGACCTCCGGCAGGTCCGGCCGGGCCTCGACGAACTGCTCCACCACCGTCTGGCCGTCCGCCAGCCGGTGCTCCAGGGTGAAACCGTCCCAGAGCAGCATCCACCGCTGTTCATCGGCGCTTTCCAAGCCGTTGCCGTACTCGGCCAGAAAACTCGACATAGCCCGGTCGTAGCGGGGCTGTTGAGAGAACGCCACCAGCTCGCCCTTGAGGTCACCAGCCCGTCGTAGCAGCGCGGCATCAACCATCGACATGCCACCAACCTATGAACTGCCAGAGTCAGATCATCACGGGGCGCCTCGTTCGGGTGATCAGTCGATCAGATATCGAGCGAGGCGCTCGGCGTTGAGGCCCCGCATCGCGTCCTCGACGGCTTCCGAGTCGGTGAAGTCGACACCACGCGCCGTCAACTCCGCGGCGATCTGCTTGGCCGGCCCCCACGCCGCCGTGTCGTCGAACGCCTCCTCGAACGAGGGAAGGAACGTGTCGACCGCCTCCACCACGGGACCGATCCACTCCAGGTCGACCGCACGGCGTTCCAGGGCGTACCGGACCCAGCGCCGCAACACGTCCGGCAGCGCCGCACGCTGCTCGGCGTCCAGCGCCGCCTTGCGCGGCAGCCAATCGGCCAGAAACAAGCCGACCTGTCCCGGGCTCCAGCACAATGGGCCGCTGGTCATGTAGCCGTCGCCGTAGTCCAGGAACAGGTCCGCCAGCGACCTGGCGACCGTGTCATCGGCCGGCGCGAACCCGTCCAGCAGTCGTTGCCGTTCCTCATCGCTCATCGGCTGCCAGTCACGGAAATCCGGCAGATACGACCGGCATCGCGACCAGGCCAGCGCCCGCAAGTCGAGGAACTCCTCGTCATCGTGACGGGGCCAGGTCATGTCCGTGGTCCGCAACGCATCGGCCAGCTCCGCCAGCGCAACCTCCACCGGGCACTCGACGGCCGGCATCGGCACCTCACCGGGCTCACGCAGCCGGTCCCAGGCCTCCGCAGCCCCGGGCTGCAGCACCGCGAGCTTGTCGACCAGCACACCGCCGGGTAGGGAGATCTGTGCCATCACCGTGTGCGGCGTCTGCCCGGCGAACTCGACGAACAGCACGTGCTCGCTGTCCCAGACATCCACCGCCCGCCACGCCCGAACCGGCTCGAAGCCGGGGATCGCGAACCAGTCCGGCACCGGCTGGCTCTCCGACAAGATCTCCAGGGTGTCGTCCAGCATCGGCCACTCGCCCGGGGCGGCGACACGACGCAGCGCCGCCACCGCGGCCAGCCCGTACAGCGACGGCCGGGTCGACGCCCGCCCCACCACCTCCAGGTACAACACCTTCTCCGGGTCACGCTCACCGAGCCCCGCCGCCGACCACGCCGCACCGAGCCACCCACTGGCCCACCGCTCGACCTTAAGCACACTGTCCTCAGACACGATCGACATAGCGTCACGCATCAACCGGTCCGACAACCGCAACTCACTAACCGGGCGCTGCGGACGCCTCGGCTTACCCCGTCCCGCAGGACGACCACGACTCTTGGGCATGTACCCGTCTACCACATCCGGCCCGGGGCAACATCCGAGCGACCCGCGGTTCGCGCAATGCCACAGGAATCCAGCACTTCCGGGCTACCTGTCGGCAGCCCGGAAGAAGCTCTCGACTGCGCCTGCGGCCTCTACCTCAACGACCCGACCGCCTGGCTCACACCCCCGACGAACTAACGCGGTCCAGCACTAGAAGTCAGCACCCAAGAAAGTCTCGTCTCAGCGTGCCAACAAGCGCAGTTGCCCCCAATCACTCTCCATCCGCACGTCTACGAAGAACGCGCAGCGCCAAGCGCAGGTCCCGCCGTCGCGACGCGCCGACATCCGCCACAACCTCACCGCGAGCCGAGCGGAGGAGAGCCCGGTACAGCCGCCGAATCGTGCCCGGTTCTGGGTCGCGGCAGCTTCGCATCCGGGACAGCGCCGATCCACAGCATGTCACGTGCGCGGGTCATGCCGACGAAGAGCTGTCGCTTCACCAGCGCCAGGCGGTCGGTCTCGGTGAGGCTGCTCGTCTGCGCTTTCCTTACCTCGCGGTCGTGATGCGGCAGGAAGACGTGCTTGAACTCGAGTCCCTTGGACCGGAGAAAGGTTCCCACCTTCAACTCGCCGGTGGCCTGCCCGTCGTAGTCCTCGAGGTTGCTGTTCGGGATGCCGGCGCGGGTCAGCAGGCGCTGGTAGTGGATGACGTCCTTCTTCCGGGCGCAGAGCACTGCCGCGTCCCCAAGCCGCGTATCGTCGGATGAATCTCCGGCCAGCTCCCTCACGGCGGCGAGGAAGGCTTGGTCGTGCTCGTCAGCAGTGGCCGCGTCGACGCGGATCACTCGACCGTCGTGGTAGGTGGTCTCCACGGCAGGGCCGGTGGTGACAACTGTCCCGTCTATGTCGTCGAAGGGCTGCCCATCAAGGGTCTGTAGCGCCGCCGTAAGAATGTCCGCGGCATTTCGGTAGTTGACCTTCAGGACTTCGGCACGTCCGCCACGGATGTCGATGCCGGCGTCGCTGAGACGAAAGCCGCCAGGGTAGACGGCTTGCTGGCCATCACCGATGAGCAGCAGGCCGTTCGGCGCATCACCGACGAGCTGATGCAGCAGGCTCACTCCGACGAGAGTCAAATCCTGTACCTCGTCAGCGATGACGGCGGCGTACCGCGGCCGAGCGGCTGGGTCACGCAAGACGGCGATGGCCTCGGTGAGCACATCGGTGAAGTCGTGCACTCCCCGCTCGGCACGCAGACGTTCGTACTCCAGGTAGAGCTGCCAGGCGGCCTCGCGGTGAACGCGTCGCAGCGCAGTCCGGCGCCCGGGCCGGGTAGCCGTAAGGTACTGCCCCAGCTCAGTGAAGCCTCGCCCCTTGATGACGTAGGTGATCTCGTCCTGCCAGTACATCGGGTTAGGTTCGAGCTCCGCCAGAACGCTGCTCCTCCCGACATGCAGCCATGCGCGGGAGAAGCAATTGCCGGTCGCCGCCAGATCCACTCGTAGGTGCACTCCACGCTGGTCAAGCAGCGACCTCGCCCAACCGTGCAGGCTGCAAAACTCGACCCTGTCGACGACCGCCGGGGAAAGGCGCGCCAGGAGCTGCGCCTGGACCCGGGGAAGGTTCTTCACGAATGTGACATAGAGGATTTTGCCTACCGTACGCTGGGCAAGCCAGACGGCCCGGTGTAGACCTACGACGGTCTTGCCCGTACCAGCCGCGCCGCTGATCCGAGCCGGACCGTTCCACCGGCGTCTGACGATGGCGAGCTGGTCGGGATGCAGATACGTCATCCAACTTTCGATCGGGCGGGCCAGCACGGACTGTTGCTCCGCGCGAGCGATCGCATCCACGTCGAAGAGCGACGGTGCCTTTTGCGGGGGGTCACTGCGGTCGACCTGAACCGGCCGCTCAACGATGTCGGGTATGTCGTACGCGGGAAACTTGCCAGCGAGGTGAACGGCCACTCGGCCGACCTGCGGTGTGGTGAGGCGGCGCGGCAGGGCCGCCAACCACGGCGCGATCTCCTTGACGCCGCGGAGGAAAACCGTACCGACACGCTGTTCGACGGATTGGTTCGCGAACACCATGACAGAAGCCACCACGGCCGGCGCCATGTCGAGGACTGCTAGCTCGTCGTGCACCCTGCTCGTGATCGCACGGAGTTTGATGATCTCTTGGTGACGATCGTCCGAGCCGGCGTGGAGCCGGCCGTCGAGGGCCGTCGGCGGGCTTCTCCAGTTCTTGACGTCAATGACGAAGACGCCGCCAGGCCCCACCAGAATCATGTCGACATTGGCTACTGCACTGCCGGGCCAACGTCGGTCCACCAGTAGAGTCCAGCCAGCTCCAGTCAACACGATCAGGGCGGCCGCTACTTGCTGCTCCCCTATGGCCGCCGCCGCGTATCGAGCTGCGACCGCCTGGGCTCGCCGGTACCGACGCATGAGCTCTGCCGCATGCTCACGCTCACGTAAGGCACGACCGATCGCAGATCCTCCAGCGGGCACAGGCGACCTCCATAGAAGACTTTAAGTGGCGATCATAGAACGGTGTGTAACGTTGGTCTTCAGGTAAAGGCGGCCACGCCGGACAGACGTGTCGATACGGAAGGCTGCTCCAGCCTCGAGCGCGGACAGGATGTCGTCGTCCAGTCGGTCGCCGACGTACGCGATGTCCTCCGCAAAGGTGAACGACCGATCCGCTGACCGACCCGGCGACGCCGTCGGCCTTGCACCGCAATCCTGCCATCGATAAGTTACGATGTGAATCGGGGTAGAGCGGATGGCGGACGGGCATGTAAGGCGGCAGGAAGCAGTCGACGTGTTCCCTGCCGGTGTGTGCGACGGCGATCGCGGTCCGGGCGGATGGGGAGCTGTCCTTCGATACGGAAGTCACAACCGTGAGGTCTACGGCGCCGAACTCGCACTGACGTCCAGCGACCGGATGCTGTTGACGGCGGTGGCGGAGGCCCTCGACCGACTGACGCGACCCGTCGCGGTGCGGGTTCATGCCGATCAAACCATTGCCGGCCGGCATCGCGACCTCAGGTCGCGGCTGACTGCAGCCGCTCAGCTACATCAGGTCCAGTGGGTCGGGGAGGCCGCCTTTTCTGGCGCTGGAGCAGAACGGGCGGGCGCCTTGGCGGGAACCGGCCTGCTCGAGGCCACGCAACGGCTCAACTCCCGCTGCGTCCATGACCTTGTCACCCGCCAATGCTGGCAGTGCCGGCCGTCGGCCAGCACGCGCCCGCAACGCGTCGCGGTCACCTCCGGTGGCGCCGTCTTCCACCTCAGCGGGGGCTGCGCCGCCCTCAACGACGGCTGGCGACGTATCGAGCGACGCGGTGGCGTCCGATCCGACCTGACGTGGGTACCGACTGTCGACGCCATCGCCGCCGGACGCGGCACATGCGAAGTCTGCTGCGCCGGTCACGACATCTGATGACACCGACAGCGCGACGGCCGGAAAGGGGATTTAGCCGCCTCCGGCGCTCCACCAGCAGCCGACGACAGCGAACCGCCGGGGTTGCGGTTCGCATGCAAGATCAACGTAGGCCGGGCGTTGCACCATACGATCCACGCGGCCTCCGTCACCGGCGACCCGCTGCCTGGACGGTTCGCCAGCTCACGCGGCAGTAGAAGTCCAGCGTAAGCAGGACGCCCGGCTGGAGATGAGGACTCCAGGACACCGGCGGATCCCCGACGGCGACGGGGTCGACTATGGCATCGGCGACTGGATCCTCGCATTCGTGGTCAATGAGAGCGAAATTGTCGTAACGCCCTCCGCGACAGGCTCATCGCCGGAGGGACGCTCAGCACCGGGTCGTTCCCCTATCGCAAGCTACCGGTGACAGGAGCGACCAGCCGTTCGGCGAGGGCAGGCGCTCACCTGGGGCAAAGCGCGGTGTCCGGCTGGGGCTGATCGATCCGCGTCTGCGTGACGAGTCCGCACACAGATCGAAGTGAAGGCCGCCAAGACCAGAGGCACACGAGACGGTTGGCCGGCGACCCCAGGTCGCTCCGACGGGTGGGTGGCTGAGTCACGACTGGTCGAACCAGGGGACTCATAATCCCTTGGCCGACGGAGTGGGCCAGGTGGGCTCCCAGAACCCGGGCAGGATTTGGGGCCGGCGGTTACCGCTGCTCGTAGAGTTCAAGCCGGAACTGTGACACCCGTAGCAGGCGCCCTTCGGGGGCGGACCGTGATCGATCCGCCCACCGCAACCCACGTAACGTGGGGTCTGGGGGTCGCCCCCAGGCGAACAAACGTGGGGCGGGCGGGACTCGAACCCGCGACCGAGGGATTATGAGTCCCCTGCTCTAACCCACTGAGCTACCGCCCCGTACCGGCGGCGATCGTAACCCGCGGCCCGCTCCCGCAGCTAGCGATCTATCGCTCCACCAGCGTCTGTGGCAACAAAACGATTTGGTATCGGGGGTCGGAGACCATGTCCGGCGGCTGAAGGTCAGCGATGGCGGGCAGATTGTCTTCCCCGACGCCCGGGGATTCCGGGCCGTCCTGAGTGGTGAATTCGGCGAAGTTCTCCGGGTTGAAGTCGCTCATGACGTCTCCTCGTGGCTAGACCCCGACCTGCACGCCGAGTGACGCCAGGACTTGGCCGGCGGTGCGCCAGCCGCCGGCCATCGCACCTTGGATGGATGGGCTGTCACGGTGGTCGCCGGCGACGAACAGGCCGTCACCGAGGGCTACCGACTTGCGGAGGGTGTTCTGGGGCACCCGGGCGGCGGGGAGTGCGTTCGGGATGCTGATCACGTTGAGGAGGTCCCAGTCGTCGGTGGAGGTGCCGTACATGCGGGCCAGTTCGACGCGGATGACAGCCTCGGAGGCGCTGGAGGGGGCGGAGACGCCGACGACGGAGGCGGCGATCAGGCTGTGGCCGCCGGGGGCGTATTCCGGGGCGGCGTTGCTGATCACGACGGTGTTGGCGACGATCTCCCGGCGCTCGCCGTCGAGGAGCAGGATCGGTTCGTCGATGGGTGCCAGGGACGCGCCGAAGTAGAAGGTGGTCAGCCCGTGCATGTCGGGCCGGGGCAGCTGCGGGAGCAGGTCGGCGGCGCTGAGCGGGTCGGTGGCGACGATCACGGCGCGGCAGCGGATTTCGCCGCCTTCGGTGACGACCAGACCGGGGCCGATGCTGAGGGTGCGGGCGCCGATCAGCAGTTGCGGGAAGGGCAGGGGACCGGCGACGGCGGCGGGCAGCGCGGCCATGCCGGCGGCCGGCACCCCGATCCGGCCGCGGGTGAAGGAGCGCAGCACCATCGCGGTGACGTGGCTGGACGTGTCGAGGGACCGGTCGGCGAAGACGCCGGAGAAGAACGGCCGCAGCACCTCTTCGATGATGCGGTGGGAGAGGCCGGCTTTGCGGAGCATCTCCTGGGTGGTGGTCTCCGGCGCTTCGAGCAGCTTGGCGGCGGGCGTGGTGGCGCATCGGGTGGCGAGGGCGGCGAATTTGAGCCGGTCGGTGAGAGAGCCGACGCCGGACAGCAGGGTCTGCGGGGTGGCCAGCGGTTCGCGGAGCGGGTTTTCGAGGCGGTGCAGGGTGCCACCACGCCGGACCAGGACGCCGGCGGTGAAGTACCGCATTTCCAGGGCGTCGATGTCGACGAGGGCGGAGAGCCGGGGGTACGCGGTGTTGAGGACCTGAAATCCGCGGTCCATCCGCCAGCCGTCGACGTTTTCGGTGGCGACCCGCCCGCCGAGCCGGTCGGATCCTTCGATGAGCAGCCATTCGACGCCGGCGCGGTCGAGTCGGCGGGCGGCGGACAGCCCGGCGAGCCCGCCGCCGACGATGACGACGTCCACCTCGACCGGCTGCGACATAACCACCTCACTGAGAGCGAACTACGCGAGCCCCAGCGTAACCGTGCACTTCGGGCCAAGGAGGCGAAAGTGCAAGGCAGCCGAAACCCCAAGATCAACAACATTGCCCGGGTACGCGCGGGGCCGGCACGCCGCGCACCGCGTCGCGCCACCCCCGTCCAGGGTGCGCCCTCCCCGCCCGCACCGCACGCCGGGGGCGGACGTCACGTACGCCGTCATGGCGTGCAGTGCCGGCCGCGACCGCAACCCGCCGCGGACATGCAAAAGGCCTCCTGAACCGCGGATTCCGCGGCCGGAGGCCTCCTGAACTGAAAGCTCCCCCGATTGGACTCGAACCAATAACCTGCCGGTTAACAGCCGGCTGCTCTGCCAATTGAGCTACAGGGGATCGTGCTCGCCGCCGGGTTTCCCTGGCGACGGAGAAGAGATTACACGACCCCGGGGGCTTCGCGCGAAGGGGATACCCCCGGAGCGTTTCGCGGGCCGCGACCAGGTGTGACTCAGGGCAACACGAGTGAAAGCGAGATGACGGGAGTACCGGCGCGGCAGGATGGGTATGCACGCCGGCAGACGCGTGCGCGTCACGAACGGAAGGAGCCGCCATCATGCGCGGAAAGCTGATGTTCCTCACCGGTCTCGCGGCGGGCTTCGTCCTGGGCAGCCGGGCCGGCCGCGAGAAGTACGAGGAGATCCGGGCGAACGCCCAGAAGGTCTGGGAGCACCCGACGGTCCAGGAGGCCGCCGGTGTGGCGCAGGCCCAGGCGAACAAGCTCTACACCGAGGGCAAGGACAAGCTGCAGTCGTCCAAGCTCGGTGAGAAGCTCGGCGCCACCAGCCAGAGCAGCACGTCCGGCACCACGAGCACGGACGAGCTGCTCGCCCCGTCGGACTCGCTCTCCGGCACCAAGGGGTCGGGCAGCACGTACTGACGCTGCTCCGGATCGCCGTGGAGGCCGCCCTCACCGGGGCGGCCTTCGCCGTTTCCCGGGCTCATCGCCCGGAATCAGGACGTGGGGCAGGGCTCGTGCTCCGGCACCAGACCGAGGGCGGTCAGTTCCCCCATGGTGTACGTCAGATCCGCGGCCGCCGCGCCGGATCCCTCCACCTCGACATACTCCGTGCGTGCGGTGTCCGCCGCGAGCAGGTGGCGCAGGATCGGCTGCCACGCGGCCCGCGGATCGGTGATCCGGACGGTGATCACCGACAGGCCGGCGTCGGTGAGCCGATCGACGCCGGCCGCCGGGTCGGGCCACTCCCGGGCCGCCCGGGCCAGGTCCAGGCAGATGCCGAGCCGGTCCTTGTCGACCCGGGCCAGCCCGGCCACCGTCTCCTCCGGGGTGTCGAGCACCCAGCCGGGGCCCGGCTCGAAACCGACCCGCACCGCCCGCCCGACCCGCCAGGCCAGGTCGGCGAGACGGCCGGAGAGCCGCCGCAGGTGCCGGCTCACCGCCATCTCGCGGGCCTCGTCCCAGCCGTCCCGGTGGGCCAGGCCGCAGGTGCCGACCGCGCCGCGCACCTCGTCGGCGGGCAGCAGGTCGACCAGGATCCGGGCCAGGTCCAGGGTGTGCTGCAGCCGGGCGGTCTCGCTCCAGTCGGGCAGCGGGGGCAGGCCGCCGACCTCGGCCTCGGGCCCGCCGTTCACCGTGACGACGTCGAGCCCGCGGGCATCGAGGTCGGCACGCAGCCGGGTGCGGGCGCGCCCGTCGTCGACGAGGGCGGCGGCAAGCGGGTAGGGCAGGCGCAGCGCGATCCCGAGCCGGTGGTGCGCGGGATCAGCATCGCCGCCGATGACGGCATCCGTCCGGGACAGATCGGCATTCTCGGTCAGGCCGGCAGCCCGACCGGTCCAGCCGACGGCAGCCCGGTCGGCATTGTCGGTCACACCGGCAACGGCGAGTCGAGGATCGGCGGTCCGGCCGGATCGCAGGCGGGCGGCGACCGCATCGATCATGGCGAAGGCGTCGGCCGCCGTTCGCGCGCCGGTCAGGTCGACCCCGGCGATGAGGTGCACGGTCCGGCCGGAAGGATGTCGAAGCCGCATCAGTTTCCTCCCCGAACGAGCTGACCCGTGCAGGTGCACGTGCATCGGCTCGTGCTGACGATTCCAGTATGGACCATCCGCGGCACCGCCTTCGATCCACCGGTTCCGAGCCATCCGCACTCCATGGCCGCCTCCATCCTGGAACGTCCTGCCCTCCGATACGAGCCTGCGGCGCGATCCGGATCATCGGCGTACCGGCCGTGCGACTCCGTGACCGGCTCATTCATGATCAAAACCCGCCACAGAGATAGCTGTACGCCTATCCCTTACCCCCGGATGACCAGCGAGTAGTAAGTCGGAGGACCCTCCCGGAGAGCGTTTTCGGACGCGCTCTCTACATCATCATCTGCATAAATGGACATGCACCGCTCGACTGCGCGTGCGTATGCCCGGTGCCCCCGGCACCTCGGCGATGCCGCACTCAGAGTGGGCGCGCTCCCACTGTCCGGCTCTGCCGGCTGACTCTCCGGCCGCCTCTCGCGCCCCGCTCCCCTGATCCTGCTGGCGCCACCGCCGCCCGCTGACACAGCCTGCGCTGTCCGCCGGTCAACCGGCGGCGAAGGGTTAGCGGAGCTTCCTTCCGGGGAACAACCCGAGCAGGTCGTACTCGTACGTCACAGCGGGGAGGGGTGACGGCGGCGACCGGTCGCCCGGCCTGAGAGGGAACCCCATGAGACTCCAGAATCGCCCGCACGGGCGCCACGATCCCGAAGACGACAAGCAGTCCGGCAGCGTGGCCGCCGTGCCCGCCGCCTCCGGCAGCCACGGACGGCCGGACCCCGGAGACGGGGAAGGCTCAGCCGTCCAGCGGACCGACGGTTCGGGCGCCGACCACGCGACCGCGGCCGGATCTGCGGACGCGTCGGACGCCGGCCGGACCGGGGCCGAGCACGCGGCCGCTTCGGATGCCGGCCGCGGCGACGACGCCGGCCAGGCACGGCGGCGTGGGGCCGAGGACTTCGACCTGGCGGCGGCGAGCACGACCGACGTGGGTCGTACGCCCGACCCGAAAGACCTGTCGGCGCCGGGTCCGGATGCCGGCCCGGACCGTCCGTCGCAGCTGCACGCCCGGGGGATCTTCGCCGCGGTGCGGCGGACCTTCAAGCAGTTCTCCGAGGACAACGTGTCCGACTGGGCGGCCGCGCTGACCTACTACGGCGTCCTGTCCATCTTCCCGGGCGCGCTGGTGATCGTCTCGCTGCTGGGGTTGCTCGGCGACGCCGGCCAGCGGACCGTCACCGACGCGGTCACCCAGATCACCCCGAACTCGCAGCTGCGCGACCTGGTCAACACGGTGCTCGACCAGGTGCAGGGCACCGGCAACGCCGGGCTGGCCGCGATCCTCGGTCTGGTCGCCGCGTTCTGGTCGGCGTCCGGCTACATCGCCGCGTTCATGCGGGCGTCGAACGCGATCTACGACGTGCCGGAGGGCCGGCCGATCTGGAAGACCCTGCCGATCCGGGTCGGTGTCACCGCGATCGTCGGCACCATGCTGATCGCCTCCGCCGCCATCGTCGTGTTCACCGGCGACCTGGCCCGCATCGTCGGCGAGAAGCTGCACCTCGGCGGGGTCGCCGTGACCACCTGGAACATCGCCAAATGGCCGGTGCTGGTGATCCTGGTCAGCCTGATGTTCGCCATCCTCTACTGGGCTTCGCCGAACGCCAAGACCGGCGGTTTCCGCTGGATCAGCCCGGGCGGCATCTTCGCCGTCCTGCTGTGGGTGGCCGCGTCCGCCGGCTTCGCGATCTACCTGGCGAACTTCGCCAACTACAACAAGACGTACGGCACCCTGGGCGGCGTCGTCGCCTTCCTGGTCTGGCTCTGGATCTCCAACATGGCGATCATGCTCGGCGCCGAACTGGACGCCGAACTCGAACGCGGCCGCGCCATCGCCGCCGGCCACCCCGCCGACGAGGAGCCGTTCCTGGAGTTGCGCGACACCCGCGCCCTGAAGAAGGGCTCCGAACACGGCCTGAGCCAGGGCTGACCCCCGCCCCACCGCCAGCCCGACCACCCGGCGCCCGCCCTCGCTCCCCCGGCGACGGCGGGCGCCGGCACATCAGCCCACCCCGGGCCCGCCCCAGGCGACGCCCGAATCCGGCTCCCCACCACCAGGCGAACCCAGCCACACACGCAGGCGACCCCGCCAGCCATGCCGGCAACACCGCACGGGCACGCAGGCGACACAGCGAGGCACCCGCGCCCGCCAGGCCGACCCCACCGCACGGGCACGCGACAACGGCCAACGGATCCCCCGGGCCCGCACCCTGCTCAGCCAGCACCTCCCCTCAGCCAGAGCCGCAGACGGGCAACACCGCAGACGGGGACGCCGCCGAGGCTGTGGGCCCGTGGCGCGGACCCACAGACCGGCGACGCGAGACCCGCAAATCGACGACGCCGGGGCGGTGGACTGGCGGCGCGAGACCCGCGAACCGGCGACACCAAGCCCCGCGGACCGGCCGCACCCGGGCCGCGAAGCCGCAACGCCGGCAGCCGCGAACCGGCGACACGGGAGCAGCGGACCGGCGACGCCGGACCGCTACTTGCAGAGGAGGGTGGACATGCGGCGCCCGGAGATGCTGAGGCCGATGGTGAGGAGGGTGAGCAGGTAGAGGATGTCGACGAGTGCGAGCCACCCGGCCGAGCCGAGCGTGATCCCGCGGATCAGGTCGACGGCGCGGGACAGCGGGGAGATTTCGACGAGCCAGCGGAGGACCGGCGGGTAGGAGCCGGCGGGGACGAAGGTGCCGGAGAACAGGAACAGGGCGAACTGGCCGGCGGCGATCAGGTCGAAGTCCTGCCAGCTGCGGATCAGGGTGGCGACGGACATGCCGAGGGCGCCGAACGCGAAGCCGACCAGGATCGCGGCGGGGAAGGCGGCCAGGGCGCGCAGCGGGGTGGTCAGGTCCATCGCGACCATGATGATCAGGAAGGCCAGGGAGTACAGGGTGCCGCGGGCCATCGCCCAGATCAGCTCGCCGATGGCGATCTCGAAGGGCCGGATCGGGGTGGCGAGAATCCCGTCGTACAGCCGCATGTATTTCATCTTGCCGAAGAAGTTGAAGGTGGTCTCGGACAGCGCACCGCTCATCGCCGAGGAGGCCAGCATGGCCGGGGCGACGAACGCCGGATAGCTGACCAGCCGGCCGTCGGGCAGGGCGATGTCGCCGATCAGCGCGCCGACCCCGACGCCGATGGAGAACAGGTAGAGCAGCGGCTCCAGCAGGCCGCCGGCCATCACCACCCAGTACGCCGATTTCAGCGCGTTGACGTTGCGCTCGGTGACCCGCACCGACCGGCCGGCGCTGCCCTCGAACGACACGAGCCGCGGCAGCAGCATCGTCAGCATCGGACCGTCACTCCCCTCGCTGTGCTCATCGACCGGTCACCGGACCCACGGCCGGGACAAGACGCCGGACGGACCATTCACATCACCAACCGGCTGCGGAAACGCCAGCGGGCCAGAAACCAGCCGGCCACGCACCAGGTCAGCAGGTACAGGGCGTGCCACAGACCGGCCCAGCCGGGGTTGAGCCCGAGGGTGGCGGCGCGGGTCAGGTCGACGCCGTGCCACAGGGGCAGTGCGTAGGCCACCCAGCGCAGCAGCGGCGGCAGCGACCCGATCGGGAAGAACACCCCGGAGAACAGCGACATCGGCAGCACGGCGAAGCGGAACAGGATGGCCAGGTAGCTGTCACTGCGGATGCTGGCCGTGTACGCCATCACGGGGGCCGCGATCGCGAAGCCGATCAGTGCGGACAGCGGCAGCACGGCCAGCGCGGCGACCGTGTGCAGCGTGCCGAAGGCGGCCGCGATGAGCAGGAACGCGGTGACGCTGAGGAGCACCCGGAAGATCATGAAGGCGAGGTGGCCGCCGACGATGTCGCCGACCCGCAGCGGTGAGGCGGCCTGGGCGAAATACACCTTCATCCAGGTCAGGGCGCTCAGCACCGGCCAGCTGGCCTCGCCCAGGGCGGTCTGCACGGCGGTGGAGGCGATCAGTCCGGGCACGATCCAGTCGATGTAGGCGAAGCCGTCGACGCCGGCTTTCACGTAGCCGCCGACGCCCAGGCCGAAGCCGAGCATCGTGAGCAGCGGCAGCACCAGCGTGGACAGGGCGCTGGAGCGCCAGGTCCGCCGATAGTTGACCAGGTGGTATTCGAGCACGTAACCCGCGGCGGTCATCGCTCAGTCCACCAGGGTGCGGCCGGTGAGCTGGAGGAACACGTCCTCCAGGCTGGAGCGGCGGACCAGGGCCGAGGCCGGGCTCAGCGAGCGGCGGCCCACCTCGGCCAGTGCCTCGTCACCGTCGGCGACGTAGAGCAGCACCCGGTCGGGCAGCACCTCGATCCGGTCGGCGATCCCGGCCAGTTTGCCGGCGTAGGCCCCCTGGTCGTCGGTGGCGAACCGGAGCTCGACCACCTCGCGGGTGGAGTGCTGCTCGATCAGCGCGCGGGGTGAGCCCTCGGCGACGATCCGGCCGCCGTCCATCACCACCAGGCGGTCGCAGAGCTGCTCGGCCTCGTCCATGTAGTGGGTGGTGAGGACCAGCGTGACGCCCTGCTGCTTGAGCCGGAACAGCCGCTCCCAGACCAGGTGCCGGGCCTGCGGGTCGAGGCCGGTGGTGGGCTCGTCGAGCAGGACCAGATCGGGCTCGTTGACCAGGGCACGGGCGATGGTGAGCCGGCGTTTCATGCCGCCGGAGAGCGGCTCCACCTTGCTGCCGGCCCGCTCGGTGAGCTGGACGAAGTCGAGCAGCTCGTCGGCGCGGCGGCGGGCGGTGGCGCGCGGGATGCCGAAGAAGCGGGCGTAGGTGGTCAGATTCTCCCGGACGGTGAGCTCGACGTCGAGGTTGTCGAGCTGGGGGCAGACGCCGAGCCGGGCGCGGATGGCCGGGCCGTCGCGCCGCGGGTCCATGCCGAGGATCTCCAGGATGCCGTCGGTGGGTGGCGAGACGCAGCCGATCATCCGCATGGTGGAGCTCTTGCCGGCGCCGTTCGGCCCGAGGAAGCCGAACGCCTCACCGCGCTGCACGTCGACGTCGATGCCGTCGACCGCGGTGAAGTCACCGAATCTCTTGATCAATCCGCGGGCGTGGATGAGAGCAGTCACGCCCCCGACCCTACGGAGGGGGTGCGACAGAATTCTGCGCCGCGCCCACCAGCTCGGCGGTCTCGGCGATCACCGATTCCCGGTCGACGGGTGTCCCGGAGTCGTAGCGCACCGCCCAGCTCAGCCCGTCCCGCCCGCTGACCCGGCGGCCGACCACCCGGACCGCGCCGTGCGACAGCTCGTGGTGGGTGGTGTAGGCGACCGACCGGGTGACCCGGGAGCGCACCTGGTCGGGCAGCTCGCCCGGCGCCAACAGCAGGACGGTGATCACCGGACCGTCCACCAGCACGGTGTACCCGTCGCGTTCCTCGGCCACCTCGGCCGGGGTGATCCGCAGCTCGCGGCCGGACCAGGCGGCCTTGTGGATCTCGTGCCAGCCCAGCCGGTCGGCACCACCCGGCAGCCAGAGGCCCCGGTTGGTGGCCACGACCACGCCCTGCTCGCCGGCGGACCAGGCGAGCACCCGCTCCTCGGCCTCGAGCGGGGGCCGGGACTCGGCCGGCAGCGCGGGCCGGCGTCGGAACAACTTCACAGGTCACCTGCCGCTTGTTCGCTCAGAGCGCGTTTCTGCTGTTCCAGGGAGAAGAGTTCGCCGGCCTGGGCCAGATATTGATCCTTGTGGGTGACCGGGTTGAGCCGCTGCAGCCGGGATTTCAGGTCGCGGATCACCTGGATCACCCGGGGCAGTTGCAGCTTGGCCAGCAGCACCTGGACGTAGTGCGGGTCGGGCGCCCCGTCGAGCAGCAGCGGCTCGACGGCCAGCTGGCCGGCGGCGGCCTGGCTGCCGATGTCGGCGCAGGCGTCGCGGACCTTCTCGATCCAGACCACGCCGCTGACCGCGGAGCTGGTGCCGCCGGCCGCGGCGATCGCCTCGCGGACCGCCCGCAGGACCGGGTCGTTGTAGTTCTCCGGGCCGACCGCGTCGAACATCGGGCCGGCCAGCACCGGCTCCTGCAGGGCGAGCTTGAGCGCGTCGCGTTCGACGAGGCGTTGCGGTGCGTGGGTGGCCTGCTGCGGGACCGGTTGAACCTGTTCACCGCGGAGCGCGTGGTTGACCGCCCGCTGCACCGGCTCCAGGTCCATGCCGAGATCGCCGGCCAGTTTCCGCGCGTACTCCGGCCTTTTCTCCCGGTCCTTGATCTTGGCGACCAGCGGGGCGGCGCGGCGCATCGCCTCCACCCGGCCCTCGACCGTGTCCAGGTCGAAGCGGCCGATGGTGTGCCGCAGCGCGAAGTCGACCAGCGGCTCCCGGCCGGCGATCATGTCGCGGACCGCCAGGTCACCGCGGGCCAGCCGCAGCTCGCACGGGTCCATGTTGTCCGGGCTGACCGCGATGAAGGTGCGCCCGACGAAACGCTGGTCCTCCTCGAAGGCGCGCAGCGCCGCCTTCTGCCCGGCCGCGTCCCCGTCGAAGGTGTAGATGATCTCGCCGGTGAAGCTGTCGCTGTCCATCAGCAGGCGGCGCAGCACCCCGATGTGGTCGACGCCGAACGCGGTGCCGCAGGTGGCCACCGCGGTCGGCTCGCCGGCCTCGTGGCAGGCCATCACGTCGGTGTAGCCCTCGACGATCACCGCCCGGCCGCGCTTGGCGATCTCCCGTTTGGCGTGGTCGATCCCGTACAGCACGTGGGATTTCTTGTAGATCGGGGTCTCGGGGGTGTTCAGGTATTTCGGGCCGTCGTCGTCGTCGAAGAGTTTCCGCGCGCCGAAGCCGATCGTGTCACCGGTCAGGTCGCGGATCGGCCAGAGCAGCCGGCGGCGGAACCGGTCGATCAGCGAGCCGGACCGGGCCGTCTTGGCCAGGCCCGCCGTGATCAGCTCGTCGGTGGTGAAGCCGCGCATCAGCAGGTGTTTGCTGAGCGCGTCCCACGAGTCGGGGGCGAAGCCGCAGCCGTATCGCTCCGCGGTGTCCCGGCCGAAGCCGCGCTCGGCGAGGAACTCGCGGGCCTTGCGGGCGCCGGCCGAGCCGAGCTGGTCGCGGTAGAAGTCGACGGCCGAGGCGTGCGCGGCGATCAGCCGCTGCCGCTGCCCGGTCTGCGGACGGGGGCCGGCCGGCGCGGCGCCGTCGGTGTCGTAGCGCAGCTGGATGCCGGCCTTGCCGGCCAGCCGCTCCACCGACTCGATGAACGACAGGTGCTCGGCGTCCATCAGGAACTTGATCGCGTCGCCGCCCTGCCCGCACCCGAAGCAGAAATACACCCCCCGGGCCGGGGAGACGTTGAACGACGGCGACTTCTCGTCGTGGAACGGGCACAGGCCCTTGAGATTGCCGCCGCCCGCCGAGCGCAGCGTCACGGTCTCGCCGATCACGTCGGCGATCGAGGTGCGGTCGCGGACCAGCGCGATGTCCTCGTCCTTCACCCTGCCGGCCACGGCATACATCCTGCCTCGCGCCGTACCGGGATTGCCAGCAGGGTCGCCTCAGCGCGTGCCGGTCAGGTCGCGGTGCCAGGCCACGGCCGCGTGATCGGTGAGCGACGCCACCTGGTCGACGATCACCCGCAGCGCCTCGGCGTCCGAGCCGGCGGCCGCGTGCAGCGGGCGGAACAGCGGGTCGAGGCGGTCCGGGGCCCGGCCGAGCGCCTCCACCAGCTCGACCACGATGGTGCGCTGCTGCTCGTACCACCGCTCGGCTGAGCGCATCCGCATCACGTACCGGAAGGCCATGCCCTTGAGCAGCGCGCACTGGTTGCGCACAGTGCGCGGGACGACCAGGTCGGCGTCGTAGCGGCGCATCGGGTCGGTGCCGTACTGGCTGTGCGTGGCGCCGACCGCGGAGGAGACGAACCGGCCGGTGAGCACGCTGGTCATCCGTTTCAGGGTGACCTGCGCGGCGTACGAGGAGTCGTAGCCCTCGACCGCGGCCACCGCCGGATCGGCCAGCAGGTGCTCCAGCGACTCGCCGAGCTGGTCGGCCGTCTCGTCGGAGTAGGTGGCGGCCACGTCCGCGCAGAGTTCGGCGCGCTCGGCCGGGTCGCGCAGCAGCGGGCCGAGGTCGAGGTAGCCGCCGTGCACCCCGTCCTCGACGTCGTGCACCGAGTAGGCCACGTCGTCGGCCCAGTCCATCACCTGGGCCTCCAGGCAGCGGCGGTCGTCGTCGCGGCCGTCGCGCAGCCAGGTGAAGACCGGCTCGTCGTCGGCGTACACGCCGAACTTGCGGGTGCCGGGGCGGCGGAACCACGGGTATTTCGAGCAGGCGTCCAGGGTGGCCCGGGTCAGGTTGAGGCCGGCGCCGGGCACCTTGGCCTCCAGCCGGGTGAGCACCCGCAGGGTCTGCGCGTTGCCCTCGAAGCCGCCGCACGCGCTCGCGGCCACGTCCAGCGCGGCCTCGCCGTTGTGGCCGAACGGCGGGTGACCGATGTCGTGGGCCAGGCCGGCGACGTCCACCACGTCGGGATCGCAGCCCAGCCGCGCGCCCATCTCCCGGGAGATCTGCGCGACCTCCAGGGAGTGGGTCAACCGCGTACGCAGGAAGTCGTCGACCCCGGCGGTGTGCACCTGCGTCTTGGCCGCCAGCCGGCGGAAGCCGGCCGAGTGCAGCACCCGGGCCCGGTCCCGTTGATACGGGGTGCGCCCGTAGCCGCTGTCCTTGGCGGGCTCAGCGGCCCAGCGCTGGGCGTCGGCAGCGGTCATGATCCCCAGCCTAAGCCGGATGTCCAGGATGCCGATGGGGATGCCGTGGAGTCCGTTTCCCGGCGCCGCGGCGTCACGATCGTCGCCCGTCTCGTGATCATGGGTGCCGCCGGACTGCTCTCGGTCGGCCTGGTGACCGCGTTCGCGGTGCGCAACGCCTCCGACCAGACGGCGGCGAACGAGGAGATCGCCACGGTCAGTGAGGCGATGAGCGATCAGTGGAACGCCGACATGCAGCACGACGCGCTGCGGGCCGACGTGATGTCGGCGATGTACGCGACGACCGCGAGCATGCGGGAGACGTTCGCGGTCGACGAGGTGGCCGACCACGGCGCCACCATGCTGCAGATGTACGACGATGCCACGAAAGCCGCCCCGGCCGCCCTCAAGGCCGACTATGTGGCGATCCGGCCGTCCGTGGTGGCGTACACCGAGGCCGCGAAGCGCATGGTGGCGACCGCCGAGACCGACCACCCCGCCGCGGCCGCCGGCCTGTCCGACTTCCTCAAGGTCTACTCCGACCTCGAGGAGAAGCTCGGCGATCTCGACACCCGGATGTACGCCGAGGTCAAGGCCGCCGCGGCCCGCGGCGCCGAGTCGTCGAGGTCGAGCAACCGGTTCATCGTGATCGCCGCGCTGCTGGCCGCCCTGATCACCGCGACGGCGTGCGTGCTGACCGTGCGGGCGGTCCGCCGGCCGCTGCGCGGGATGCTGGACGCGCTGCGTGCGCTGGCCCGCCGGGACCTGACCGTGCGGGCCCCGGTGGTCAACCGGGACGAGCTGGGTGCGATGGCGGTGGCGCTGAACGAGGCGGCCGGCGCCCTGCAGGAGACCGTGTCGGCGACCGCCGGCCGGGTGGGGGTGCTGACCCAGGCCAGCACCGAGCTGCAGAAGCTGGCCGGCACCCTGGACCGGTCGGCGGAGGAGACCTCGGCGCAGGCGCGCAGCGCGGACGGCTCGGCCGGCAACGTCTCCGGCTCGGTGTCGGCGATGATGGCCGCCACCGAGCAGCTGTCCGCCTCGATCCGGGAGATCGCCAAGCAGGCGCTGTCCGCGGCGGCCACCACGAACGAGGCGACCACCAGCGCCAACCGGACCGCGCACGCGGTGGCCCGGCTCAGCGAGGCGAGCCGGGAGGTGGGCGCGATCGTGCAGATGATCACGAACATCGCCGAGCAGACCAACCTGCTGGCGCTGAACGCCAGCATCGAGGCGGCCCGGGCCGGGCACGCCGGCAAGGGCTTCGCGGTGGTCGCCACCGAGGTCAAGGACCTGGCCCAGGAGACCGCGCAGGCGACCGCGGACATCACCGCGAAGATCCTGGCGATCCAGGAGATGACCACCGGGACCGCCGAGGCGATCGAGGCGATCGCCTCGGTGATCACCCGGATCGACGACGGGCAGCGGACCATCGCGGCCGCCGTCGAGCAGCAGTCGTCGACCACCGATCAGCTGGCCCGCAACGTCGGGGCGGTGTCCGCGGCGGCGTCCGAGATCAGCGGCACGGTGTCGCACATCAGCACGTCCAGCGCGCACACCGCGGAGGGGGCGAACACCACCCGCCACTCCGCGGAGCTGGTCAGCGGCGCGGCCGGGGAGATCCGCGCCCTGATCGACGAATTCCGCTACTGAACGGCCCCACGGGGGGCGCTCAGCACGCAGAACTCGTTGCCCTCCGGATCGGCCAGGCAGACCCACGGCACGTCGCCCTGACCGATGTCGACCGGCCGGGCGCCCATGTTGACCAGACGTTCCACCTCGGACTCCTGGTCGTCCGGGCGCAGGTCGAGATGCAGCCGGTTCTTGCCCCTGCGGGGCTGGTCGCAGCGGAGGAAGAAGAGCGCCGGCAACTCGTCGGCACCGCGCCGGATCTCCAGGTAAGCGCCGTCCGCGTGCTCGTCGACGATCACATAGCCGAGCGCCTCGGCCCACCAGCGCCCCAGCCGGCCCGGATCCGCCGCGTCCACCACGACCTGCTCCCAGTGACTGGGCATGTGACCTCCTGACAATCGACGCGTGGCGATCAGGTTACGCGACGCCGCCCGGCCGGCGACCCGAACCGGCGCCGGGGCGGCCGCCGGATGCGCAGGTCACGGGCACGACCGCGAGTCACTGGACCATGACGCACAAAACGTGCGACCTGTCGGCTCACTGTCACCGGAGGATGGCCCACGGTGGCGGGCACGGCGATTGATCGACCCCCATCGCAAGACCCAACTGAACAGCAGCGCTGAGGGCTGAGGAGAGAAGTGCCCGGCGTCGATCACTGTCTGCAGGAGGCCATGACGATTCCTGGCGCGGTCGGGGCCAGCATCGTCGACTACACCACGGGCTTTCCGGTCGCCACGACCGGAGCCGCACCCAACGCGGATCACGAGGCAGCGGCCGCCGGCACCGCGGAGGTCGTCCAGGCCGCGAACAGCCGATCGCTGTTCGTCTCGGCAATCCCGCACGACCTGCTCGAAGACCTGATCATCACGACCGCCGGGGGCTACCACCTCCTGCGGATCGTCCAGACCGATTTCGACAGTCGGCTGGTGCTCTACGTCTGGCTGGACCGGGTGCGCGGCAACCTCGCCGTCGCGCGCCGCCAGATGCAACGCCTGACCGACGAACTCGTCTCCGACTGACCGGCAGCCGGCTGATGACCATCACGACCGACGACATGACCAACGCACACACCAGTGAGGAGTGACGGTGTCCGCCACGAAGACCGCCGCACCGGCTGATCTGCTGTCGCAGGTCGCCGGCGAGCGGCAGACCGGCGCGCTGGTGATGGGTGGCCATCCCGGCGGCGCGGTCTACGTCTTCGAGGGCCGGGTCATCTACGCCGAGTCGCCGGCCGCGCCCGGGGTCGGCGAGCTGCTCACCTCGTCCGGCCGGCTGGCCGGGCGGACCTGGCAGAACGCGCTCGACCTGGGAACCTCCACCGCCCGGGTGGGCCGGCTGCTGGTCGAGCAGGGCCACCTCACCCAGGGCGAGCTGGAGCTGTGCGTGCTCGGGGCGACCTACGACGCGGCGTACTTCGCCCTGGCCGCACCGTCCGGCCCGGTCGAGTTTCTGCCCGCGGCCACCCACTGGCTGGGCCCGGTGGTGCACATCGACGCGGCCGCGGTGCTGCGCGAGGTGGGCCGGCGGGTGAAGCTGCTCGACGACATCCATCCGAGTGCGCGGATCGACACCGCGCCGGTCAGCCCGGTGACCCGGCCACCCCGGGAGCGGGTGACGATCACCGCGGCCCAGTGGGAGCTGCTGATCCACGCGGACGGCCAGCGCACCCCCGCGGACCTGGCCCTGCTCCTCGGCCGCGCCGGGTACGCGACCATCCAGGAGCTGCGGCGGCTCGCGGCTCTGGGACTCATCGAGGTTCCCCTGGAGGTACGTGCGGAGAGCCCCGAGTTCGTCCGCCTCCCCCAGCATCGGGCCGAGGTGGCGCCGGTGGCCCGCCCCGCGCCGCCACCGGCGCCGCCCCCACCGGTGGTGCCGGTGATCAGCAGCCAGCCGCCGCCGGCACCACCGCCCGGGGAGGGCAACACCGGAGCGAACCGGCTGCCCCGGCTGGCCCGCCGCAAACCCGGGGCGAAGCTGCCGAAGGAACTCGCCGTCGAGAATCCGCCGGTGCACCAGGGCACCGACGAAGTCCTGCTCAAACGCATACGCACAGCACTGAGGGCACTGCGGTGACGCGCGCACCCCCGATTCGAGAAGGAGCGTCCGAGGATGACGGTGGACCCGGCGGTACTCGACGAGCTCGGCCGCCTGCGCAGCAGGGTGCCCGAGCTGTCCGGCAGCGTGCTCGCCACCGCCGACGGGCTGGTCGTCGCGCATGATTCGCACGGGATCGAACCGGACACCCTGGCCGCCCTGGCCGCGGCACACCTGGCGCTGGCGCGCCGGTTCGCCCACGCGGTCAACCACGGCGAGCTGCGGGAGTCGGTCGTCGAGTGCGACGGCGGCTATATCACCTCGTACACCGCGGGCCCCAACGCGCTGCTCACCGTGGTCACCTCCGGCGACGCGAACCTCGCCATGGTGCACCTGGAGGCGCGACGGTGCGTACGCCGGATCGTCAAGCTCCTGGCTCTGGACTCGGCGCAGCAGAAACATCTGCGTCCGGAGATTCCGCAGCAGACCGGACCGTCGTCGATCCCGCTGGCCCGGCGGACCCCGATGGCCACCCTGTCGAACGCGTCGCGCCGCCGCACGGCGGCCGGCTGACCGGCAGAGCATCACCGCGGCGACCGCCGCGCCCTTACCGGCACCGCCGTTCCCGGGCGGGCCATCCCACCACACAACGGAGGACCGAATCCCATGGCTGACATGGACACCGCACTGAAGGAAGTTATGGAGATCGACGGCTGCATCGGCGTCGCTCTCGTCGACCACACCAGCGGCATGGCCCTGGGCACCCTCGGCGGCGGCAAGGACCTCGACCTGACGGTCGCCGCGGCCGGCAACACCGACGTGGTGCGCGCCAAGCTGCGGGCGATGGAGATGCTCAACCTGACCGAGAAGATCGAGGACATCCTGATCACCCTGGACACGCAGTACCACATGATCCGGCCGCTCACGAGCCGACAGGGCAAGGGCCTGTTCCTGTACGTGGCGCTGCGCCGGGACCGGTCGAACCTGGCCATGGCCCGGCATCAGCTGCGACGCATCGAGAACGACCTCGACGTCTGACCCGTGATCGCCACCCCTGGCGGGGAGGGTCCGCACCACCCTCCCCGCCGCACTAACTAGCATCTGCAGACATGCCGGCCAGGGAGATCGTCGAACGCGTCCGGGCCGGAGAACTCGATCATGAGACGGCCCTCGATATGCTGACCGGGGCGCCCGCGGCGGAGACCGACGCGGCACTCGCGGAAGCGCTGGGCGCCGAGTTCGACCGGCTGTTCCGCACCGGTTGGCAGCCGATCGAGCTGCACCGGACGATCGCGCGGCGCGGTGATCCGATCCAGGGCCGCCTGGTGGCCGAGGCGGCGGCCGCCTTCCTGGTCGGCAAGGCACCGGTCGACGAGGCCTGGCGGGCCCAGGTCGTACAGCTCCAGCGGGGTGCGGGCCGGAAGAAGGACGACCGGATCGCGGTGCTCGACGCCTCGCTCGGGCTGCTCGACGAGCTGCGCCGGCTGCCGGGCATCGAGATCCTCATCCCGCCGCCCGGCACCCCGGCCACCACCGTGCATCAGCACGCCGACCGGCGGCTGCTCGACCGGGTCCGGGCCCTGCTGGCCAAGGCGGAGGCGACCGACTTCCCGGCCGAGGCCGAGTCGTACAGCGCGAAGGCCCAGGAGCTGATCACCCGGTACCGGATCGAGGAGGTCACCGCCCCCGCGGTCGACGTGGTGCCGTTCGCCCGCCGGATCGGCGTCGACCACCCGTACGAGAACGAGAAGGCCAGCCTGCTCGACGCGGTCTCGCGGACCAACGGCTGCCGCACGGTCTGGTCGCCGGAGCTCGGATTCAGCACGATCTTCGGCTTCGACACCGACATCGACGGGGTCGAGCTGCTCTACACCTCGCTGCTGGTGCAGGCGAACCGGGCGATGACCCGGGACGAACCGGCCAAGGGCAAGGCCCGGGTCAAGGCGTTCCGTCGCTCGTTCCTGGTCGCCTACGCCATCCGGATCGGCGAACGGCTGCGCGAGGTCACCGAGCAGCAGTTCGCCGGGCACGGCGACCTGCTGCCCGTGCTGCGCAACCGGGACGTGCAGGTCCGCGCCGCGATGGAGAAGGTCTTCCCCCGGACGGTCCGGACCCGCGGCAGCCGGGTCGACAGCCTGGAGGGCTGGGAGTCCGGCCGGGCCGCCGCCGACGAGGCGAAGCTGCGCTGAGGCCGGTCCGGCACCTTGACGGCGGCCGGTCAGCCGCCGGACTCGTCCGTCTCCGCGCCCTCCGGCACGGTGTCGTCGTCCCGGGACTCCAGCCAGCCGTACGGCAGGGACACCTTGCCCGGGGCGTTGACCCGGCCGCGGGGCTGCCCCAGTGACTCCACCGGGAACGGGATCGCCGGGTCGAGCCTGCCCAGCAGGTCGTCCAGCTCGGTGAGCGAAGAGATCATCGCGAGGCTGCGGCGCAGGTCACCGCCGACCGGGAAACCCTTGAGATACCACGCGACATGCTTGCGGAAGTCGGCGCAACCGTGCCGCTCATCCTCCAGAGCCTCGACCAGCAGCTGCGCGTGCCGGGACATGATCTTCGCGACCTCGCCGAGCGTGGGCAGCACCGGCTGATAGTTCGCACCCCGGGTGAACGCGGCCTCCAGGTCGGCGAACAGCCACGGGCGGCCCAGACAGCCCCGGCCCACCACCACGCCGTCGACGCCGGTGTGCGCGACCATCCGCAGCGCGTCCGAACCCTCCCAGATGTCACCGTTGCCCAGCACCGGCACGTCCAGGGCCTGCTTGAGCGTGGCGATCGCATCCCAGTCGGCCTGGCCGGAATAGCGCTGCTCGGCGGTGCGGGCGTGCAGGGCGACCGCGGCCACCCCGGCGTCCTGCGCGGTCAGGCCGGCCTCGACATACGTCAGGTGGTCCTCGTCGATGCCCTTGCGCATCTTGATGGTCAGCGGGATCCCGAACTCGCTCGCCGCCTCGACCGCCTGCCGCACGATCCGCCCGAACAGCTTGCGCCGCCACGGCAGGGCCGAACCGCCGCCCCGCCGGGTCACCTTCGGCACCGGGCAGCCGAAATTCAGATCCACGTGATCGGCGAGATTGCGCTCACCGACCATCCGGACCGCCGCGGCGGTCACATCCGGGTCCACGCCGTAGAGCTGCAGGCTGCGAAAACCCTCATCCTCGGCGAACGCGATCATCTTCAGCGTCTTGGGGATCCGCTCCACCAGCGCCCGCGTCGTGATCATCTCGCAGACGTAGACGCCGCCACCCTGCTCGCGGCACAGCCGCCGGAACGCCACGTTGGTGATCCCCGCCATCGGAGCGAGCACGACAGGCGGATTGACGGCGTGATTGCCGAGCATGAGCGGTGCGGTCACGCGCTCTAGAGTGACACGCCCACCCCGCCCCCTCCGAATCGATTCCCCACGATGGCCGCAGCCGGAGGATCCGACCGGTCCGGCACCCGCGCTCGATCCATCACACGGCCGGGCGTCCGCACCCGGCCGTCGGGGACCGCCCGCCGGCGAGCCTCTTGAGCGTCCAGAAACCGCACGCGGCTGCAGGAGGCGGCCCGGGTCGGACAGCACGCGCTACGCAGGACAACCTCGACGTGACCGATCGTCGTTCCGTCTGGCAGAGTCGCGGGGGTGACCGATGGCATGGGGCCGCGACGGCTGGTGGTCGTCTTCGAGTCGCCGGTGGCGGAGGCGCTGCAGCGGTTCGCGGTCGATCTGGGGTTTCATTCGGTGCTGGTGGAGCCGGATCCGACCCGGCTGGGCGGCACACCCCGGCCGCACGGCGACCGGGTGGTGGGTGACCTGGCGGCGGCCGAGCCGGACGAGCACACCGACGTGGTGCTGAGCGATCACCACCGGCCGGAGATCGGGCCGCTGCTCCAGGAGATCCTGGCCGGGCCGAGCCGGTGGATCGGGATCGTCGGCAACCCGCGGCACGAGGGCCCGCACACCGCGGCCCTGCGGGATCTGGGGGTGCCGGAGGCGGAGATCGCCCGGGTGCACCGGCCGATCGGGCTGAACATCGGCAGCCGCACCGGGCCGGAGATCGCGCTCGCGATCCTGGCCGGCCTGATCGCCGACCGCAACGGCCGCCCCGGTGGCTTCAGCTTCTGACTCGCGAAGGACCGGGGCGGCGGCGCGTCACGGCACCTTGATGGTGAAGGTGATCGGATTCTTCCCCTCGGTCAGGCCCCACAGGCGGGGACTCGTGCCCGGCTGGTACGAGAGGTTCTCCACACCGCCGACCTCGGCCTGCTGGTGCGGCGCCTGACCCGGGACGGCCTTGTGGATGCAGCCGCTGTTCGACGCACCTGACGCACAGTTCCCGGCGATGTACCAGTTGACGCCGTCGCTGGCGATGCCCTGCATCCGCCAGACCGGTGAGGTGTACGCCGCCTCGGCGTGCACCTTGCCGTCGGCGCTCACCACCAGCCCGGATGTCGGGCTCAACGGCCACCGGAACGCCCGGCCGCCGGCCGCGTTCGCGTCCAGGTACTCCGCCGAGACGATCGAGTCGGGGTTGCCGCCGCGCCGGTCGAGACTGATCGCGTTGAGGCACGGCCGGACGCCGGTGGCCGAGGTGCAGCCGACGTAGGTGCCGGTCGGCGTGGACTCCGGGTAGTACTCGCCGATCTCCGGGAGCGCGTACCGGTGCCAGCGTGCGCTGGGCGCCTTGGACCCGTCGGCGCCGAACCCGGTCTCCTCCTCCGAGCGGTCCATCGCCCACAGGTGCTTCAGGCTGAACACGTGCATCCGGCCGCCATTGGCCACGAGGAGGGTGTTGCCGTACCAGACGACACCGTCCGCGTGCGCGCTCAGGACCCGGAAGTTGTCCACCCCGTTGCTGCTGTAGGGCACCACGAGCAGCACGTCGCGGAACTTGAGTGCGGCGGTGTTCGTGTAGTCGACGAAGGTGAGCCGGGCGAACCCGTTGTTCGGGCCGTGCCAGCTGGCCAGCGCGATTTTCCGGCCCTCCCACAGCCCGTCGGGCTGGGCGTCCCAGGAACCGGAGATGCCCTGCGGGGTCCAGGTGAGGCCCCAGCCGTCGTCCCGGGGGTCCCAGCAGAAGCCGGTGGCGCCGAGGCCGGCGGGGATCCCGGCGGTGGGGTGGCACAGCCCCCAAGTGGGCTTGAAGTCCTGCGGGCCGTCGAGCGCCGATCCCAGCTGGGGCGTCGCGGTCACCTTGCCGCTCGCCTCGATCCGGCTGACCAGGCTCCCATAGCGCTGGAAGCTGTCCGACGGGTCAAGCATGAACGGCGCCGGGTCGATGGGCGCGAAGGCCGCCGCCGCCTCGGCGCGGCCGGGCCCGGCACCCATCGTCACCGCGCCGACCAGCATCGCGGCCACCACCGCCAGCAGCCGTCGCCTTCGTGAAACCTTCGGCATGAGTCACCTTCCGTTCAGCGGAAGTGACCATGGTAGATGCTTACCGACGCACCGGCGGGACGCCACCCATGGGCGGCGGCGATGAACGCGGCCGGACCGCCCCGAGCGCGGTGCGGGGCACGGCCGGCGCCATGCCCCGCATCCACCGGCGTCGAACCGATCAGCAACCCGGCAGGCGCTTGATCAGGTAGTCCTCGATCTGGCTGAGCGAGACCCGCTCCTGCTTCATGGTGTCCCGGTCGCGCACGGTGACCGCGTCGTCGGTCAGCGTGTCGAAGTCGACGGTGACGCAGAACGGGGTGCCGATCTCGTCCTGGCGACGGTACCGCCGGCCGATGGCCTGCGAGTCGTCGAACTCGACGATCCAGCGCTTGCGCAGGTCGGCGGCGAGGCCCTTGGCCTTGGGCGACAGCTCCGGGTTGCGGGACAGCGGCAGCACCGCGACCTTGACCGGGGCCAGGCGCGGGTCGAAGCGCATGACGGTGCGCTTGTCGACGCCGCCCTTGGTGTTCGGGGCCTCGTCCTCGTCGTATGCCTCGAGCAGGAAGGCCAGCACCGCACGGGTGAGGCCGGCGGCCGGCTCGATCACGTACGGCGTCCAGCGTTCCTGCTTCTCCTGGTCGAAGTAGGACAGGTCGACGCCGGAGTGCTTGGAGTGCGTGGTCAGGTCGAAGTCGGTGCGGTTGGCGATGCCCTCGAGCTCGGCGAACTCGGTGCCGCCGAACTGGAAGCGATACTCGATGTCGACGGTCCGCTTCGAGTAGTGCGAGAGCTTCTCCCTGGGGTGCTCGTAGAAGCGCAGGTTGCTCTCCGACAGGCCCAGCCCGCGGTACCAGTTCCAGCGCTCCTGCAGCCAGTACTCGTGCCACTGCTCGTCGTCGCCGGGGGCGACGAAGAACTCCATCTCCATCTGCTCGAACTCGCGGGTCCGGAAGATGAAGTTGCCCGGCGTGATCTCGTTGCGGAAGCTCTTGCCGACCTGCGCGATGCCGAACGGCGGCTTCTTGCGGGCCGCGGTCGCCACGTTGGCGTAGTTGACGAAGATGCCCTGGGCGGTCTCCGGGCGCAGGTAGTGCAGGCCCTCGGTGCTCTCGGTCGGGCCGAGGTAGGTCTTCATCAGGCCGTTGAACATCTTCGGCTCGGTGAAGGTGCCCTTGTTGCCGCAGTTGGGGCAGTTCAGCTCGGACAGCGAGGCGGGCAGCGAGCCGTGCTTGGCCTCGTACGCCTCCTCGAGGTGGTCGGCCCGGAACCGCTTGTGGCAGGACTGGCACTCGGTCAGCGGGTCGACGAAAGCGTCGAGGTGACCGGAGGCCGCCCACACGTCCTTGCTCAGGATGACGGCCGAGTCCAGGCCGACGATGTCGTCGCGCTGCTGGACCATGGTCCGCCACCACTGCCGGCGGACGTTCTCCTTCAGCTCGACGCCGAGCGGACCGTAGTCCCAGGCGGAGCGGGTCCCTCCGTAGATCTCGCTGGAGGGGAAGACGAAGCCCCGGCGCTTGGCAAGGCTGACAACGGAATCGATGCGGTCGGCAGGCATGAGTCTCCTACGCCGGCTGGGTGTCGGCGGGGGTATCGGGATGACAGGGGACCCGAGCCACGCTACTCCCCGACGGAGCACACCTCGAACGCGCCCGTGCTGCTGTTCTGCCCGAGCTGAGCCTCGACGTGGTCGGTGCCGCCGTCGGCATAGGTGAGGTCGACCGGCACCTCACCGGTGACCAGATCAAGATCACCGATGGAGTACGAGTCGATCCGCTCGTCCTGCGTGACGCGGGCGCGATACTCGGTGATCGACTCCCGCGCCCGGGCCTCGGGGCAGAGCTGCGCATACGCCTTGGTGTAGTCGCCGGCCTTGACCGCGTCCAGGTATTTACCGACCACGACGTGCGCCTGCTCGGTGAACGCGCTGGTCATCGCGAGGCCGAGGCCGACCACCGCGGCCAGCCCGCCAGCGCAGACCAGCGCCACGATGCCACCGCCGATGCCGAAGCCGAGCCCGATCCGACGCCCGCGGCCCTCGACCGGCGGCGCCGGGAACGGCGGGTGCACGCCCGGGCCGGGCGGCGGGGGCGGCGCGACGAAGGTGGGCGTCTCGGGAAGCGCCGGATACGGCTGACCGTAGGTCATGCGGCCAGCCTAGTGCTCAGCGCCACGACTCGGCCGCCCGGTCACTGGCGGTCTCGGTCACCGGCTCCCCCGGCCCGGCGGCGGCCAGCGTCTCGAACGCGGACGGCTCGTCGAGCGAGCGCGCGAGCAGCGGGGTGGCGTGCACCTTCACATCGAAGTTGCCCAGCGCGCGGCGGTAGGCTCCGACCGACTCCCACTCGGTCACCAGGGTCCAGGCGGCGGTGTCCTCCAGGGCGCGGGCGAGCCGGCCGGACAGGTATCCGGGGCATCCGGCGAGGGCCGCGAGCGCGGCGTGCGCCTGCTCCCGGAAGTCGTCCTGCGTGTCCGGCGGGACCAGGAATCGGTTGAGCACCAGCATGTGACGAGGGTACGCACGCCGCGAGGGAGCCGCTGTGACGACGCCGGACCATTTTCTTCGCCGGCTGGCGAGGGTGAATCCCACCTCGGCGTTCTTCGCCGCGCTGGCCCTGCTGCTGGCCGGCCTGTTCCTGCCGGGCGTGGTGGGCGCGCTGCTGCTGGCGGTGCTGGCGGCCGGGCTGGCCACGCTGACCTTCACCACCTGGCCGGTCCAGCCGCCGATCACCCGGCTCGTCCGGGTGGTGCTGCTCACCCTGCTGATCGTCGCGGTGCTCGGCAAGGCCCTCTGACCCATGCGCTTTTGACAATCATTGTCATTATCGACCACAGTTGGTGCCATGATGCGCCGCCTGCTCACCCCGCTGCTCCTGCTGGCCGTGCTGGCCGGCTGCGGCGCGCGGGCCGCGGCGGACGGCCGGATGCCGATCGTGGCCGCCTTCTACCCGCTGCAGTTCGTCAGCGAGCGGATCGGCGGCGACCTGGTCCGGGTGGTCAACCTGACCAAGCCGGGCGCCGAGCCGCACGACGTCGAGCTGAGCCCGCGCCAGGTGGCCCAGATCGTGGACGCGAAGGTGGCGGTGCACGTGGCCGGCTTCCAGCCCGCGGTCGACGAGGCGATAGAACAGAACGCGGCGATTGCGGGGTACGACGTGTCCGCCGCCGCCGCGCCCGAACATCACGACCCGCACGTCTGGCTCGACCCGGTCCGGCTCGCCGCGATCGCCGACCGGCTCGCCGTCCGGTTCGGGCAGGCCGACCCGCCGCACGCGGCCACCTACACGGCGAACGCCGCCGCCCTGCACCGGCAGCTCGACGACCTGGACGCCGAGTTCCGCACCCGGCTGGCCTCCTGTCCGCGGCGGGAGCTGGTGACCAGCCACACCGCGTTCCACTACCTGGCCGAGCGGTATCACCTGACCCAGATCGGGATCACCGGGGTGGACCCGGAGGCCGAGCCGTCGCCACGCCGGCTGGCCGAGGTCGCCGCCGACGCCCGGGCGCACGGCACCACCACGATCTTCTTCGAGACCCTGGTCAGCCCGAAGGTCGCCGACACCATCGCGCGTGAGGTCGGTGCGAAGACCGCGGTGCTCGACCCGCTGGAAGGCCTGATCGACCCGTCCGCGGACTACTTCTCGGTGATGCGGGCCAACCTGGCCTCGCTCACCACGGCATTGGGGTGCCCGTCATGACCGGCGGCACCGGGCGGCACCGCCGCAACCTGACCATCGGCGCCGCAGGCGAGGGCCACGAGGGCATGACAAGGAGGGCCCAGTGAGTGTGATCGCGGTTCGGCACGTGGCGGCCGGTTATGACGGGCGGGAGATCCTGCGGGACGTGGACCTGAGCGTCGCGGCCGGCGACGTGGTCGCGGTGCTCGGCGCCAACGGCTCCGGCAAGTCCACCCTGATCCGGACGATCCTCGGCCTGGTCCCGGTGCGCCGCGGGGAGATCGACCTGTTCGGCACCGCGCAGCGCCGGTTCCGCGACTGGGCGCGGATCGGCTACGTGCCGCAGCGCCTCGGCGCCGGCAGCGGCGTGCCGGCCACCGTCGGCGAGGTGGTCGCCTCCGGCCGGCTGGCCCGGCGCGGGCTGTTCCGGCTGCCCGGGGCCGCCGACCGGGAGGCGGTGCGGCAGGCGCTGACCGCGGTCGGCCTGCTGGACCGGATCGGCGACCCGGTCAGCACCCTCTCCGGTGGGCAGCAGCAGCGCACCCTGATCGCCCGGGCCCTGGCCGGCCGGCCCGACCTGCTGGTCCTCGACGAGCCGACGGCCGGGGTGGACGCGGCCAGCCAGGAGGCGTTCGCCGGGGCGCTCACCGAGTTCGCCGCGAACGGCGGCACCATCCTGCTGGTCCTGCACGAGTTGGGCCCGCTGCGGCCGCTGATCGGCCGGGCCGTGGTGGTGCACGAGGGCCGGATCGCGCACGAGGGGGTGCCGCCGGAGCCGGCCGGGCATCACGCCGAGCCGGGCCACGACCATGTGCACCCGCATGCCGACGAGGCGAAGGCCGGCATCTGCGAATGGGCGCCGACGGACGGGATGAAGGCGTACTGAATGGACCTCTTGACCTATCCCTTCATGCTGCGCGCGCTGGCCGGTGCGCTGATCATCGGTCTGGCCGCGCCGGCGCTCGGCGTCTACCTGGTGCAGCGACGGCTGTCACTGATCGGTGACGGGATCGGGCACGTGGCGCTGACCGGGGTCGGCGTCGGCCTGCTCACCCACCGGTCGCCGGTGCTGACCGCGGTGCTGGTCTCGGTGATCGGCGCGGTCGCCGTGGAGCTGGTCCGCGAACGCGGCCGCACCTCCGGTGACCTGGCGCTGGCCCTGCTGTTCTACGGCGGGATCGCGGGCGGCGTGGTGCTGGTCGGGCTCTCCGACGACGCCAGCAACGCCAGCCTGATGCAGTACCTGTTCGGGTCGCTGATCACCACCTCGCCGCAGGACATCGTGGTGATCGCCGGCCTGGGTGCGGCGGTGCTGATCGCCATGCTGGTGTTCCGGCCGGCGCTGTTCGCGCTCTGCAACGACGAGGAGTATGCCCGGGTCAGTGGACTGCCGGTGCGTACGCTCAACCTGCTCCTCGCGGTGACGACCGCGGTGACCGTCACGATCGCCATGCGCACCGTCGGTCTGCTCCTGGTCTCCGCCCTGATGGTGGTGCCGGTGGCGGCCGCGCAGCAGCTGACCCGCGGGTTCCGGTCCACGATGGCGGTGGCCATGCTGATCGGGGTCGGCGCGGCCGGCGCCGGGGTGGTGCTGTCCGGCCAGATCGACACCGCGCCGGGCGCCACCACGGTGCTGCTGGCCCTGGCCGCGTTCCTGGTGACCGCCGCGGCCGGCGCGCTGTGGCACCGCCGGCGACGCCCGGCGCCTGCCCACGCCGAACCGCCGGACGTGGTGCTGCATGGCTGAGCAGGGCGCCGGCCACGGGTCGTACGAGGCGGCCGGCGCGCTGCTGCGGGCGCTGTCCGCCCCGATCCGGATCGCCATCGTGGTGCGCCTGGGCGGTGGCGCATGCTGCGTGCACGATCTGGTCGCCGAGCTCGGCGCCGCACAGCCGCTGATCTCGCAACACTTGCGGGTGTTGCGCGGCGCCGGCGTGGTGCGGGGTGTCCGGCGCGGCCGGGAGATCGCATACTCCCTGGTGGACGACCACGTCGCGCACATCGTCGCCGACGCCGTGAGCCACGCAAGGGAGAATCGATGGTGAGCCCGGACAGTGCTCAGCGCAACACCAAGCAGCGCAGCGCGGTGAGCGCCGTGCTCGCCGAGACCGAGGGATTCCACAGTGCGCAGGACCTGCACGCGATGCTGCGCGACCGGGGTGAACGGGTCGGGCTGACCACGGTGTACCGGACGCTGCAGGGCCTGGCCGACGCCGGCGAGGTGGACGTGATGCGCCCGCCCGGCGGCGAGCACCTGTACCGCCGCTGCAGCCAGGGGCATCACCACCACCTGGTGTGCCGATCCTGCGGGCGGACCGTCGAGGTGCTCGGCCCGGCGGTCGAGTCGTGGGCCGAGAAGATGGCCGGCGAGCACGGGTTCGTCGACGTGTCACACACCATGGAGATCTTCGGGACCTGCCCGGAGTGCGCGCACCGGGGCTGAGTGCGACCCTCCACAGGTGAAGCTCTACGCCGACCGCATGCCCATCGCCGTCCGCCAGCTCGTCACCGACATCCTCGTGGTGATCTGGGTCTACCTCTGGATCCGGGCCGCTCTCTGGGTTCACGACCTGGTGCAGCAACTGGCCGTCCCCGGCCAGAAGCTGGAGAGCGCCGGCGGCGGCATCGCCGACAACCTGGCCGACGCGGGCGGCAAGGTGGGCCGGGTGCCGATCGTCGGCGATCAGCTGACCAAACCGTTCGCCGGGGCCGCGAACGCCGCCCGGTCGATCGCCGAGGCCGGCCAGCAGCAGCAGGACCTGGTCGGCAAGCTGGCGCTGATCCTGCCGCTGATGGCGGTCGCGGTGCCGCTGGCCGTGATCCTGTTCCTCTGGCTGCCGAGGCGGCTGCGCTGGGTCCGGCGGGCCACCACGGCGAGCGCGGTCCGCGACCTGCCGGCCGGGCGGGACCTGCTGGCGCTGCGAGCGCTCGCCTCCCGGCCGCTGAGCGAGCTGGCCCGGCTCGGCCCGGACATCGCGCAGAGCTGGCGGGCCGGGGACGCGGCGGCCGTCGACGCGCTCGCCGACCTGGAACTCAGGCGCCTCGGTCTGCGTCGAGCAGGCCGCTCGTAGCCGAGTCGGCCGGGGCGTCGTCGAGGACGAAGCCGTCCTTGTCGTCGTCGGTGGCCCAGCGCTTGTGGGTGACCGGCAGGATCGCCCAGAAGGTGAGGAACCAGCCGGCGCTGAGCACCGTCAGCACCACCGCCCAGCGGGCGTGCAGCACGTAGTCGGTGACCAGCAGCACGCTGCTGACCATCGAGACCAGCATGCAGGCCAGGCCGGCGCTGGCCATCCGGTGCGCATACCGGACCAGCTCCGGTTTGCGGCCCTGGCGGAACAGCGCCCGGTGGAACGCGACCGGCGAGATGATCAGCGCGGTGGCGAACGCCGCACTGATCAACGCCACCACGTAGGTGTCCCGCTGGAACTCGGTCGCCTTCGGGAAGCCGCTGGAGAACGGCAGGGTCAGCAGGAACGCGAACAGGATCTGCACGCCGGTCTGCGCCACCCGCAGCTCCTGCAGCAGGTCGGCGAAATTCCGGTCCCACCGCTGCTTCTGCGTTTCCTTCGACGGAGTGGCGGCCATGGTGAGCGAGGATTCCCGGTCGCGCCCATGGTCAAACGCCGATGCGTGCCAGGATCGCGTCGCCGAGTTCGCGGGGCGCCTGTTCGGGCACCCAGTGGCTGACCCCGCGCATCGCGACCAACTGGTAGTCGGCCGGCACCCAGTCGGCGGTGCGCAGCGCGGCGGTCAGGCCGACCACCCCGTCCCGGTCGCTCCAGACGTACGTGGTCGGAACGGTGATCTCGCCGAGGTCGGCGACGTCCGAGGAGCGGAAGGCGCGGTACCAGTGGAGCGCGGTGGTCAGCCGGCCCGGCTCGCGCATCGCCTTGACGTACAGGTCGGCACGCGGCCCGATCGCGCCCAGCATCCGGCGCATCACCAGGGCGCCGCCGCCGAGCAGCAGCTTCTCCGCCACGGCGCTGCGGAAGACCTGGAAGTAGGCGAGCCGGGCCTGCTGGGACGGCCGGACCCGCAGGGCCAGCAGCAGCGCCCGGGGGTGCGGCACGGAGATCGCGGTCAGGGTGCGCACCCGGTCCGGGTGCCGGCCGGCGACCAGCCAGCCGACCTGGGCGCCCCAATCGTGGCCGACCAGGTGCACCGACTCCAGGCCGAGCGCGTCCAGGACGCCGAGGACGTCGGCGACCGGCTCGCCGATCCGGTAGGCGGGGACGCCGGACGGGCGGGCGCCGGGCGAGTAGCCGCGCTGGTCCATCGCGTACGTCCGCAGGCCGGCCTCGTGCAGGCGGGGCAGCAGAGGGTCGAACTCCCGGTGATCCTGCGGAAAGCCGTGCAGCAGCAGAACCGGCCGACCGTCCTCGGGACCGCCCACGGCCACCTCGAACGTCAGCCCCCGGGCCTTGACCTCCATGTGATCACTCCCTCGCTGTGCTACATCGCCGACCTGGTGTTAGCGTCATCGAAGCACATGCACCGAAGCTTTTCCGCGACGGCGGAGACCAGTGCGTCCACTTCAGCGACGCGCGGGTCGAGGCAGCCGCGAAAGAGCTTCGTCCGACAGGGGAGCGCACAGCGCTGAGAGTGCGGATCATCCGCAGACCCTCGTACCTGATCTGGGTAATGCCAGCGCAGGAAGTTCGGTCTTTCTTCAGCCGCGTCAGGCCGCCAGGCTCGGCGTGCGTCTCCTCCCGGTAACCGCTGGGAGGCGTATCAATGACATCCACCCATCGCTGGCGCACGATAGACATCGTGATCGCCTCGGTGATCGCCGTCGCGTTCGGCGTCATCTTCTGGGCCTGGGACGCGCTCTGGGCCGCCACCGAGAACGCGTTCACGTTCTTCCCGCCGGCCCAGGCCGTCCTCTACGGCATGTGGTTCCTGCCGGCCGTGCTGAGCGCGCTGATCATCCGCAAGCCGGGCGCCGCGTTCTTCACCGAGACGGTCGCCTCGATCATCTCGGCGCTGCTCGGCAATAAGTGGGGCGCCACCGTGATCATCCAGGGTGCGGCCCAGGGCCTCGGCGCCGAGCTGGCCTTCGCCCTGTTCCGCTACCGGGTCTTCACCCTGCCCGCCGGGCTGCTCTCCGGCGCCCTGGCCGGCCTGGTCGCCGCGGTCTTCGACTGGTACGTCTGGACCTACGACTACGACCTGTGGAGCTACCGGATCCCGTACGCGCTGATCACCGTCGTCAGCGCCACCGTGATCGCCGGCGCCGGCGCCTGGCTGCTGGTCCGCGCGCTCGCGCCGACCGGCGTCCTGGACCGGTTCGCGGCCGGCCGCCAGCGGGCATTGATCTAATCGCGGTGAGCGAGGTTCAGCTCCGCGGGTTCGGCTGGCGGCACGCGGGCCGCCGGGCCTGGGCGGTGCGCGGCCTCGACCTGCACATCCGGCACGGCGAGCGGGTGCTGCTGCTGGGCCCTTCGGGGGCCGGCAAGAGCACCCTGCTCGCCGCGCTGGCCGGCCTGCTGCCCGAGGATTCCGGGGAGGCCGCGGGCGGCATCGAGATCGACGGGCTGGAACCGCCCAAGGCCCGCGACCGGGTCGGCATCCTCTTCCAGGACCCGCAGACCCAGCTGGTGATGGCCCGCTCCGGCGACGACGTGGCGTTCGGCCTGGAGAACCGCGGTGTGCCGGCCGGCGAGATCTGGCCGCGGGTCACCGAAACCCTGGACCGGGTCGGATTCCGGTATCCGCTGGACCGCTCCACCGCCGCGCTCTCCGGCGGCGAGGCGCAACGGCTGGCCCTCGCCGGGGTCCTCGCGCTGCGCCCCGGCCTGCTGCTGCTCGACGAACCGACCGCCAACCTGGACCCGGCCGGAGCCGCGCTGATCCGCGACGCGATCGCCCAGGCGGTCGGCCCGGACACCACGCTGATCATCGTCGAGCACCGGGTCGCCGACGCGTTGCCGCTGGTGGACCGGGTCGTGGTGATCGAGGCGGGCGGTGGGGTGCGGGCCGACGGCACGCCTGAGGCGATCTTCGCCGCCTACGGCGACGAGCTGGCCGAGCAGGGCGTCTGGGTGCCGGGGCACGCCGTCGAGTCGCGGATCGCCCCGGTCACCGTTCCCTCCGATCTGGTACGTGCGGAACAGACCGGCGTGCCGGGACGCCTGCCCGCCGTGAGGCTGACCGCGGGCGCCGGCGAAGTGCTCGCGGTGACCGGGCCGAACGGCGCCGGCAAATCCACCCTCGCGCTGCTCCTCGGCGGGCTGCTCGCCCCGGGAACCGGGCGGGTCAGCGCGTTCGGTGACCGGAAACCGCCGCACCGGTGGCGGGCCAGAACCCTCACCCAGCGGATCGGCTCGGTCTTCCAGAACCCGGAGCACCAGTTCGTCACCACCCGGGTCGCCGACGAACTGTCACTCGGACCCCGGCGGCTGGGCCGCGGCGCCGCCGAGATCCGGGCCACCGTCGACGAGTTGCTGCACCGGCTGCGGTTGGAGCGGCTGGCCGAGGCGAACCCGTACACCCTCTCCGGCGGGGAGGCTCGGCGGCTGAGCGTGGCGACCGCACTGGCCACCGCACCCCGGCTGCTGGTGCTCGACGAGCCGACCTTCGGGCAGGACCGGCGGACGTGGACCGAGTTGGTGACGTTGCTGGGCGAGCTGCGCGACGAGGGGCACGGCGTGGTGGCGGTCACGCACGACGAGGAATTCGTCCGTACCATCGCCGATCGGACCGTCACCATCGGCGGACCGCGACCGTGAACCTCCTCCTCGAGCCGATCGCCGACCCGGGCGCGCCGCTGGCGCGCCGCAACCCGGTGGCCAAGCTCGGCGCCGCGCTGCTGTTCGCCCTGCCGATGATCGCGACGCTGGACCCGGTGACCCCGGCCGTCGCGCTCGGCGTCGAACTGATCGCACTGCCGTTCTTCGGGGTGCGGGCGCGGGTGCTCGCCCGGCGGATCTGGCCGCTGCTGCTGACCGCGTTCAGCACCCTGGTCGCGATGGTGCTGTTCGCCGCCGACCGCGGTGGTGAGCTGCTGTTCTCGGTGGGGCGGGTGGACGTGACCACCGGCGTGTTGGCGAGCGCGACCGGTCTGATCCTGCGGATCTTCGCGGTGGCCCTGCCCGGGATCGCGGTGTTCACCACCACCGACCCGACCGACCTGGCCGACGCGCTGGTGCAGAACGCGAAAGCGCCGGCCCGGTTCGCGATCGGGGCGCTCGCCGCGTTCCGGCTGCTGCCGCTGCTCGGGCAGGAGTGGCGGATGCTGACCCTGGCCCGACGGGCGCGCGGAGTGGAAACCGGGAAGAACCCGGTGGCGTTCGCGTCGACGGCGTTCGCGTTGCTGGTGGGAGCGCTGCGACGCGGCGTGCGGCTGGCGGTGGCGATGGACGCGCGCGGATTCGACTCCGGGGTGCCGCGGACGTACGCCCGGACCCAGCGCTTCACCGCGGCCGACGCGGTGCTGCTGGTGACGGCCGTGGTGCTGTCCGCCCTGATCCTGGCAGTGAGCGTGGTCTCCGGAGTGTTCCGGCCGATCATCGGTTGACCGCGCGTTCGTCACCCGGTCACCGGCTCGCCGGTGGACGTTGTCCGCACCTGGCGAAGGTTCCTGACATGAACCATTCGCCGGCCCATCGGCATGCGCCGGGCGGTCGTCCCGCGCGGAACAGCGACTCCCGCAATTGACTTGCCGGCCCCGCCACGACGCGATGATCATGGATGGGTGAGTCAGTATTTCGAGGTCGGCGACCTGGTCCTGTGGAATCCGTCGAACGGGGTGGCGAGGCTCTACGCGCGCACCGGTGAGGCGGTGGCACCGCTGGTGGAACTGCCGACCGGCATCGGTCCGATGATCGCGGACGAGTATGAGATCGACCTCGACGTCTTCGTGGCCTTCGTGGACGCGTTGACCGGCTACTACCTCGGGGCCCAGCATCCGATTCTCCGCTCGCTGATGGAGGGCTTCCTCGCCACGTCGATCGTCATGGTCCAGCGGGCCGGGCGGGAGCTGCCGGCGCTCCGCGAGCAGCAGCGGCCGCACTGGTGGAACGTCTCGGTGACCACACGCGGGGTCGCCCCGACCGCCGACCGCGACGAGCTGCTCGACCTGGTCGCCGAGCACGCGATGAGCATGGCCCGGTAGCCGCGGCCCCCGCCGCACCGGGCGACGGGCCGGCTCGGTGGGCGGGATGGTGGGACTGTCGTGCAGGTCACCGAGGGGGTGTTTTCTAGGGTGGTGCCATGACTCGTGCCCGACTGCCGCAGCTGTTGGCCGACGCCCGTAGCGGGGTGTTGCTGTTCAGCATCACGCCGCCGAAGCGCAGCACCCCCGAGGAGCGGATCAAGGAGATCGCCGAGGTCACCCTGGAGCGGCTCGGCCGGCTCGACCTGGACGGGCTGATCCTCTACGACATCGACGACGAGTCCGACCGGAACCCGGTCGAGCGGCCGTTCCCGTTCCTGGCGTCGCACGACCCCGCGCAGTATTACGAGACGCACCTGGGCGCCTGGAAGCAGCCGGTGATCATCTACCGCTGCGTGGGGAAGTACGCCGAGGAGGAGCTGCGCGACTGGATGCGCGGGGTCGATCCGGAGCAGGTGCTCGGTGTCTTCGTCGGCGCGTCGTCGGGCGGCAAGGCGGTCCGCACCGGGTTGCGCCGGGCGCAGGAGTTGCGGGCCGAGGTCCGGCCGGAGCTGCCGCTGGGTGCGGTGGTGATCGGGGAACGGCCGGAGGAGCACCGGCGGATGCTGACCAAGCAGGATCGGGGAGCGAGCTTCTTCATCTCCCAGGTCGTCTATCACGTCAACGAGACCAAGAACCTGATCTCCGACTACTTCTACGAGTGCCGGGCCCGGGACATACCGCCACGGACCATGATTTTCACGCTGTCGCTGTGCGGGTCGCTGAAGACGCTGGAGTTCCTGCGCTGGCTCGGCGTCGACGTTCCCCGCTGGCTGGAGAACTCGCTGCGGCACACCGCCGACCCGCTCGCCGAGTCGTACAAGCACTGCCTCGACATCGCCCGTGACCTGCGGGACTTCTGCGAGCACCTGGGCGTCCCGTACGGCTTCAACATCGAGAGCGTCTCCATCCGCAGGGAGGAGATCGAAGCCACCACCCGCCTGGCCGCCGACATCGCCACCCTCCTCGGCCGCTGACCCCACCCGGCCGCACGAGGATCGGCTGGCAGGATGGAGGCATGCTGGTCGCCTTCTCTGTCACGCCGATCGGGGTCGGGGACTCCGTCGGGGATGCCGTCGCCGAGGCGGTGCGGGTGGTTCGGGCCTCGGGGCTGCCGAACCGGACCGATGCCATGTTCACCACGATCGAGGGTGAGTGGGACGAGGTGATGGCGGTGGTCAAGCAGGCGGTGGAGGCGGTGGCCGCGGTCGCCCCGCGGGTGAGTCTGTCGTTGAAGGCGGATGTGCGGCCCGGGGTGACCGGGGCGCTGACCGCCAAGGTGGACCACATCGAACGGGTGCTGGGCGAGTCATGAGGCGTCTGGTGATGTGGGACGTCGACTACACGCTGCTGCGCGGCGGCGGGGTGGCGGCCCGGGCGTGGAAGGCCGCGTTCACCGAGGTGACCGGGGTGGCCTGGCGGGATACGCCGATCTTCGGTGGGCGCACCGACCTGGACATCTGCGGCGGGGTCTTCGAGGCGCACGGGGTGACCGACTGCACCCCGGAACGCTTCTTCGCGCGGTACGTGGAGATCGTCGACACGGTCCGGCACGAGTTCGCCGAACAGGGTGCGCTGATGCCGGGAGTGCGGGAGATCCTCGCCCACCTCGCGGAACGGCCCGATGTGGTGCAGACCCTGGTGACCGGCAACGTGCCCGAGGTGGCGGCGGCGAAGGTGGCGGCGTTCGGCCTGTCCGGTTCGTTCGACGCCGAGGTGGGCGGTTACGGCACGGACGACAGTGTGCGGGCCACCCTGGTCCGCCGCAGCCTGGAACGCGCGCGGGCGAAATACGGCGAGCCGTTCCGGCCGGTCGTGATCGGCGACACCGTGAACGACGTGACGGCGGCGCTGGCCAACGACGCGGTCGCGATCGCGGTCGCCACCGGCGCCACCCCGGCGGCCGACCTCGCCGCCGCCGGCGCCCACGTGGTCCTGCCCGACCTGACCGACCTGGAAACCGCCGTCAAGGCAATGACCGACTGACCGCCGCGGGGCGGCGAGAGGTCACGGGCGGAGTTCGGGCGGGAAACCTGTCCACTGCAACGACGCCGGCAGATGGCTCACGTCGTTGAACATGATCACTCGCGGCTTCTGGCCCGGGAAATAGCGGATCAGGGTCAGCCCGGCGTTGCACGAGTTCAGGCCCCGCCAGCGGTCTTCCGGTGCCTCCAGCGCGTCCCGCACGAACCAGGCCACCTGGAACGCGTGGGTGATCACCAACTCGTGCGTCTCCACCGGCGCGGCCCCGGTGAAGCGGGCGATCATGCCGGCCGAGTTCGCCGGGGTCGGAAACTGGTCGTCGAGTTCGTCGGCGGGGTGCAGCGGCACCTCGGGCGGCAGATGCGCCGCGACGATCGTGGCGGTCTGCACCGCCCGGGCCAGCGGACTGTGGTGGACGGCCGTCAGCGGCACGTCGGCGAGGCGTTTCCCGAGCAGGGCGGCCTGCTGCTCGCCGTCGCCGGTCAGTCCGGTCTCGTCCTCGTTGGCGAAGGCGTGCCGGGCGATCCACAGGTGCCTCATGACGGGCTGACCGGGTTGGGCAGGGCGCCGCCGAAGCGCCGGTCGCGCTGGGCGTAGAGCTCGCACGCATACCAGAGGTGGCGGCGGTCGAAGTCGGGCCAGAGCGTGTCCAGGTAGACCATCTCGGCGTACGCCGACTGCCAGAGCAGGAAGTTCGACGTGCGCTGCTCGCCGGAGGGGCGCAGGAACAGGTCGACCTCGGGGACCTCGGGGTGGTACAGGTATTTCGCGATGGTCTTCTCGGTGACCTTGTCGGCTCTGAGTTTGCCGGCCGCGACGTCCCGGGCGATCGCCGCGGCGGCGTCGGCGATCTCCGCCTGGCCGCCGTAGTTGACGCAGAACTGCAGGGTGAGCGTCTTGTTGTGCCGGCTCATCTCCTCGGCGGTCTGCAGCTCGGCGATCACGCTTTTCCACAGCCGGCCGGACCGGCCGGACCAGACCACCCGGACGCCGAGGTCGACCAGCTGGTCGCGGCGGCGGCGGATGACGTCACGGTTGAAGCCCATCAGGAAGCGCACCTCCTCGGGCGAGCGCTTCCAGTTCTCGGTGGAGAACGCGTAGGCCGAGAGGTAGGGGATGCCCAGCTCGATGGCGCCCTCGATGGCGTCGAAGAGGGAGTGCTCGCCCTGCTCGTGGCCCTTGGTGCGGGACAGGCCGCGCTCCTTGGCCCAGCGGCCGTTGCCGTCCATCACGATCGCCACGTGCCGGGGGATCGCCGCGGACGGCAGCTGGGGCGGCCGGGCGCCGGAGATGTGCGGGGTGGGCGGACGCGGGCTCACGGTTTCAACTCCCGTCGGTCGACAAGCGGCAACGAGCGTAACGAGCGCTCCATGTGCCATTGCAGGTGGGCGGCGACCAGGCCGCTGCACTCCCGGCGCACCGACGGCGCGGACGCGTCGGCGACCGGCCAGTCGCCGCTGGTGAGCGCGGCCATCAGGCCGATCGTGTCGGGGCTGGGGTGGGCGGCACCGGGTGGCCGGCAGTCGGGGCAGACCGCGCCGCCGGCCGGGACCGCGAACGCGGCGTGCCGGCCCGGGTCGCCGCAGACGGCGCACTCGGTGAGCGCGGGCGCCCAGCCGGCGAAGGCCATGGCGCGCAGCAGGTAGGCGTCCAACACCAGGCTGCCGGCGTGCTCGCCGGCCGCGAGCGCCTTGAGCGCGCCCAGGGTGAGCTGGAACAGGCGCAGCGCCGGCTCCCGCTCGACCGGGGTGAGCCGCTCGGCGGTCTCGCAGATGGCGCTGGCGGCGGTGTAGCGCGGATAGTCGGCGAGGAAGCTCTTGCCGAACAGCGACAGCGCCTCGACCTGGCTGACCGAGTGCAGCGCGCTGCCCACCCCCTCGGGCGACCCGGCGAGCTGCAGGTCGATGTGCCCGAACGGCTCGAGCCGGGCGCCGAAGCGGGAGGTGGTGCGGCGCACGCCGCGGGCGACCGCGCGCAGCCGGCCGTGCCGGCGGGTGAGCAGGGTGACGATTCGGTCGCTCTCGCCGAGTTTCTGCACACGCAGGACCACCGCGTCGTCGCGGTAGAGGTGGCGTCGATATCCAGCGGGCACTCCGCCATTCTGCCCGCTGGGTGCGACAAACCCTGACCCGGATCTCAGGGTCGTCTCCGGGACGGGACTGATGGCGTCTCGGGTGTCCCCGGAAATAGCGTCGGCACATGACCCGCAGAGTTGCCCTTCTCCTCGCCGCCGCCTCGGTCGCCGCCCTGGCCGGCTGCGACGGCGTGGTGGGCGCCAAGATGACCTTCGACGACACCGAGAAGACGAAGGTCACCGACATCGTGCTGAGCGGTGGCAGCGGCGATGTGACGGTGACCACCGGGGCGGTCGGCGAGACGCACATCAAGCGCATCGTGCGCGGCGGCAACGGCTCCGGCCCGTCGTATCAGCTCTCCGGGACCACCCTGACCCTGCCCACCGACTGTGGCTTCAACTGCTCGGTGTCGTACGAGGTGGACGCGCCGGCCGGGGTGGCGGTGCACGGCAGCATGCGGTCCGGCAGCACGTCGCTGACCGGGGTCGGGGCCGTCGACCTCAAGCTCACCTCGGGGGACGTGGTGATCGATCACGCCACCGCGCCGGTCAAGGTCAAGGCCACCTCGGGCAGCGTGACGGTGACCGGCGCGCCCGCGGTGACCCTGGAGGCCACCTCGGGTGACCTGGCGGCCCGGGAGATCGCCGGGCCGATCGACGCCCGGGTCACCTCCGGCGACGTGGATCTGGAGTTGTCCCGGCCGGCCTCGGTGACCGCCGTGGTGACCAGCGGCGACCTGATGCTGCGTGTGCCGGTGGGCAGTTACCAGCTCAAGGAGCACGCCACCACCGGCGACGAGCACATCGAGGGGATCACCGACGATCCCCGGTCGCCGAACGTGCTGGATCTACGCGCGCGCAGCGGCGATCTCACCGTCGGCACCCTCTAGGGCCGGGGCCGGCGACACCGGGACCGGCACCGGCCGGCCGGGCAGCAGCGCCGGCCGGCGTCCGGCGGCCACGTCCTCCACCCAGCCGACCAGGGCCAGGGCCACGGCGATGAGCAGCGTCACGACGATCAGCCGCCAGCCGATCCCGTACGCCCCGCGGACCGGCAGCCCGTGCCGTTCGCCGAACTCGGTGACCCCGAGCAGGATCGGGATGTGCCAGAGGTAGATGCTCAGCGCCCGCGCGTTGAGCACGGTCAGCACCCGGTGCTCGCCGACCCTCGGCGAGCAGCCCATCGCGACCAGCACGAAGGCCGCCGACCAGAGCGCGTTGCCGATCGGGATGTCGTTCAGGTCGAGGCCGCGCGGCCCGGAGTGGGTGAGCACCCACGCCATCCCGGGCACGGCGAGCGCGGCCGCCAGCGCGATCAGCCGCTTGCGCGGGATCCGGGCCAGGTGCCCGTCGTGATGGGCGAAACCGAGCAGCCACGCCCCGCCGTACAGGGCCAGGTCGTGCACCACGTTGACGACCCGGGCGCCGGTGAGCTCCAGGACCAGCAGACCGGCGTACGGCAGCAGGACCGCGATCAGCGGGATCCGCCGGAAGACCGGCAGGGCCAGCGGCGAGAGCAGCACGAACCAGAGGAAGTCCCGCAGATACCAGGCGTGGCTGAGCGAGGCCATCCACCAGCCGGTGGCCTCCGGGTCGACCAGCGGAAAACCCCAGAGCAGCAGATGTACGTCGAACGGGGTACCGCTGATCAGCATGGCCGGCACCGCGATCAGCAGGGTCAGCACCCAGAGGGAGGGCAGCAGCCGGCGCAGCCGCCGCTCCACCGCCCACACCCCGAAGCGGTCCAGGGAGGCCGCCATCAGCGACCCGGCCAGCGCGAACATCACCGACATCGCCGGGAAGACGATGGTCAGCGCGGCCCAGCCGGTGAGGTGATAGACGACCACCCGGACGGTGGCGATCGCGCGGAGCAGGTCCAGGTACCGGTTGCGCATGGCCAACGGTGTTACCCGCTTTGGGACCTTAAGTGCAAATTCCGGTGAAGAATCCCATAATCAGGACATATGCACCTTTAGATGTCAGAAGCCCAACTTCCGGAGCTGCTTCGGATCGCGCTGCCACTCCTTGGCGACCCGCACGTGCAGATCGAGGTACACCTTCCTGCCCAGAAGCTGCTCGATCTCGCCGCGCGCCCGCGTCCCGACCGTCTTGAGCCGCTCGCCGCGCGTCCCGATCACGATCGACTTCTGGCTGTCCCGTTCCACGTACAGATCCGCATAGATCTTCGTGGTCCTGCCCTCCACCTGCATCTCCTCGACCAGCACGGCGATCGAGTGGGGCAGCTCGTCGCGAACCCCCTCCAGCGCCGCCTCGCGGATCAGCTCGGCGATCAGGACCTGCTCCGGCTCGTCGGTCAGCACGTCGTCCGGGTACAACTGCGGGGACTCCGGCAGGTAACGCACCATCACGTCGGTCAGCGTCTCCACCTGGTGCCCGGACACCGCGCTGACCGGCACGATCTCCGCGAAGTCGTACAGCTCGGCGACCGCGAGCAGCCGCTGTGCCAGGGTCTGCGGATCGACCAGGTCCACCTTGGTGACCACCGCGATCACCTTGGCCTTGAGCTCGCCGACCTCCGCCGAGATGAACCGGTCACCGCGCCCGACCGGCTCGTCCGCCGGGAAACACACCCCGATCACGTCGACCTCGCTCCACGTCTCGCGGACCAGGTCGTTGAGCCGCTCGCCGAGCAGCGTGCGGGGCCGGTGCAGACCCGGCGTGTCGACCAGCACCAGCTGGGCGTCCGGGCGGTGCAGGATGCCCCGGATCACGTGCCGGGTGGTCTGCGGCTTGCTCGAGGTGATCGCGATCTTCTGCCCCACGATCGCATTGGTCAGCGTCGACTTGCCCGCATTCGGCCGCCCGACGAAACAGGCGAAACCCGCCCGATACACGCCGTCGTCCCTGCGGTCCGACGCCGCCGCCTTATGCCGATGCACCCGTTGCGGCGCGCTCGGGGCACGATCGTCCGATGGCGGTGTACGCCGTTCCGCGCGCCCGCCCGCACCCCGCACCCGCCCCGGGGCGCCCGTCGAGCCGGCGCGCTCCCCCCGCGTACCGCCGAAACCGCCGCCGCGCCCGCCCCGGGACGCCGCGCCCGAACCGCCCGCCTTGCGCCCCGGCTCCCTGCCCTGTCCCTGGCCTCTGCCCTGGACCTGGCCCTGGCCGTCGGCCGCCTTGCGAGCCGCCCGGCGCTCCTGGCGCCGCAGCTCGTTGCGCTCCCCCGCGGTCAGCCGCCGCTCGTTCTCGTCGGCCATCAGGAGACCGTGCCGAGCAGCGTCCCGGACGGGCCGGCCACGTGCACCGGCGCGTCGGCGGCCAGGTCACGCACCGCGGCGTGCCCGGCGCCGTCCAGCGTCGACGCCTCGGTCACCACCGCCGCCGCCTCGATCTTCGTGGCGCCGGACGCCGCGGCCTGGGCCACCGCCAGCTGCAACGCGGTCAGCGACAGGCTGGGCAGCGCCACCGAGGCGGCCGCGTAGGTGCGTCCGTCCTGGTCACGCACCGCGGCGCCCTCGGCCGCACCGGCCCGGGCGCGCGAACTGCGGGCCAGGGTGACCAGCTTGGCGTCCTCGGCGCTCAGCGCGGAACCGTCCGCCCCGGGCACAGGGACGGCGGCAAAGCTCTGCTCAGGCATCAGCGGGAAGTCTTTCCTCGTTCTCGGTTACGTTCTCGTCGTTGTCATCGGTCGGCGTGACCGGCGGGACCCGGCGCACCAGCACCGAGTCGATCCGGTTCCGCCGGCCGGCGGTGCCCTCGGCGATCAGGTGCAGGCCGCCGACGTCGGCCTGGGCGCCCGGGATCGGCACCCGGCCCAGCGTCTGCGCGAGCAGGCCGCCGACCGTCTCCACCTCGTCGGTGGGCAGCTCCACGCCGAACACGTCGCCCAGATCCTCGATCGGCAGCCGGGCCGCGACCCGGACCGCGCCGTCGTCCAGATGCTCGATCGGCGGGCGCTCCACGTCGTACTCGTCGGTGATCTCGCCGACGATCTCCTCCAGGATGTCCTCGATCGTCACCAGACCGGCCGTGCCACCGTACTCGTCGACCACGATGACCAGGTGGTTGCGGGCCGCCTGCATCTCCGACAGCAGGTCGTCGACCGGCTTCGACTCGGGCACGAAGGTCGCCGCGCGCATCGCGTCGGCCACCGCCTGCGCGGCCGCCGCCGGATCGCCGTTCTGCGTGCGGCGGATCACATCCTTGAGATAGAGCACGCCCAGCACGTCGTCGACGCTCTCGCCGATCACCGGGATCCGGGAGAACCCGGACCGCAGGAACAGGTAGAGCGCCTGCTGCAACGTCTTCGGCGCCTCGATCCACACCATCTCGGTGCGCGGCACCATCACCTCACGGGCGATCGTGTCGCCCAGCGCGAACACCGAATGGATCATCTCGCGCTCGCCGTGTTCCACCACGCCGCGCTGCTCGGCCAGGTCGACCAGCTCGCGCAGCTCCACCTGGCTGCCGAACGGGCCCTCCGGGAAACCGCGGCCCGGGGTGACCGCATTGCCGATCAGGATCAGCAGCGAGGCGAGCGGATTCAGCACCCGGCCCAGCCAGCGGACCAGCGGCGCGGCGGCCCGGCCCACGGCGTACGCGTGCTGGCGGCCCACCGTGCGCGGCGCGACACCCACCACCACGAAGCTGACCAGGGTCATCGCCCCGGCCGTGACCAGCGCCGCGGACCAGCCGATCCCCCAGTTGTCCACCGCCACCAGCGCCACCAGGGTGGTGGCCGACAGCTCGCAGAGCAGCCGGATCAGCAGCAGCAGGTTGACGTAGCGGACCACGTCGGAGGCGACCGCGGTCAGCGCGCCGGCCCCGCGCTGACCCTCCCGGGCCAGCTCGGACGACCGGGCCGCGGAGACCGTGGCCAGCGCCGCGTCGGTCATCGAGGCGAGACCGGCCAGCAGGACCAGCCCGACCGCGATGATGATCAGTTGCAGTTCGGGCAGGGTCGAGGCGGAATTCACGTCAGCCGGCTTTACGACCGGCGCGCCAGCTCTGCAGGAGCTTGTTCTGCAGGGCGAACATCTCCCGCTCCTCCTCCGGCTCGGCGTGGTCGTACCCGAGCAGGTGCAGCGCGCCGTGCACGGTGAGCAGATGCAGCTCGTCGGCGGCGGTGTGCCCGGCGGCGACCGCCTGCTTGGCGGCCACCTCCGGGGCCAGCACGATGTCGCCGAGCAGGGCCGGCTCACCGGCGCCCGACTCGCCCGGACCGTGGTCGACGCTGCCCTCGTCCATCGGGAAGGCCAGCACGTCGGTCGGCCCGTCGCTGCCCATCCAGCGATGGTTCAGCTCGGCCATGTAGTCGATGTCGACGAGCAGGATGGACAGCTCGGCGAGCGGGTTGACCCCCATCTCGTCGAGGGCATGCCGGGCAACCGCGAGGATCGCGTCGGTGTCGACCTCGACTCCCGACTCGTTGGCGATCTCGATGGACATAGTGGTGCGATTACCCCTTGCGAATCAGCGCCGCCGCGGGGCGCGGCCGTTGGCGGCCCGCCCGGGAACGGCATGAACGGAATTGGCTGCCTGCTGCTGCTCCTGCTCGGCGTCGAACCGCGCATAGGCGTCCACGATCTCCGCGACCAGCCGGTGCCGCACCACATCCGAGCTGGACAGCTCGGCGAAGTGCACGTCCTCGACGTTCCGCAGGATCTCCCGGACGACCTTGAGGCCGCTGGTCGTGCCACCCGGCAGGTCGACCTGGGTGACATCACCGGTCACCACGATCTTGGCCCCGAACCCGAGCCGCGTCAGGAACATCTTCATCTGCTCGGGCGTCGTGTTCTGCGCCTCGTCCAGGATGATGAACGCGTCGTTGAGGGTGCGGCCCCGCATGTAGGCCAGCGGGGCGACCTCGATGGTGCCGGCGGCCATCAGCCGCGGGATCGACTCCGGGTCCAGCATGTCGTGCAGGGCGTCGTAGAGCGGGCGCAGATAGGGGTCGATCTTCTCGGTGAGCGTGCCGGGCAGGAAGCCCAGCCGCTCGCCGGCCTCGACCGCCGGCCGGGTCAGGATGATCCGGCTGATCTGCTTGGCCTGCAGCGCCTGCACGGCCTTGGCCATCGCCAGATACGTCTTACCGGTACCGGCGGGGCCGATGCCGAAGACGATCGTGTTCTCGTCGATGGCGTCGACGTAGTGTTTCTGTCCCAGCGTCTTGGGCCGGATGGTGCGGCCCCGCCGGGACAGGATGTTCAGCGTGAGCACCTCGGCGGGTCGCTCGGAGGTGGTGTCCTCGAGGATCCGCAGGGTGCGGCGGACGGCGTCGACGCTGAGCGTCTCACCCTTCTCGATGAGCTCGATGAGCTCGGAGAAGAGTCGCTCGGCGGTGGCGTTGTCCGCCGGCTCGCCGGTGATGGTGATCTCGTTTCCGCGGACGTGCACATCGCTGCTGAGCGTGCGCTCGATCAGGCGGAGGATCTCGTCCTTGGCGCCGAGCAGGTTCACCATGATCTTCGGGTCGGACACCGAGATCTTGGTCTGCGCCCGCACCGGGCTGGACGAGCCCGTGCTGGAAGGGTTCGGCGTACCGGTCATAGGGCGGCCCGGGGGCCTCCGCCACCTGCTCTCATTCTCGGCGTCACCCCTGTGCGGAGCGGCGTGCTCAAGGATCGTGCCATCCTATCCGCTCGCACGCCGCCCCGCCGATGCCATTATCGCGCCACCGCCGCCGAGGCGACGCGGATCACCCGTCCGACGCCGGCCGCGCGCAGCCCTCGCGGACGTGGATCACCCGTCGGATGCCAGGCCGCCGTCGAAGGTCTGCTGGTCGCGGGTGAACCGGTAGGTGGCCCAGTGCATCCGGACCACCGCGCCGGAGTCGTCCCGGGTCAACCGGAGCAGCTCGCCGGCCTCCCGCCCGGAGACCGTGCGCAACACGTCCGGCCGATCCGGCAGCGGCTGGAAGATCGCCGGCGGCCGGTCCGCGGGCGCCTCGGCGAGCCGGGCCTGCAGCCGCCCGTCGTGCCACCCGAAGACGAAGTCGGAGCCCTCGCTCCACCAGCGGCCCAGGATCGAGCGGTACGCGGCGGGCGCCGGCGCGGCCATCCGCCAGGGCCGGATCTCCGCCGGATCGGTCTCGACCGCGAGCCGCAGCAGCTCGTGGGCCAGATCGATGGTCTGCCCGGCGGTGCCCGAGGAGCCGAGCACCGCGCAGCCGAGGCCACCCGGGTTGCCCTCGCCGCCGCGCCGGCCGTAGACGCCGGCCAGGAAGCCGGGCATCGCCCCGTCGTGACCGACATGTGTCACCCGCCGGCCCTCTGGGGCGAGGATCAGGCCGAGCCCGAAGCCCTGCGCCCAGAGCGCCTCGTCGGTGGTGGTGACCGGCCAGCGCATCTCCTCGACGGTGGCCGCCGCGAGCACCCGGTCGTCGTGCGGGTCGGCCAGGAAGGCGGCCCACCGCGCCATGTCGGTGGCGGTGCTCCAGAGCTGGGCGGCCGGGGCGACCCCGCCCAGGTCGATGGCCGGCTCCGGGCGGGCCGCGTCGGAGTACGCGTCGACCAGGTAGCCGACGACCGCCTCGGCCGGCCGGTCGACGGTGGTGCGGGTCAGGCCGAGCGGGGCCAGGACGCGCTCGGCGAGGATCTCCGCCCAGGTGCCGCCGCGCAGCTTGGCGACGAGCTGGCCGAGCACGGCGAGGCCGAGGTTGGAGTAGTGGTAGCGGCGGGCGTTGGGCAGCACCCGCTCGACCCGGTCCAGTTCGGCGAGCATCCGGGCGGCGTCCGGGCTGATCAGGGTGTCCCACACGTCGCCGTGCGGCTCACGCTGGTATCCGGCGGTGTGCGAGAGCAGCCGGCGGATGGTGGCGTCGCCGTGCGCCGGGACGTCGAGGTAGCGGCTGACCGGCTGGTCCAGGTCGAGCAGGCCGTCGTCGCGGGCCTGCATGACCAGCACCGCGGTGAACGTCTTGGTGACCGAGCCGATCCGGAACCGGCTGTCCGGGCCGAGCGGCCGGCCCGGTGTCCCGGACTCGCCGACGGTGCACACCCAGGGGTCGCGGTCGGCACGGACCAGGGCGACGCTGAGCGCCGGGATCCGTCCGTCGGCCTGCGCCCGGCGGACCGCCCGCTCGTACCGCGGGTGGTGGCCGGTCACCGGGCGGCCAGCATGCGGCCCAGCGGCGCGCCCCCGACGACGTGCGCGTGCACGTGGAAGACCTCCTGGCCGCCGTGCGCGCCGGTGTTGAAGATCACTCGGTAGCCGTCGGTGGTCAGGCCCTCGGCGGCGGCGACCGCGGCGGCCGTGGCCAGCACGTCGGCGGCCGCGGCCGGGTCCCGGACCGCCAGGTCCGCGACGTCGGTGTAGTGGCCGACCGGGATCACCAGCACGTGGGTCGGCGCCTGCGGGTTGATGTCCCGGAAGGCGACCGTGGTCTCGGTGCGGTGCACGACGGTCGCGGGGATCTCGCCGGCGACGATGCGGCAGAACAGGCAGGAGTTGTCCACCCGTCGGATCTTATGCGGCCACCAGGTCGGCTTGAATGGGTCCCGGAATACCCCACCCCTGCCCGGGAGCGCTCTCACATGACCGACGTTGATCACCTGCTCGACCGGCTGACCCTGGACGAGAAGGTGTCCCTGCTGACCGGACAGGACTTCTGGTCACTGCCCGCGATGCCGCGCATCGGCCTGCGCTCGGTGGTGATGTCCGACGGTCCGGTCGGCGTCCGGGGCACCGGCTGGGCGCCGGAGAACCCGTCGATCGCCCTGCCCAGCCCCACCGCGCTGGCCGCCTCCTGGGATCCGGAGCTGGCCGTCGAGGCCGGCCGGCTGCTCGGTCAGGAGGCCCGCGCCAAGGGGGTGCACGTGGTGCTCGGCCCGACCGTCAACCTGCACCGTACCCCGCTGGGCGGCCGGCACTTCGAGTGCTACTCGGAGGATCCGCTGCTCACCGGCGAGATCGCGGCCGGATTCGTGCGCGGGGTGCAGGAGCACGGCGTCGGCACCACGGTGAAGCATCTGGTCGGCAACGACTTCGAGACCGAGCGGATGACCGTCGACGTGCGGATCCCGGAACGGGCGCTGCGCGAGCTGTACCTGGCCCCGTTCGAGCGGGTGGTCGAGGCCGGCGGGTGGGGCGTGATGAGCGCGTACAACGGGGTCAACGGCGCGTCGATGGCGCAGAACGGCCGGCTGCAGGACGAGGTCCTCAAACGCGAGTGGGGTTTCGACGGGGTGGTCGTCTCCGACTGGCGGGCCGCCCGGGACACGGTCGGCGCCGCGCTCGGCGGCCTCGACATCGCCATGCCGGCGATGGACAACCCCTGGGGGCCGCGGCTCGCGGCGGCGGTCCGGTCCGGGCAGGTGCCGGTCGAGGTCGTCGATGACAAGGTACGTCGTCTCCTCCGGCTCGCCGCGCGCGTCGGCGCCCTGGGTGCGCCACCGGTGGTGACGGCCGCGGCGGTGGACGGCGGCGAGGTGGCCCACCGGGTGGCCGCCCGCTCCTTCGTGCTGACCCGCAACCGGGGCGTGCTGCCGCTGCCCCCGGAGCGGACCGGCGGGATCGCGGTGATCGGCGCGCTCGCCCAGGACGCCCGGGTGCTCGGCGGCGGCAGCGCCCAGGTCGCCCCGCCGCACGTGATCTCGCCGCTGGACGGGATCCGCCGGGTGTTCGGCGACGTCGCCTACGCGGTCGGCGCCGACCCGCGCCCGTTCCTGCCGGCCGCGCAGGGCCCCGGCTGGTCGGCGTTCACCATCGACCTGGGGGCGTACCGCTTCGAGGTGCCCACCGCCGCGGTCCGCTGGCTCGGCGACCCACCCGGCGGGCTCGCCGTGCCGGACGTCACGACGCTCGAACTGACCACCACGTACACCCCGGAAATCGGCGGTGAGCACGTCTTCGCGGTCTCCGGCTTCGGCACGTTCCAGCTGACCGTCGGCGGTCAGGAGCTCTACCGGGGATCGCTGCACCCGCCCGGCACCGGCCGCGCCGACCTGCTCCTGCACCCGCGCGAACAGCGCTTTCCGGTGCGCCTAGCCGCCGGCGAACCGGTCCGGCTGACCCTGCGGCAAAGCTTCGCACCAGGGACGGCGCACTCGGCCGGCACCACCCTCGGGCACCGCCCGCCCGGCCCGGACGCGGACGGCCTGATCGCCGAAGCGGTCGATCTGGCCCGCCACTGCGACGTGGCGGTCGTCGTGGTCGGCACCACCGAGCAGGTCGAATCGGAAGGCTTCGACCGCACCTCGCTGGCCCTGCCCGGCCGGCAGGACGAACTGGTCGCCCGGGTCGCGGCGGCCAACCCGTCCACGGTCGTGGTGGTCAACGCCGGCGCGCCGGTGCTGCTGCCCTGGGCCGACGAGGTGGCCGCGGTGCTGCTCACCTGGTTCCCCGGGCAGGAGGCGGGCGCCGCGCTCGCGGCGGTGCTGAGCGGCGCCGAGGAACCCGGCGGGCGACTGCCGACCACCTGGCCGCGGCACGAGACGGACTGCCCGGTGCTGACGGTGCAGCCCCGGGACGGGGTGGTGACGTACGACGAAGGGATCTTCATCGGCTATCGCGGGTGGCGGGCCGCACCGTTGTACGCCTTCGGATCCGGGTCCGGATACACGACCTGGGAGTACTCCGGGCTGACGGCGACCGCGACCGAGGTGGCGGTGACAGTGACCAACAGCGGGCAGCGGGCCGGGCGGGAGGTCGTGCAGATCTACCTGTCCGCGCGGGACGACGGGGCGGTCGAACGGCCGGAGCGGTGGCTGGCCGGGTTCGCGTCGGTCACGGCCGACGCCGGGGAGCGGGTCACGGTGCGGATTCCGCTGCCGGAGCGGGCCTTCCAGGTCTGGACGGACGGGTGGCGGACGCTGCCCGGGCGTTACACGGTCATCGCGGCGCACGCTCTGGACGATCCCCGGCTGACCGCCGAGATCGAGAAACCGCAGGCTTGACCGCCTCCGTCCCGACCGGCCCGCCGCCTTCGGCCGCCGCGGCGGGGTGGTCGCGGAGGTTCGCGGAGGCCAGGACCAGGAGCAGCTGGAACACGGCGGCCAGGGCCATCGCGAGCCAGACGCCGGGCAGACCGAGCCGGGCCGGGAGCCACAGGGCGAGCAGCGTCTGAAGGGCGGTGCCGGCGACGGTGACGGCGAACAGGCGGGCGCCGCGGCCGGCCGCCATCAGGAAGCCGGCCAGGCCGATCACCGCGGCGATCGGCACCAGGTAGCCGCCGACGCAGCGCAGGAACAGCACCCCGGCGGCGGCCACCGCCCGGTCCGCGGTGAACAGCCGCATGATCAGCGGAGCGAACCCGGCGAACAGCGCACTCGCCCCGATGCCGGCGACCAGGGCCAGCGTGAGCACCTGCCGCCCGATGGCGGCGCGTTGCCCGGGCCGGGCGCTCAGGGTGCGCGGCGTGTGGATCGTCGCCGCGTTCCGGATCGCGTAGAAACCCATGGTCGCGAAATACAGGACCTTCAGGCCGATGCCGTACGCCGCGACGGCCGCGACGCCGTGCCGGCCCACCACCGCGAGCAGCACCAGCGCCCCGGCCATCCGCACCAGGAAATCCCCGGCGATCGGCGCCCCGGTCCGCGCCACCGCCCGGACCGGCAGGGCGGCATCCGGGCGCAGCCGGCCGCCGGGACGTCCCCGGTGGAGCCGGACCAGGCCCCCGGTCAGGGCCACCGCCCGCCCGGCCGCGGTGGCCAGCGCGGCGCCGGTGACCCCCAGGCCCGCGCCGTAGATCAGCAGCGGATCCAGCACCAGGATCAGCGCGTTCGCGGTCAGCGCGAGGCGCATCGGGGTGCGGGTGTCACCGCGCCCCGCGAAGATCGCGTCGACCACCTGCTGGGCGTAGAAGATCGCCACCCCGGGGAACAGGACGGCCAGGTAGGCCCCGGCCAGCCGGGCCGCGCCCGGATCGGCGAGGAAGGCGCCGGCGAGCGTGCCGCGCAGAGCCGTCCCGGCCAGCACCACGACCGGTGTGATCACCAGGTAGAGCCGCCACCCGGCGCGGATCACCGCGAGCGCCCCGGCCTCGCCGCCGGCAGTCGCGCCGCCGGCAGTCGCGCCGCCGGGGCGGTCGCGGCCGGTGTGCGTGTCACCGGCGCCCAGGGCGGCGGCGAGGCGGACCGTGACTCCGCCGCTGATCAGCAGGACGATCCCGAGCAGCGCGTTCTCCACGCCGGTGGCGACGGCGACCGCTGCGACCGGGGACGGGCCGAGCCGGGCCACCCAGGCGACGTCCACGATCCCGGTGAGGACGCCGGAGAGCAGGGCCACATAGTTCGGCACGGCCAGACGCAACAGCGGGGTGCGGTGGTTCATCGGTACCTCGTTTCGTTCTACCTCGAATCGAGGTACCACGGAACGATATAGGCTGGCCCGGCACCGAACAACCGGGAAGGGCAGTGATGCTGGCGCTCGCGATCCTCGGCTTCCTGCACGACGAGCCCCTGCACGGCTACGAGCTCAAGGACCGGATCAGGTCCCTCACCGGTCACGTCCGCGCGGTCAGCGACGGCGCGCTCTACCCGGCGATCAACCGCTTGACCGCCGCCGGCCTGCTGGAACGCCGTACCGAGCCGGGCACGTCAGCAGCCCCGCGCCAGATGTTGTCGCTGACCGGGGCCGGCCGCGCCGAGCTGCTGTCCCGGCTGCGGTCCCCGTCCGAGGTCGAGATCACCGACCGGAACCGCTACTTCACGATCCTCGCGTTCCTGCGCCATCTGCCGGATCCGGCCGATCAGGCCGAGGTCCTGCGTCGCCGCCTGGCGTTCCTGGCGGCCCCCGCCACGTTCTTCTCCCAGGGCGGCACCCGCCTGCGCGCCGCCGATGTCAGCGACCCGTTCCGCCGGGGGATGTTCGAGATAGCCCGAGCCACCTCGCAAGCCGAACGCGCCTGGCTCGAACGCACCCTCGCCACCCTGACGCCCTGACTCCACACCACCGCGCCGCCCCCACCACCGCGCCGCCCCACGCAGCGGCAGCGGCAGCGGCAGCGGCAGTGGCAGCGGCAGCGGCAGCGGCAGCGGCAGCGGCAGCGGCAGCGGCAGCGGCAGCGGCAGCGGCAGCGGCAGCGGCAGCGGCAGCGGCAGCGGCAGCGGCAGCGGCAGGCGAACTACCAGCGGCCCAGCCGGGTGGCGAGGACGGCGAGGGCGGCGACGCCCGCGGTCGAGGTGCGCAGGACGGTGCTGCCGAGGCGGACCGGAAGTGCCCCGGCGTCCCGGAATGCGGTCACCTCGGCGTCGCTGATCCCACCTTCCGGGCCGACCACCAGCACGATGTCCCCCGCATCGGGCAGGCCGACGGTGCTGAGCCGCTCGGTGGCTTCCTCGTGCAGCACGAACGCCGCGGACGCCTCCCCGATGCGGGCGCCGATCTGCTTCGTCGAGCAGTCCGGGTCCCCACCCACCAGCGGCAGCCAGGAGCGCCGGGCCTGCTTGGCCGCTTCCCGGGCGGTCGACGCCCACTTGTCCCGGGCCCTGTGCCCCCGATCGCCGCGCCACTGCGCGACCGACCGGGACGCCGCCCACGGCAGGATCTCGTCGACGCCGACCTCGGTCATCGCCTGCACGGCCAGTTCGCCGCGATCCCCCTTGGCGATGCCCTGCGCCACGGTCAGCCGCGGCGCCGCGGCCGGCTCCTGCCCCCGCTCCCCCACGGCGACGTCGACACTGCCCTTGCCCACGGCGACCACCTCGGCGAACGCCGTCCCACCCCGCCCGTCGGCGAGAATCAGCGTCTCCCCGGCCCGGAGCCGCTGCACGGTCGCGGCATGATGCCCCTCCGCCCCGTCCAGCGTGAAGAACGACCCGGACGGCAGGTTCTCGACCAGAAACAGCGGCGCAGACACCCCCCGAACGCTACCGCCCGCCCCGCCCCGCACCACCCGCCGGGCAGTCGACTCGGCTTTGCGATCCGACCGCGGCCGACAGCGGATGTGGAAGGGTGCGGCGATTGCTCGGGACGCGCAGCGGCCACATCGCCCGACTCGCTCGGCCCCGATGAGCAGCGATCAGTTGTCGGCCGGAGCGTACGACATCAAGACCTTGGTCTTGGCGAGCGGGAACGCCCAGAAAGCAGAAAGCGCGAGCGGTGATCAACCGACCACCACCCGCGCCCCTGGACGATCCGACCCTAATGGCCGTTGAAGGCATCCCTCATCCGGCTGAAGAAGCCCCCCTGCTTGCTCAGCTCGGCGATGTCCTCGCCGCGCGTCTTGGCGAAGTCGCGCAGCATCCGCTCCTGGTCGGCGGTCAGCTTGGTCGGCGTCTTGACGTCCAGATGGACGAAGAGGTCGCCCCGCCCCTGGCCGCGCAGATGTGGCACGCCCTTGCCGCGGATCCGCAGCGTGCTGGCCGGCTGGGTGCCCGCTTTGACCTCGATGTTCTCTTCGCCGTCGAGGGTCTTGATGGTCATCCGGGTGCCGAGCGCCGCGGCGGTCATCGGGAGGGTGACGCGGCAGTGCAGGTCGTCGCCCTTGCGGGAGTAGACGTCGTGCGGCCGCTCGTGGATCTCGACGTAGAGGTCGCCGGCCGTGCCACCGCCGGGGCCGACCTCGCCCTGCTGGGCCAGGCGGATCCGCATGCCGTCCTCGACACCGGCCGGGATCTTGACGGTGAGCGAGCGGCGGGTGCGGATGCGGCCGTCGCCCGCGCAGGTCGGGCACGGGGTCGGGATGACCGTGCCGTGACCGGAGCAGTTCTGGCAGGGGCGGGACGAGACGACCTGGCCGAGGAAGGTGCGCTGGACCGACTGGACCTCACCGCGGCCGCCGCACACCTCGCAGGTGGCCAGGTGGGTGCCGGGGGCGGTGCCGGCGCCGGAGCACTGGGTGCAGAGCACCGCGGTGTCGACGGTGATCGGGGCCTCGACGCCGAAGGCGGTCTCGACCAGGTCGAGTTCGAGGCGGAGGATCGCGTCGGCGCCGGGACGGGTCCGCGGGCGCGGGCCGCGGCTGCCGCCGCCGGCCGCGGTGCCGAAGAACGCGTCCATGATGTCCTGGAAGCCGACGAACGGGCCGGCGCCGCCGGGTCCGCCGCCGGGCATGCCGCCGCCGGGTGCGAGCGGGTCACCGCCGAGATCGACGATCTGCCGCTTCTGGTCGTCGGACAGGACCTCGTAGGCCGCGTTGATGTCCTTGAACTTCTCGTGTGCCTCCGGATCGGGGTTGACGTCCGGATGGTATTGCCGAGCCAGTTTGCGGTAGGCGCGCTTGATCTCGTCGTCGGTGGCTTCCCGGCTCACGCCGAGAATTCCGTAGTAGTCCTTGGCCACGGGGTTTGGAGTCCTCAATGTCTGCGCGGATCCGTCAATTCTGTGCCAACAGGTCGCCAACGTAGCGTGCCACTGCACGAACAGTAGCGATGGTGCCGGGGTAGTCCATCCGGGTCGGCCCCAGCACGCCGAGCCCACCAACGATCGTGGCACCCGGTCCGTAACCGGTGCTGACCACGGACGCCGACCGGAGGTTGTCGATCTCGTTCTCGTCGCCGATCCGGACCCGGGTGGTGCTGGGCTCCAGATCCCCGATCAGCTTGAGCAGGATGACCTCCTCCTCCAGCGCTTCGAGAACGGGGCGCAGCGTGCCCTGAAAGTCCAGCACACCGCCGCGGGTCAGGTTGGCCGTCCCGGCGAGTGCGAGGCGCTCCTCACTCCGGTCGACCAGAGTCTCCAGCAGCACGGTGGCCAGGCAGGCCATGTCACCGCGGCGCTCCGGAGCGCACTCCTCGACGAGTTTCTGCACCAGGGGCGGGGTGTCGGCGAGGCGCTGACCGGCGAGTTTCTCGTTGACCCGGCGGCGCAGGTCCCACACGTCGCCTTCCGGAACCGGGGCGGGCATCTCGACGAGGCGCTGCTCGACCCGGCCGGTGTCGGTGATCATGACGAGCATCAGCCGGGTGGTGGAGATCGGCACCAGCTCCAGGTGCCGCACCGAGGAGCGGGACAGGCTCGGATACTGCACGACCGCGACCTGGCGGGTCAGCGTGGCGAGCAGCCGGACGGTGCGGTGCACCACATCGTCGAGGTCGACGGCACCGACCATGAAGCGCTCGATCGCGCGGCGCTCGGCCGGGCTGAGCGGCTTGATCCGGGTGAGGCGGTCGACGAACAGCCGGTAGCCGGCGTCGGTGGGGACCCGGCCGGCACTGGTGTGCGGCTGCCGGATGTAGCCCTCCTCCTCCAGCACGGCCATGTCGTTGCGCACCGTGGCCGACGAGACGCCCAGCTGATGCCGCTCGACCAGCGCTTTGCTGCCGACCGGCTCGCGAGTCTTGACGTAGTCCTCGACGATTGCCCGCAACACCTCGAGCTTGCGGTCATCCAGACTCATATGACCCCTCCCCCTCTGGCACTCCCGCGGACAGAGTGCCAGTCTACGTCGCCGCTGGCTGCAGCGCGATGATCGAAAGGACGGACCGCTTCCGGTATTTACGGCGGCGGACCTACCGTGACAGTCATGGCGGAACCGAAACAGTACGGCCGACAGCCGCGACCCGGCTACAGCCTGGAGCGGAACTGGGTGATGACGGCACACGTCGGCGGTGCCGCGGGTGCCCTCCTGGGCGGCGTGGCGGGCTGGGTGGCGCCGCTGCTCGCCCTGCTCAACCAGGGTGGCCGGAGTCCGACGGTGCGGGCCGCGGCGGTCCAGGCGCTGAACTTCCAGATCCTCTGGACGATCGTCGCGCTGGTCGGCTGGGCGACCCGGTGGCTCGCGGTGGGCACCGTCATCGTGCCGGTCGCGGCGGCCGTGGCGGTCATCTTCGGCCTGATCGCCGGCACCCGGGCCCTGGGTGGCGAGCCGTACGACTACCCGGCCACCGCGCGGTTCATCAGGGAATGACGTCCCGGATCACCGCATCGGCCAGCAGCCGCCCGTTCAGGGTGAGCACCAACCGGCCCGCGGCGTAGGCCTCCGGATCGAGCAGGCCGTCGTCCAGCGCCTGTTTCGCGGCCTTCGCGTCGACCTTCGCCAGCGTGATGCCCTCCCGCAGGCGGACGCGCAGCATCACATCCTCGACGTGCCGATCCTCGGCGGTCAGCACCTCGCGGCCGTGCCCCGGGGAAAGACCCTCCTGCAAACGCCCGGCGTACGCCGACGGGTGCTTGACGTTCCACCAGCGGACCCCGCCGACGTGGCTGTGCGCCCCCGGCCCCAGCCCCCACCAGTCGGCCCCGGTCCAGTACAGCTCGTTGTGCCGGCAGTTGCCGCCCGGGCGCGCCCAGTTGGACACCTCGTACCACCCGAAGCCGGCGGCGGTGAGCGCCTGCTCGGCGGCCAGGTAGCGGTCGGCGGCCACGTCGTCCGAGGGGTAGGGCAGCTCGCCGCGGCGCATCCGCCCGGCCATCCGGGTGCCGTCCTCGACGATCAGGGCGTACGCGCTGACGTGGTCCACCCCGGCGTCGATCACGGTGCGCAGCGAGCGGTCGAAGTCCTCCGGCGTCTCCCCCGGGGTCCCGTAGATCAGGTCCAGGTTGACGTGCTCGAACCCGGCGCGGCGGGCCTCCTCGGCGGCGGCCGGGGCGCGGCCCGCGGTGTGCCGGCGGTCGAGGACCCGCAGCACGTGCTCGGCCGACGACTGCATGCCCAGCGAGATCCGGGTGAAGCCGGCCGCCCGCAGCGCCCGCAGCCCGGCCGGGTCCACCGACTCGGGGTTCGCCTCGGTGGTCACCTCGGCACCGGCCGCCAGCCCCCACGTCCGGTCGACGCCTTCCAGGATCCGGCCCAGGTCCGCCGGACTGAGCAGGGTCGGGGTCCCGCCGCCGACGAACACCGTGTCGACCCGGGCCGGCCGGATCACCCGGGCGGCCAGCTCCAGCTCGCGCAGCACGGTGCCGGCGTACTCGTCGCGGCTGGCTCCGCCGCCCAGCTCGCTGGCGGTGTACGTGTTGAAGTCGCAGTATCCGCACCGGCTGGCACAGAACGGCACGTGGACGTAGACGGCGAAACCCCGTCCGCCCACGTCGCGCGTGGCGTCGTCGGGGAGCGACCCGTCGTCGGGTACGGGTTCGCCATCGGGGAGTGCGCCGGCCATGCGGCAAGTCTGCCTTAGGGTGCCGGGATGGAATTGGTCCGTACCGTCACCGACGCCGGGGTGACCACCCTCACCCTGGACAGTCCCGCCAACCGCAACGCGCTGTCCCGCGCCCTGATCACCCAGCTGCTGGCCGCGCTCGGCGCCGCGGCCGCCGCGCCGGGCACCCGGGTGGTGGTGCTCTCGCACACCGGCCCGGTCTTCTGCTCCGGCGCCGACCTCAAGGAGACCGCCGCCACCCGGCCCGGTGAACGTCTGCCGGTCGAGCTGATGGCCGACCTGCTGGCCGCGCTCTGGGAGTTCCCCAAGCCGGTGGTCGCCCGGATCGCCGGACCGGCCCGGGCCGGCGGGCTGGGCCTGATCGGCGCGGCCGACATCGCGGTCTGCGCGGAATCGGCCACGTTCGCCTTCACCGAGGTGCGACTCGGGGTGATCCCGGCGGTGATCAGCGCCACCGTGCTGCCCCGGCTGTCGGCCCGGGCGGCGGCTGAGCTCTATCTCACCGGTGACGTCTTCGACGGGCGCCGGGCCGCCGAGATCGGCCTGGTCAGCGCGGCGGTTCCGGCCGAGGCGCTGGACGACGCGGTGGCCGGCTACTGCGCCTCGCTGATCCGCGGCGGGCCGCTCGCCCTGGCCGGCACCAAACAGCTGCTGCGCCGGGCGCGGTCGGAGTCCATCCGGGCCGAACTGGCTGATCTCAGTGACCGTTCGGCCGGATACTTCACCTCTCCGGAGGGCCGCGAGGGGGTCGCCGCACGTCAGGAACGACGGGAGCCGAACTGGGTCCCGACACAGCAGGAATGATCTTCGAGCGCGCGTTGACTAGGCTGGGCGTCCGACAGCGAGGAGGTGTGGGTGAAAGCGGTCATCGGAGTGGTCGGCGCACTCGTCCTCATCGCCGTGGTCAGCGTGGTCATCGTCCTGCACCAGGCGCCCGGGGTGATCAAACTGCCGCGACTCGGGCCGGAGTGCACGGTCAGCGCCGACGGTGAGGTCACTCTCGACTCGGTGCAGATGGCCAACGCGGCCACCATCGCCGCGGTCGGCGTCCGCAAGCAGATGCCCGAGCAGGCGGTGGTGGTCGCCCTCGCCACCGCCCTGCAGGAGTCCAAGCTGGAAAATCTCGACGAGGGCGACCGCGACTCGGTCGGCCTGTTCCAGCAGCGGCCCAGCCAGGGCTGGGGCACCATCGAGCAGATCAAGGATCCCCGGTACGCGGCCGGCAGGTTCTACACCGCCCTGAAGAAGGTGAAGGGCTACGAGCAGATGCGGGTCACCGACGCGGCGCAGAAGGTGCAGCGCTCGGCCTACCCGAACGCGTACGAGAAGTGGGCCGACGAGTCCCGGGTGCTGACCCGCGCGCTGCTCGGCCGGGCCACCGGCGCGGTGGCCTGCACGGTGCCCGGCACCCCGGTGCTGCGCGGCGCGGCCGCGGCGGCCGCCCTGATGGCCGGCCTCAAACTCGACTGGGGCCGGACGCTGGACGCCGCCAGCGAGGAGGCAGCCGGCCTGACCCTGTCGGTCAGCAACCCGAAATCCGGCTGGCGATACGCGCACTGGCTGGTCTCGCACGCCTCCGCGACCGGACTCGAACGGGTACGTTTCGGTGACCTGGAGTGGCACGCCCCGGACGGAAAGTGGCAGCAAGTAACCACGGCCGCGGCCCGTGACGACGGCCGGGTCGTCGCCGAAGTCTTCAACTGACACCACGCTCCGCAACTTTCGGTGACCGCTCGTGTGCGTGGAGGCTCCGACCTGGATTGCGCTGCGTATACATCGACATGGACAGTCCGCAACCACCCCTGGTACTAAGTAGGGCGTGTTCTGGGGAGCGCTCGAATGGATCCTGCTCGGAGCGGGTGGCGTCGGCGCGATCATCCACGGGGTGCGCCGTCATCGACCGGCGCGGAAGGCCCCCTGGTGGCTGCTCGCCGGCTCGGTCGCCGTGCTCGCGGCGGGTGATGTCTGTTACTCGTATCGACAGATGGGCACGGCCGACATCTTCTACCTGGTGATGTTCGGCCTGACCGCCCTCTGCCTGCTGCAGTTCACCCGCGGCGGCGCGCTGCTCGGCGACCGGGCCCGGCTGATCGACCTGCTCGCGCTGGCCTGCTCGACCCTGCTGGTGGCCTGGGTCTTCATGATCGGCGTGGACGGCCGGCTGGACACCGTCTCGGCCCCCGACGTGATCGGCGACCTGCTGCTGACCGGGGTCGCCGGCCGGCTGGTCGGCGCCGACCGGCGCAACGCCGCGGCCTGGCTGCTGCTCGCCGGCGCGGCCGGGATGCTCGCCGGCGACATCGGCTATCCGCTGGCCCGCGGCCCGCTCACCGAGTCGGCGTACGTGGTGCTCTACCTCTGCTGGGGCCTGGCCGCGCTGCACCCGTCGATGGTCCGGCTGACCGAGCCGGCCCCGCCCCGGCACAGCCCGTGGCGATTCCGGTGGTCGGTGCTGCTCACCCTGTCCGCCTGCACCCCGCCGGCCGTGCTGCTGATCGAGGCGCTGCACGGGGAGGTGAAGGACGGCCTGGTGATCGCGATCACCGGGGCGCTCACCCTGCTGCTCACGATCACCCGACTGGCCGACTCGATCCGGCAGAACAGCCAGGCGCTCAGCCGGGAACACGCGCTGCGCACCGCGACCGCGGCCCTGGTCGCGGCCGCCGACCGGCCGGCCGTCGACGCCGCGGTGCGGGCCGCGGTGATCCAGCTGCTGCCCCCGGCCGCGATACGCCGGGTCTCGCTCGCCGACGAACTCGGCCCCACCGAGCTGCCGATCGGCGGCGCCGAACCGGCCACCGGCCCATCCGGCCGCGCCGAACCGACCGCCGGCCCCGCGGACCGCGGCTGGTGGCTGCCGGCCGCCGACCCCGACGACCGGACCCTGGTCTGCCCGCTGCGGCTGGAACCTCTCGACGTGGCCCGGCCCAGCGGCGGCGCGCTGGTCCTCACCGGCCGGCGGGAGGACCTCATCGCCGGCCGCGACGCGCTGGAAGTGCTGGCCGGGCAGGCCGCGCTGGCCCTGGACCGGATCACCCTGGTCGAGGCGGTCGGCCGCCGGGACAGTGACCTCTACCTGCGCGCGGTGATCCGCAACACCGCCGACCTGATGGCGGTGATCGACGCCGACCAGCGGATCCGGTACGCGAGCCCGGCGCTGCGCCACCTGCTCGGGCAGGACGAGCTGCCCCCGCTGGCCACCCTGGACGAGCTGATCCACCCGTGCGACCGGGCCCGGGTGCGCGGCGAGCTGCGGTCGCAGGGCGACGGCACGATCCACTGCGCGTTGCAGCGCGACGACCAGAGTCAGGTGCTGGTCGAGCTGACCTACCGGGATCTGCGCGACGACCGGCTGGTCCAGGGGCTGGTGCTGACCCTGCGGGACATCACCGGCAATCACGACCCGGTCGAACGCCATCCGTACGCCGAGCCCGGGGGCGACCTCCCGGCCTGGGTCAATCGCCGATCCGCACGGCAACGTTTCCGTTATTGAAAGCCGATTCAGGCGTACGCCGCAATCCGCTTCTGATCGCAGAGAAACGCCGCGCCCCGAGCGGGGTGCGGCGTTTCTCAGTTGATGCGCGGCCGATGTTATCGGGTCAGGCCACGGCGACCGGTGATACCCACGGTGAGGGCGACACCGACCGCGGCCAGCACGACCTGGAAGAAGAACTCGATCCAGTCGAAGCCCTTGGTGTCGGCGACACCGAAGGCCCGGGCCAGCACGGTGCCCAGCAGCGCCGCGACCACACCGATGACCATGGTCAGCCAGATCGGGATGTTCTGCTTGCCGGGTACGACCAGGCGACCCAGAGCACCGATGATCAGACCGACGATAAGGGCGGTGATGATGCCGGTGACGGTCATTTGGTTCCTCCTCGGGGGTGAAGCTTGTTCGGTTGCGTCCGTCGAGCCCCAGAGTTCCCGACCCCGAGAAAACTCAAACCGCCTATTTTTTGGTCCCTTTTGGATCAGCCGCCTCGGTGGTGGAAAGGGCGGCGATGAAGGCCTCCTGCGGCACCTCGACCCGGCCCACCATCTTCATCCGCTTCTTGCCTTCCTTCTGCTTCTCCAGCAGCTTGCGCTTACGGCTGATGTCACCGCCGTAGCACTTCGCGAGCACGTCCTTGCGGATCGCCCGGATCGTCTCGCGGGCGATGATCCGGGAGCCGATGGCCGCCTGGATCGGCACCTCGAACTGCTGGCGCGGGATGAGTTTCTGCAGCTTGGCCGCGATCGTCGTGCCGTAGCTGTACGCCTTGTCCTTGTGCACGATGGCGCTGAACGCGTCGACCGGCTCACCGTGCAACAGGATGTCGACCTTGACCAGGTCGGCCACCTGCTCACCGGACGGCTCGTAGTCGAGCGAGGCGTAGCCCTTGGTCTTGCTCTTCAACTGGTCGAAGAAGTCGAAGATGATCTCGGCGAGCGGCAGGGTGTACCGCAGCTCCACACGTTCGGAGGACAGGTACTCCATGCCGAGCAGGGCGCCACGACGGCTCTGGCAGAGCTCCATGACGGCCCCGACGTACTCGTTGGGCACCAGGACCGTGGCGCGCACCACCGGCTCGTGGATCTCGGCGATCTTGCCGGCCGGGAACTCGCTCGGGTTGGTGACCGTCTGCTCCTTCGCGTCCTCGGTGACCACCTGGTAGACCACGTTCGGCGCGGTGGAGATCAGATCCAGGCCGAACTCGCGCTCCAGGCGCTCCCCGATGATCTCCAGGTGCAGCAGGCCCAGGTAGCCGACCCGGAACCCGAAGCCGAGCGCGGCCGACGTCTCCGGCTCGTAGGTGAGCGCGGCGTCGTTGAGCTTGAGCTTGTCGAGTGCGTCACGCAGCGCCGGGTAGTCGGAGCCGTCGATCGGGTAGAGACCCGAGTAGACCATCGGCTTCGGGTCCTTGTAGCCGCCCAGAGCGTCCTTGGCCGGCCGGTTGTTGCCGGTCACCGTGTCGCCGACCCGGGACTGGCGGACATCCTTCACACCGGTGATCAGGTAACCCACCTCGCCGACCCCGAGGGCGCCGGCCTTCTCCATCTCCGGCGAGACCACGCCGATCTCGAGCAGCTCGTGCACGGCGCCGGTGGACATCATCTTGATCCGGTCGCGGGCCTCGATCCGCCCGTCGATCACCCGGACGTAGGTCACCACGCCGCGATAGACGTCGTAGACCGAGTCGAAGATCATCGCGCGGGCCGGCGCGGTCGCGTCACCGACCGGGGCCTGGAACTGCCGGACGATCTCGTCCAGCAGATGGTCCACGCCCACTCCGGTCTTGCCGGAGACGCGCAACACGTCGCCGGGCTCCACGCCGATCAGCTTCGCCAGCTCCTCGGCATACTTCTCCGGCTGCGCGGCCGGCAGGTCGATCTTGTTGAGCACCGGGATGATGTGCAGGTCGTTCTCCATCGCCAGATACAGGTTGGCGAGGGTCTGCGCCTCGATCCCCTGCGCGGCGTCGACCAGCAGAACGGCGCCCTCACAGGCGGCCAGGCTGCGCGAGACCTCGTAGGTGAAGTCCACGTGACCCGGAGTGTCGATCATGTTGAGGACGGCGGTCTCGCCCTGCTTGTCCCCGGCCCGGACCGTCCAGGGCATCCGCACGGCCTGCGACTTGATGGTGATGCCGCGTTCGCGCTCGATGTCCATCCGGTCCAGGTACTGGGCGCGCATCTGACGTGGGTCGACCACCCCGGTGATCTGCAGCATCCGGTCGGCCAGCGTCGACTTCCCGTGGTCGATGTGGGCGATGATGCAGAAGTTGCGGATGCGGCTGGGATCGGTCGATCCGATCACGTTCACGCCGGGGTCGAGCGGTCCAGGCACGGTCGTCCGTTCTCTTCAAGCGGGTGTCGTCAGGCGGGCCTCCGTGGGCTCCGCGAGCGCCGGCCCGCAGACCGGCGCTCCCTATCGTCCCACGCCCGGCCGGGCAGGTCCGATCACACCCGTTCGAGCGGGCCGGTGACTCCCGGCGGAGGCTCGGCCACAACCGGATCCCCGGGCCGGATCACCCCACCACGCAGCACCACGGCCATCACCCCGGCCCGGCGGACCACGTTCCCGGCGTCGTCCCGGCCGAGGACCTGCTTGAGCAGCCCGCTCCGGAACCGGTCGATCTGCGCACACGGATTCCGCAGCCCGGCCACGACGATCGCCGCCCGCGGATCCGCACCGTCGTGCTCGCGATCCCGCCGCAGCGCCGCGGCCACCGCCTCCACGGCCCGCGCGGTGGCCTCGTCCAGCGTCGCCGCCTCGGCCGCCGCCAGAACAGCCGCCACCGGCCCGCCCGACCCGACGCCGCCGCCCTCCCCGGCCGCGCCACCACCGGCCGCGCCACCGCCAGCCGCGCCACCGCCAGTCGCAGTGCCACCACCAGCCGCGCCACCGCCAGTCGCAGTGCCACCACCAGCCGCGCCGCCGCCAGTCGCAGCGCCGCCACCAGCCGCGCCGCCATAGGCGACAGCCGGGGCCGCGCCGCCGTCCTCGCGCCCGCTTCCGGGCGCGGGCGCGCCCGCCGGCGCCGGGCCGAAGCGCAGGATCGTGCCGCGCGGCAGGGCGAGCAGGTCGATCCCGCGGGTCGTCACGTTCTCGCCGATGCCGCCGGCCGGCACGTCGAAACCCTTCCCCGCCACCTCGTCGAACAGCTCGGCCTGGATCAGGTGGACCTGGCGCAGGTTCGGCTGGCTCGGATCGGCCGCCACCCGGCTCCGATGCCGCACGTTGACCCCGGCGTGGATGTCCCCCTCCACGCCCCAGCCCTCGACCAGGACGATCTCGTCCCGGTTCGGCTTCGTGAACGTGTAGGCATCGTTCCGGCTGACCGCGGCAACTGTCGCTGAATCACCACTCATGCCCTGAGTCTGGCTAATCACCCCCTCCCCGCTCGACCCCGTTTCCCGGCTGGCGACGCCAGCCCCCTGATCCGGGGCGGGACCCGTCCACGGTCAGGGGCGACTCCAGGCGGCGATCCCGGCGACTCCCGCCCTCAGTCCGGTGGCTCCAGGAACAGCGCCGACAGCTTCGGCAGACGGCGGCGCATCTCGTCCTCGTTGTCGAAGTCCCACAGGTCGTCGACCGCGGGACGGATCCGGGGCCGCTCCTCGGCCGGCAACGGCTCCCCGGTGGCCTGCTCATAGGCCCGGGCCGCGATGCCGAGCACCTCCTCGGCCTCGAAGACCGCGCCGGAATCCGCGGCGGCCTTGATCACCTCGACGTTGGCCAGCACGTCGGGACGCTGCACGGCGGCGGCGACCGCCTTGCGCCCGTGGGCGATCAGCCAGCCCCGGAACGCGTCGAACCCGGCCTCGTCGGCCCCGCTGTTGATCAGATAGGCCGCGGCCCAGAGATCCTCCGTGCCGGAGGCGGCCATCACCTTGTCGAGGTGACGCCCCCAGGCGACGATCTCCTCCGGATCGTGCGTGGCCAGCTCGGCGACGGCACGCTCGGCCACCACGGCGGGGGACGCCGGCCGATCGGTGGTCGCGCGGTCGATGACCGCCCAGAAATCGTCGGTTCGCATGCCACGGATCCTGCCAGTGCCCTCCGACATTTTCGGCGGCGACCGGCGGGGCAGGATGAAGCCATGCGGCCGATCACTCTGCCCGACGTTCCGTACAGCGCTACCGCCGTACGCCCGCAATGGCATGAACTGCCGGAGACCGTGCGGGAAGCGATCACCGAGCGCCTCGGCTCGCCGATCGTCGCCGCGCGCAGCGCAGGCGGCGGTTTCACCCGTGCCTTCGCCGCCGTGCTCGACACCGAGGCCGGGACCGGCGCTTTCGTCAAGGCAGCGCCGTTGAGCGAGCCCACTTCGCAGTGGTACGCCCGGGAGGCCGCCGTCACGTCCGCCCTCCCGCCGGAGGTCACCGCGGCCCGCCCGATCGCGATGCTGACCGTTTCTGACTGGTTCGTGCTGTGCCTGGAGGCGGTCGACGGCCGGATCCCGGAGCTGCCCTGGACCCGGCCGGACCTGGACGCCGCACTGCGCACCTGGTCGGCCGCGGCGACCGCTTTGGCCTACCCGTCCCCGGCCCTGCTCGCCGTCGGCCTGCCCCGCCTGCCGGACATTCTGCGCGACGAGATGTCCTGGTGGTCGCTGATCGCGAAACGCCGGGAGCCGATGCCGGAGCCGGCCCGCGACACCATCGCGCCGGCCCGCCTAGCGGACCTCGCCAGGCTCGAACGCGCCCTGCCCGACCTGGCCGCGGGCGACCACCTGCTGCACGGCGACCTGCGCCTGGACAACGTGCTGATCGACCGGGACGGCCGGGCCTGGCTCTGCGACTGGACCTGGCCGTGCCTCGGCGCACCCTGGTTCGACACGGTGACGTTGCTGGTCAGCGCCTACGCCAGCGGCGCGGACACGGATGCGGTGCTGCGCGCCTGGGGCGCCCCGGACGACGGGGTGGACGGGGCGCTGGCCGCCCTCGCCGGATACTGGCTGGTCCGGGCCGGCGGCGGGCCGAGCAGCGCCTCCCCGCACAGCCGCCAGCACCAGCGGTTCAGTGGCCGGGCCGCGCTCGCCTGGCTCGCCGAACGCCGCGGCTGGTCCGCCACCCCGCCCAGCACTCCGGGGCGGCCCGCCCCGGAGAAGCGCGGCTGGCTTCGCCGCTGACCACCGCACTGTGACCACGACCACGGCAGCGGCCGGAGTGCGCCGCTCGCTCCCTGCGCAGCCGGCACGTCCTGGATGTCCACGCCCTGGTCACCGCCGCGCAGGCCGACGACCCGGCACGCGACCCGACCGCAGTGAGCCGCTCACCCGCGAACAGCCGGCACGCCCGGAGGTCCACGCCGCCGGCCGCATGGCGAAAGCCCACAGTGCGAAAGGCCACAGTGCCGAGCCCGCCCACGCACGGAAGGCCTGCGCCGGCACGAAGCAGTGCGGGCAGCATGGGCACTGCGGGCAGCATGGGCACTGCGGGCAGCATGGGCACTGCGGGCAGCATGGGCACTGCGGGCAGCATGGGCACTGCGGGCAGCATGGGCAGTGCGGGCAGCATGGGCAGTGCGGGCGAACGTGGGCATGGCGAGTAGACGTGGGACGGCACGCGGGGGCGCGGGCGCCGCGGGACAGCGCCGGTTAGCGGGCTCGGGGCGGCCCGGGACGGAGTCGTTTTGGCGGCTCGGAGGCGTCCTGGTAATCTGTTTCTTCGCGTGTGGTGACACGCTGTTGTTTTCTGCACCGGCTTCGCCGGGTGAGACGGCCGCGCGGTGACCACTCGTTGAGACCATTTTCCGCTCTAGTCAGGACAAGGCTGTCGCGTGGCGAACATCAAGTCCCAGATCAAGCGCAACCGGCAGAACGAGAAGGCCCGTCTGCGCAACAAGTCGGTCAAGTCTTCGCTGAAGACCGTGATCCGCAAGCTCCACGAGGCGAGCGACGCGGGCAACGTCGAGACGGCGACCACTCTGCTGCGTGACGCCTCGCGTCAGCTCGACAAGGCTGTCAGCAAGGGCGTCATCCACAAGAACCAGGCGGCCAACCGCAAGTCGGCCATCGCCAAGAAGATCGCCTCGCTGTCCGCCTGATCCTTTGATCAGATCGGCGGTCGCACGGATGCGACCGCTGGCTCCGCCCGCCGGCGGGCGGGCAGAAGACGAAACCCGGGCATCGCGGGACCCTCACGGTCCCCGCGGTGCCCGGTTCGCTTTTCCCGCGTACGGTCATGTCCCGCCAGCCCCGCCCTCCTCAGGGTCGACCCCCGGGTTCGGGCTCAGCAACGTCTCCGGATGCCCGCCTGGCGGCCACCTCGGCGCCACCGCGCTCAGCGGCTCAGTGCCTCGCCCCGATACCGCACGACACCCGTGCGGGGCGTCGCAGCGAGATGACGAACCCCCGCACACCATGCCGTGAGCGACTACATAGCGATACGGCAGGCCCTGCCGTGACACGGTCGTCCGAGGCTCCGCAGCGACATGACAGAGCCCCGCACGACAGTGCCGTGCGGGGCTCTGCAACATCTGTCTATTCGTACCGGCGTACCGCTGACTGCCGGGCCATCTGCTGACGGACGCCGACATCGTCGGTCCGCGCGCGCCGCACCGGCGCGGTGTTGACCGCCGGGCCTCCGTGCCGGCCGTGTCCGCCCTCCGCGAAGCGCCCGTCCGGGACTCCGGCTCCGTATCCCGCCGCACCCCCGTCCGAGATCGCGGAACCGACCGCCCCGGGCCGCCCCGACCCCGGCGCCAGAACCGGTTCTCCCGGACCACCCTGGCCGCGCGGCGCGAACGGGCCGGCCGGCCCATGCCGACCGGCGTGCGGAGCACCCGCGGACGAGGCATTGCGCCCGGACGAGGAACCAGCCCCCGGGTCAGCGCTCGGCCCGTTCCACCTCCCGGCATCCGAACCACCGTCCGGACCGTTCCAAGACCCGGGACCCGAACCGCCACCCGGACCGTTCCACGGAGCGGAGCCCGAACCGCCACCCGGACCGTTCCACGGAGCGGAGCCCGGGCCGCCCCCGGAGTTGACGCCCGGCCCGGCGGGCGGAGCTCCGACAGGCCGACGCCCGTACCCGTTCTCCGGCGGAAACCAGACCACCCCGGTCGGCCGGGCGTCCACCGGCGGCGGCGCCACCGGGGTCCGGACCCGGACCGGCGGCCATTCCGGCGCATGCCCGGCGGTCTGCGGCCGATGGGTGTGGCGTTCCGCACGCTGAACCGCGGCCCGCGCCGCCACCGGCTCGGCGGCCGATGCGGGCGGGGACAACCAGCCGGCCACCACATCGTTGAACTTGACCATCGCCGCCACCACCATCGGCAGCACCAGCACACCCCACCAGCTGACCAGTTCGGCCAGCGCGAGCAGTACACCGAGCGCGATCGCGCCTTCGAGGAACACGAAGCAGAGCAGGCCGCCGGGGCTGAGGTGGCGCAGACCCAGCATCCGGGCGTAGAGCGGCTGGTGCGCCGCCCCGGTCCGCCGGGAACGGACGGTACGGGTCATCGGACGGCCTCGCCCCGGCGGGCGGCGGCCACCGCGAAGATCGCCTGTTCCAGTGCGTAGCCGCGGTCCTCGGCGCCGCCCTTGACGGCCGCGTTGCAGTCGGCGGCGGCGCGCATCGCGTCGACCAGGCCGTCCGGGGTCCAGCCGCGGCTGCGTTCCTGGGCCCGCTGAATCTTCCACGCCGGCATGCCGAGCGTGCTGGCCAGCTGGTAGGGGTTGCCTTTGCCGGCTGAGGCGACCCGGGCCACGGTGCGGACGCCGTCGGCCAGCGCGTCCGCGATGGGCACCGGGTCGACCCCGACGTGCAGCGCCCAGCGCAGCGCTTCGAGGGCGCCGGGCAGATCGCCGATCATCGCCGCGTCGGCCACCGTGAACCCGCTGACCTCGGCCCGGCCTTTGTAGTACCGCGCGACGACCGCCTCGGTGACCTTGCCGTCGGTGTCGGCGAGCAGCTGCGAGCAGGCCGCGGCGATCTCCCGCAGATCGTTGCCGACCGAGGCCAGCAGGGCCGACGCGGCAGCCTCGTCGCACCGGCCGCCGGCCCGGCGGAACTCGTCGCGGACGAACGCGATCCGTTCCCGGTCGTTTTTCAGCTTCATCGCCGGCACGACGGTGGCGCCGGCTTTCTGCAGCCCGTCGGCGAACGCCTTGCCTTTGGCCGCGCCGGGATGCGTCACGATCAGGGTGACGTCGGGATCCGGATTCTTCGCATAGGCCAGCAGCGCGGCGGCCAGCTCCTTCCGCGCGTCCTGACCGTTGCGCAGGACCAGCACGCGGCGCCCGCCGAACAGCGAGGGGCTCAGCATCTCGGCGATCTCACCGGGGCTGAGCTGGCCGGCCTCATACTCCCGGACGTCCGCGCCCGGCTCGGCGACGCGCGCCTCCGCCACCGCCGCGGCGACGGCACGGGCGGCGAGTAGCTCCTCATCGCCTTGGACGAGCAGCAACGAGGGTGGTGGCGCGGCGTTCACGTCGGACATCGTCGCACGTCCCACCGACAGTCCGGCGAGGCTCACTCTTCAGCGCAGGCGATCCGATCACTGAACGCGAAACAGACATATCGGCACACCGGCATGCTTCGCATGCTCTGACCTGCACCGCCAGGAATCTCACGGAAGATTCACAGTAGGGTCGACCCCCTGTCGTGCGTACGCAAAAATGCACTTTAAACCGGCATGTCGCCCAGGATCCGCGCGGTTCCCCCGAGCCGCCACGACCCCGCCTACCTGTCGTTCACCCCACGCGCCGTGACCGCAAGCCCACCAACCTGCGTGACCACCGCAAGGTCCCCCGATTCGTCCGTACGCATCACCCGCGCCCCGTCCCGGGCCAGCCGCGCCAGCAGCGACAGATTCGGGTGCCCGTAGTCGTTGCCCACCCCCACCGACACCAGCGCCACCGCCGGATCGACCGCCGTCAGCAGCTCCGGTGACTGCAGCGCACTCCCGTGATGCGCCACCTTGAGCACGTCCGCCCGCAGTCCGGCCGCGCCCACCCGCGCCACCAGGTCGTTCTGCTCCTCGGTCTCGGCGTCCCCGGGGAGCAGCACGGTCCGGCCGCCCAGGGTCGCCCGCAGCACCAGCGAGTTGTTGTTCGGATCGGAGTTCGTCCCGCGCAACGGCTCCACCGGCCCGAGCGCGACCAGCCGCACGCCGCCCACCTCGTACGCCCAACCGGGTCCGACCGTCAGCACCGGCGTTCCGCCCGCCCGCGCCGCCTCCGCGACCTGCCGCCGCCCACCCGCCGGCTCCGGCCAGTCCGGCGCCACCACCGCTGCCACCGCCCGCCCGCGGAACACCCCGTCCACCCCGCCGACGTGATCCGCGTGATAGTGACTGACCACGAAGAGCGCCACCTGCCGGACCCCCAGCCGGCGCAGGCAGCGGTCGACCGGATCCGGGTCGGGCCCGGCGTCGACCACCACCGCCCGGCCCGTGCCGGCCGGCAGCACCACGGCGTCGCCCTGCCCGACCGAACAGGCCACGACCAGCCAGTGCGGTGGCGGCCAGCCGGGGGCGAGCAGGCGGACCGGCAACGCGCCGAGCACCGCGCACGCCGCGACCACGGCGGCCAGCCTCCGGACCACGGCCCGCCGCGCCGCGATCAGGAACGCCACCGTGAGCCCGGCCAGCAGCAACGCCCCCGGCACCCCGGCCGGCCAGGGCAGTGCGCCGGCCGGCACCCGCGCCCCGGTCCGGGCGACCAGCACCAGCCACTCGGCCGGCCAGTGCGCGAGCCAGGCGGCGAACCCGGCGCCGGCCGGCCACACCGGCGACAGCAGCGCCGCGGCCACCCCGAGCAGCGTGGCCGGGGCGATGGCGGGCACCACCATCAGGTTCGCCGGCACCGCGACCAGGCTGACCGTCCCGGACAGCCCGGCGATCACCGGACCGCAGGCCACCTGGGCGGCCGCCGGGACGGCCAGGGCTTCGGCGGCGCCGGCCGGCCAGCCCCGGGCCCGCAGCGCCTCCCGCCAGGCCGGCGCGAGCAGCAGCAGACCTCCGGTGGCCAGCACGGACAGCGTGAACCCGGGATCCGCGGCGAGCTCCGGATCGGCCAGCAGCAGCACCGCGACCGCCGCGGCCAGCGCGGGCACCGCCACCCGGGGCCGGCCGGAGGCGAGCCCGAGCAGCCCGATCGCGCCCATCGCGGCGGCACGCACCACACTCGGCGACGGCCGCGCCAGAATCACGAAGCCGGCCAGCGCCACCCCGCACACGGCTGCGCAGAGCACCGGTCCCGCCCGGGTACGGCGTACCGCGAAAAGCACCACCCCCAGGATCATCGCGACATTGGCACCGGAGACGGCGGTGAGGTGCGTCATGCCGGCTGTCTGGAAGTCGGTTTCGAGCCCCGGGTCGAGCCGGCTGGTGTCACCGACGACCAGGCCGGGCAGCAGACCGCCGGAGTCGGCCGGAAGCGGCGCGCAGGCCCGCTGCAGCCCGGCCCGGAGCACGCCCGCGGCCCGCTGCGCCCACGACGGCTCACCGATCAGGCGCGGTGCTCGGCGCACCGCGACGACCGCCGCCCGCAGATCACCGGGCCGGGGCGGCAGCAGTTTCCCGGCCGCGGTCACCTCCTGCCCGGGCAGCAGGCCCCGCCACCCCGGATCGCTGCCCAGCACCAGCGCCCGCGCGGACAGCCGCATCGTCATCCCGCTCCCGACGACACGGACCGTTTCCAGATCGACGGCCAGCAGATACGTCGGTGGTCCCGCCGCCCCACGCAACGCCCGCGGGTCGTCCCGGACCACCGCCCGCACCTCGACCGGCTCGCCGGACGCGATCAGGCCGGCCAGCGGGCGCGCCTCCCGCACACTGAGCCGGGCCGCGGTCGCCACGGCCCCGCAGCCGGCGCCCAGCGCGAGGGCGATCACGATCCAACCGAGCGCAGGGCCGATCTCCGCTCTCCCCCTCCCCGGTGCCCGCCCTCCCGCCTCCGTCCACCAGATCGCCCCGGCCAGCGCGCAGGTCCCGGCCACCAGCAGCGCCACCCCGCCGACGAGCAACCCACCCCGCGCCGGCAGATGCAACGCCCCCAGCGCCGCCAGCCAGACCCCCGCCATGAACCCACCCAGCCGCAGATCCGGCACACCCCGCCCACGCCGGCCTCCGACCGCCTTTCCACCGGTCGACGCGGCGCCACCAGCCGGCACCGCCGCCCCGGCGGACCCGGCTCCATCAGCCGAGTGCGGCGACAGACGACCGGGAGACCGCGACGGATGGACCGCAGGCCGCGGACGGCCGGAGGGCGGGTGGGCGCTGCCGGGGGACGGACGCGTCCCGCTGAAGGGCGGCAGCGAACCGCCGGAGCGGGACTGCGGGCTTCCGGATCGCGGCAACGGGCCGTCCGGGGTGGGCGGCGAGCCGTCGGCCGGTGGCGCTGTCATACCGTCACCAGCTCTTTGAGCTGGTCGTAGCGGGCATCCCCGATCCCGTCCACCTTGCGCAGGTCGCTGACCGCGCGGAAGCCGCCCTGGGCCGTCCGTGCGTCCAGGATCCGCTGGGCCAGCACCGGGCCGACCCCGGGCAGGGTGTCCAGGTCGGCGAGAGTGGCCGTGTTCAGGTTGATCAGCCCGCCGGCCGTTCCGGAGGCGGCCGGGCCGGTGCCCGCGGTCGCCGCCGCGCCGGGTGGCGGACTCACCCCCACCATGATCAGTTCGCCGTCGGTGACCTTGCGGGCGAGGTTGAGGGCTGCCACGTCGACCCCGGGCTCCGCGCCGCCGGCCGCGGCCAGGGCGTCAGCCACCCGGGAACCGGGCGCCAGCCGGACCAGACCCGGTCTGCGCACCTTGCCGCCGACCGCCACGACCACTTCCGCCGCCGCGCCGGTCATGCCGCCAGGACCGACCGCAGCGCCGGAACCGGCACCGGAATCGGGCCTGGCACCTCCGGATCCGGAACCGCTGACCCCGGAGCCGCTGGACCTGCCGGAACCGGTGGTGCCCGCAACGCCCGTCCCCGGCCCGCCCGAGCCGGCTCCGACCGGGTCCACCCGTGGCCGCGCCCGCCAGGCGAGGAATCCCGCGATCAGCAGGACCATCACCGCCACCGCGAAGAGCGCGCGCACTCCCGGCCGGCCGGGGTCGAAGGCGTTCAGCCAGCGCCGCGGGCCGCTCTCGTCCGCCCCGAACGCCCCGGCGCCGGGCAGCCCCGGCTCGGCGGCGACCGGAGGCTCCTCGGCAGTCCACGAATACCGTTCGTCGAACGGCGCCTCGGCAGGCGGAGCTGACATGAAGGGCGGCACCGACGAGGAGGGCGCTCCCACCCCGGAAGACAGCTCCCGGCCCGATGCCGACCCCGGCACAGGAGACGGGCCGGAGACAGCAGAGGACCACGGTGGGGAGGACCACGCTGAAGCAGACGGCCCGGCCGGGGAAGACCCGGGCATCGGCGGGGGCGCCGGTCGCCGCTCGAACTCCGCCGCTCCCTGCGCCCCGTCGATCTCGGACCAGGCCGGAATGATGTCCGACCAGCGCAACGGTCCACCGGTCCCGCTCAGCTCCCCGACAACCGCCGGGGGCGCCGAGCGCAGCGCCCGCATCCGGGCTGCCACGACGTCGTCGGTATCCTTCGCCTCTCGCACGGGGCCGAAGTCTGCTGCTTCGGCCCACCCGCCGCCGGCAGCTCTGTGGACAGCTTCCCAGTGTGGACAATTCCCACGATCCTGCCGGATCTGATATGAGGCATGGGGACGGCTTGTGACCAGGAACGAGGCGATCAGCCTGCTGCGCGCCGCGGGTTGTGTCTTCGCCGAGGAGGAGGCCGCGGTCCTGTTCGAGGCCGCCCCGGATGACGCGACGCGCCGCGCGCTGGTCGGCCGCCGCTGCGGCGGGGAGCCGTTGGAGCAGGTCGTCGGCTACGCCGATTTCTGCGGCGTCCGCGTCCATCTCCGCCCGGGCGTCTTCGTCCCCCGGGTCCGTAGCGAACTGTTGGTCCGCACCGCCGCGTCGGAGGCAACGACCAGGGCCGGCGATGACCACCCAGGCCCGCTGGTGGTCGACCTCTGCTGCGGCTCCGGCGCCCTCGGGCTGGCGCTCCGCACCGTCGTACCGCGCATAGACCTGCACGCCGCCGACCTGGACCCCGTCGCCGTCGCCTGCGCCCGGCACAACCTGGGGCAGAACGTCCATCAGGGCGACCTTTTCACCGCTCTGCCCGCCCGGCTCCGCGGCCGGATCGAGATCCTGATCGCCAACGTCCCCTACGTCGCCACCCCCCACCTCCCGTTTCTCCCCGCCGAGGCCCGCGACCACGAGCCCCGCACCGCGCTGGACGGCGGCGACGACGGTCTCGCCGTCTTCCGTGCCGTCGTCGCCGGCGCCCGTTCCTGGCTGGCCCCGGGCGGCCTGCTGCTTTCCGAGATCACCGAGGCGCAGACCGCCCCGGCGGCCGCCGTCGTCGCCGGGTACGGATTGACGCCCGACGTCATCACCGACGATGATCTCGACGCCCGTGTGATCACCGCGAGACGATAGGCGGCGCCGTGGGGCTCTTCCGCAGGGTCGCCCGCGCCCGGCTGGCCAGAAGGGTCATCCGGCGGCTGCGGCGTGCCGGTGTCCGGGGCGCGCGCTATCACCGGGCCGGTTTCGAGGTGCGGTTCACCCTGCCGGGCGAGCCGGAGCCGACGATTCTGCCGCTGGCCGCTCTGGCCGGCCGCAAGCGGCGCGAGGTGCGCGACCACGTGGCGGGCATCCTGCGTACCGCCGATCTCCCGTTACGGTGGGCGGACGCCGCGCCGCTGCTGCGGCCGGTTCTTCGCGGCGGCGCGCCGGGCGCGCCGTTGCACCGCCCGGCGTTGCCCTTCCTGTCCGAGTTCGTCGTGGTCGATCATCCGGACACCATGACGTACGTCTCCCCGGCCCAACTGGCGGCGTGGGAGGTGACCGCCGAGGCCGTCTTCGCCACCGCCCGGGCGAACCTTCCGGGCGCGTCGCTGCACGGCGCCCCGTCCGGCCGCCCGGTCGTGGTCCGGTTCGTCGACGACGGCAATGCCTACTGGACGTCGCATCTGCTGCTGCCCGGCTGGCTGTCCCGGCTCAGCGGCCAGGTCGGCGGGGTTCCGGTGGCGTTCGCCCCGGAGCGCGGCACCCTCCTGGTCACCGCGGACGGCACCGAGCTGCTGCCGGCCCTGTTCGCGCAGGCGGAGGAGATCTTCGCGAGGTCGTCACGGTCGCTGACCCCGATGGCCTATGTCAGCGATCCGGATGGCTGCACGGTCCCGTATCCGGCGCCGCCGGGGCACCCGTTGCACGCGGTGGTGGCGCGCGCCGAGCGGATCCTGGCGGTCGAGGAGTATTCCCGGCAGGCGGCCGGGCTGCCCGGCGCCGCGGAGATCGAGCTGGCCGGTGAGCGGACCCGGGCGTTGTGGCCACGGAACACCCCGGTGCTGCTGCCGACGGCCGACGAGGTGCGACTCGGCGACCGGGTGGTGCCCTGGGCGGACCTGGCGTTGACCCCGGTGGAGGGTCTGAGCCCGGCGCGCTGGCGTGCCGAGGGCTGGCCGGAGGGGGCGGGCTAGTCCCGGCGGTGCACCACCACACCGGCCAGTCCCGGCCCGGTGTGTGCCGCCACCACCGCGCCCACCTCGGTCAGGTAGCAGTCCCGCAGCCGGTCGCCCAGCCGCATGGTGATCGCGTCCACCAGCGCCGACGCGCGTTCGGGGGTTTGCAGGTGGTGCACCGCGATGTCCGCCTCGCCCGGCCCGGCCGCCTCCACCGCGAGGTCGACGAGCCGGCTCAGTGCCCGCCCCGCGGTGCGGACCTTGTCCCGTACGACGACCGCCCCGTCGACGACATGCAGGATCGGTTTGACCGACAGCGCGGTGCCGAGCAGCGCGGAGGCCGCCCCGATCCGGCCGCCGCGCCGCAGGAATTCCAGGGTGTCGACGTAGAACAGGGTGCTGACCCGGGCCGCGTGCTCGACCGTGATCCGGTGGACCGTCTCCAGGTCGTGCCCCTGGGCGGCGGCCGTGGTCGCGGCGAGCGCCGGGAAGCCGAGCCCCATCGCCGCGGTCCCGCTGTCCACCACCATGACCCGGGAGCCGACCTCGGCCGCGGCGAGCTGGGCGGCCTCATAGGTGCCGGAAAGTTTGGCGGACAGGTGCACCGAGACGACGCCGTCGGCGCCACCGGCCAGGAGCTCCCGGTAGACCTCGGCGAACTGGGACGGGGCGGGCCGGGAGGTGCTGACCGAGCTGCGCCGGCCACCGAGGGCCCGGGCCACCTCGGCCGGGGAGATCTCCAGCCCTTCCAGGCCGTCCCAGCCGTTGATCACGACGGTGAGCGGCACGATGGTGAGGTCGTACCGCCCGTTCAGCTCGGCGGGCAGATAGGCCGTGGAGTCGGTGACGACCGCGATGGTCATGCAGCGAACTCTACTGATTGACGCCCGGCGGCGGATCAGCCCGGCGTGACCGAGGAGACCGCGAACGGCTCCCCCTGCTGGCAGGTGGTCATCAGCCCGGGCTGGGGCACCCCGGTCACCCGCACCCTGCTCCCCTCGGTGAGCTGCTTGCGCTGCTCCGGGTCGCTGATGATCAGCAGGTGGTTCTGCAGGAGCAGGCAGCCGGGCTCGGTGCCCACGGCGACCGTCCCGCTGATCGTGGTCCCCGCCGCGGTGTTCCCGGGGACCGGCGCCGGGGAGGACGGCGTGCCGGCACCCGGCTGCCCGGTCTGCGCCGGCTGTGCGCAACCGGCGATCGCCAGCAGCAGCGTCGCCGGCAGGAGGTTTCGTCGGATCATGCCGATGGGACGTCTCCGGACCGCGGACGGTTCCGCTAGCGCACGCCCACGTTGTACGCCAGGAGTTGCCACCCCGGCCCCTCCTCGTGGGTCAGCTCGAACCAGTGACAGTTGTGCAGGCCGCGCAGCGTCCGCACCTGTTCGCGCGGCCAGCCGAGCAGCTGACCGACGCCCTGCCGGGCGGCCGCCCCGTGGGTGGCCACCACGACCGTCTCACCGGGGGCGAGCGCGGCCGCGTCATGCAGCGCGTCGCTGACCCGCTTGCCCAGGTCGTCGAGGGTCTCCACACCGCCACCGACGACGTCCGCCCCGGCTTTCCAGCGTGCGAACTCCGCCGGCCGCCGCGACGCCACCTCGGCGGTGGTCAGCCCCTGCCACTCGCCGAAGAACCGCTCCCGCAGCCGCTCGTCGTGGCTGACGCTCAGTCCGGTGACCGCGGACAGGGCCGCCGCCGTCGACGCCGCCCGGGTCAGGTCGCTGGCGACGATCGCCGCCGGCTGCCGCTCGGCCAGGACCGCCGCGGCCTCGGCGGCCTGCCGGCGGCCGAGGTCGTTGAGCGGCACGTCGGCCTGTCCCTGCACGCGGCGCTCCGCGTTCCAGTCGGTGTTGCCGTGCCGCCAGACGATCAGGCGGGTCACGGGGTGTCGGTGCCGGCCGCGCCCGCGTCGACCATGTCCCGGTCGACGAACGGAATGGTCGGGCAGTCCTTCCACAGCTTGTCCAGGGCGTAGAACTCGCGCTCCTCGGCGTGCTGCACGTGGACCACGATGTCGACGTAGTCCAGCAGCACCCAGCGGCCCTGGCGCTCGCCCTCGCGCCGGGCGGGCTTCGCCTTCTCCGGCAGGTTGACCAGCGCTTCCTCGATGGCGTCGACGATCGCGATCACCTGGCGCTCGTTGGCCGCCGAGGCGATCACGAAGGCGTCGGTGATGTAGAGCTGGTCGGCGACATCGATGACGGAGATGTCCTGCGCCTTCTTGTCGGCGGCGGCCTGAGCGGCCGTCATCGCCAGTTCCAGGGCGCGTTCGGTGACGGGCAAGTGAATCCCCTCGGTCGACTTCAGTTACCGGTCAAGTCTCTCACGCGGGTCCGACATTCCCCGAGTCCAGATAGAGGCCCCGCTTGTTGATGTACTGAACGACACCGTCCGGCACCAGGTACCAGACCGGCGAGCCGGACGCGACCCGCTGGCGGCAGTCGCTGGACGAGATGGCCATCGCGGGGACCTCGACCAGTGTCACGCGGTCGGCCGGCAGGTTCGCCGCGCTCAGCTCGAAGCCGGGCCGGGTCACCCCGATGAAGTGCGCGAGACCCAGCATGGTCAGCGCGTCGCGCCACGACATGATCCGGGCCAGCGCGTCGGCGCCGGTGATGAAGTACAGCTCGGCCGACTGGCCGTAGACGGCCCGCATGTCGCGCAGCGTGTCGACGGTGTAGGTGGGCCCGTCCCGGTCCATGTCGGCCCGGCTCACGTGGAAACGCGGGTTGGACGCGGTGGCGATCACGGTCATCAGGTAGCGGTCCTCGGCGGGCGAGACCCGGCCCTTCTCGTACGGCTGCCCGGTCGGGACGAACGTCACCTCGTCAAGCTCGAAGCGGGCCTGCACCTCGCTCGCCGCGACCAGGTGGCCGTGATGGATGGGGTCGAACGTGCCACCCATGATCCCGATCCGCCGTGCTGACATCCGAGCAGGATAGAGCAGTCAGCCGTCCAGCCGTTTGCGGACGGCGGCGAGCAGGTCGTTCGAGGTGAACGGCTTCTCCAGCAGCTCGACGCCCGGGTCCAGGGTGCCCTGTGAGGCGAGCACCGGCTGCGCGTACCCGGACATGTACAGCACCCGGGTCGAGGGCCGCGCGTCGGTCAGCCGCTCGGCCAGCTCCTTGCCCAGCATCCCGGGCATCACCACGTCGCTGAGCAGCAGGTCGATCTCGCCGGTGTGCTCGGCGGCCAGGTCCAGTGCCTGCCGGCCGCAGTCCGCGGTGAGCACCCGGTAGCCGGCCGCGGTGAGGATCCGGCCGGCGACGTCGCGCAGCCCGTCCTCGTCGTCGGCGACCAGCACCGTCTCGCCGTTGCCACGGGTGACGGCCGGTTCGGCGGTCTCCGCGGCCGGAGCGTTCTCCTCGCCGGCCGGCAGCAGCACGGTGACCGTGGTGCCCAGGCCGGGCTCGCTGGTCAGGCTGACCTCGCCGCCGGCCTGGGCGACCACGCCGTACACGGTGGCCAGGCCCAGTCCGCTGGCCTCACCCTTGGGTTTGGTGGTGAAGAACGGGTCGAAGGCGCGGTCGAGCACGTCCGGGGTCATCCCGCGGCCGGAGTCGCAGACCCGCAGCCGGACCCGGTCGCCGAGGCGGTGCGTGTCGATCACCAGGTTGCCGCCGGACGGCATCGCGTCCCGGGCGTTGACCGCCAGGTTGACCAGGATCTGCTCGATCTGCCCGGGGTCGAAGGTGATCGACGGCAGATCGGGGCCGGGCCGGACGATCAGCGTGACGTGCTCGCCCAGGGTGCGGCGCAGCAGATCCTCGACCTCGGTCAGCACCGTGTTGAGGTCGAGCGGCTGCGGCCGGACCACCTCGCGCCGGGCGAAGGCGAGCAACTGGTGGGTCAGGTCGGTGCCGCGGGTGCCGGCCCGGACCACCTGCTGGGCGTCGGCGGCGATCGCCTTGAGGTCGGGTTGCGGGGACTCGGCCTCCTCGATCACGAAGTTGGCGTAGTTGAGGATCACGCCGAGCATGTTGTTGAAGTCGTGCGCGATCCCGCCGGCCAGCTGGCCCAGGCTTTCCAGGCGCTGGCTGCGGTGGGCGTGTGCCTCGGCCCGCAGCCGCGCCTTCTCCTGGTCCACCCGGATCCGCTCGGTGAGGTCGCGGACCACGGCGACGGCGAGCCGGCCCTGCGGCGTCTCGACGATGGTGGTGGACGACTCGACCGGGAATTCGGTGCCGTCCCGGCGCCGGGCGGTGGTGGTCACGGTGCCGATCGAGCCGGGCGGCGAGGTGTCGATCACCTGTTGCCGCCGGCGCACCAGCGCCCGTGACTCCTCGGTGAGCAGCACCTCCAGGGACTGGCCGACCAGCTCGGTGGTGGGCCAGCCGTAGAGTTGCCCGGCCCGGTCGTTGACCAGGGCGATCCGCAGGCCGTCGAAGACCAGGATCGCGTCCGGTGCGGCCTGTAGCAGGCCGCTGGACAATTCAGCGGACCATTCCACGCATTCACCCCCGTATCGCCAGGTTACGGGGTCGGAACGGATAAAACCGCAGAATTCAGCAGGCCTGCAGGGCGCGTCGCATGTCGTCGTCGTGGTCCTGCACCACCCGGCGCAGCAGCGGGTGCAGGTCCGGCCGGGCCAGCAGCCCGGCGGCCAGCCGCCGGGTCCGCTCGGCGACCATCACCGCCGGGTACGCCGCGATCGCCGCCTTCTCGGCCGCCATCCCGGAGCGGATCCGCATCATCTCCGGCATGTCGGTGAAGTATCGCTCGACGTACGGCTCCAGCAGCTCGCGCTGCTCGGGCTGCCAGAAGCCGAGCGCGGTGAGCTCGGCCATCCGGTTGGACAGGCCGGCGTCGCCGACCACGGCGCTCCAGGCCGCCCGCTTGGCGGCGGGGTCGGGCAGCGCGGCCCGGCACCGGGCCGCCCACTGCTCGCCGCCGACGGTCCGGTCGGCGGCCAGCTCGGCCTCGATCACGTCCGGCCCGGCCGCACCGAGCACGGCGAGCCGGTAGACGATCAGCCAGCGCAGGTCGGCGTCGACGACCAGGCCGGCCGGCACGCCGGCGCCGGTCAGCCAGCCGCGCAGCCGAGCGGTGTCGATGCCGGCGCCGATCAGCCCGCGGGCCGCCACCAGCTGGCGGGAGCTGCCCGGCGCGGACCCGGCGAGCAGGCGGTCGGCGGCCTGGGCGATCATCTCGCACGCGGCCGGGCGGGTCTCCGCGGTGGCGTAGCGGTCGACCAGGCCCCGGGTGGCGCGCAGCACGTCCTCGACGATCACCGTCTCGGTCTCCACCGGCAGCGCGGCCAGCACCAGCGTGACCAGCTCGGCGACCGGGCGTTCGCCGTCGACCACGGCGTCCAGCGTGCCGGCCCAGATCACCGCGCGCGCGAGCGAGTCGGTGATCAGCGGCAGCAGCAGCGGGACGGCGGCCGCCGAGGCGTCGTCCAACCGGATCTTCGCGTACGCCAGGTCGCCGTCGTTGAGCAGCAGCAGGTCGGCGGCGCGCACCCCGGCCAGCGCGGGCAGCACGGTGCGCCCGGTGGCCTCCAGCTCCACCTCGATCAGCTCGCGGCGGGTCACGGTGCCGTCCGGCGCGTGGTCGTAGAGGCCGATCCCGATCCGGTGCGGACGCAGCGTCGGGAAGTCGTCCGGCGCGGTCTGCAGCACCGCGACCTCGCGGTAGGCGGCGCCGTCCCGGGTCACCTCGACGCGCAGCGTGTTCACCTGGGCCCGGCGCAGCCACAGCTCGGCCCAGCCGGACAGGTCCCGGCCGCTGCCCTTGCTCAACGCGCCGAGCAGGTCGGCGAGTGTGGCGTTGCCGAACCGGTGCGCCTCGAAGTGCGCGTTCAGCCCGGCCAGGAACGCCTCGTCGCCGAGCCACGCGACCAGCTGCTTGAGCACCGAGGCACCCTTGGCGTACGAGATGCCGTCGAAGTTCATCAGCGCCTGATCGGTGTCGGTCACCTCGGACGGTGCCACCGGATGGGTCGAGGGCCGCTGGTCGGCGCGCAGGCCCCAGGCCTTGCGGTGCATGGCGAAGGTGGTCCAGGTGCCGGTGAACCGGGTCGCCTCGGCCGCCACCCGGGAGCCCAGGTACTCGGCGAACGACTCGTTCAGCCACAGGTCGTCCCACCAGGCCATGGTGACCAGGTCGCCGAACCACTGGTGGGCCATCTCGTGGGCGATCACGCTGGCCCGGTACTCCCGCTCGGACTCGGTCATCGCGGAGCGCGGGATGTACTCGTCGCGGAACACCACCAGCCCCGGGTACTCCATCGCGCCGAAGTTGAACTCCGGCGCGAAGGCCTGCTGGTAGTGCCCGAACGGATAGCGGATCTCGAACATCTCGTGATACCGGTCGAGGCACCGCTTGGTGACCTCGAAGATCTCCGGGGCCTGCGCGTCGAGCTGATCGGCGAGGGTGGCCCGCACGTACAGCGCCAGCGGGATGCCGTCGTGCTCGTCGGTGCGCGCGTGCCAGGGACCGGCGATCAGCGAGGCGAGGTAGGTGGCGATCCGCTCGGTCGACGCGAACTCCCAGCGACCGCCGTCCCGGCTGACCAGCCGCCCGTTGGTGGCCACCGTCCAGGCGGCCGGGGCGGTGACGCTGACCCGGAACGACGCCTTCAGGTCGGGCTGGTCGAAGCAGGGCAGCACCCGGCCGCCGTTGTTGATGAACAGGTGCTGGTAGAGGTAGACCGAGCCGTCCGCCGGATCGGTGTACCGGTGCAGTCCCTCGCCGCTGTTCGAATAGCCCATGGTGGCGTCGGTGACCAGCACGTTCTCCTCGGCCAGGCCGGTCAGCGCGAGCCGCCCGCCGCCGGCCGCGGCGATCGGCACCGGGGCCCCGTTCAGCGTGATCGACGCGATCGCGACCGGCTCGAACTCCAGGAAGGTGGCGGCGCCGGCGCGGGCCCGGAAACGGACGACGGTGACGGCGCGGAAGGTCTCACCGTCCCCGGTGAGGTCCAGGTCGACGTGGTAGCTCTCGACGTCGACGAGGGACGCCCGGTCGGCGGCCTCGGCGCGGGTCAGGGTCGGCATGACGACAATCATGCCGGTACCGGGCGCGGCGCGGTGCGCCCACCTCGATGCTTCCCTTGCCCACCGCCGGCGCAGGCGCTAATTTCGGTGCATGCGCGTTTTCGGTAGGAACTGGTGGCGGCCCTGACCGGGCGGCCCCTTCCCACGCGCTGATCACTCATCCGCGGCCGCCCCACCCGGGCGGCCGTTGCGGTTTCATCGTGGCACTCCGGGTCGGGCGGCCTCCGTACCCCCGCAATCGGAGACCTGCCATGACGACCACCGTGACCGCCGCGCCCGCCTCGACCCGCCGCCTCAGCGGTTTTCAACCGACCGGCCACCTGCACCTGGGCAACCTGCTGGGCGCGCTGCGCCCGCTGATCGCGGCGCAGGGCGCCGCGGAGTCGATCGCCCTCATCGCCGATCTCCACGCGATGACCGTCGACCACGACCCCGGGGAGGTACGTCGTTTCACGCTGGAGCAGGTGAGCGTCCTGCTCGCCGCGGGTGTCGACCCGGAACGCACCCCGATCGTGCTGCAGTCGCAGGTGCGCGAGCACACTGAGCTGCACTATCTGCTGGAATGTGCGGCCGCGTACGGCGAGGCGGCCCGGATGATCCAGTTCCGGGAGAAGTCGGCGGCCGGCGGCCCGGTCCGGCTCAGCCTGCTCACCTATCCGGTGCTGATGGCCGCCGACATCCTGCTCTACGACGTCACGCAGGTGCCGGTGGGCGAGGATCAGAACCAGCACCTGGAGCTGGCCCGCACGCTCGCCACCAGGTTCAACAGCCGCTACGGCGCGACCTTCACGGTGCCCGAGGGGGTGCGTCCGGACGCCACGGCCCGGGTGATGGACCTGGCCGAGCCGACTACGAAGATGGGCAAGACCACCGGAACCGGACGGATCGGACTGCTGGACTCCCCCGACGTGATCCGCCGGACCATCGCGCGGGCCGCCACCGACACGCTCGGCGTGGTCCGCCGGGACCGCGAGGCGCAGCCCGGGGTGACCAACCTGATCGACATCCTGGCCGGGATCACCGGCGCGCGGCCGTCCGACGCCACCTCCTACGCCGCCCTGAAACGCGAGGTCACCGAGGCGGTGATCGCCCTGCTCGCGCCGTTGCAGGCGCGGCACCGAGAGCTTCAGGCACATCCCGATTTCGTACGAGGGGTGCTCACGGCCGGCGCCGAGCGGGTGCGGCCGATCGCCGCCGCCACGGTCAGCCGGGCACGCCAAGCAATCGGACTATTGGACTAAGGCAGGCAGCTTCTTCTCGAAACACACGCTCCCCGGGTTGCCGGCATAGTGCCCGAAGGCGGGGATCTGCCGGTAACCGGAGGACTGGTAGAGGGCGATCGCGGCCGGCAGGTGAACACCGGTCTCCAGACGGATCACCGGGCGGCCGGCCGCGAGCGTCTCCTCCTCGACCGCCACGATCATCTCCCGGGCCAGTCCGCGACCGCGGTGAGCCGGGCGGACGTACATCCGCATCAGCTCGGCGACGCCGTCCTCCAGGGCGCGCCAGGCGGCACACGCGACCGCACGGCTGTTGACCACGCCGATCAGATACGCCACGTCGTCGTGCGGCTCGAACATCTTGCCCGCGCCGGTGGCGGACCCGGCCAGTTCGCGCTGCTGAGCAGTGACGAGGGCGGCGAGTTCGGGGTCCAGGGCGGGACGCGATTCGATCAGCACGGAGGTAACTCTAGGTGACGTCCGTTTCCGGAGGGTTGCGCGGAACTGGCCGATCCGCTATTCGTCGGTGTCGTCCTCGTCGGTGATCAGCACCGGCACCTGCGGATTGGCCACCGCGGTGACCGTCCCGTCGGAGGCCATGTGCAGCACCTCGTCCTCGTTGCGGATCCGGCGGGCCTTGCGGGCCGCCAGGCGCTGCGCGGCCGACGGGCGCACGTCCTGCTCCTCCAGCCGGGCGTCGGTGCCGCGCGGGCCGGAGACGAACTCGCCGGCATTGGGCTGCCAGTCGAACTCGCGGGCGCCGATCCGGACCGGGTCACCGGCCTGGGCGCCGAGCTTGCCGAGCTTGTCCTCGACGCCGAGCCGCTCCAGCCGGTCGGCCAGGTAACCGACCGCCTCGTCGTTGTCGAAGTTGGTCTGCTTGATCCAGCGCTCCACCTGGGCGCCGCGCACCACGTACACGCCGTCGTCGTCGCGCTCGACGGTGAAGCCGGTGTCGTCGACCGCCCGCGGGCGCAGCACCAGCCGGGTGGCCTCGACCACCGGCTTCGCGGCCCGGAACTCGGCGACCGCCTTGGCCAGGGCGTAGGTGAGCTCCCGCAGGCCCTCCCGGGTCACCGCGCTCACCTCGTACACCTGGTAGCCGCGAGCCTCCAGGTCGGGCCGGGTGATGTCGGCCAGGTCCCGGCCGTCCGGAATGTCGATCTTGTTGAGCACCACCAGGCGCGGCCGGTCCTCCAGCCCGCCGTAGGCGGCCAGCTCGGCCTCGATCGCGTCCAGGTCGGCCAGCGGGTCCCGCTCGATCTCCGGGGTCGCCGAGTCGAGCACGTGCACCAGCACCGAGGTGCGCTCGATGTGCCGCAGGAACTGCATGCCCAGGCCCTTGCCGGTGGCCGCGCCCGGGATCAGGCCGGGCACGTCGGCGATGACGAAGGTCTCCTCGCCGGCCTGCACCACGCCCAGGTTCGGCACCAGGGTGGTGAACGGGTAGTCGGCGATCTTCGGCTTGGCCGCGGAGAGCACCGCGATCAGCGACGACTTGCCGGCCGACGGGAAGCCGACCAGACCGACGTCGGCGACGCTCTTGAGCTCCAGCACCACGTCCAGCTGGTCGCCCGGCTCGCCCAACTCGGCGAAGCCCGGCACCTTGCGCCGGGTGTTGGCCAGCGCCCGGTTGCCCCGGCCGCCGCGGCCGCCGCGGGCCACCTCGAACTCGGTGCCCGCACCGACCAGGTCGGCCAGCACCTCGCCGTCGGCGGTCTGCACGACCGTGCCGTCCGGCACCTTGAGCACGAGATCCTTGCCGTTCGCCCCGTCCCGGTTCGCCCCGGCGCCACCGCCGCCGTTGCTCGCCTTGACGTGCGGGTGGAAGTGGAAGTCCAGCAGGGTGTGCTGCTGCGGGTCGACGACCAGCCGGATGCTGCCACCGTGCCCGCCGTTGCCACCGTCCGGACCGCCCAGCGGCTTGAATTTCTCCCGGAGCACGGAGACACAGCCGTGCCCGCCGTCACCCGCCTGCAGATGCAGCACGACCCGGTCGACGAACGTGGTCACTTCAGCTCTCCCTTGCCGGTCACTTCACCAAACGCACAGCGGGCCGCGGACCCGAGGGTCCACGGCCCGCTGAGAAGAAAAACTACTCCGCGACCGGCACGATGCTGACGGTCTTGCGGCCACGCGCGGTACCGAACAGCACATTGCCCGCGGCGAGCGCGAACAGCGTGTCGTCGCCGCCCCGGCCGACCAGGTCGCCCGGGTGGAACTTGGTGCCACGCTGACGGATCAGGATTTCGCCGGCCTTGACGAGCTGGCCACCGAAACGCTTGACGCCGAGGCGCTGGGCGGCGGAGTCACGGCCGTTACGCGAGCTGGATGCACCCTTTTTGTGAGCCATGTCTACGCCTACTTCCCGCTCTTGATGCCGGTCACCTTGACGCGGGTCAGCGGCTGGCGGTGACCCTGGCGCTTGTGGTAGCCGGTCTTGTTCTTGAACTTGTGGATCCGGATCTTCGGACCCTTGGTGTGCTCGGCGATCTCGCCGGACACCGTAACGTTGGCAAGCTTGGCCGCGTCGGTCACCAGGTTGTCACCGTCGACGAGGAGGACGGCGGCGAGCGTCAGAGCGTCGCCGGGCTCTCCCACGAGCTTCTCGACCTCGATCACGTCGCCCTCGGCAACCTTGTACTGCTTGCCGCCGGTCTTGACGATCGCGTACATAGGACGCGGACTCCCTGAGACTTACGCAGCCGGGAAAATAAGCTGCTGGCGGATACTGCTTGGGGTCCCGTTGGTGGCGGTCGAGCCGCGGTACACCGGAACAGGCGCCGAAAAAGCGCCGTCGGCAAGCCTACTTCATCGGCGCGCCGACACCAAAACGGGGTTAGCCCCTGCCGCAGGCCGCGTCGAGTTCGGCGTGCAGGTCGGCGAGCTTCTTGTCGTCGATCTTGGCGACGTCACCCTTCAGAGCGGTCACCTGCCGGCCCATCGCGTCCAGCGCCTTCTTGACCTTCGGGTCGGAGGTGAGCTTCGCCATGTCCCGCAGGGCGTACGAGAAGCTGTCCACGTCCCGCGTGGCCTTCTCCTTGGCCTGGGCCTTGGCGGTGGCCCCGCCCGAGGCGGCGTCGATCAGCAGCCGATAGTCGGCGGCGAAGGTGGAGCCGAAGCTCGTGCTGGTCCGGGCGGCCTGCGCGCAGATCGACGCGGTGTCGGCGGAGAGCGCGGCGTCGGCCGAGGCGGCCGCGGCGGGGTCCACGGCGGCCGGGCTGACCGCGGCCGGGCCCGGCGCGGCGGAGGCGGCCTGCTTGCCGTCACCGGAGCAGCCGGCCGCGAGCAGGGCGAAGGACAGGGCGGCGGTGGCCGCGAGAGCGCGTCGCATGGGATCTCCTCGGGGGACGGGGATCGACCCGCCGAGGGTAACGGAAAACCCGGCCCGTCAGTTAGCTTTCTTTACAGCTAACCGGCGAGCCGGGTTTCCGCGGATGGGATCAGGGACGGGTCCGCCGGCGGGCGCCACTGCGGCGGGACCGGCGGCGGCCGGTTCCGACCCCCACCGACTCGTCGTCGTCCTCGTCCTCGTCGGCCGCGTCCGGGTCGTCCGAGCCGACCAGGCGCAGCGGCTCGGTGTCCGCCTCGTACGCCGCCCCGTCGGCCTCCTCGGTCTCGTACCGGGACAGGTCGTAGCCGCTGATGTCGTAGTCGTCCGCGTCGGCCGACGAGGTCACCACCGGCTGCGCGGGCCGCACCACGCCGGACCGGATCACCCCGGAACCGGCCACCGGCGCCGCGGCGGCCACCGGGGCGACCGGCGTCCCGGGCACCTCGGGGATCGCCGGCAGCTCGGCCACCTCGGCGGCCGGACCGGCCTCCTCCGTGATCGGACCGGCCTGCTCGGTGATCGGCTCCACGACCTCGGCCACCTCGACCGGCGGGGTGTCCCCGCCGCCGCGCCGCCGCCGCGACCGCCCGCTCGTGGCCGCCGCCGGCTGTGCCGGCGGAGCCTCGGTCCGGGCCGCCGCGGCCACCGCCTTCACCTGGGTCGCGGCCGGCGCGGCGCCACCGCCGTTGGACCGCCTCTCGGGCACCGGCTCGTGATGGATGATCACGCCCCGGCCCTTGCAGTGGTCACAGGTCTCGCTGAACGCCTCCAGCAGCCCGGCGCCGATCCGCTTGCGGGTCATCTGCACCAGGCCCAGCGAGGTGATCTCGGTAACCTGGTGCTTGGTCCGGTCCCGGCCCAGGCACTCGGTCAGCCGGCGCAGCACCAGCTCGCGGTTGCTCTCCAGCACCATGTCGATGAAGTCGATCACCACGATGCCACCGAGGTCGCGCAGCCGCAGCTGACGCACGATCTCCTCGGCCGCCTCCAGGTTGTTGCGGGTGACCGTCTCCTCCAGGTTGCCGCCCGCACCGGTGTACTTGCCGGTGTTGACGTCGACCACGGTCATCGCCTCGGTGCGGTCGATCACCAGGTGGCCGCCGGAGGGCAGGAACACCTTGCGGTCCAGGCCCTTGAGGATCTGCTCGTCGATCCGGTTCTCGGCGAACACGTCACCCACGCCGACGTGCCGGTGCAGCCGCTCGACCAGGTCCGGCGAGACCGAGTGGAGGTAGTTCTCCACCTCGGCGTACGCCTGCTCGCCCTGCACGATGAGCTCGCGGAAGTCCTCGTTGAACAGGTCCCGGACCACCCGGATGACCAGGTCGGGCTCCTCGGAGAGGGCGCGCGGGGCGTTGCCCTCGGCGGCCCGCGCCTGGATGTCCTCCCACTGCGCCTGCAGCCGCTTGACGTCGCGGGCCAACTCGTCCTCGCTGGCGCCCTCGGCCGCGGTCCGCACGATCACGCCCGCGCCGTCCGGCACCAGCTTCTTCAGGATGTCCCGGAGCCGCTTGCGCTCGTTGTCCGGCAACTTGCGGCTGATCCCGGAGGCGTTGCCGTTGGGCACGTAGACCAGGTGCCGGCCGGAGAGCGCGATGTGGCTGGTCAGCCGGGCGCCCTTGTGACCGATCGGATCCTTGGTGACCTGAACCAGCACCGAGTCACCGGAGCGCAGCGCCTGCTCGATCGAGCGGGCCCGACCCTCCAGCCCGGTGGCGTCCCAGTTCACCTCGCCGGCGTACAGCACCGCGTTGCGGCCCCGGCCGACGTCGACGAACGCCGCCTCCATGCTGGGCAGCACGTTCTGCACCTTGCCGAGGTACACGTTGCCGACCATGGTGCCCGAGGTGGCCCGGGCGACGTAGTGCTCGACCAGGACGCCGTCCTCGAGCACGGCGATCTGGATGCGGTCCGGCTTCTGCCGGACGACCATCACCCGGTCCACCGCCTCGCGGCGGGCCAGGAACTCCGACTCGCTCAGGATCGGCGGACGGGTACGGCGCTGCTCGCGGCCGTCCCGGCGGCGCTGACGCTTGGCCTCCAGCCGGGTCGAGCCGGAGACGCCCTGCACCTCGTCGGAACGGCGCGGCTCACGGACCCGCACCACGGTGTGCACACCGTCCTCGATGCCACCGGTCTCGCCGTCCCCGCTCGAACCCTTGCGCCGACGACGCCGGCGACGTCGGGTGACCCCGCCCTCGCCGTCCTCGGACTCCTCGTCCTCGGCCTCCTCGTCGTGCGCGGCCTCGGCCTCGCCCTCGGACTCCTCGGCGTCCAGGTCGGCGTCGTCGGCCTCGTCGGACGGGCCCTTGCCCCGGCCGCGGCCACGACGGCCCCGGCGGCGACGACGGCGGCCACCGGCCTCGTCGTCGTCCCCGTCGTCCTCGACACCGTCCTCGGCGTCGTCAGCGGACTCGTCACTCTCGTCGATCTCGTCCAGCACCGGCTGCTCGGCCGCGGCGGCCACCGGCTCGGGGGCCGGCTCCTCGGCCGCGCCACGACGCCGGCGACGGCTGCGCCGGGTGCCCTCGGCGGGCTCCTCGGCGGCCTCCGCGGTGACCGGCTCGGCGGTGACCGGCTCGGCAGCGGCCGGCTCGGCGGGCTGCTCGGCCGGTGCGGTCGCCACCGGGGCGAGCGGGTCGGTGACCGGGCGGCGGCGCCGGCTGACCGGCGCCGGCGCGACCTCGGTCGCCTCCGGCGGCATGAACAGCACCGGCGGCGGCAGCGGGGCCTTGCGGGCCCGGGCCGGGCGCTGCCCGGCGGGCTCCGCCTCCGCGGCGGCCTGCTCTTCCGCGGGCTGCTCTTCGGCGGGCTCCTCTTCGGCGGGCTCCAGGAAGTCGTCGTCGAGCGGGAGGATCCCGACGATCGGCACCTCGGGGCTCTCCGGCGGCGCCACCGGCGCCACGGGAGCGGGCGACGGCTCGGCGGCCGGCGGGATCTCCAGCTGCTCGGCCGGGGGCGCGGCGACCTTGCGGCGGCTGCGCGTGGCCTTCTTCACCGGAGCCGGCTTCTCGGCGGTCTCGGCCACGGCCTCCGCCGCCGCCTCCTCCGCCGCAGCGGCCGGAGCCGCCTCCGGGGCAGGCTCGGCCACCTTGCGGCGGCTCCGTGTGGCCTTTTTCACCGGTGCGGGAGTCGGCTCCACCACCTCGGCCGGGGCGGCCGCGGCAGTCTCCGCGACCTCCTCAGCTCCAGGCGCGGCCGCCTTGCGACGCGGTGCACGCGTCCGGCGGGCCGGGGTGGTGCCGGTGGCGGCGTCTACGGGAGGAGTCGCTGCCCCGTCCCGTTCACCGCCCTGTTCTCCCAAGGTGACTGGGGGCTCGTTATCGAGCATGGGCGCTCTCCAGTTCTGGCGACCCCGGGCGCGGGTGAGCGCTGCCACGCAGGGTCGCTGCAAAGTATTTCGGGCCCGTCCGAGCCGGACGGGCTGCCGAAGTCTGCCAAGTGGACACCGGCCCTGAACGGGTCAGTGTCCGCCGATGCCGACGCCCTCGCGATCCGCCTCCAACGGATCGACGATCTCCCCCTGCGCGGTGAGTGTGCCCTGGGCCAGCCGGGTTACCCGAGGGGGAACCGGCGGCTCCAGGCCGGCCACCACGCGCAGGCCGGAGAGGACGTCATCGGGCCGCACGGCGGGCGTTACCTGCCGTACGACAAGGTCGATTATCGCACACGGTACTCCACCGGCCCCGGAAGGTAGGTCCGGCTCTGCTACCACCATGCACCTGGTCACCGCGGCGCGCGCGTCGAACGTGCGCCGGCCCTGCTTCGTCATGCGCTCGACCAGCACTTCACCGGCCGAAAGGAAGGCCTCCACGGCGTCCCGGGCGGCCGCCGGATCCACCTCGAACAGCTCCAGGCGCCACTGCGACGCGTCGATCCGGTCGGCCAGGCTGCCCTCGCCGGCCCGGACCGCCTCCAGCACGTCCAGGCCGGGCGAGAGCGCCGCGTCCAGGGCCAGCCGCAGCTGCTCCGGATCGACCTCGGACTGCAGGCCGATCTCCAGGTACTCCGCCTCGCTGCCGACGCCGGTGGGCGCCGCGCTCGCGTACGAGATCTTCGGGTGTGGGGTGAAGCCCTGCGAGAAGGCGATCGGCACGCCGGCCCGGCGCAGGGCACGCTCGAAGGCCCGGGCGAAGTCCCGGTGTGAGGTGAAGCGCAGCGGTCCGCGTTTGGCATACCGCAGGCGGATCCGCTGCACGACCGGGGCCTGACCGCCCACGGGCTGGTTCTTCGGGGGAATCGTCGCTCTCCTAAACGGGGACCCGCAGGCCGTTCACCGGGGTCAGGGGAAGAAGCTTCTTACCGGTCGGACCGATCTGGATCTCGGTGTCCATCGCCGGGCAGACGCCGCAGTCGAAGCACGGCGTCCAGCGGCAGTCGTCCTGCTCGAACTCGCTGACCGAGTCCTGCCAGTCCTGCCAGAGCCAGTCCTTGTCGAGGCCGGAGTCCAGGTGGTCCCAGGGCAGGACCTCGGTCTCCTCGCGCTCGCGGGTGGTGTACCAGTCCAGGTCGACGCCGAGGTCGGGAAGCACCTCGGCGCAGGCCTCGACCCAGCGGGCGTACGAGAAGTGCTCGGACCAGCCGTCGAACCGGCCGCCCTTCTCCCAGACCCGGCGGATGACCTGGCCGACCCGGCGGTCGCCGCGCGACAGCAGGCCCTCGATCAGCGACGGCTCGCCGTCGTGGTAGCGGAAGCCGATCGCCCGGCCCAGCGAGCGGTCACTGTTGATCGCCTGCTTGAGCATCTTGAGCCGGGCGTCGATGACCTCCGGCCGTTCCATGCTCGCCCACTGGAACGGGGTGTGCGGCTTGGGCACGAACCCGCCGATCGACACGGTGCAGCGGATGTCCTTGGTGCCGGCGGCCTCGCGGCCGGCCCGGATCACCTCGTGCGCCATGCCGGCGATCTCCAGGACGTCCTCGTCGGTCTCGGTCGGCAGGCCGCACATGAAGTACAGCTTGACCTGCCGCCAGCCGTTCGAATACGCCGTGACGACGGTCCGGATCAGGTCCTCCTTGGTCACCATCTTGTTGATGACCTTGCGGATCCGCTCCGAGCCGCCCTCGGGCGCGAAGGTGAGCCCGGTGCGCCGCCCGTTACGGGACAGCTCCTGGGCCAGATCGATGTTGAACGCGTCGACCCGGGTGGACGGCAGCGACAGCGACACGTTCGTGTCCTTGTACTGCTCGGCCAGGCCGGAGCACATGTCACCGATCTCGGTGTGGTCGGCGCTGGAGAGCGAGAGCAGGCCCACCTCGCTGTAGCCGGAGAACTCCAGCCCCTCCTTGACCATCTGGGCGACCGTGGTGATCGACCGCTCCCGCACCGGGCGGGTGATCATGCCGGCCTGGCAGAACCGGCAGCCCCGGGTGCACCCTCGGAAGATCTCCACCGCGTACCGTTCGTGGACCGTCTCGGCCAGCGGGACCAGCGGCTTCTTCGGGTACGGCCAGGCGTCCAGGTCCATCGTCGTGCGCTTGGCGACCCGGAACGGGACGTCCGGCCGGTTCGGCACGACGCGCTGGATGCGGCCGTCGGGCAGATAGTCGACATCGTAGAAGCGCGGCACGTAGATGCTCTCCGTGCGGGCCAGACGCAGCAGCAGCTCGTCCCGGCCACCCGGGCGGCCCTCGGCCTTCCACTCCCGGATGATCCCGGTGATCTCCAGGACCGCCTCCTCGCCGTCGCCGAGCACGGCGGCGTCGATGAAGTCGGCGATCGGCTCCGGGTTGAACGCGGCGTGCCCGCCGGCCAGCACCACCGGGTCGTCCTCGGTGCGGTCGGCGCTGCTGAGCGGGATGCCGGCCAGCTCCAGGGCGCTGAGCAGGTTGGTGTATCCCAGCTCGGTGGCGAACGAGACGCCGAACATGTCGAACGCCTTCACCGGGCGGTGCGCGTCGACGGTGAACTGCGGGACGCCGTGCTCCTTCATCAGCGCCTCGAGGTCGGGCCAGACCGCGTAGGTCCGCTCGGCCAGCACGTCCGGCTGCTCGTTGAGCACCTCGTAGAGGATCTGCACGCCCTGGTTGGGCAGGCCGACCTCGTAGGCGTCCGGATACATCAGCGCCCACCGGACGACGGTGGCGTCCCAGTCCTTGACAACGGCACCGAGCTCGCCGCCCACGTACTGGATCGGTTTGCTGACCCGGGGCAGCAGCTGCTCAAGCTGCGGGAAGACGGAACTCACGCTCATGGGTGTCCAGCGTACGCGAGTGGTCAGCCACCCAATTCGTCAGCGGCATGGTCCAGATCGATCGCGAACAGGTCGTTGCGGAACGCGCAGAGCTGCAGCGTCATCCGGGCCGCGCCGCGCTCGCCGACCACCAGGCGGATGGGTTTGCCCCGCTCGTCGAGGTCGCCGACGATCAGGTCGAGCAGTCGCACCCCGGCGCTGTCCAGGAACGAGACCGCGGTCAGGTCGATCAGCACGGCCTCGGCCAGGGTGGTGCGGGCCACCACCGCCCGGCCGATGTCGTGCGCGTTGGCCAGATCGATCTCACCCCGGAGGTGGACGGTCTCGGCCACCCCGCGCTTGGAGAAACTCACCCACTGGTCGGTCATGCGGCATCCCCCCGGTACCGGCGCATGGTCACCGTGGTCCCGCCCTCGCCCTGATCGAACAGCATCTCGTCCATGCACTCCTCGATCAGCTGCAGGCCGCGGCCGCGGGAGTGCCCGGGTCCGCGCCAGGTGCCCCGGTCGGCGACCCGGATCTCCACCGCGTCGTCGGTGATCGTGACGGACACCTCGACCGTGCCGAACGGGTCGTCGCGGTAGCCGTGCTCGATCGCGTTGCCGACCGCCTCCGAGCAGGCCAGCAGCACCGCGTTCAGGCACTCCCGGTCCACCCCGTGGCTGGCCAGCCAGGACCGCAGGTCGGAGCGGAGCAGGCTGATCTGCAGCGGGTCGGCGCCGAGCGTGCGCTCCAGCCGCTCCTCGACGCCCAGGGTCAGGCAGAGCAGGCAGACGTCGTCGCCGTGCTCGCGGCCGGCCAGGGTGTCGGTCAGCGCCATGGTGAGTCCCTTCATCGGGGCTCCGCGCAGCCGGCTGAACTCCCGGTTGAGCACCTCGAAGCCGTGGTCGATCGGGCGGTCCCGGCGCTCGATCAGCCCATCGGTGTAGAGCAGCAGGCGGCTGCCCGGGGCCAGCCGTATCCGGGTCTCGGTGCGGCGCCGGTCGCCGGCCCGGGTGCCGATCGGGCCGGAGCGGGCCTGCAGCAGGAACTCGGCCGGACCGGCCGGCTGGTGCAGCAGCGGCGGCAGGTGCCCGGCGCAGGCGTAGACCAGCTCGCAGGCGTCCAGGTCGATCTCGCCGTAGACGACGGTGGCCATCCGGGCCGTCTCCACCCGCTGACAGAACCGGTCCAGTCCCTCCAGCAGCCGGGCCGGCCCGTTCTCCGCGGTGGCCAGCGCCCGGATCGCGCTGCGCAGCTGGCCCATCGTGCTGGCCGCCTCCAGGCCCCGGCCGACCACGTCGCCGACCACCACGGCGAGCTTGTGCGGGGTGATCAGGAACGCGTCGAACCAGTCGCCGCCGACCTCCAGATCGTGCCCGGCGGCCCGGTAGTGGGTCTCCAGCGCGAACCGCGGGTCACCGGACGGCACGTCCGCGGCGAGCAGGCTGCGCTGCAGCGTCCGGGCGACGGCCCGCTCCTGCTCGTAGAGCCGGGCGTTCTCCAGCGCCAGGCCGGCCCGGTCGGCCAGGTCGATCAGGAACGCCTGGTCGGTCTCCGGCGCGTGCCTGGTCTCGGCCATCCGCAGCGCGAGGGTGCCGAGCACCCGGCCCCGCGCGGTGAGCGGCAGCACAGCGCAGTCCAGCGGGTCACCCTCGGTGGCGAAGATTGGTTTCACCGACCGGGTCGCCTCCAGGATCCGCGCGCCCAGCCGGGCCTCGTCCGGCGCCGGGCCGCCGGCGTCCTCGCGCAGCCCGACCGGCCCGACGTGCAGCCGCACGGTGGCCCAGTCGGCGATCGCCGGCACCACCCGCTCGACGAGGCGGCGGCTGCGCTGCATGAGCCGGTGCTCCTCGTCCAGCGCCCGGGTGGTGACGGCCAGGAAGTCGGCCCGCTCCTCGCGGCGCCGGGCGTCGTCGTAGAGCCGGGCCCGGTCCAGCGCCTGCCCGGCCTGCTGACCGAGCAGCCGGATCACCCGCAGCTCGCCGTCGGACAGCCGGCGCTCCTCGGCGAAGCTGAACGCCAGCAGGCCCAGCACGGTCACCCCGGCGTGGTCCTCGGCCGGACCGGTGGTCAGCGGCAGCAGCACCACGGTGCTGCGGCCGGAGCGGACCATCGACTCGGCCAGGTCCGGGAAGTGCTCGGCCGCCTCGGCCAGGGTGTGCACCACGTGCAGGTCGCCGCGGCGGGCCACCTCGGCCACCGCCCGCTGGGACGAGCGCGGCATGTCGTTCCAGTTGCCGGTGGTCGGGTCGGTGGAGGCCACCGCGACCAGCTGGTCGCGGTCCTGGTCGACCAGGTAGATGCTGCTGCTGGTGGCCTGGAAGGCGCCCTCCGGCGCGCGGACCACCGCCTCGGCCACCTCCGCCTCGGTCGGCGCGGCGGCCAGGTCGGCCACTATCCGCTGCAGCGCCTTGATCCGCTGCTCCGAGCTCTCCGCCACGTCCCGGGCGAGCAGCAGCTCGGTCTCGTAGCTGCGCCGCTCGGTCGCGTTGAACACCATGGTGCGGATCACCCGGGGTGCCCCGCCCACCCCGCGTTCGAGCACCGAGTTGACCAGCACGGGCACCCGCGAGCCGTCCGCGCACAGCACGTCGAGGGCGATCTCGTGCACCTCGCTCTGCATGGTGAGCAGCGGAGCGTAGTGGGTCTCGTGGTAGATCCGGCAACCCGGAGCGAGCAGGTCACGGAACCGCCGGTGACCGATCAGCTCGGCCCGCGTGTACCCGGTCCAGCTCAGGAACGTCTCGTTGACCCGGACCACGGTGCCGTCCGGGAGTGTCGTCAGATAGCCGCAGGGTGCATGTTCGTACAGGTCCTCGGGATCGTCGTCCCAGGGCAGTCGTAACTCCTGTGTCACGTCCGGCCCACCAGATTCACTCACGCCAGTGCTCCGCCGATCATGCCCGCTGTTTACAACCAGGACTTGATCGCGTCAACCGTCTCCTGCGGAGCGCTCACATTCGGACAGTGGCCGGTCGCGTTCAACGCGATGAGTGTGCTGTGCGGGGTGTGCTTGTGGACGTACTCGCCGACCACGGCCGGCGCGATCACGTCCTCGGAGCACTGCAGCACCAGCGAGGGCACCCGCATCCGGGCCAGGTCGGCCCGGTTGTCGGAGAGGAAGGTGACCCGGGCGAACTTCTTGGCGATCGCCGGATCGGTGCGGCAGAACGAGTTGGTCAGCTCCTCGCCCAGCTCGGGACGGTCCGGGTTGCCCATGATCACCGGGGCCATCGCGCTGGACCAGCCGAGGAAGTTGCTGTCCAGCGAGACCAGCATCTGCTCGATGTCGGTACGGGTGAACCCGCCGACGTACCCGTCCGCCTCGTCGTCGATGTATCGCGGCGACGGGCCGACCATCACCACCCCGGCGAACCGCTCCGGCTCGCGGACCGCGGCCAGCAGGCCGATCATCGAGCTGACCGAGTGGCCCACGAAGATCACGTCGCGTAGATCGTGCTCGTGGAGGATGTCCAGCACGTCCGAGGCGTAGCCGTCGAGCGTGGAGTACTTCTCGTCGTCGTACGCGGTCAGGTCGGAGCGGCCGTTGCCGACGTGGTCGAAGAGCACCACCCGGTGCGTGTCGGCGAAGGCCGGGGTGACCAGCCGCCACATGTTCTGGTCACAGCCGTAGCCGTGGGCGAACAGCATCGGCTGCCCGGACTCCCGGCCGGAGATCGTGACGGCGTTCCTCTGCGTGCTGCTCATCCGGTCCGCGCCCTCCCCAGAGCTCTGTGATGTGGGCCGCATATCAGGTCCGGGTAACCATACGACTCCGCAGCGTTCCGCACATCGCCCTGGTTGTCCGCCATTCGTGTCCGGTGCCCGGATCAAGCTCCGCTGCACGTCTGGCACACCGTCCTTAACCTGGGTGAAGGCGCGTGCCGCCGCCGGCAGAGGAGGAGACGGAAATCCATGGCTGACACCAGGCCGGACGGCTTTTCCGACGAACCGACCGGCGTGCTGCCGCCCCGGTGGAGCGGCGCCGCGCCGGTGCCGGTGCCCGGGCCGCGCCGGTCGCTGTGGGACCGGCTGGTCGACCGGGTCGGCGGCGCTCCCGAGCCGGAACCGGAGAACTGGGCGACGATGCCCGCCGTCGACCCGTGGGCCGGCCAGGACACTCCGGCCTGGACCACCGAGCACCTGGCGCCGCTCCCGGAGATGCCACCGACCCGCCTGGAGGCCCCGGCCGCTCCGATCGGCACGGCCGGTCCGGGTGTCCCGGCCGTGCCGACCGGCATCGTCGATCGGGGTGCCCCGGCCGTTCCGACCGGCATCGTCGGTCAGGGTGCCCCGGCCGTTCCGACCGGCATCGTCGGTCAGGGTGCCCCGGCCGGCAAGCAGGAGAAGATCAAGGCGCTACTGGACGCGCTGGCGGCCAAGGCGGCCGAGACCGCGGAGGCCCGCAACGCCAAACCGGCCCGCGGCGGCCCGGCTCACGACGTACCCCTCAACCGACCGCAAGCGGCCGCGAAACCGCCGTCGCGCGGCTGGTTCCGCAAGCCGCCGCCCAGCGCCGCGCCGCCGCGCCTGCCGGAGAAACCCCGCCCGCGGCGCCGGCTACGCCGGCTGCGACGGCTCGCCCTGGTCCTCGCCGTCCTGGCCGCGGCCTGGTTCGCAGCCCCTCTCGCGTACGAGCGGTGGCCGGTCCTGGCGCAGTTCCCGGTCTCCGCGGCGCTTCCCGACCGGGTCGGTGACCTGCGCCTGCGCGCCGACCCGGCGAGCACGAAAGCCGTCGACCGCCTCGCCGACCAGCTGCGGTCGGCGGGCGTCGACGGCAGCGCGTTCGCCGGCGTCTACGGCGACGGCAACGGCAAACGGGTCACCGTGTACGGCGTCACCGGCTGGCGTTTCACCCCGCAGTCCGACGCCCTCGGCCAGCTGGCCCGGATCGCCGGCGACGCCGAGCTCAGCGACGTCGCGGACTACCCGCTGGACGAACCGGGCGCCTTCGAGAGCTGCGGCACCGGGCGGCTGGGCGGCACGTCGACGGTGATCTGCACCTGGGCGGACCACGGCAGCATGGCGACCGTGCTGCTCACCCGACGGTCGCCGGAGGAGAGCGCCGCCCTGGTGGCCCGGCTGCGCGGGGCGGTGCTCAGCCCGAAGTTCGGGGCGTGAGCGTCACTCCTCGCGCTTCGGCGCGTACCGCGGCACGTACTCCTGGCCGGTGAGTTTCTGGATCTCGCCCATCACCTGGTCGGTGAGCTCGCGCAGCGAGGTGCGGTCACTGGAGCGGCCGATCGTCTCGATCGGCTTGCCGAACTTGACCGTGACGGTGCCGCGCATCAGTTTCGGCGCGAGCCGGCCGATCGGCTGCACCACATCGGTGCCGATCATGCCGACCGGGATGATCGGCACGCCGGCCGCGGTGGCCAGCCGGGCCACGCCGGTGCGTCCGCGGTAGAGCTTGCCGTCCGGCGAGCGGGTGCCCTCCGGGTAGACCGCGACCAGATCGCCGCCCTTGAGCGCGGGGATGGCGGCGTCGAAGGCGGTGAGCGCGGCCCGCCCACCGGCCCGCTCGACCCGGATCGCGCCGAGTCCCTCCATCAGCTTCCGCGAGAGGAAACCCTTCACCCCTTTACCGACGAAGTAGTCGGACTTGGCCCAGAACGCCAGGTGGCGCGGGACCGCGGCGCCGAGGAAGAGCTCGTCGGCGACCGAGAGGTGGTTGCCGGCGAAGATCGCGCCGCCGGTCTTCGGGATGTGCTCGAGGCCCTCGATGCGCGGCTTCCAACCCACCATCAGCGTGTTGCCGACAGTGAGCTTGCCGATCGTGTAGATCAGGGGCAACTCGTCCTCCGGAAGACCAGTGCAAAAAGACGTCGAGGGGTGAGGAGAGGTTATCGGACGCGGGGCCGCTGTGGACTATTGATCTTGCGGCTGGCCCGGACATTCGCCGCGCCAAGCGAACATCCGGGCCAGTCGGTTATGTCACACCGCGGTCACACCGACGGTGATCTGCTCGCCGTCGCCGACTTCGCCGTCGAACCCCTCGACGCCGTCGAAGGTCAGCGAGGTGGCCAAGGTCTCACCGGCGACGAACTCCCGGTGCGTCTCCACCGCCGCCCGCACCGCCGCGGAGGCCGACACGATCAGCGAGATCCGGTCCGAGACGTCCAGGCCGGCGTCCCGGCGGGCCTGCTGCACCACCCGGATCACGTCCCGGGCCAGACCCTCGGCGGCCAGCTCCGGAGTGACCGCGGCATCCAGCACCACGACGCCGCCACCGGCCGGCAGCGGGGCGGAGTTCTCCGCGTCCGCGGCGACCAGCTTCAGCTCGTACTCCCCCTCGGCCAGGGTGATCCCGGCGGCCACCGGGGCGCCGTCGATCAGCTCCCAGTCACCGGCCTTGACCGCCTTGATCACCTGCTGGACCTGCTTGCCGACCCGCGGGCCGAGCGCCCGGGGGACGACCGTGAGGACCTGCTGGCAGTACGCCGCGACGTCGTCGGTGAAGACCACGTCCTTGACGTTGACCTCGTCCTTGAGCAGGTCGCCGAGCGACTCCAGCGACCGGCCGTGCGCGGCGGCGACGGTGAGCGTGGCCAGCGGCAGGCGCACCCGCAGGGCCTTGGCCTTGCGCAGCGACAGGGCGGCCGACGCGACGTCGCGGATCGCGTCCATCGAGGCGACCAGCTCGTGGTCGGCCGGGAACGCGTCGGCGGACGGCCAGTCGGTGAGGTGGACCGAACGGCCGCCGGTCAGGCCGCGCCAGACCTCCTCCGCGGTGAGCGGAGCGAGCGGCGCCACCACCCGGCAGAGCGCCTCCAGGACGGTGGCCAGGGTGTCGAACGCGTCGGCGTCACCCGCCCAGAACCGGTCCCGGGACCGGCGGACGTACCAGTTGGTCAGCGCGTCCAGGTAGGAGCGGACACCCGCCGCCGCACCAGAGATGTCGTATTCGTCCATCTTTTTCGCGACATCTTCCACCAGCTCGCCGGTCTTGGCGAGGATGTAGCGATCGAGAAGGTGGGTGGAATCGGTCCGAAATTTCGCCTCATGGGACGCGGCGTTCGCATAAAGGCTGAAGAAGTACCAGACGTTCCAGAGCGGCAGGAGCACCTGGCGGACCGAGTCGCGGATCGCCGTCTCGGTGACCGGCATGTCCCCGCCCCGCAGCACCGGCGACGACATCAGCATCCAGCGCATGGCATCCGACCCGTACGAGTCGAACACCCGGTACACGTCCGGGTAGTTGCGCAGGGACTTGGACATCTTGCGCCCGTCCTCGCCCAGCAGGATGCCGTGGCTCAGGCAGTTCCGGAACGCCGGCCGGTCGAACAGCGCGGTCGCCAGCACGTGCATGGTGTAGAACCAGCCCCGCGTCTGCCCGATGTACTCCACGATGAAGTCACCCGGGTAGTGGTGCTCGAACCACTCCTTGTTCTCGAACGGGTAGTGCACCTGCGCGAACGGCATCGACCCCGACTCGAACCAGCAGTCCAGCACCTCCGGCACCCGGCGCATGGTGGATCTCCCGGTCGGGTCGTCCGGGTTCGGCCGGGTCAGCTCGTCCACACCGGGCCGGTGCAGGTCGGTGACCGCCACCCCGAAGTCGCGGGAGAGCTCCTCGAAGGACCCGTAGACGTCCACCCGCGGATACTGCGGATCGTCCGACTTCCAGACCGGGATCGGCGAGCCCCAGAACCGGTTCCGGGAGATCGACCAGTCCCGCGCGTTCGACAGCCACTTGCCGAACGAGCCGTCCTTGATGTGCGCCGGCGTCCAGGTGATCTCCTGGTTCAGCTCGACCATCCGGTCCCGGAACCTGGTCACCGCCACGAACCAGGACGACACCGCCTTGTAGACCAGCGGGGTGTCGCAGCGCCAGCAGTGCGGGTACGAGTGGGTGTAGCCGTCGTGCCGGACCACCACGCCGCGCTCCTTGAGCGTGGCGATCACCGGCTTGTTCGCGTCGAAGACCTGCAGGCCCTGGAAGTCGGGTACCAGCGAGGTGAACCGGGTCTGCTCGTCGACGGTGACCACGGTCGGGATGCCGGCCGCGAGGCAGGCGTTCTGGTCGTCCTCGCCGAACGCGGGCGCCATGTGCACCACGCCGGTGCCGTCCTCGGTGGTCACGAAGTCGGCGCCGAGCACCTGGAAGGCGTTCTCCCCGGCCGGCTCCACCAGGTAGTCGAACAGCGGCGTGTAGCGGCGCCCGACGAGCTCGCTGCCCCGCACCGTGCCGACCTGCTCGTAGCCGTCGAGCTCCTTGGCGTAGGCGGCCACCCGCCCGGCACCGACGATGAGCTTCTGCCCCGCGCCGTCGGCGAGGACCGCGTACTCGATGTCCGGTCCGACCGCGAGCGCCAGGTTCGACGGCAGCGTCCACGGCGTGGTCGTCCAGACCGCGATGTCCTCACCGGTCGACAGCCGGAACTTCACCGTCAGTGCGGGGTCGGTCCGGTCCCGGTAGACGTCGTCCATCCGCGTCTCGGTGTTGGAGAGCGGCGTCTCGCACCGGTAGCAATAGGCGAGAACCCGGAAACCCTCGTACACCAGGCCTTTGTCGTGCAGGGTCTTGAACGCCCACATGACCGACTCCATGTAATCGGGGTCGAGGGTCTTGTAGTCGTTCCCGAAATCCACCCACCGCGCTTGGCGGGTGACATATCCCTGCCAGTCCTTGGTGTAGGCGAGCACGGACGTGCGGCAGGCCTCGTTGAACTTGTCGATACCGAGTTCGACGATCTGCGCCTTGCTGGTGATGCCGAGCTGTTTCTCCGCCTCGATCTCGGCCGGCATGCCGTGGGTGTCCCAGCCGAATCGGCGTTCCACCCGCTGGCCGCGCATCGTCCGGTAACGCGGCACCACGTCCTTGACGTAACCGGTGAAAAGGTGGCCGTAATGCGGCAGTCCATTCGCGAACGGCGGGCCGTCGTAGAAGACGTACTCGTTCGCGCCGTTCTCCCCGGCCGGACGCTGCTCGACCGAGGCCTCGAAGGTCTTGTCGGCCGCCCAGTGCTCCAGGACCGCGCGCTCGACCGCGGGCAGGTCCGGGGAGGCCGGAACGCCCTGCGCATCGGTGTGCTTCGGATACATCGTGCTCCTCAAACAGTCATCGCCTGACTGCGAGGACGAGCGGAATTGCCGCCCGCGGTACCACCTCGCTTGGCCTCCCACCGGGGAAACCCGCTCATTCGCCGGCTGTGGCGCGTGCCGATCCGCCCGGTTCTACTCGCGCTGGAGGCGCTTTCTTCCGGAGGCTCCCCGGTGATGGCCGGTTCGTCGCCTGCGTGCGCACAACGATACCGGCCACCCCGGGATTCCCTCACCCAGGTTCTTTCTCAGAAGAACAAGACGATTGCGGGGTACGCCGTGAGCACGGCCGTCATCCGCCCGATCGCCGGTGGCCCCGAGGTGACCGTGCCCGGACCAGCCGGGCCGGTCCCCTTTGCCGATCCTCTTCTGATCAGCAGCGGTCAGGGCCGTAGATCACAGGTGCGGGAACCAGAGCGCCAGCTCACGCTTGGCACTGTCCGGCGAGTCGGAGGCGTGCACCAGGTTCTCCCGGTTGGAGAGGGCCAGGTCGCCGCGGATCGTGCCGGCCGCGGCCTTGCGCCCGTCGGTCGCGCCGATCATGGCGCGCACCACCTCGATCACCTCGTCGCCGGAGAGCACCACGGCGGCCAGCGGGCCGCTGGTCATGAAATCCTTCAGCGGCGGGTAGAACGCCTTGTCGACGTGCTCGGCGTAGTGCTGGTCGGCGAGCTCGGGGCTCATCGTGCGCACCTCCAGCGCCTCGATGACCAGGCCCTTACGCTCGAACCGGGACAGGATCTCGCCGAGCAGACCGCGGCGGACCGCGTCAGGCTTGATGAGGATGAGCGAACGCTCGGTGCTGGTGGACACGTAGTTCCTCTCGAAGACGTCAGGCCGACACGCCTGAGGTTCAGCCTATCGGTACCTCCGACACGGCGAGCGACGATGTCCGTACTACCGCACTTTCGCTCTTCGACCGGCGGGCCATAACCTGACCTGAACAACGGGAGGTCCACAGTGGCGAACCAGACCGGGCGGCCCATCGCCCCGGCACGCAAGTTGGTGGCGGCGGTCATGGGCACGCTCGCGGGCTTTGTGATCGTTTACGGGCTCGGCATGAAGAGCTGGCCCGTCTCGATCTTCGGGCTGGTCGTGCTGGCCATCGCGGTCACGCTCGCCGTGGTCACCCCCGGCCGCCGCGGTGGCCGGGCCACCGTCGCCGGCACCGCGGAGATCATGGACATCACCGCGCCACCGCTCGCCGGGGCGTACGGCCGGGCCGAGATCCGGGCCATCGTCGTCGCCCCCGGCCTGGGCACCTTCGACAAGGTGATCCGGGACGGCCGGGTGCCGGTCGCGAAATGGCCGGTCGCCGGCTCCACCGTGCCGATCACCGTCGACGTCGACGACACCCGCCGGGTCCGGGTCAACTGGAAGGACGCCCCGGACCTCGGCCCGGCCGGCGACCCGCCGCCGCCGGTCACCGGCTCCGCCCACTCCGAGTTCCACGAGGACCCGCTGCTCCCCGAGGAGGAGGACGACGACGTGCTCGGCGCGGTCGCCCCCAAGCCGTGGGAGACCCGCGACGACGACTGGGCCGCCCAGGAGCCGGCGTACGAGGAGGAGCGCGCCACCACCCCGGTGGTGGTCCGGGACACCCCGAACGGGCCGATCCTCGAGGGGCAGCTGGTCGGCGGCGAAGAACAGGTCGCGCCGCTGCCCCGCCGCGCCGGCAGCGGCCCGCGTCGCTCGGGGGGCTCCTTCGACTCCGCCGCCACCGACCCGGTCGGCTTCGATCCGCTCCCCACGGATCCGGCCACGCCCGACGACCCCGCCAATGGGGAGGATCCGGCCACCCGGGAAGACCCGGCCGCGCCTGCGAGCCCGGCCGCTCCTACGGGCCCGGTCGCTCCTACAGGCCCGGCCGCCCCCGCGAGCCCGGCCGCCCTGGAGGACCCGGCCGTCCCTGCGGGCCCGGCGGCCCCTGCGAGCCCGGCTGCCCCCACAGGCCCGGCGCCATCCGCCGCCGCGTCGTCGACCGCTGTCGCCGAGGAATCGCCGGTCTTCGCCACCGAGGCGGAGCCGGCGGCCGCCGCGACCGTCCCGCGGCCCTCTTCGGCAACGGCATCCGTCCCGTTCGCGTCCGCCGCCGAAGTGGACCCGGACCGGATCGCCGCCGGCAGCGCCTCCAGCCGGTTCGGGTCGGGCGCCTCCTCCGAGGCCTGGCCGTCGGCCAGCTACCCGCCCCCGCCCGGACCCGAGGCCGCCGGCCGCCGGCCCGGCGGCGACGACTCGTTCGACTTCCCGCCCCCGCCCCCGCCGGGCGCCACCCCGGCCGGTGAACCTGACGAGTTCCCGCCCCCGCCGTCCCCGGGCTCCGCCCGTTCCGTCAACCAGTCCGACGACTACGACTACCCGCCGCCCCCCGCCCCGGGCCGGACCCGGCGGGCCCCCACGACCCCCACCGGTGCCGACTATCCACCCCCACCCGGCCCCGCCACCTCCTCCACCGGCGCCACCACCTACACCTCTTCCGCCGGCGCCGGCCCCACCACTCCCGATACCTTCGCGTCGCCCGCCGGCGCCGGCCCCACCACTCCCGATACCTTCGCGTCGCCCGCCGGCGCCGGCCCCTCCGCCCGCGATGCCTTCGCGTCGCCCGCCGGCACGAGTCCCTCTCCCAGCGCGCCGCAGCAGTCCTCGGGCGACGCCCCCCGCTACTCGGGCTTGAGCGAGTCCGGTCCCGCGCCCGGGAGCGGCCCCTCTGCCGCCGCATTCGCCGCGGGCGTAGCCACCGGCGCCGCCAGCTCCGCCATCCGCACCACGACCCCGCGCCCACCCGGCTCCCGCCCCAGCCCGAAGCCGCGTTCGGCGTCCGCCACCGTCACCGCGAACCGCACACCCACCCAGCGCACCCCGGTCGACCCCACCCCGGAACCGGCGATCGACCTGGACCTGGACGAGCCGCCGGCTCCCCCGGCTCCGCCGGCCCCCACCCAGCGCCCGGTGGCCCCGCCGGCCGAGCCCAAGCCGACCACTGCCACCGCCGCGGTCCCGCACCAGCCGACCACCGCTACCACCGCGGTCCCGCACCAGCCGACCACCGCTAGCACCGCGGTCCCGCACCAGCCGACCACCGCTACCACCGCGGTCCCGCACCAGCCGACCCCCACCACGGAGCCGACCTCCAAGCCCGAGCCCAAGTCCACCCATTCCGGTCGGACCCGCTTCGTCACCCAGCCGGGCGACCCCGCCGCCCCCACCCCGGGCACCGCCGCATCCCCCATCCCGATGCCCGCCGCCCCGCCCCCGAGCGACGCCATCAGGGCGCCGGTCGCCCCGCCCCCGAGCGACGCCGCCCGGGCGCCGGCCGCCCCCACCGGGGCCGCCGCAGTCCCGATGCCGGCCGCCCCCACCGGGGCCGCCGCAGTCCCGATGCCGGCCACCCCCACCGGGGCCGCTGCCATCCCGGTGCACACCGCTTCAGGTCCGGCAGCCGGGACCGACTCCGACGACCCGGGCCTCGACGGTTACCCGCCGGCCGCCTTCCCGGTCAGCGCCTACGCACCCACCGACCCGGAGCCCCCGGTTCCGCCCGCGCCGGTGTCCACCGCCCGGGCCGAGCCGACCCCGCTCACCGCCCCGCCGACCGCCCCGGAGCCGGACCGACCCTTCCCGACCGCGCCACCACCGGCGACCCCGCGCCCCGCCGCCCCCACCCCGGTCGCCGACGAGATCGACATCCCGCTGGACGACGTCCCGGAGTCCACCCCCGAAGCCGCCCCGGCGGTCGCCGCCGGCATCGTCGCTCCCCCGGCGGACCCCGGCGACATCGTCACCCCCTGGACAGACCCCGGCGACATCGCCACCCCTTGGGCGGACCCCGCCGACATCGTCACTTCCCCGGCGGCCGAACCCCCGGCGGAGCAGTCAGCCGCCGCTTTCCCCGCCACCGCCGAGCCGGACGATGCGCCCAGCGCCGAGACCACCGCCTGGCCGGTCACCGCCGACTCCCCCACCGCCGCAGCCGGCGCGGAGGGCCGGAAGGGCAACCCCTGGGCTGATTTCGCCGGCCGGCCGGTGCCCGACGACCGCACCGCCGAGGTGATCACCGCCTATCCCAGTGCCCGCCCCGGCCCGGCCGGCGCAATCCACGGCGTGGGCATCACCATCCTGGTCACCGACCTGGCCCGGTCGATCGTCTTCTACCGGGACACGCTCGGCTTCTTCGAGATCGACACCGGTGACGGCAGTTCGGTGCTGGCTTCCGGCGACACCCGGGTGGTCCTGCGTACCGTCCCGAACCTGTCCGCCGAGGCGGGCCGCCTGATCTATCTGAACCTGGAGGTCGGCGACATCGAGGCGGTTCACGACGAGCTCCGGGCCAAGGGCGTCAAGTTCGTCCACTCCCCCCGGGCCGTCAACCGCGGCGACAAGCTGGAGCTCTGGTCCGCGACCTTCCGTGACCCGGACAACCACAACATCGCGATCACCCAGTGGCGAGCCGTCCGCCCGGATCCCACCCCCGAGGCCTGACGTTTCCCGGAAAGCATGATGGGGAGTCACCGCATGGCGACTCCCCATCATGCGTCTCAGCCGGCGCCCGTTCTCACCCGAGGATCGACCGCCGCACGTACGTCGCGTAGGCCCAGGCCAGCCCGAAGATCACCCCGAGCGCGGCGAGCGACCAGTGCACCAGCCCGCTGGCGAGCAGCAGCACCTGCAGCGCCGTCCCCGCGCCCCACCCCCACCGCTGCCGCATGCATCCGGCGAGCAGCGCGGCCACCACGGCGAGCCCGATGACCAGGCCGATCCCCCACCCGCTGAGGTGCCCACCGAGGATCCGGATCGGCTGGATGGCCAGCAGCAGGACGATCGCTTCGAGGGCCAGGGTGCCCGCTCCGAGACCGCGTACCGCCGCTTCGGGGTTGCGCAGCCCGGAACGCCGCGGCCCAGCGCCCGCCTCGTCCCCGACCGGCGCCGCGTTCTCCTCCGGCCCGGTCATCGTTTGAGCAGTTTCCGCGCGTCGGCGACGGTGACCACCGACCCGGTGATCAGCACGCCGACGCCGCTCAGTTCGCCGGACGCGTCCTCCTCGGCCAGCACCACGGCTTCCTCGATGGCGTCCGGCATGGTTTCGGCGATGCTCACCCGGTCCTCACCGAACACGTTGGCGGCGAGCTGCGCGAGTTCCTGCACCGGCATCGACCGCGGTGAGCTGTTCTGTGTCACCACGATCCGCGCCACCACGGGTTCGAGCAGGTCGAGCAGCCCGGTCACGTCCTTGTCGGCGAAGACGGCGAGCACCGCCACCAGGTGCCGGAAGCTGAACTCCTCCTCCAGCGCCGCGACGGTGGCCGCCATCCCGTGCGGGTTGTGCGCGCCGTCCAGCAGGATGGCCGGTGCGCTGCGCACCCGTTCCAGCCGCCCGGGCGAGTCCACCTGGGCGAATCCTTCGCGGATCAGCTCGATGTCGATCTGCTTGCCCGGCCCGGCGCCGAGGAACGCCTCGACCGCGGCCAGCGCCAGCGCCGCGTTCTGCGCCTGGTGCGCGCCGAACAGCGGCAGGAAGATCTCCTCGTACACCCCGCCGAGGCCCTGCAGCACGAGGACCTGGCCGCCGACCGCCTGGGTACGCTGCACCACGCCGAACTCACTGCCCTCGCGGGCCAGCGTGGCGCCCATCTCCGCGCAGCGTTCCAGGATCGGCCGCATGGCCTCCTCGGTCTGCACCGCGGTGATCACGGTCGCGTCCTTGTGGATGATCCCGGCTTTGGCCCAGGCGATGTCCTCGATCGTGTCGCCGAGCCACTCGGTGTGGTCGAGCCCGATCGGGGTGAGCACGCACACCCCGGCATCGATCACGTTGGTGGCGTCCTCTTCGCCGCCGAGCCCCACCTCGACGACCGCGATGTCGACCGGCGCGTCGGCGAACGCCGCGTACGCCATGGCCGTGGTCATGTCGAAGTAGGTGAGCGGCTCGCTGTTGCGCGCGTCGATCAGCTCGGCGAGCGGGGCGATCTCCCGGTACGTGTCGACCAGCCGCTCCTCGGACACCGGCTCACCGTCGAGGCTGATCCGCTCCCGCACCGTTTCCAGGTGCGGGCTGGTGTAGCGCCCGGTGTGCAGCCCGCAGGCCCGCAGCAGCCCGTCGATCATCCGCGCCGTGCTGGTCTTGCCGTTGGTGCCGGTCAGGTGGATCGCCGGGTAGGCCCGCTGCGGGCTGCCCAGCACGTCCATCAGATCCCGGATCTTCTGCATGTCGAAGACCATCCGGGTGAAGCCGCGCTCGTTCAGCGCGGCCTCGACCGCCGCGTATGCGGAGGCGTGCTCGGAGGAGTGCTCGGCGGGACTCATGCGGCCGGCAGCGCCTCGAGCGCGGTGGCGATCCGGACCAGGTCGGCCTCAGCGGTGGCCAGCCTGTCCTTGATCTTGGCCACGACGGCCTCCGGCGCCTTGCCGATGAACGCCTCGTTGCCCAGTTTCGCCCTGCACTGCGCGGCCTCCTTCTCGGCAGCCGCCCGGTCCTTGTCCAGCCGGGCACGCTCGGCGGCCACGTCGATCGCCCCGCGGGTGTCCAGGTCGACGGTGATCCCACCGGTGACCGCCAGGGTGGCGGTCGCGGTGAAGCCGTCGGCCGGCGCGTCCAGCCGGGCCAGCGAGCGGATCAGCGGCTCGTGCGTGTCGATGCCGACGTTGCCCAGCCCGGTCAGCGCCGCGGAAACCCGCTGGCTCGGCTTGAGCCCCTGGTCGGACCGGAACCGTCGGACCTCGGTGACCACCTTCTGCAGGGCGGCCAGCTCCTCCTCGGCGGCGTCGTCGACCAGCGCGTGGTCGACCATCGGCCAGGTCGCGAAGGTGACCGTCTCGCGGCCGGTGAGCGCGATCCACAGCTCCTCGGTGACGAACGGGATCACCGGGTGCAGCAGGCGCAGCAGCTGGTCGAGCACGTGCCCGAGAACCCGCCGGCTGCGTGCCGCCTCCGGGGTGTCCTGGGCCAGCACCGGCTTGCTCAGCTCGACGTACCAGTCGCAGACGTCGTCCCACGCGAAGTGGTACAGCGTGTCGCAGACCTTCGCGTACTCGTAGCTGTCGAACTGCTCGTTGACCTCGGCGATGGTGTGCTGCAGCCGGGACAGGATCCACTTGTCGATCGCGCTGAGCTCGCTGGGCGCGGGCAGGTCGCCCTCGACGGTGGCGCCGTTCATCATCGCGAACCGGGTCGCGTTCCACAGCTTGTTGCAGAAGTTGCGGGAGCCCTGACACCACTCCTCGCTGGTCGCCACGTCGGAGCCCGGGTTGGCGCCCCGCATCAGGGTGAACCGGGTGGCGTCCGCGCCGTACCGGTCGATCCAGTCCAGCGGGTCCACCACGTTGCCGAACGACTTCGACATCTTCTTGCCGAACTGGTCGCGGACGATGCCGTGCAGGTTCACCACGTTGAACGGCTGCACGCCGTCCATCGCGTAGAGCCCGAACATCATCATCCGGGCGACCCAGAAGAACAGGATGTCGTAGCCGGTGACCAGGACGCTGGTCGGATAGAACTTCGCCAGCTCCGGCGTACGCTCCGGCCAGCCCAGGGTCGAGAACGGCCACAGCCCGGACGAGAACCAGGTGTCCAGCACATCGGTGTCCTGGGTCCAGCCCTCGCCGGTGGGCGGCTGCTCGTCCGGCCCGACGCAGACGACCTCGCCGGCCGGGCCGTACCACACCGGGATGCGGTGACCCCACCACAGCTGGCGCGAGATGCACCAGTCGTGCATGTTGTCGACCCAGGCGAAGTACCGCTTCGACAGCTCCTCCGGCTCGATCCGGACCCGGCCGTCGCGGACGGCGTCACCGGCCGCTTTGGCCAGCGGCGTGGTGTTGACGAACCACTGCAGCGACAGCCGCGGCTCGACGGTCGTCTTGCACCGCGAGCAGTGCCCGACGGAGTGCTCGTACGGCCGCTTCTCGGCGACGATCCGGCCCTGCTCGCGCAGCGCGGCGACGACCGCCGGACGGGCCTCGTACCGGTCCAGGCCCTCGAACGGACCGGGCACGGTGATCACCGCGCGCTCGTCCATCACGGTGAGGCTGGGCAGGCCGTGCCGCTGCCCGATCTCGAAGTCGTTCGGGTCGTGCGCCGGGGTCACCTTGACCGCACCGGTGCCGAACGCCGGGTCGACGTGCTCGTCGGCCACGATCGGGATGCGCCGGCCGGTCAGCGGCAGCTCGACCTCGGTGCCGACCAGGTGCCGGTACCGCTCGTCGTCGGGGTGCACCGCCACCGCGGTGTCACCGAGCATCGTCTCGGCCCGGGTGGTGGCGACCACGATCGCGTTCGCGCCCTCGCCGTACCGGATGGAGACCAGCTCACCCTCGTCGTTGGTGTGCTCCACCTCGATGTCGCTCAGGGCGGTCAGACACCGCGGGCACCAGTTGATGATCCGGTTCGCGCGGTAGATCAGATCGTCGTCGTACAGCCGCTTGAAGATCGTTTGAACGGCCCGGGAGAGGCCCTCGTCCATGGTGAAGCGCTCCCGGGACCAGTCGACCGAGTCACCCAGCCGGCGCATCTGCCCCAGGATCGCGCCGCCGGACTCGGCCTTCCACTCCCAGACCTTGGCGACGAAGGCCTCGCGGCCCAGGTCGTGCCGGGACAGCTGCCGCTCGGCCAGCTTGCGCTCGACCACGTTCTGCGTGGCGATGCCGGCGTGGTCCATCCCGGGCAGCCAGAGCACCTCGAAGCCCTGCATGCGCTTGAGGCGCACCAGGGTGTCCTGGATGGTGTGGTCGAGGGCGTGGCCGACGTGCAGCGAGCCGGTCACGTTCGGCGGCGGGATGACGATGGTGAACGGCGGCTTGTCGCTCTTCGGGTCGGCGGTGAAGTAGCCCTCCGATACCCACCGCTCGTACCGCCGCTGCTCTACCTCGCCCGGCTGGTACTGAGCGGAGAGGCCACCGGTGGGCCGGCTGTCGGGAGTGCGGGTATCGGTCGTGTCGGTCACAGGGCAAGTCTACGGATTCCCGGAGGCGGTCAACTATTCGCACTCCCACCTGTGGATAACTGTAGGCTCGCCTGATGTCCGACCGCGGCCACGCGCCCCCTCCGCCCGCCGGCGACGCCCCCGAACCGGATCCCGCGGAGCCCGATTTGTCGCGGGACATCGAGATCAGCGCGGTTCCGGCCGCGGCCGGGCCCGAGCCGGCCGATACCGACGCGGAGCCTTTGGACCTCACCGAAGGCGAGCCGATCGAGCTCCAGGCCGGCCCGTTCAGCCTGGTGCCGGTCGAGGACGGCGACGATGCGCCGTTGAGCCCGCGCCGCCGGCGCACCCGCACCATCCTGACCGGCTCGCTGCTGGCGGTCGGCCTGCTCGGCGTCGCCGGCCTCGGCTGGTACTACTGGCAGATCCACGTCCAGCGCGACGTCACGCTCAGCCTGCCGCCGTCGGTCGCCGACATGACGCTGGACGACAGCCCGAACGCCAAGGACACCGCCGACTATCTGCAGACCGCGCTGAACACCGAGATCGACATGGACAAGACCGTCGGCGGCGTCTACAGCGGCACCGGCGAGAAGGACGTGCTGATCTTCGGCGGCACCACGCTGATCTGGAGCCCCGGCAAGGATCTGGCTACGTCGTTCGGCTTGATCAGCGACAAGCAGGGCACCGTCACCGGCCTGCACGACGTCGACCCGGGCCCGCTCGGCGGCTCGATGAAGTGCGGAATCACCAGGACCGAGGGCGGCAACATGCCGGTCTGCGGGTGGGCCGACCACGGTTCGCTGGCCCTCGCCATGTTCCCGAACCGTTCCGAATCCGAAGCCGCTCCCTTGATGCTGCAACTCCGAAAAGCCATTCAAACCCGCAATTGACAGTACGTCGAAAAGCGCCTCGGCCTCGGCCGCAAGCCGACGTGGGGGCGCTTTTCCGCCTGTCCGTGGATACAAAAAAGAAGAGGCCCACCCCGTCAGGGGTGGGCCTCTTCTGAAGTTGAGTCCGGCGGCGTCCTACTCTCCCACACCCTCCCGAGTGCAGTACCATCGGCGCTGGAGGGCTTAGCTACCGGGTTCGGAATGTAACCGGGCGTTTCCCCTCCGCTATGACCACCGAAACAGCCATCAGCAGAACAAACCAGCAACCCGGCAGTCTTGAACCGGGGTGGTTGTTCGTTTGCTGTGAATCACACAGTGGACGCATATCGAGCATAAAGTTTGGTGTGGTTAAGCCCTCGGCCTATTAGTACCGGTCAACTCAACACGTTACCGTGCTTACATCTCCGGCCTATCAACCCAGTAGTCTAGCTGGGAGCCTTACCCACTCAAGGTGGTGGGATACCTCATCTCGAAGCGAGCTTCCCGCTTAGATGCTTTCAGCGGTTATCCCTTCCGAACGTAGCCAACCAGCCGTGCTCTTGGCAGAACAACTGGCACACCAGAGGTTCGTCCGTCCCGGTCCTCTCGTACTAGGGACAGCCCTTCTCAAGTATCCAACGCGCACGGCGGATAGGGACCGAACTGTCTCACGACGTTCTAAACCCAGCTCGCGTACCGCTTTAATGGGCGAACAGCCCAACCCTTGGGACCTGCTACAGCCCCAGGATGCGACGAGCCGACATCGAGGTGCCAAACCATCCCGTCGATATGGACTCTTGGGGAAGATCAGCCTGTTATCCCCGGGGTACCTTTTATCCGTTGAGCGACACCGCTTCCACACGCAAGTGCCGGATCACTAGTCCCGACTTTCGTCCCTGCTCGACCCGTCAGTCTCACAGTCAAGCTCCCTTATGCACTTACACTCAACACCTGATTGCCAACCAGGCTGAGGGAACCTTTGGGCGCCTCCGTTACCCTTTAGGAGGCAACCGCCCCAGTTAAACTACCCACCAGACACTGTCCCTCGACCCGATCAGGGCCGCAAGTTAGATACCCAAACCCAACAGAGTGGTATTTCAACAATGACTCCACCCGAACTGGCGTCCGAGCTTCACAGTCTCCCACCTATCCTACACAATCGAATTCAGATACCAATGTCAAGCTATAGTAAAGGTCCCGGGGTCTTTCCGTCCTGCCGCGCGTAACGAGCATCTTTACTCGTACTGCAATTTCGCCGGGCCTGTGGTTGAGACAGTGGGGAAGTCGTTACGCCATTCGTGCAGGTCGGAACTTACCCGACAAGGAATTTCGCTACCTTAGGATGGTTATAGTTACCACCGCCGTTTACTGGCGCTTAAGTTCTCCGCTTCGCCCCGAAGAGCTAACAGGTCCCCTTAACGTTCCAGCACCGGGCAGGCGTCAGTCCATATACATCGTCTTACGACTTCGCATGGACCTGTGTTTTTAGTAAACAGTCGCTTCCCCCTGCTCTCTGCGGCCATACCACGCTCCACCAGCAAGTGGCTTCACGCGTCCGGCCCCCCTTCTCCCTAAGTTACGGGGGCAATTTGCCGAGTTCCTTAACCACAGTTCACCCGTCGCCTCGGTATTCTCTACCTGACCACCTGTGTCGGTTTAGGGTACGGGCCGCTCGAAACATCGCTAGAGGCTTTTCTCGGCAGCATAGGATCAATGACTTCACCAGAACGGCTCGGCATCACGTCTCAGCCTCATGCACCGCGGATTTGCCTACGGTACGGCCTACACGCTTACCCCGGCACAACCACCGGCCGGGATCATCTACCTTCCTGCGTCACCCCATCACTAAACTACTACCACCCAAGGTCCTAGTCTCCCGCATCGCCGGCCGAAGCCATTGAATTGATCAAGTAGTTAGTACAGATGGGTTCGTCTTGGGCGTTTCTTTGCGGGTACGGGAATATCAACCCGTTATCCATCGACTACGCCTCTCGGCCTCGCCTTAGGCCCCGACTCACCCAGGGCGGATTAGCCTGGCCCTGGAACCCTTGGTCATCCGGCGGAAGGGGTTCTCACCCTTCATTCGCTACTCATGCCTGCATTCTCACTCGTACAGCGTCCACACCTGGATCACTCCGGCGCTTCACCCGCTGCACGACGCTCCCCTACCCATCCACACAAGTGTGAATGCCACAGCTTCGGCGGTGTGCTTGAGCCCCGCTACATTGTCGGCGCGGAACCACTTGACCAGTGAGCTATTACGCACTCTTTAAAGGGTGGCTGCTTCTAAGCCAACCTCCTGGTTGTCCATGCGATCCCACATCCTTTTCCACTTAGCACACGCTTAGGGGCCTTAGCTGGCGATCTGGGCTGTTTCCCTCTCGACTACGAAGCTTATCCCCCGCAGTCTCACTGCCGCGCTCTCACTTACCGGCATTCGGAGTTTGGCTGATTTCAGTAAGCTTGTGGGCCCCCTAGACCATCCAGTGCTCTACCTCCGGCAAGAAACACGCGACGCTGCACCTAAATGCATTTCGGGGAGAACCAGCTATCACGGAGTTTGATTGGCCTTTCACCCCTAACCACAGGTCATCCCCCAACTTTTCAACGTTGGTGGGTTCGGTCCTCCACGTAGTCTTACCCACGCTTCAACCTGCCCATGGCTAGATCACCCCGCTTCGGGTCTAGAACATGCGACTAAAAACGCCCTATTCAGACTCGCTTTCGCTACGGCTACCCCACACGGGTTAACCTCGCCACATGCCACTAACTCGCAGGC